>NZ_JBAQCR010000270.1:0-10527 GCF_049294395.1 Prosthecobacter sp.
GCGCCGCCATCGGCAGACTCGCGTGATGCGGGGCTGAACGGCGGCTTTCCCACCACCACTTCATCCGCGCCACCCGTGCACCCCACGGTGGTCGCGCCCAAGGAGGAGCCGCAGTCGAAACCGTCTGAGCAGCCGCCTTCCGGCGGGCATGCCCGTGGCGACACAAACTCCTTTGAATACGGCGAGCCCAGCTACTACAGCGATCTGCTTGGCACGCGAAACCAGGATGTGCCGGTGGAAAACGACCTGCACACACTGAAGCGCGCGCCTTCCTTTCCTCAGACGATCCAGGTGTCCGATGATCAGGACTTTTACTTCCTGCAGCGGCTCAAAGGAGCCACGCTCCCTGCGCCACAGGCCTCTCTGAGTTCCTTTGATGTGGAAGGCGTGCGCCGTGACTTTCCCGCGCTGCACCAGCGTGTGAACGGTCACCCGCTCATCTATCTGGACAACGCCGCCACCACGCACAAGCCGCAGGCCGTGCTGGATGCCACCGCGCAGTTTTACGGACGTGACAACTCCAACATCCACCGCGCCGCGCATGTGCTGGCAGAGCGCTCCACGAAGCTCTTCGAAGCCGGGCGTGAAAAAGTACGCCAGTTTCTCGGAGCAGGAGATGCCAAGGAAATCGTCTTCCTGCGCGGCACCACGGAAGCCATCAATCTCGTGGCGAACAGCTACGGCCGCAAAAACGTCGGCGCGGGCGATGAGATCCTGCTCACGCAGCTCGAGCACCACGCCAATATCGTGCCCTGGCAGCTTCTCGCGCAGCAAACGGGTGCCGTCATCCGCGTCGCGCCCATCAATGATCGCGGTGAGCTGATCCTCGAAGAATTCGCGAAGCTGCTCAATGAGCGCACGAAGATTGTCAGCGTCACGCATGTTTCCAATGCACTCGGCACCGTCAATCCCGTGGAGCAGATCATCCCTCTGGCGCATGCCGTCGGTGCGGTGGTGCTGGTCGACGGCGCGCAGTCCACGCCGCACATTCCTATCAATGTCACCGCGCTGGATGCCGACTTCTTCGTCTTCAGCGCGCATAAAATCTTCGGCCCCACCGGCATCGGTGCGCTGTATGGCAAGAAGCACCTGCTTGATGAAATGCCCCCGTGGCAGGGCGGCGGCCACATGATTCAGGACGTCACCTTTGAGAAGACGATCTACCGCCCGGTGCCTGAAAAATTCGAAGCAGGCACGCCCGACATCGCAGGCGTCGTCGGCCTCGGTGCAGCGATCGACTACCTCTTCCGCGTCGGCATTCCCGCCATCGCCGCGTATGAGCACTCGCTGCTGGAATACGCCCAGCATGCGCTCAGCACCGTGCCCGGATTGCGGCCCATCGGCACCGCCGCCAACAAGGCCAGCGTGCTCTCCTTCATCATCCCCGGAGTCTCGAACGACGCGATCGCAAAGCACCTGGACAAGCAGGGCATCGCCGTGCGTGCCGGACACCACTGCGCCCTGCCCGCGCAGCGTCATTTTGGCCAGGATACAACCGTCCGCCCTTCGCTGGCATTTTATAACACGTTCAGCGAGGTCGACGCCCTCGTCGCCGCGCTCCTTCAACTCCCCAAACGCTGATTCGCCATGTCCACCATCACCGCCTCCGCGCTATACGAACTGCTGCAGGACAATGCCTCGCAAAACGTCATTGACGTGCGCACGCCGGTCGAGTTCGCCGAGGTGCATGTCACTGTGGCCAAGAGCGTTCCCCTGGATTCCCTCGATCCCGCCACTTTGTACGAGACTCAAAACCTCAGCCTTGAGAAGCCCTTGTACATCCTCTGCCGCAGCGGCCAGCGCGCCACCAAGGCCGCCGATCAGCTCGCAAAGGCCGGCTTCCCAAACTCCGTCGTCGTCGAAGGCGGCACGCTCGCCTGGCTTGAGGCGGATCTGCCCGTGACCCGTGGCACCACGAAGGTCATCAACCTGGAGCGCCAGGTGCGCATCACGGCAGGTTCCATCGTGCTCACCGGCGTGCTGCTCTCACAGTTTGTCAATCCCTCCTCTGTCTGGCTCTCAGGCTTTGTAGGCGCAGGGCTCATCTTTGCCGGCATCACTGACTGGTGCGGCATGGGTTTGCTGCTTGCCAAAGCCCCGTGGAATCAGAAAGCATAGTTCATGTCTTCCCGCAAAACGAAGAACCCCGCGCTCGCCCTCGCCGACTGGCACATCCCCGAACTGCTCGCCTCGTATGAGCGCTTCGGCGGCTTCAACGAGAACAGCTCCAGCAACCTGCCCTCCAAAGGCGCGGTAAACCAGGTCTGCGAAGACCTGCTACAGCTTCTCTTCCCCGGCTTTCACGATCACGATGCCATCCCGGACGGCACGCTCGCACAGGTCACGGTGGAGCGCATGCTCTCCGTGGTCCGCCGTCTGCAGGAGCAGGTGCGCAAGGCCGTGCGGATTGGTAATCCGGATCTTCCCACCGGCAAGACGGTGCCCATCATGAAACGATTCGTGAAGGCCATCCCCGCCGTGCGTGAACTGCTCAAGCATGATGTCGAAGCCGCCCTGGCGGGAGATCCCAGCGTACGCATGCAGGAGGAGATCATTCTCTCCTTCCCCTTCCTCGAAGCCATCGCCATCCAGCGCCTCGCGCATCGTTTGTACAAAGAAGGCGCACCCATCATTCCACGCATGATGACGGAATGGGCGCACTCACGCACAGGCATCGACATCCATCCGGGCGCAAGCATCGGCACGCACTTCTTCATCGACCACGGCACCGGTGTCGTCATTGGAGAGACCTGCAAGATCGGCAACAATGTGAAGCTCTACCACGGCGTGACACTCGGGGCCCGCAGCTTTGCCAAGGACGACAGCGGCCAGATCATTCGCGGCAGCAAACGCCACCCCGACGTGGAGGACAACGTGACCATCTACCCGAACTCCACCATTCTCGGCGGCGAGACCGTCATCGGCGAAGGCAGCACCATCGGCGCGAACGTCTTCCTCATGCACAGCGTCCCGGCCAACTCTTTGGTCGTCACCAAAGAAGCCGGTCTTGAGATCATGAACAAGAACGCCAGGAAGAACAAGAAGGAGATCGGCGAGTTCATCATTTGAGAAGGCAATCGGTCACCCCCAGAAGCTTCGCGAACATCCGCAGAATGAGTTCGTCGCAGACTTCCTCGATTGCGTGATGATTTGACGATGGTGCGGCAGGCCGTGGTGAAAAGGGCTCCGATGCACGTCCATCGAGTGTTCTTGGGCAGCATCCCTGACTCCTTGCCGGAGCAGCCACCTTGCCCCCTTGACTCTCCGCTCATCATCCTTAGCCTCTCTCCTTGATGCCTGACCGGACCACCGGAAGCCGTCCCAAAAACGCTTCCCCAAATCCATGAGTCCCAAAACTTATCACGGTATCGATCATCACGTGGGCAACACCCCGCTCATCCGTCTGAACCGCCTGTCCGAAATCACAGGCTGCGAGATCCTTGGCAAAGCCGAGTTCATGAACCCCGGCGGCTCCGTGAAAGATCGCGCCGCCTACGGCATCATCACCGATGCGGAAAAGAAAGGCCAGCTCAAGCGGGGCGACACGATTGTGGAAGGCACCGCTGGCAACACCGGCATCGGCCTCACCGTCATCGGCCACGCCCGCGGCTACAAGTCCGTCATCATCATTCCAGAGACGCAGTCCCCTGAGAAGATCACCCTGCTGAGCACCCTCGGCGCGGAGGTTCGCCCCGTGCCCGCAAAGCCCTACAGCGATCCCGGCAACTACAACCACGTCGCGCGCCGCCTGGCCGAAGAAAACGGCTGGTTTTGGGCCAATCAGTTCGACAACACCGCCAATCGTGACGCCCACTATCACAGCACCGGTCCGGAGATCTGGCGGCAGACCAAGGGTGAAGTCACCGCCTTTGTGGCTTCCATTGGCACCGGCGGCACCCTGGCAGGCACCAGCCTATATTTGAAGGAGCAGAATGCCAAAGTCGCCGCTGTTTGCGCCGATCCCTACGGGGCCGCCATGTGGTCATGGTTCACGAATGGCAACACTGACACCGACGATGGTGATTCCTTCTCTGAAGGTATCGGCCAGATGCGTGTGACTAAAAACATCGAAGGCCTCAGTGTGGACAAAGCCTACCGCATCGACGACCAGACCGCGCTCAGCATCGTCTATCAGCTCCTGCACGAAGAGGGGCTTTTTCTGGGCCTCAGCAGCGGCATCAACATCGGCGGTGCCGTCCGCTTTGCCCAGGAGCACGGCCCCGGAGCCACCATTGTCACCATCCTCTGCGACTCCGGGCATAAGTATCAGTCAAAGCTCTTCAACAAAGCCTGGCTGAAAGCCAACGGCCTGGACCCCGATTTTCCGATCGACAAAGCCGTCGGGTAGCAAGGTTCCAAACAAAAAACCAAAACCTCATTCATTACAGACTTATAAATTCAGAAAAATTTCGACAGCTTCTGGTCATAATCCATTCACTATTGAGATTTGCATAATAGCCTGACATTAAGGCCAGAGTTCTGCCTGAGCGAAGCAAGCGGTGAGGATGCGGTGTCTGCGGCGCATTCTGCGCAGGGCCGCTGTCGCCTGCATGCTCAACTGCCAGGCCTCCCGCACGATCAGGCTGCCTATCTCATGCTGCTTGAGATGCGCCCACATGTATTCAACCGGATTGAGCTCCTGGGCATGGGCTGGCAGCCGCTCCACGGCAATACCTCCGTTGGTTGATGTGATGAACTCGCTGACCACCCGCGAACGATGGATGGGCGCACCGTCCCAGATGACCAGCAGCCTGGCACCTTTGAGATGGCGGTGCAGCGCCTTGAGGAACTCCACCACCTCTTCGCTCTTGATGCTGCCGGCATGGATGCGGAAGCAGAAGCTCCACAGGGTGATGCCTCCAATGATGGAGAGGCTCTTCCAGTTGAAGGTCTCATGCAGCACAGGGGTCTGTCCGCGTGGGGCCCAGGTGCGCACCCGGTGCGGGCGGGTGCTCAGCCCCGACTCGTCAACGAAGACGATGAGCAGCCTTGGTTTGGATTGCCTTCTTTGATCGGCGCATGCTTGCCCCGGTCATTTTGTGATGCAGGCGTAAAAGCGCCATTCCTGCCGCCGACAATTATGCCGCTTTAGTCATTAATCGCGTTCGTGGCACTCCGCATTCGGCAAATCCTTGGAAGAAACGTCAACCGGTTACGGATGGCGATGGGTTTGACGCAGGAAGAGCTTGCGGAGCAATCGCAAATTGACCGGCGGCAGCTTCAGCGAATTGAGGCGGGAGCGGCCAACCCTGGGGTAGAGATGCTAGCTCGGCTACGCAAAGCGCTTGATTGTTCGTGGCCTGATTTGCTAGCTGGCATGTGACCAAGCTCTGGCCCCTCATGCTGCACGGGTTAGCAGGTCGAAGGCATGGAAGGGGGTTCCTGCGGTTTCGCCATCGAGGAGAAAGTCGCCTGGGTGTCTGCTCGCGTTTCTTTAATCCTCCGACTCATTCACTGCAATTCAAGATGGGAATGGATCAGGCAGCTGTTGCCATGTATGCGGTCCACCCATCATTTCGGCGTCATTGAGCTGGCAGGCATCGAGCTGTGCTGTGAGTGCGGCTTGATCCATTTCACGCCCGATCAGTACGATTTCGGTGCGGCGGTCTCCGTGGGGCTCTTGCAGATTTGGCTTCAATTTCTGCCTGTGCTGCGGGATCCTTGGGGCATTCATCACGACCCACGGCTGACCAGAACATGCCCATGGCGCGGGTGTCCCTCAGCACACCGGCCTGAGAGATGCAGCCTGCGAGTTCCATGCGTGTGGCAAGCCAGAACATGCCTTTGGCCCGGATGACGCCCTCCCATGCTGCACGCATGAAGGCGTCAAAACGCTGCGGATGAAAGGGCCGCCGGGCACGGTAGATAAAGCTGCTGATGCCATACTCCTCCGTCTCCGGCGTGTGACTGTTCAAGGAATCCAGCCAGCCTTCAGCCTGCTCCGACTCCTTCTGTGCGTAGAGGCCGGTGCTCAGCATGGCATTCAGCGGCACTTCGGATTGACGAGTTTCATAGACCTTGGCCTTCGGATTCAAAGCCTGGATGACACCACGAATATCGCCAAGTTCCTCGGCGCTTACGACGTCGGTTTTATTGATGAGGATGACGTTGGCGAATTCGATCTGATCCGTCAGCAGATGGACAATCGTGCGACAGTCCTCCTTGGACACCGCCTGCCCGCGCTGCTGAAGATCTTCGGTGCTGTGGTAGTCATTCAGGAAGTTGCGAGCATCGACCACGGTGACCATGGTGTCGAGTTGCGCGAGATCAGACAGCGACCGGCCCTCCTCATTCTGAAAGGTGAACGTTTCGGCCACGGGCATCGGTTCGGAGACTCCTATGGACTCAATGAGCAGAGCGTCGAAGCGGCCTTCACGGGCCAGTTTTGAGACCTCCTTGAGCAGGTTTTCCCGCAGGGTACAGCAGATGCAGGCGTTGCTCATCTCCACCATTTTCTCCTCAGTACGGGAGAGCTGGGCATCGCCTGCTTTCACCAGCTGGGCATCCACATTGACCTCGCTCATGTCATTCACGATGAGGGCAACTCTGCGTCCCTCGCGGTTTCGCAGGATGTGATTGAGCAAGGTGGTCTTCCCAGCTCCGAGGAAGCCGGAGAGGACGGTGACTGGGAGTTTCGGAGTCAGTATGTGCATGAATGCGTGGAACCTTATAACGCAAACATGTTGCAATAGATATTGACATATTGCAACTTATATGCATTATAGAATGCACACATCAGCCACTACTTCCGGCCTCTTTTCAGTTCATTTTTGAAATCCCTGCTCTGCACATGTCTCATGCTGGTTCTCCCAATACATCTCGAAAACCCGCCCCCCTCATCCTGTCGGTGGAGCGCGCGGACGGGACGATCTGTGAGCTTTCCGAAGGTGAGTTCCGCTCCGGCGCAGGCCGGCTGCTTTTCGTCCGGCGCGGGAACCGCATTGAGATTCGCTGCCCGCGCAGCAAGGAGCTTTTTTCCATCCATTTCGGTCCCATGCCGCTCACCGGCGCGCACTGAGGCACAGCCTTTCGGGCGGTGACAAACACCGCCGGAAAACAATCGAGGCCGGAGGTCGCAGAACCCGGAGCCCTTCACACACAAACCAACACACAGACAAAGAAAATGAAGGTATCCCATATTCTCGCGACACGCCTGGCGCGTCGTTACAACCAGCAAGGCCTGACGCTCATCGAGCTCCTGGTCGTCCTGGTCATCCTGATTGCCCTCGCCGGCATTCTCATCCCGCAGTTGCCAAACATGCTCACGCGTGCTCACACGGCGGCGGCGTCCACCAACATCCCGGAAGCGAACAAGCGCATCCAGGAGTTTGAGCAGATCTACTTCAAGCAGCCCGCGAACCTTGACAATCTTGTCAACGGCGTGGCACTGGTTGACTATCTGCCCGGCACGACTGGCCTCACCGCCACAGCGCTGACGGCAGGCACACGTGAGGCTCTGTTCAATGCGGGAATCACGTCGCTTGCGGGGCTCTATGACACGAAGGCGAACCTTGATACGGCTGGTGGCAACACCACCTTCAACCCGTATGACGCTGCTGCTAACCTCGACCTCTCGGCAGGCACGCCTTCCGTCGCTGTCGCCACGGAAGCTACCGTCGAAGGGCTTCTGCGTCCTGATAGTGGCGCAGGTGATACCTACGTTGCCCTCGGCATCGGTCAGAAGAGCGAACTGATTGGCCGCACGACCAATGAGGCGCCGTATCACTTTGGTGATGTGGCAGGCTCGGGTCCTGACGTCGTCTATGCCCGCTATCTTGCCATCTACAAAGTGGCGAATGACGGCACAGCCTTGGACAAAGCTGTTTTCATCGGGGTGCTCGCCATGCATGACGACGGCCTCGCCAATGGTGGCGATCACGTCTCTGAGTTCTTCAACGCAAACCAGCTGTAATCTGACAGGCATCGTTTGATGCCAAAGTCTTCGGCACTTCGCTTTCTGCGGGATGCCTCATGGCCCCGCCCGGTCAAGCCGGGCGGGGTTCTTTAAACATCGCACGCCCTCTCAGCCAGTCCATGCACATGCACCGCGATCACAACAATGCCGGAGCCGCAGCACGCCATCACCGCGTGGCGGGCCTGACGTTGCTTGAGCTGCTCGTCGTGCTGATGGTGCTCATCGCCGTGGCTGGAATCATCGTGCCAAACGTGAGCGACCTGCGTCTTGGCTTTGCTGGCGACCGCAAGACAGCGCAACAAATTGCCACAGAGCAGACCCTGCTGCAGGTGCGCGCGGCGATCCTGGGCGTGAATGGTCAGAAAGGCTTGTGGCCCGACCTGGCGCAGTGCGATGCCGACCTGCCCCAGACCATGGCCGAGCTGTTTGTGCCACGTGCGGGCTGGCCTGACTTTGATCCCAGCACGCGCATCGGCTGGCGTGGCCCCTATCTGCTGGGCAGCGGTGCACGCTACGGTACCAATGACGCCTATGGCAGCGCCACCGACCCCGCCGTGCTGGATGCCTGGGGCAGCCCCATCGTGATCCAAACCCCGGATGCACAGCACATCCGCATCGTCTCCGGCGGCAAGGACGGCGTCATCGACACGCCCCCCATCGTGACCATGCCCGCCCTCGCTGATTGTGGCGATGACGTGCTTCTTTTTCTCCGCGTGGCGGACACCCGCTCATGAAAATCCACCGCCCATCTCTCCACCAAAGCGGCCTCACCCTGCTTGAGCTGCTGGTCGTGCTGACCATCCTCGTCGTGCTCTCCACCGTCGCCATCACCAGCACCAGCGGCGTGGCAGATCAGGCCCGCTACGAAGCCACCCAGCGAACGCTGGAAAACATCCGCGATGCAGTGATCGGGCCAGCCAACCTGCGCGACACAGATGGCACGCTGCTTTACACGGGGTTTGTCGCTGACACGGGACGCTTGCCGAAGGCGGTGGCTGAAGTGGTGGACGGAGGCACCGTTTTGACCCTGGCTGAACTCGTCCAGCAGCCTGCTGGTATGGCGGCATATCAAGTGCTCCCGGCGATCACTTCGAATTGCACTCCAGCGGACGAAGCAGATGCGGAAGACCCCATGCCTCCTGCCAAAGTCAGTGCAGACACCATCCGGCTCGGCGTTGGTTGGCGTGGACCTTACCTCCGTTTGCCCCCTGGAAATTTCCTACCACGAGATGGCTGGGGAGCGCAGTTGGTGACACCCGTTGGTCTCGTTCCAGGTTTCCCCAACGATAGCCTTCTAAACGGCGGAGGGGCTGTTGGCGCAGGCGATCCGATTGATCAAATCATCAGCTATGGACGGGATGGGGCGGTTGGAGGTGTGGATGCGTATGATGCTGATCAGAGTATAGCGTTTGAAGCGACCTCCTATAACTCAGAATTAACCGTTCAAGTAGAGTTTCGGAATGCCACAGGCGTGATTTCGCCACCAACTCCGAGTCGCAACATCTTTGTGCGACTGTTCGGCCCAGATCCTAACAGTGGCAATATTAGGGTGAAAAAATCGCTGGTACAGGCCACACCGGGTATGGCGTCAATCGTGACAATGTCATTTTCCTTCCCGGAAGATGGTTCAGGCATACCTGTCACTATTGGACCGTGCGCGGTGAGAGCCTACTTCGAAGACGACGCCAATCCATTGACGGATGACCCCAAGTCACCGCCTGCCTACCTCATGCTCCGCCCCGGCCAAAACAACCGGACACTCGTCATAACTGTCCCATGAGCCGCACGATCCTCCTCCTCACTCCCCACTTGATCGCGCGCGGTGATTTCAATTCGCGCGGTGTGCTGCGCGGCATGGGGCACGCGGTGCCGCCTGTGCATGGAGTGGATGTGGCTTCGCTCACGCTGGCGGCTCTTGGGCTGGTGAAGGCGGCTCCACGTCGTGTCTGGGTGCTGACGACTGCCGCCGCCACGGCCATCGTGGAGACTTCACCGGGGCGTTTGCTGGGCTTGAATGAAGCAGAGCTTTCCTCAGCGCTCGCGTTTGAAGCGGAGGCGCTGACCGGACTGCCTGCGATGACGAGCCAGACCGCTGCCTCTCGTATGGCGGCGGCAAGCGGCGCGGAGGCCTGGTGGGTGACCCAGATCAGCCAGCGGATGCGCGGCGAGATCGAGGCTGAAGTCTTGCGGCGGGGCGCGCGGCTGGAGGGCATCGCTCATCCGGGCGGCCTTGTCATCCAGCTTGGCACGGTGGCGGAGCGCTTCGAGCTTTGGCATGATTTGCTCTTCATTCACCGGGCCAGTGGCGCGTTCGACATCCTGGCGGTCGATGAAAGCGCGCCGCTAACGTCGGTCATGGCGCGTTTTCCCGCCACGGGCAGCGCGCGCATGATGCTGACTGCAAAGCCGCAGGCGCTCGTCACGGACTGCGAGGCGCACAGCCTGCATGAAGATGAAACGCTGCGCTCGTGGCTCACGTCATGGCATCAGGCTCTCAACGCGCCCACGCCCTCTGTCCCGGTGCTGCTGCCGCCGGCACAACCGATGAGCGCCGTGAAGCGTGTGTGGTTGTCCGTGAGCACGGCGGCCATCGCCCTTGCGCTGTGCTTTGC
>NZ_JBAQCR010000271.1:0-5073 GCF_049294395.1 Prosthecobacter sp.
AGCCCCCCCTCTGCCCCATTGACTTCCCCCCACCCCACAATCACCAATCCCCTCTTCTTTTTTTTCCTCAATTTTTGCGCCTTTTTGCGGCCAATCAATTCCCGTCCCCCCCATGCCCAAACCCGCCCTCCACACCCCCGCCCCCGACTTCACCGCCCCCGTCATCGGCGGCAGCTACAAAACTGAAACCACCCTCACCCTCAGCCACCTTCGCGGCCAAAAAGTAGTCCTCTACTTCTACCCCAAAGACGACACCCCCGGCTGCACCAAGCAAGCCTGCGCCCTCCGCGACGCCTGGTCCCAGATCACCAAGAAAGCCCTCCTCTTCGGCATCAGCACCGATCCCCTCAAGCGCCACGCCAAGTTCATCGAAAAGTACACCCTCCCCTTCCCCCTCATCGCCGATCCAGACCACACCATCGTCAACGCCTACGGCGTCTGGGTCGAAAAAACCCTCTACGGCAAAACCTACATGGGCACCGAGCGCAGCACCTTCATCATCAGCGAGACCGGCCACATCACCGCTATCCTAGAAAAGATAAAACCCGACGAGCATCTCGAACAAGTCCTCGCCGCTCTCGCTTCCTGATCCTCCTCCTCATCCACCCTTGGCAGTGTTTCAGCACCCAAGCCCCTGAAGCAAGCCGGGCATAGGCAGGCGTTCTCACAAAATATCCCGGGGGCATCGGCGCTCAAGCGCGCGCCATGCGCGGTCTTGCCGGGCCGGCGTTTGTCACACCTCACGTATGTCCTCAGCCATCAGCGTCCCGCCCAGGATGAACCCATCACAAACCACCGTTTTCCCTTCCAGCGCCGCCACGACCTCGTCTCCATAGGTCGGGCCCGTCTTGCGGCGCAGAAGGTACTTATGGTCGCCAGCCTGGGTCACCAAAAAAACCGCCGTCCGTTCGCTCTTGCTCCCGAGACCGTAGGGCCCCTGCACCACCCGCCCTTTCAAGCCAGTCACATGTTCAGGAGTCATACGCAGATTCAGTGCCCCATCATCGTTGGTAATAAATTCGGTAGTCCACAATCCTGCCGTTCAGCTCTTTTGCAACCACTCCCACGCCAAGATGCAGCCCATCATGCGTCTTCTTCGGCTTCCACACATTGATGAAGTAACGCGACGGCACCGCCTCCGATTTCCCGCCCCTCTTCTGCTTCGGCGCCTTGTTGCGCACCGCAAAGGCGGAAAACGGCTTCGCATCCCCGATCCCCGCCTTCTTCGCGATGTTGGCCAGCGCGGCCTTGGTCGTAGGCGTCACCCTGCCCGTTCGCACCTTCTTCGAGGCGGTCGGTTTCGTCTGCGAAAGGAATTCCCCCATTTGTTTGAGTTTCACACGTCGCTCAGCACGGGCAAAGCGTTCTGCGCTCGCGTCCGTTGTACCTTTCGCCACCTTGGTGTCCCCCGCTGCAGCCACCGGCTGGACACTCGGGTCCCCCAGCAGGCAAAACTGGGCCAGGGTCTTTAAATCAAAGGGATCCATCTGGCTGTTGCGCTCCACAAAATGCTGTCGTGCGATCAGCGCCGCCCTTCCCAGTGAGGCACCTCCCAGCACTTGGATCAAAAAGTCCTGGCAGATGTAATCCGCCGATCCGTTGCTGTCTGCTGGTCCATAAGCAATCGTCGTGCTGCCAAAAAAGCCATAGGCCCCCTGGCGCAGGTAGCTCTGGCAGATCGGCATGTCGATTCCCAGCGTCTCCGAGTCGTAAAGCTCCCCGCCATAGCAACACTCCGCCGCAGCCACCGTGCCCTCCTTGATCTGGCCCGCCGCGTCCTTCGTGGTGACGGAGGGCGGATAACTGCTGCCCTTCTGACCATAGAACTGCGGATCAGCCTCGCCTCCATGGCAGTTGATGAAGTGCGTCAAAGCCTTCATTTCGCCCTGCGGGTAGCTCGGCCCGGCTGTGGGTGATGTCAGCAGGGAGGTGGCATTCCCGAAGACGTTTTCCAGGCTCAGTGTCGTGGAGCCCTTCCAAACATGCGCGGAAAGTCCAAAGTATTTGGCATAGTTCTGGGCGGGGCGGCTTTGGTAGCCGGCGGCCACCGCCAGCAAGGAGATCAGGTGGGCAGGATCACTCGCCCCTGCCAGATCCGGCAGCCGTCCCACCACACGCGCAGGCCCCACAAATTTCGCCGGATCACGTGAGTACGGCACATCACACGCATAGGGAAGATCCCCCTCCGCGTTGGCATCATCATCGTTCCCCGGGTCAAAGGCCGGGTTGATGAGATCCTGATGCGGCACCACATCCGGTGCTCCCAAGATCATCAGATAGTCCGGGCTGGCCGCCTTGGCTATCGCATCGATGGCATCCTTGTTCTGCTTCGGGCTGGATGCCGTCGTCACAGCCACCCCGCCCAGCTTTTTCATCGCAGCCTCGTCATCCAGGTAAATCACGGAAGTCTTGATCCCACGGTTCGCGTCCGCCTTCAGGACGTCCTTCAAAGCCTTGTTGATCTTGGTGAGCCCCTCCTTGCCATACTTTTGACTCAGGGCCGTTTTGTTGGTGATGATGATTTTGTCGTTCATAACTTTGGAATATGGAAGTGGATGAAGCGGGCGGTCCGTGCGGCACGCCCCGGGGATCAAGGAGGCGGAAGCAGCGGATTGATGCCCTGGTCGAAAATCACCTTCGCGATCTGGGCAAATCCCTCCGGACTTGGATGGATCTCGTTCACCCACCAGTTGCGGTCCCGCGCAGGCAGCGTGCCCTGCGTGTTCACCAGCACAAAACGTCCCGCGCTCTTCTGCGCGATCTCTGCGATACGCGCCGCAAACTGGCTCAGCAGATGCTTCACGATGGCATACTGCTCATCCGGGTCTGTGATCGACTTCGCCACCATGTAAGGATGCATCCACGAGCGTCCTGAATCCACCTTGATCAGGCCGTTCCAAAAGCTCGCCCCCTCCGGGCTGGGAATCGCCCAGTCGTAGGCATGGCTCACGATCTTGATCTTGCGGTTCCGCGAATATTCCCCCACCAGATCCACCAGATCCGCATAGGAGCCCGCCACCCGCTCGATGCGCCTGTCCAGGCGCTCCTTGATCAGGCAGTCCAGTGGATTGGTCACCGCCTTCCGGTCGCGCAGAAAAAAGTTGAAGTCGTACTGGCCCACCAGGTCGTTGCCACCGCCGGAAAACAGCAGCAGGTCATACTCAGTGCGGGCGATCCGTGTCAGAAAATCAAGCTTGGCATCCCCGGACACCATCGCCACGGCCTCGTCACCATTGGAGGCAATGTCGTCGATCTCCAGATCCTTGTGCGCTTTGCGCAGGCAGGAGATCACATTCCCCGCCGCGCCGAAGACCAGCTGCCGGCGCGGATACGCAAACCACGAATCCCCCTCCGCCAGCAAACGCGCCCGCGGCGGCAGCGCATGAGTTTTCACAGGCTGCGCAAGGCCTTCGTTGATGTCTATCTGACGCTTAAGCTCGTTCAGTTCTCGTAGTGTGATGTCCATGGGGTGTCTGTGTTAAGGTTGAAATTCAAAGGGAGTGAGCCTCAGCAGAAGAGCGGCCGTACGCATTCAGCCCTCACGCGGGCGGATGAAAGGGCATGCGCCTGTGCGCAGGGCTCGCGGCAGGCCTGCGCCCACCATCTCTTCGCGCCTTTGGCCGAAACAAAATTGCGAGGCAGAAACATCTTTCTTCATCATTCCAGGTTTTATATTCTTGGATAACGGATGATTACCTACGCATGAGATAGCTTACAAAATAATCGCTCTATTTCATCACGTACCCGGCATCAAATGCAACTTTTATATTTTTTAAATAAACATTCACCTTAGGCTCATGACCGCAATCAATTGACTTTTAGCCTCTTGGAAACAGCGAATTAATTTTCCGCCTGCCCCCTCCACCCTGACACCCAAATCCCCGATGCCACCGCCTTGAACTGCACAATCGCCTCCCGCCTCAAACTCCCATCCCTAAACTCCAACTGCAGCGCATCAAAATACCCCTGCTGATTCGTCATCGCCCAGGCCCAAAAAAGACAAAGCCCATGCGCCTCCGCAAACAACAAAACCAACTCCCGTCCTGACGGACCAGCGCCAGTCCCGCCGAGCAGGCTGGGGTGAGGCTAGCGAGCGGGAGTTTTGGATCGTGCCGACGGTGGCGGTGGCGGTGGCGGTGGCGGTGACGCAGACGGTGCGGTGAGTCACCCGTGGCGCATGTGGGCGTAGAGGGTGTAGCCTGCGGCGGCCATGCCTGTGAGCGCGGCGGGGATGTAGAGGGTGTTGTAGGAGTAAACGTCGAAGAGCAGCGTGCCGAGGACGCCGCCGAG
Source organism: Prosthecobacter sp. (assembly GCF_049294395.1). Lineage (GTDB taxonomy): Bacteria > Verrucomicrobiota > Verrucomicrobiia > Verrucomicrobiales > Verrucomicrobiaceae > Prosthecobacter. Next base: position 4,291 of record NZ_JBAQCR010000271.1, read on the forward strand.
CATGAAGGAGCCGACGAGGGTGGCGTAGAGCCGGACGCGTTTGGCATCCACGCTGAGGCCGCGCAGCCAGTGGCCGAAGGCGGCGCCGAGATCGGTGAACATGCCAGAGACGTGGGTGGTGCGCAAGACGGCGCCGCTGTAGGTGCTGGCCATGGCATTTTGCAGGCCGCAGGCAGCGGAGGCAAAGTAGCTGGCGAGGCCGTTGTTTGAGCGCATGAGGGACGCGGCGACCATGAGGAGCAGGCTTTCGATCAAGAGCGCCACGCCGTAACGCCGCCCGAGTTTGAGCGCATCCTTCTGCACGATGAAGCCGCTGAGCGCAGCGCCGGCTACAAAGGAGAGCAGCACCATGCCGAGGTCCGACACGGCCGCGAGGTCATGGTGCGCTACGGCGAGGGTGAAAAGGGTGGTGCTGCCGGTGACGTGGGTGACGGCCTGATGGGCGTAGCTTTTCAGTCCCACGGCATTGACCATGCCGGCGTTTGCCGCCAGCAGAGCGCCGCCTGCCCAAGCCCATCGTTCAAGTTTGTGAATCATGCCATTGCTGCTTCCCCCGCCAGCGCGAAACCGAATGACCGCGTGCAGGCGGCGGCACTTTACACTCCATGCGGCTGGCGTCCGGTGAAAAATCCACCATCTCTATGATGAAAGCGATGCTCAGCCCTGCACCTAGCCATGGCAAGCAGGATGCCGATTGACTCAGGCGTGGCGATTCGACTAGGATTTTCTTAAATCCAGACTTTCGATTGAAGATAAATCCAAGCCATGCGTTCAACCCCCAGC
>NZ_JBAQCR010000272.1:0-7888 GCF_049294395.1 Prosthecobacter sp.
TCAGCCCAAGCCGCACGGCTTGGGCTTTTTCGTTTCAACTCCGAGGATTTTTTTGAACAAACCTAAAAGATATCTTTCTGCGTCATAGGCCCCGGATTTATCTGGCCACCGCGCCGCCATTCTGGCAGAACGGGCCTCCATCAATTTTACCATGAGTGCCTCCCGAATCATTCTCCGCCTCGTCATCGTTCTCGTCTTCGCTTTGGTTGGCGCCAGCCTGGGCGTTTGGCGCCAGGCACTCCGTATCACCGGCAGACCCCAGGAGTTCCGCTCGCTGGCCAAGCTCGTCGCGGGTGGTCAGATGGTCTTCAATGACAGCATCATGTGGCGTGAGCAGCAGCAGGACTTCTACGGCACGATCATCGAAACCATCGAGTCTGCTGAAATGAAACGCCGCGCCTTCGAACGTGTGCGGGCGCTGAACCCCGACATCAAGGACGTTGATGTGGAAATCCGTGTCGCTCAAACCAAGGGCAGCGCCATTTTCAACATCCTCGCGACCGGGTCCGAACCCAAATACACGAGGATCTTTCTCGATGCCCTGCTCGATGAGTTCATCTCCTTCCGTCAAAGCATCCGTGAGCAGGCGCAGGGCAAGGTGCTCCAGAAATTTCTTCAGGAGGTGGTTTCAAAGCAGAAGGCCATGGAAGACTCTGCGAAGAAACTGGAGAAAGCGCGTGCCCAGGGGTCAGCCACGCTCAGCGTCAGATCAGACCTGGAGCGGCTCGTGCCGCGCCTCAACTTCCAGCGCAACCAGCGCGACGACCTCCGTCTCAAGATCAAGTCGATGAGAGACGACGACGCCTCCCGTGCGCCCTTGCAAACCCAGCTTGAAGCAATCGAATCAGAAATCCACGACATCGAAAAAGACTTGGATCGCAGGGAAGCGTCCCTCGATGAATTGAAGACGCTGCAGGAAAAACTCGAAACGGACAAGCTGGCCTATGAGAAGCTGTTCGAACAGGTCGAGAAAATACAGTCTGTCTTCAATTCAGCGTCCGACTACGTCGCCATCCAGGAACGCGCCACCCCTGCCTTCGAAAACGTCGAAGACTGGAAGCTGCCCGTCGCCGTGGGTGCCGGTGGCGGTGGTTTGCTGGGAGGCCTCATCGGCCTGGTGCTGAGCCTGATCATTGTGAGCTCTTCCAAGCCATCGCAGATGCCTGCGGCGGGTTGATTCAATCGTGATGCAGGCTGGCAGCCTGTATCCTCTCGCACCACATCGTCACTTGCATCCCGTCCCTGCGTGCTTCATTCGCGGCGCTTGCAACCACTCCACCTCATCGACGCCATCGGCCCCTTCTTTCGCGGGCATGACGTGCGTACGATCAACTGGTCCAAGATCCCCTGGCACCATCTGCCCAAGACGCGCGACGCCGCTGCGGATGTCTGGTGGGCGCAGGTGCGAGCGGACATCACGCGCTTCGCCGATCAAGCCGCGGCCTGGGGCTTCAACGCCATCTCACTCGATGACGTGACGCATCTGGCGGATCACGCATGGCTGGAGCCGGAGCTGCGCGCACGCATCGCCCTCTACCGCGAAGAATTCACCCGCTGCTTCGAGATCTTCACCTCACGCGGCCTGCAGGTGCATCTCACCATGGACGTCATGACCTACACGCCCGAACTGCGGCGGCGCATGACGGAAGCCAAGCGCGAGGTGAACGACTACCTCGCCGAATTGCTCGACGGCTTCTTCTCCAGCTTCCCGCAGGTGGCGGGGATCATCCTGCGCATCGGCGAAGCCGACGGGAAAGGTGTGCACGACGAATTCCGCAGCGAGCTCGTCATCCAGAAACCTGCGCAGGCGCGCCAGCTCCTGCTCGATCTGCTGCCCGTGTGCGAGAAGCACACACGCCGCCTCATCTTCCGTACCTGGACGGTGGGCGCCTATCGCATTGGTGATCTGATGTGGCACCGCGGCACCTTCACCCGCGTGTTTGAAGGCCTCACCAGCCCGGCGCTCGTCATCTCCATGAAATACGGCGAGTCCGATTTCTTCCGCTACCTGCCGCTCAACTCCAACTTCTTCCGCACTGACGTGGCGAAGATCGTCGAACTGCAAACGCGGCGCGAGTACGAAGGCTGCGGCGAGTACCCCAGCTTCACCGGCTGGGAATACGAACGCTACGCGCATGAGCTCAAGCACGCCAAGAACGTCATCGGCTGCATGGTCTGGTGCCAGACCGGCGGCTGGGTGCCTTTCCGCCGCATCGCACTCATCGACCCCGAAGCCATCTGGATCGATCTGAATACCTTCGTCACCATCCGCCTCATCAAGGACGGCATGCCCGTGGAAGACGCCGTGCGCGCCTTTGCCAAAGAACGCGCCTTGGGCGATGCCGAAGCCCTCATCGAACTCCTGCGCTACTCGGACGAAGTCATCCGCGAGCTGCTCTACGTGGAGGAATTCGCGCAGCAAAAACTCTTCTTCCGCCGCGTGCGCATCCCGCCGCTGCTCCAGGTCTATTGGGGGAACATCTTCATCAATCACAGCGTCAAAAAGCTGCTGCTCTACTTTGTGCAGGAGCCAGGAGCCGCCCTGCTCAGCGCCGCCCGCTGCATGGACCGGCTGGACCAGATGATCGCCCTGGCCCCACGCGCCGGTGTGCCCGTGGCCGATCTCGAATACATGCGCGACACCTTCCGCCTGCTGGCGCTGGCGCGGGAATATTACTTCACCGAATTCACCCCCGAAATGGAGACTCGTCTCCGCGAAGCCAAGCGCGCCTACAAAGCCACCTACGCCAAGCGCGGCCTACGCGCCCGCTACCGCATCAAGACCGACTTCAAACCCTTCTGGCTGCACCGTCGCTACCTCGGCTGGGCCATCGAGCTTCTCATGCGCCGCCGCCGCGGCTACCGCCTCATCGACCGCCTGCTCATCCTCCACGTGCTGTCCATGATCTACCGTGTCATCGCCCTGCGGAAACCGCATTGGATTCCTGGCTTCGCGAAGGAGAGCGCCATGGGCGTGGACGTGGTTTTTCGGTAAAGTTGCCCTTTTCCTGCGGAACAGGGGAGCGCGCCGCAATGGCAGGAAAGTACTCACGAACTTTAGTTCGTTCTGGGAAAAGGCGGCGTTTCCCTGAGCGAGCTAAAGCTCGCGAGTACTTTACCTCAAATCTTCGGCTCCCACCCCTTGCGGTAGCCACCGTCGCGGCCCCACAGCTTCAGCGCTTCCGCGTTATCCAGCACCTTCCCGGTCTTCGGATCACACTTCACCACGGTATTCGTGCGGTAGGCCATGTTGCCCAGGTGGCACATCATGGTGCTCTTCTGGCCTTCCTCGATCGGGCTGTTCAGCTTCGCATTGCCACGGATGGCCTCAATGAAATTGCCCATGTGCGCGGGATCACCGCCACCTGCGCCTTTACCCTTGCTCACCTCCACGCCTTTCAGGTCGTAGTTGATCCAGGAATCACGGGCGATGGCCATGGTGCCGTTGTCGCCATAGAACATGACTTCCGCCAGCGGCTTCTCCGCCGCACGTGCGTGGGAGCTGCTCTGCACCCACTCGCAGCCGGCGTGGCCGAAATCATACACCGCCGTTCCCGCGTCGGGCGTTTCCTGCGCGTCATTGTAGAAGTAGCGGCCGCCATTGTAGGTGGTGCGCAGCGGATAGTCGCCCTTGAGGCCCCAGCGCAGGATGTCCAGCGAGTGGATGCCGTTGTTGCCGAGCTCGCCGTTGCCCCAATGCCAGAACCAGTGCCAGTCATAGTGTGCCATCGACTTGAAATCATGCTTCTCATCATCCGGCACCGGGCCCTGCCACAGATTGTAGTCGATGTCCGGTGAAGCCGGCTTCTCGTTCGTGGCCACGGATTTACGCGTGTTGTAGTAGAAGCCACGGCCAAAGCGGACAGGACCGATGGCACCGCCATGCAGCGCCTCAATCGCTTCCTTCATCCAGGTGCGGCGCTGATTCCCCATCTGCACCAGGCGGTCATACTTCTTCGAAGCCGCCACGATCATCTCCGCCTCATGCGCGTTCTGGCTGCCGGGTTTCTCCACATAGACATGCTTGCCCGCCTGCATGCACAGCAGCGCGGCGGGGGTGTGCCAGAAATTCGGCGTGGCGATGAAGACGGCATCCAGCGTCTTGTCATCCAGGATGGTGCGGAAATCCTTCACCCCCACGCAGGACACCTTCTGCGTGTCATTCACCACCTTGAGGCCCAATTCGAGGCGCTTCGGGTCCACCTCGGCCAAATAGGCGATCTCCACGCCCGGGATTTTGAGCAAGGCCTGCACGTGCTGCATGCCACGCCCCAGCGCCACCACGGCCACTTTGACTTTCCTCCCGGCCTCATCCGCCGCGTAAATTTTCGGAAGAGCGGAGACAGCGGCGAGCGCGGACGTTTGGTGGAAAAAAGTGCGGCGATTCATGATGGTGAGACCAAATCGGCCCTTGGCGGGTTTCTCTTGCGGCGCATCCGCATCTTCCGCTCCCTCATACTCCTCCTCTTCCTCCCTTCGAACGATCCACAGCCTGCTTTTTCGGGAGTAGGAGGACGAGTAAGAGGAGGAGCAGGATTGCCAAACCCGGCTTTTTGCGCCAACAATCCCGTGCTCATGACTTTCGCCGAACTTCACCGCATCTATCACCAGCCCTTTTTCGATCTCCTCAAGCAGGCACGCGCTGTGCATGACGAGCATTGGACTGGCAACGAAGTGCAGCTCTGCACCCTCCTCAGCATCAAGACCGGCGGTTGCAGCGAAGACTGCGGCTACTGCGCCCAGAGCGCCCGCTACAGCACCGGCCTGCAGAAGGAAAATCTCATGCCCAAGGAGCAGGTCATGGAGCGCGCCCTCGCCGCCCGTGCCAACGGTTCCACCCGCTTCTGCATGGGCGCCGCCTGGAAGGGCGTGCGCAAAGGCACCCAGAAATTCGATCAGGTGCTCGACATCGTGCGCGACGTTTCCAAGCTCGGCATGGAAGTCTGCGTCACCCTCGGCGAACTCGGCGCGGATGAGGCCACCGATCTCAAGGAAGCCGGCGTCACCGCCTACAACCACAACGTGGACACCTCCCCGGAGCATTACCCGAACATCGTCAGCACCCACACCTTTGACGACCGCCTGCGCACCATCCGCCACGCGCAGGATGCCGGCATGTCAGTCTGCTGCGGCGGCATCCTCGGCCTCGGCGAGACCATCGAAGACCGCCTGAAGATGCTCGAAGTCATCTCCAACTTCAATCCCCAGCCCGAGAGCATCCCGATCAACGCCCTCATGCCCATCAAAGGCACCCCCATGGGCGACAATGAAGTCGTTGATTCCTTCGCCTTCATCCGCATGATCGCCGTCACCCGCATCGCCGTGACAAAGGCCAAGGTGCGCCTCAGCGCCGGCCGCACCAACCTGAGCCGCGAAGCCCAGGCTCTCGCCTACTTCGCCGGAGCCAACTCCATCTTCTACGGAGACAAGCTCCTCACCGCCGCCAACCCGCGCGCCAACGAGGACATGAAACTCCTCCGCGACCTCGGTCTCGCCCCTCAGGCTCCCAATCCTGAAATGGAAGCCCCCGAAGCCACCGAAGGCCGCCCCCTCATGCCCTGCTGCACCGAAGAGCACGCCTGCGAGATGGAGAAGGCGAACGGGTGCTGCTAACGAGACCGCGATCTGCAACGCATGAGCCCACGTAGCCCGATCCGTTATGTGATTCGGGCTACACGGTTGCTTTTGCTACCATTTCCTGCTGCGTATTTTTTGGGCGCGTCAGTCTTGGTGATTACAGATCATGTCATGCGGCCTGATCGCAATCGTGTTGAATCTGGAGACGCAGGTGAATGCATCGGTGGCATCCTGCTGCTGCTTGTCGTGGCCAAGTTTCAAATCTTCCTCGGAGCCCCGTCGTTGCTTATTCTCGATGCAAAAGCATGCGGGCTGCGCGGATACTCAATCACCGCCTTCGTGACCGCGATTGTCGTTTCATTCGCATTCTCAATGATGCTGCGCTCTACCGAACTCGGCGAGACGCTGGGATGGATGTTTCCTCGCGTTTTTGCCATTCTGGGCGTTCCTCTCGTCCTGAGTTATTTGCTGGCATTTGGCCTGCGAAGGAATGTTCAATAGTCTCACACCGCCGCCTTCAACAGCCGCGCCAGATACATCCCCGCCGTCTTCCCTACCTCCACCACCTCCGCGTGGTGCAGTGTCTGCGCTCTCAATCCAGCGGCCCAGTTGGTGAGCATGGAGATACCCGCGACCTCCATTCCCAAAGCACGCGCCTGAATCGCTTCGGCCACCGTGGACATGCCGACGGCATCCGCACCCAGCGTGCGCAGCATGCGGATCTCTGCCGGTGTTTCATACTGCGGACCCAGCAACCCTGCATACACGCCCGCGTGCAGCTTCAGGCCGATCTCCAGACTCGCGGCATGGAATTTTTCACACCACGCCCGCGAATAGACCTCGCTCATGTCATGGAAGTTCGGACCGCCGAGCAGCGGCGTGGTGCCCTGGAGATTGAGGTGATCCGTGATCAGCATCAAACCACCCACATGAAAGTTCTCATCGATTGCACCCGCCGCATTCGTGAGCACGACACGCTTCACGCCGATCTCATGCATGAAGCGGATGCCCGCTGTCACCTCATGCGCCGTGAGTCCCTCATACAAATGCCGCCGCCCCTGCGCCAGCAGGATGGGCTTGCCGTGATGCTGCGCCAATACAAACCGCCCCGCATGTCCCGGCACCGTGGAAGCGCTCAGCCCAGGCACATCGGCATAGGCGACCTCACTTTCGATTCCAAACGCGTCCGCCACGGCTCCAAGACCGGAACCCAGCACAATCGCAGTTTCAGGACGGGCGTTTTGAAGAGCGGTGAGAGACATATTGCAGACCACTATCTGGCAGCAATCCTCTCCTTCAACTCCTCATACAACCCCTCCACCTCCGGCATCTCAATCCCCGCCGCCTTCGCTTGGCGCACCGGCTCTCCCCAGATCGCCTCCAGCTCCACCTCGCTGCCTGCGAGAAAATCAATGAGGCTGCTCGGCTTGTAGGCAGACATCGTGCGGGTGCGCTCGATCATGTCATCAATCAACGGCAGCGGAATCGCATGCCCCAGTCGCCCTGCCGTCTCGATGATCTCACGCATCAAATCCCGCACTCGCTGCTCCAACACCGGATCAGTCAAAATCGCCGCCGTGTCCTTCCCACCCGCAGCAATCGAAAGACCGTTGAAGGGAATATTCCACACCAGCTTCTTCCACCGCGCCGTGAGCAAGCTAGGCTCCACCTTGCAATCGATGCCACAACGCTGGAACTCCGCCGCCAGTGCCTCCGTGCGCACCTGCGGTGGACCGCTGTGCTCGCCCAGCGCGATCTGCCCCTGCGCGATGTGATGAATCACCCCGGGCGCAAGGCGGTTGATGCACACGAAACAAAGACCGCCCAGAACATGCGCAGAGCCAAAGTGCCGCGCCAGAAAGTCATCGCTGCCCAGTCCGTTTTGCAGCGTCAGAATCATCGTCTTTTTGTGCAGCAGCGGCGGCAGCAGCTCCAGCAGCGCCTCATTCGCTGTGGCCTTCATCGCGATGATCACCAGATCGCACTCTCCGATCTCCGCCGTGCTGCGGTGGCAGTACACCTGCGGCAGAACGAAGTCGCCGAGAGGACTGCTGATCTTGAGACCATGCTGCTTCACCTGCTCATAATCCGAGCGCATGAGAAAATGCACGTCATTCCCATGCTGCGCCAGCCGCCCGCCATAGTAGCAGCCGACCGCGCCTGAGCCGACGATGGCGATGCGTGGATGGTTCAGGCTCATGCCCTCAGTGTGTGATGCATCTTGGATTCTTCAAATCATCCTGTCGCTTCATTTCGGAGAGGTAGTGCGGGCAATCTTGCCCGCTTCAGAAGCGCTGGATGCGGGCAGGAT
>NZ_JBAQCR010000273.1:0-2075 GCF_049294395.1 Prosthecobacter sp.
GTGCGTCCGGGCGTGAACGGCACCATCGTCAACAACGGCTCCATCCTCGCGGTGCCCATCGTTGATTCCGCTGTCACAACGCAAGTTGCAGCCACGAGCAGCGATGGCATCGATGCCCAGACCAACACCGGGGTTCAGGTCACCAACAACAACGGAGGCACCATCTCCGGCCGTCATGGTATCACCGGTGGCGCCGCCACTGACACCGTCAACTCCTTCACGATGACCGTCACGAACAACGTCGGCGGCACCATCACGGGCGTGAACGGCTCCGGCGTCAACATTGACAACTTCAGTTCCTCCGCAGCCTCCTCCTCTGCCACTGTCACCAACTACGGCACCATCACCGGCAACTATGACAGCGCCCACTACGACGTCGGCGATGGCGATGGTGTCGATGTGGATGGCATCACCACTCTTTACAACCATGGCATCATCCGGGGTCTCGGTGCCAATGGCGTGGGCTCCGATACTTTGACCAATCACCCCGAAGGCGTCTCGATTGGCGGCGGCACGATCATCAACTACTCCGGCGCGGAAATTACTGGCGGAGCCTTGGACGGCACCGGCATCGAGGGGCATGGCATCCTGGTTGACAACTCCAGCACTGGAAGCGCCTTCGCTGCCACCAGCATCACCAACAGCGGTCTCATCCGAGGCACCACAGGCTACGCGATTCAGATGGTCAGCACCTTTAACAACACTGTCACCAACAACGCAGGCGGGATCATTCGCGGCGCAGGCGATGCTTTGACGGTCGGAGCCGCCATCCAAACCGGCAATGGCAACGACAACCTCAGCAACGCTGGGACCATCACGGGAGACAACGGCAAAGCCATCGCCATGCAGGGCGGCAATGACACGCTCACCGTCACCGGAGGTTCCATCACTGGCGACATCGACGGCGGCACTGGCACAAACACGGCCACATTCAATCCAGGCACAGGCAACACTTTCAGCTATGCCGGGGCGATCTCCAATTTCAGCAGCGTGGACTTCTCCAGCGGCAACGTCATCTTGTCCGGTGCCAGCACCTACAGCGGCAACACCACCGTCAGCGGCACGCTCAGCGTCACCAACACCACGGGCAGCGCCACAGGCTCGGGTAATGTCATCGTCAACTCCACCGGAACCTTGAAAGGCACGGGCGACATCGCAGGAAATATCTCTGTCGCCAGCGGCGGCACCATCGCCCCCGGTCTCAGCCCGGGCACCCTGAACGTTGATGGAAATCTCAGCATCGTGGACGGATCTCACTTTGCCTTCGAACTCGGCACCACATCGGATCTGCTGAACATCGGCGGAGCCCTGAACTTCACCGGCGGAGGCACCGCACTTTTTGACATCCTTAACAATGGTCTGATCAGTGGTTCAGACTACACATTGATGAACTACAGTTCCGTCTCTGGTCTGACGCTTTCAAATCTCGCCTTCGGTTCCACACCAGCTGGCTTTGCCGGTCAGTTCACCATCGGAGCCAGCTCACTCACGCTGCATGTGGACGCCGTGCCTGAGCCTTCGCGCGCAGTGCTGGGAGGTTTGGGCCTGGCCGTCCTGACCCTCCGCCGTCGGCGCAAAACGCGCCATTTGGCCAAGGCTTGATTGGTCAAAACTCGCCACGAAACACGCAACGGGCGTTGGGTGTTTCGTGGATCACGATCTCACAGAGACCGGGCAGCTGCGGGGCCAGCTTTTTCCAAAGCCAGGCGGCCATGTATTCAATGGTGGGATTCTCCAGGCCTTCAATCTCATTGAGGTAGGAGTGATCCAGCTGGTCCATGATTGGCTTCATCGCCCGGGAAATTTCCGCGTGGTCATAGACCCAGCCGATCTTCGGATCCACCTCGCCCTCAATGGCAATCTCCAGTTTGAAGGAATGACCGTGCATCTTGGTGCACTTGTGGTCGCCAGGAAGATTGGGCAGCGTCTGGGCGGCCTCGAAACGGAAGTCTTTGATGATGCGTGCGCGCATGTTTTTTGGATGGGAGGAGTCTTTAACCCACGAATATCCACTCACCAGCACAATTGATGTGCGAAATTTGATAATTGAGGATTCAGAGCGCCTGAGCGCCCGC
>NZ_JBAQCR010000274.1:0-12770 GCF_049294395.1 Prosthecobacter sp.
GGGTCAAAACGGATTTTGACCCTCAGGGTCACAGGTTCACAGGGTCACGACCTATATATAGGTCGTGACCCTGTGAACCTGAACCTGACCAACGGTGAACCTGAGATGAACCTGAGTCCTACCTCCCCGGTGGGGATTAACACCCGCCGCCGGGGTTTGGATGACCGGCATGATGGCGCTCAGTTAAGGGCGCTGATCGTGGTTTTTGGAGGTGGGGGCATTGAAGTCGCTGCTGATAGGCGTGGAGGAGTGCCTCCCATCTCCCTCCTCCGCTGTCGCTTCCAGCATCGCGGCATCCACATCCTCCGCCAGCAACAATAGTTTTGGCGAAGCAATGATTTTGTATGACATAATATTGAATCGTGGTATATAAAGATATTTACTTATTAAGAAAGATTTATGGAGGAAAATGTGATGATTGCACCAATTCATGTCGTAGGTGTTCGAGGTTTTGCCAGGGCCTCGATGAGCCTTCTCAATGCTGAATCGGATGTCCGGGTGCCAAATGCTAAACGCCTAGTTTTGGCAAAACATCTCGCAAACTTCCCCCTCCAACATCTGTCTGCTCATGTCTGTCAAACGGGTTTCCATGGCGCGTCCTCGCTCATAACCGCGGGGCTTGGCAGCGGCTTCTCCGAATGCGTTGCCAAATGAAATGGCGCGCTATCACAATTTGCAGCAGGGAGTATAACGTAGCCAGTTCTCATATTTTTTTCGGTAGTCAGACGGTCCATAGTCCTCTAAAATGCGATGCCCATGAAACAGCCAATGACCAAGCCAGTGATCAAAATGATGCCCCAGAAGGAGCTTCAGTTTGATCACGAAAATCCACGCTTAAAAGGCTTTGGTATTCAGCCCAAAACCCCAGAGAAAGAGATCATTGAGCTGCTTTGGCGGCACATGGCCGTGGATGAAGTGGCAATGTCCATAGCGGCCAATGGGTTCTTTCCTCATGAACCACTGATTGTTGCAAAAGAGAATGGCAAATGGGTGGTTATAGAGGGAAACAGGCGGCTTGCTGCAGTTCGCGCCTTGAATAGTGCGGAGCTTCGTAAGGAACTGGCCGGTGACCTTGAGATCAGTGATAATGCGCTCGAAACCATTCAGGAACTCCCGGTTATTGAAAGTACACGAGAAGAGTCTTGGCGCTTTTTAGGGTTTCGTCATGTGAATGGCCCGGCTCGTTGGGGGAGTTATGCAAAAGCAGCCTACATTGCTCATGTCCATCAGAAGTATGAAGTCCCTCTGGAGGATATAGCCACTCAGATCGGGGACCGGCACCGTACTGTTCAGAGGCTATTCCGAGCTCTCATGGTCCTTGAGCAAGCAGATCGAGAGAAAGTCTACAAACTCGGGAGCCAAACAAAGAAAACGCTTCCTTTTTCACACCTTTACACGGGGCTTGATTACGAAGGTTTCCAAGATTTTTTAGATCTGTCTGGTGAAGAAACTGAGTCTCAAAGTCCGGTGCCCGAAGATCGTTTGAAAAATTTGGGGGAAGTTCTGATTTGGCTTTTTGGTGATACTCGCAAAGGCCAGGAAAAGGAACCTGTTATCAGAAGCCAAAACCCAGATCTACGTGACCTGGACAAAGTGCTTAGAAGCCGGGAAGCTTGCCATGCCCTTCGGACAGGTTCATCACTCAAGGATGCAGTCGTTTTTGCATCTCCAGCAGATGCCCGCTTGGAAGAAGCCCTGCTCGAAGCAAAGAAGCATTTAAGCAATGCGCGGGGTCTTATTAGCGATGCTTATAAGGGGCAAGAGTCCTTGCTCAAAATCGCAGGTTCCGTTGCCAACTTGGCTGACGACCTTTATCAAGAAATGGAGAGCAAAGCCGGTAAATCTAAGCCCAGACGGTTATCCGCAGATTGAGCCATGTTTCGACTCCCAAATATTCCAACGATTGATGCCAAGCATCCGAGTCAGGCAAGCACAGTTGAGATCGCCGATTTATGGGAGATCTTGGCACTACAATCTGAAAAAGGATCAACGTCATTGGAGGCAATAAAGAGCACCCTCCAGCTTGCTAGTAATCCAGATCCGGATTCTGATTCTGAAGCAGATATTGAATTAGAAGGATTATTATTTGGAGTGCTTACTGAAATCAAAGATCGGTTAAAATCCTGTGGATCGACAGTTCCTATTTACCCATTCAAATTTAAAGACACAGAAGTGATGATATCCAAGCCGATAGAGCATGGGCATTACTCTTATCTATTCCTTCTTTTAGCGACGCGTTTGAATATGGCGCAACATCGGTCCCACGCCGGACACGATGGGACGTTGCTTTTTGAGGAGGTATGTGAAATAGCACTCGGCAATATTTTTGGTAGTCGCAGGCGAACTCTGAGATTTGGCGCATCCAAGTTAGGCGGGGGATTTGGAGACCGAATGCAAGAGCTATGTGAGGCCTTGAATGATGAATTAAAAGCTAAACAGAATGTCTCATACCAGCAGGACAGCGGTGATGATGGGTTGGATATTGCTGCCTGGATACCTTTTGCAGACGAGAGGCGCGGCAAACACGCAATTTTTGCACAATGTAAAACCGGCTCATCTTGGGAAACAGCGGATTTACGACGTCTAGATCCTGATATTTTTTGTAAACTTTGGATGTATCCTGTTCCTTTGGTACTGCCCAAACGTGCTTTCATGTCGGCTCGGCGCTACGAGGAGGCAAATTGGGAAAAATCAGCCTACGCCGATCTGTTCTTTGATCGCTGCCGGATTATGGACTACTTGCAAGACATTCCAACAGATCTGATGAAGAAGATCAAAGAGTGGGTAGATGCAGCGATGCTATCAGAGCCGTTCACTATGAAAGTGGCGAAGAAATCCAAGACAAATCGCGGCCGAGGACGAGCTCTTGCTTGAGGGTGTGTCCTGTCGTGCGCATTGCGATTTGGGTCCATCGTATTTTTGACTTATCTGCCCATGCTCTGACTTCCTCTGTATCGTCATACGTAATCAAGAAGTTGCCTTTAATTCGACTTACTCGTTGGAGGAATCCTTGGTGGTCTAGCTGCCAGTGAGCATACAAACGTTTTCCAGCCTTCGTGTAAGGTGGATCTGCAAAGACGGCAGCCGATTTGTGAGTGCAATATTCTTCGATAGCCTCCAGTCCATCTCCTTCCCTGAATTCAATCTGACTGCGGAGTGAATAAATGGATTCAATTCTTTTCGCCAGCGTCTCAGGGTACCACCTGGAGGCCAAGCCGTTGCCGTTTTCTCCCTCTTTCAAAATACCTGCACCTGGAGCCATCACTCCCCCTCGACGTATGCGGTTCAGCAAGATCACAGAGAGAGCCACTTTAACAGGGTCATCGGATCTGTTGTTGATCTCAATCTGCTCGACGACCGTCAGTGGGTTGAAATCAAAATTCCGGATCTGCTCCGCCAGTTGAGATGCCTGATCAGAAAGGCATACACGCCAGACACAGGAAATGGCAGGATCCTTCTCAATCAGCAGCGCCTTTGAAACAAGCCCTTCATTGATCGCCGTAAGGGTGACAATCCCCCCCCCTCCAAAAGGCTCAATTAGGAGGCGAGGCTTTCTATCCAACGTTTGCAACCAGTGCCGAAGAAAAGGTACAAACCACGTCTTCCCTCCCGGATACCGGAATACACTGAGTTGCTTGATGGAAGATACGTTGGTTGGTTTAGCCACGAGAAAGAAGGGAACGTTACGCCTGCCGGGTTCTCCTCTTAGACTTTCTGATAAACCTCCGCCCCCGCTTCCACGAACTCCTTGCTCTTCTCTGCCATCCCCTTGGCGAGGGCTTCCTCCTCGGAGATCGCCTGCTCCGCCGCGTATTTGCGGACGTCCTCCGTGATCTTCATGCTGCAGAAGTGGGGGCCGCACATGCTGCAGAAGTGGGCGGATTTGGCGCCGTCTTGGGGGAGGGTTTCGTCGTGGAAGGAGCGGGCGGTGACGGGGTCGAGGCTGAGGTTGAACTGGTCTTCCCAGCGGAACTCGAAGCGGGCTTTGCTGAGGGCGTTGTCGCGATACTGGGCACCGGGGTGGCCTTTGGCGAGGTCGGCGGCGTGGGCGGCGAGTTTGTAGGTGATGACGCCGACTTTGACGTCTTCCTTGTTGGGCAGGCCGAGGTGTTCCTTGGGTGTGACGTAGCAGAGCATGGCGCAGCCGTACCAGCCGATCATGGCGGCGCCGATGCCGCTGGTGATGTGGTCGTAGCCGGGGGCGATGTCGGTGGTGAGGGGCCCGAGGGTGTAGAAGGGGGCCTCGTGGCACCACTCGAGCTGCTTGGCCATGTTTTCCTCGATCATGTGCATGGGCACGTGGCCGGGGCCTTCGTTCATGACCTGCACGCCCTTGGCCCAGGCGCGCTTCGTCAGCTCGCCCTGCACTTCGAGTTCGCCAAACTGCGCCTTGTCATTGGCATCGGCCACGGAGCCGGGGCGGAGGCCGTCGCCGATGGAGAAGCTCACATCGTAGGCGGCCATGATGTCGCAGATGTCGTCCCAGTGGGTGTAGAGGAAGTTTTCCTTGTGATGGGCCAGGCACCACTTGGCCATGATGCTGCCGCCACGGGAGACGATGCCAGTCATGCGGGAGGCCGTCATGGGCACAAAGCGCAGGAGCACGCCGGCGTGGATGGTGAAGTAATCGACGCCCTGCTCCGCCTGCTCGATGAGCGTGTCGCGGAAGAGCTCCCAGGTGAGGTCCTCGGCCTTGCCGTTCACTTTTTCCAAGGCCTGATAGATGGGCACGGTGCCGATGGGCACCGGGCTGTTGCGCAGGATCCACTCGCGCGTGGCGTGGATGTTCTTGCCGGTGGAAAGGTCCATCACGGTGTCGCCGCCCCACTTGGTGGCCCAGCGCATTTTCTCCACCTCTTCCTCGATGCTGGAGGCCACGGCGCTGTTGCCGATGTTGGCATTGATCTTCACCAGGAAATTGCGGCCGATGATCATCGGCTCCAGCTCAGGGTGGTTGATGTTGGCGGGAATGATGGCGCGTCCGGCGGCCACTTCGCTGCGCACAAACTCGGGCGTGATCTCATTCGGGATGCGCTGGGGGAAGCGCTTGAAGATGCCGGGGGTGTACTCGCTCTGCACCTGGGAGGAGCCCACGTGCTGCTTGTCGAGGTCGTTGCGGACGATGTCGCTGGTGAAGTCCGCAATCTTGGCGCGCTTCATGTTCTCGCGGATGGCGATGAACTCCATCTCCGGGGTGATGATGCCCGCACGAGCGTAGGCGAGCTGCGTGACCACCTTGCCGGGCTTGGCCTTGAGGGGCTGGCGCTGCGCATTGATGGGGGCCTTGAGCGGGCTGAGGATGCCTTCGCGCTTGGCGGCGGCGTATTCGGCGTGATTCGCGGTGAGGTAGCCGTTGTCACGGGGCTCGATGGCGCGGCCTTCGTAGGCTTCCACGTCACCGCGGTTCAGGATCCAGGCCTTGCGCAGGCCGGGCAGGCCTTCTTCCACGGTGCCCTTGTAGGCGGGGTCGCCCCAGGGGCCGGAGGTGTCATAGACGCGCACGGGTTCATTCTGGATGATGCGGCCGTTGAAATCCTTGGTGGGGGAGAGGGTGATCTCGCGCATGGGCACCTGCACATCCGGGTGGATCTGGCCCTGCACGTAGACGCGGGTGGAGGCGGGGAGTTGCTCGGAGGAGTGGGGCTCGAAGGATTCTTGGGCGGCGATCATGGGGGCGGGGGCTGGATTCAAGTTTTAAAATTTCAAGTTGGGGCAACCTGAAGAAACTGAGTGAACCTCCGAGCGAACTCCCTTCGGCGGCATGACCCGCATCAGGTTCGGAGGGTTCGGATCCAGGAAGATCCGTCTCAGTCCCTGCGGTGGGACGCCCCTGTCGTGACGCGGTTATGGTGCGGCCAGTAGGGCGAAGGTCAAGGGGAAGTGGGCGGGGAGTTGATGGGGGGATGGGGAGGGGGAATGGCCGCAAAGAGGCGCAAAAAGACGCAAAAAGGAGGGGGACGTGGGGAAGGGGAGGTGGGGGCGATAGGAAAGGGGGAGAGCGATGGGGTGGCAGGGGGCGCTGGGACGAGGGATTCTACGGACGCGCACAACGCGTCCCTACCATCTGGCGCGGCGCATCGGGGTGGAGGGAACCGCTGTGCGGGTCCGTGATTTCGGGTCTGTGGCCTCCGCAGGCGCTCAACAAGGGTGCGCCGTCCTTGGGGTGCTCGACAGCGGCAGGGAGGTTGGCCGCAAAGAGGCGCAAAACGACGCAAAAAAGGGGGGGGGAAGGGGAGGTGGAAGCAGAACTGGCCGTGAGTACCCAGGCCTCCTCAGAGGGGGTAAACAGAGGTCCCGGAAAACCTTAGAAACTCGTTGTTTACTATGGTAATTATTGTAAACTTAGATGTTTTATCAGTCGATGTTGCGCTTTCCCCCCCATTTTTCCGGCCTTTTCGCGAGTGTCGCCCTGCTGCTGACTGCAGCCCCGGCGGTGCGGGCGGACATCGTTTCGGACTGGAATTCGCTGGCGCTGACGTCTATGACGAGCACGGCGGACCCGCTGGTGGCGCATGATCTGGCCATCCTGGCGGCGTCCATGTACAATGCGGATCAGAGCATCCAAGGCACCTACAACACCTACGGCTACGGCTCTTACCCCGCCCCCGCCATTGGCAGCGCACCCTCAGGAGCGGATTCCCAGGCGGCGATGATCGCGGCGGCCAACACCGTGATGCAGTATCTCTATTCGGGATCGAGCACGGAGGCCACCTCCCTTTACAACAGCCAGCTCAGCGGCATTGCCAACAGTCAGGCGAAGACGGACGGCATCGCGTGGGGCGTCACCATCGCCAACAATTTTCTGAGCGCGCGTTCGGCCGATGGCTCGGCAGATGCCGCCACTACCACGTACTCTCCCGTGGGCACCATCGGCTACTGGCAGCAGACTTCCGCCGCCGGCGCTTTGCTGCCGGGCTGGGGCAGTGTGGGCACCTTTGCCATCCCGGGGGTGGGCGGTTACATGACCACGCTGCCGGGCGGCTCCGTCACCTCGTATTTGCAGTCCAGCCAGTATGCGGCGGATTACGCCCAGGTGAAGGATCTGGGGTCAAACTTCAGCTCCACGCGCACCTCGGATCAGACGAATCAGGCCTACTTCTGGGCTGCCGGAGATGGCACGGTGAAGATGTCGGGCATGTGGAATCAGATCGCCCAAACCGCCGCCGCCACGGCTGGCCTGAGCACCGCCGATACAGCGCGCCTGCTGGCCACCCTGAATGTGGCCATCGCCGATGCGAGCACCGCCGCCATGGCCACGAGCTACGACACGCAGTTCTGGCGTCCCGAAACGGCCATCGCCAACGGCGACATCGATGGCAACGCCAGCACTGTGGTGGATTCGTTCTGGGCTCCCTTGATCAATTCCCCCTCGCTGCCGGAATACGTCTCGCTGGGAGCCACGATCAGTGAAGCCGCCGCCGTTGTGCTGGCCTCCTACCTCGGCGACAATGTCTCCTTCAGTCTGGGCAGCGACATCAATGGAGACGGGAACATCGACCTGACGCGCAACTTCACCAGCTTCAGCCAGGCCGCGAACGAAGCGGCGATGGCGGGCGTCTATGGCGGCACGCAGTTTCAGACTTCCGTCGCCGACGGGCAGATCCTCGGATCGAACGTGGCGAACTACGTCCTGGCCAACAACTTCACCGTCGTGCCGGAGCCTGCCGGAGCTGTGCTGCTGGTGTGCGGTGGCTTGTTTCTGCTGGGTGCGCGCAGACGCCGCTAGATCCAGCGCCGCCGCTGCGTTGATTTGCGATGAACCGCATCGCATGTTCCTTCTTTTCCGCCCTCCTGCTGTTTCCCGCGCTGCTGCCTGCGCTCGATGAAGCGAAGCTGGCCGCCATCCATCCTGCCATGGAGGCCGCAGTCAAAGCCAGGCAGGCCGCAGGCATCGTCACGCTGGTGATGGAAAAGGGGAAGGTCGTCCACTTCGATGCCGCAGGCATGGCCGACATCGGCAAAGGCCGCGCGATGGAAAAGGACGCGCTGTTCTGGATCGCCTCGATGACGAAGTCCATCAACGCCACCGCCGTGATGGTGCTGGTGGATGAAGGCAAGCTCTCGCTCGATGAACCCGCTTCCAAGTGGCTGCCAGAGCTCGCCAAAGTGAAACTGGCGGATGGCAGCGCGCCGGAAAAGGCCATCACGCTGCGCATGCTGCTCAGCCACACCGCAGGCATCGCCTTTCCACGGCGTGCACCATCGGATGGGGCCATCTCGTTGAAGGCCTACGTGGCCTCATTGCTCAAGACCCCGCTCGCGTTTCAGCCGGGCAGCGCCTACGAGTATGGCTTCGGACCCACCGTTTCCGGACGCATCATTGAGCTCGCTTCGGGCATGAAGTATGACGCGTTTTTGCAGGCGAAGATTTTCGCGCCGCTTGGCATGAAGGACACGATGTTCAATCCCGATGACGCCCATCGCGCACGCATCGCCCGCACCTACAAGATGGATGACGAAAGTCATGAGCTCGTGCCCGGTTACAATCCTTTCGTTACGAGCGACGCCAGCGTCACGCACATGACGGAGCCCGCAGGAGGCCTTTTCTCCACCGCGGCAGACATGGGCCGCTTCTATGCCATGATCGCCAATCACGGCGAGCTCGATGGCACGCGCATCCTCAGTGAAAAATCCGTCAAGGACATGACCACTCCCGTTACCGCTGGCGGCAAGCAGCTCAACTACGCCTGCGGCTGGCAGGTGAACATCGAAACGCAGCGCGTGAATTCACAGATGCCCGTCGGCAGCTTTGGTCACGGCGGTGCCTTTGCGACCAATGGCTGCATCGATCCGCAGAGCAAGATCGTCACCGTGTATCTGGTGCAGAATGTGATGGTGCCAGACAGCGGCAAGCCTAAGGATGAGTTTCAAAAGCTGGTGATGAAAGCCGCCGACATCCAAGTAGCGGCACCGCCGACAATAAAGAAGAACAAACCTTAAACTCGTTGCGGTATTCGGCGAGGTTCTTGCTTGCTCAAACGGTTGAGGATCAAGTAATCTCGAAAATATCGAATGAGAAAATCAGCAGTCACCCGCCGCGCTTTTATTTCGACCGGCTTTGCCGCCGTGAGCGGGGCCTTTTTAGCCGCTGAGGAGCAGGTGATCGCCCCGCTGGGAATACCGCTGCATCAGGAGCCGCTGGCGTTTGATTTTGACGCTCTGGAGCCGCACCTCGATGCGGCGACCTTGAAGCTGCACTACAGCAGGCATCACGGTGACATTCTCGAAAAGCTGACCGAGACACTGCAGCCGCTCAATCTGAAGGTGGGCAATGTATCCGTCCTGATGGCCAACATCTCCCGTCTGGTGCTGCCGATCAACCCCCGTAAAACAGTGGTGCGGATGGGCGGCCCGCCTGCAACCCTGTCCGCTGAAAGCCAGCGGGATCTCCGTCAGTATGGCGGGGCGCACATCAATCATACCGCCTTCTGGCGTTTTCTGGCACCGGCAGGCTCAGGGCCGGCAGGACCGGCGGGCAGGGTGGCGGAAGCGATCGTCAGAGAATTTGGCGGCATCCATGAATTCAAGACCGCCTTCACCGAAGCCGCCATGAAGCACTTCGGCTCCGGCTGGGCTTTCCTGGTGTACCGCCCGGATGGCCGGCTGGTCATCACCACCATGAAGAATGAGGACAACCCGCTCATGACCGATTTTGTGAAGCCGGAGGAGCAGGGCAGGTTCATTCTGTGCCTCGATCTCTGGGAGCACTCCTACTATTTGAAGTATCGGAACGACCGCAGAAAATACGTCGAGGCGTGGTGGAATGTGGTGAACTGGAATTCCGTGTCGCGTTCCTACACCGTGGCCACATCCAGGGGACGGGTGTGAGAAAGTACTCACGAGCTTTAGCTCGTTTTGGAAAGCGTCCTCGGGTCTTCCAGAATGAGCTGAAGCTCATGAGTACTTTCCAAACTAGCGCGGGGGATAAAGGTCAGGCATCAGCAGCGGGCGCAGCACCATGGGGGTGAGCTCGCGCGGCAGCGGCACCCAGGGGTGGCCTTTGTCATTCTTTCGCAGGCCCCACCAGAGGCGGCCGCCATGGCGCCAGGGATCGATCACGAGGCCGTCTTCAAAACGCTGGCCCTTCGCGGTGACGATGATGCCGTGGTGCTCCTGCCAGGTGTCGCGCTTGGAGGAGGTGAGGTGCAGCTCCAGCGTCTTGAGATTGAGGTGGAACAGGAAGGGGAACAAATCATCCCGCCACTGGTAGCAGAGGCCGCGCTTGCGCAGGCCCGTATTGACGAGGCCGTTGTTCATCCATGGGTGGGCGAAGGGTTTGAAGTCCTCAGCGAGTTTGGCGGATTCTTCGATCGCCGTGGTGGCCAGCCGGTCGGCCTCGCGTGCGCTCACCGTCGGGGACAGCTGCTGGAGATCGTGGCTGAGCTGCCGGGCTCTTTCCTGACGCAGGGCGGGCGTGCCAGGGCTGACGCAGGATGCTAGAGCGAGTGTGAACAGCAGCGAACAGAAACGCGAAACGGTGAACATGCGGTGAGGAAAATCAGGACAGCGGGCCGTGGGCGGCCTCATGCAGCGCACGGGCCTGCTGCTGCCATTGCTCACGGGTGGCGCGGTTTTTAAAGGCCAGGAGTTCGCTGAAGGCGCGCTGCTCGTCCTCATTCCACTGCGCGATCTGCCGCCAGGTGCGAATGCCGTGGGCGCGAAGCTGCTCGCTGATGACCTTTTTGATGCCCTTGATCTGCGTGAGATCGTCATCCGGCATGGTCAAGAGTGCGGATTCCCCCTCCTCCACACGGCGAAGAACCTGTGTTTGAATTCGCAGCCTTTCGATCTCGGCCGTCGCGATGGCCAGACGCTTCTCACTGTCGGCCAAACTGCGGCGGGCGAGCCCCAGGCCGGCGGGATCGGCCGGTGTCTGCCCTTCGAGTTGGGTGATGCGGCGCTGCCAGTCGTCGCGCTCCTGCGTCAGCGTGGCGAGACCCGCCTGATGCGTGCTGAGCTGGTTTTCGAGCGCGGTGACTTTTTCGCGCAGCGTGGAGGTGGCGGCCTTGGGCTTCGCCGGGGTGCTGCGTTTGCGCTTGGGTTTGGCGGGGGCTTCTGCCGTCTCGCCTACAGCGGGAGCGGGAGCAGAAGCAGAAGCAGGAGCAGGAGCAGGAGCAGGAGCAGGAGCAGGAGCAGGAGCAGGGCGGCGCAGGTCTTCGAGTTCCGCTTGGGCGGCGGTGTGTGCTGCGCGCAGGTGCTCTAGATCTGCCAGAAGCCGGGCCATTTCCGTTTCGAGCGCCTGTGCGGCTTCGTTGGCCTTGGCGGCCTGATCCTGGCGCAGACGCGCTTCGCTTTGGGCGGATTTTAAATCGCTGCGCAGAGTCTGGAGCTCGGCTGCAACTGCCGGGTCTTGCGGGGCAGGGGCTGCGCTGATGGAGGTGGCTGCCAGGGCGGTGGCGCGGTCGGTTTCAGCCTGGCGCAGGGCTGCTTGCGCCGTTTCGATCTGCGCGGCCAGCTCATCGATGCGCTTCTGCATGTCACTGCCACGCCACTGCCAGCCGAACCACGCAAACAGAGCGGCGGTGATGCCGAGCAGCGGTGCGAGGTAGAGCAGCAGCCAGAGGAGGGAGGACATCAGTGTGGGGCAGGGGGCGTCAGGTGCATGCGAAGCTGCTCGATCGCCTCGGCAGCGAGATCTTCAACAACAGCGGCGGGAATACCGGCGGGAAGGAGGCAGGAATGCGCCAGACCGCCCGCCTCGACGAGTTCGCGCGTCACGGGAATGAGCGTCCAGGTGCTGCCCGGCTTGGCGAGGGCAAACATCCCGGCGCTCCCGGCGGCGGGTGGTGGCGGCAGGCTTTTGAGAGTGTGCAGAATGCTGCCGGAGGGCTCGCAGTCGCCGCTCACATGAACCCCGTCACTGAAGACGATGTACTGCGCACCGTAGGCCATGCGCACGGCGGCGATGAGCTGGGCGCGCACCGCCTCTTCGGCGACCTGCCCCGAGACGAAGGCCTTCGTGCCGATCAGGGTGAGGGCGATGAATGACGGGTCTCTGGGCTGAGAGGGGGCCGGTGAATGGGAGTCGTCTCCTTGCAGCCAGTTGCTGAGGGACGCGCTGTCATTTTGCAGCAGCCGGGCATCAAGCCCGCGCGGCAGATCATTCTTCCACGACTGCTCGCGGGGGGCGACCTGCCAGTCCACGGGCTTCCAGGCTTCGCCGCTGAAGCTGAGAAAACAGGATTTGCCACCCGCCTTGGCCTCCTGCGGCAGCAGGGCGGTGGTGATGGGGCCAAAATCACCGCTGGGGCGGCGCTCCTCACTGACGCGGATTTCATCATGCAGGCGGCGTGGGGCGAAGGTGGACAGGGCGTCTTCGAGAATCTCCTCCTTCATGGCGGTGCTCCCGACTTCTCCCCGGAGGATGATCTGCTGGTCACGCACCGCGATGAAAAGGTAACCTGGCGGCAATCTGGCCAGACGCTCGCTTTGCGCCTGGTCGAGGTGCTGCTGCTGCTGGGTGGCGCGCAGCTCTTTCAATGCAGGGCGCACCTGCTGCTGCCATTCGTCCTCGCTGACTCCCAGCGCACGCGCTTCAGTGAGCAGTTCGGCGTCAGATTTGCCCAGGTTCAGCTCCTTCCATGACTGCCCGATGCGGGCCAGATAAGCCTGCGCGCTGGACTGCGGGGCCGGAACCGTGCGCAGGGTGGTGGAGACGCTGGCGGCTTCGTCGTGGTTCTCGGCGTCGGTGCCGGGCATGCCTTCACTCACGCCGCCCCGTAGGCTCCAGGCCTCCTGCACGCTGCGCGCGAGGTCGCGTGCTTCAAAGG
>NZ_JBAQCR010000275.1:0-1782 GCF_049294395.1 Prosthecobacter sp.
GAGGGGGGCTGCTGCGGTTGTTGTTGCTGCTGCTGGGATGCAAAGGGGCGCTTGGGTGCGGGCAGGGGCAGGGAGGAGGGCGAGTGGCGCGAGGCGCGTTTGCGGGCCTGGGCTTTTATGAAGGGGAAGGCCCCGTCCGGCACGGCCTGCAGCAGGGCGTGGGCGGCTTTGACCTCGGCGCTTTGGGTGTTGGCCTTGGCGATGAGCTCTGGCTGACCCTCAAAACGGCCGACGCACCAGACAAGGAGGGCGTCCTGGTAGGCGGTGGTGAGTTGCGCCCGGGTGATGGGGGCGGTGAGATCGAGGATGCGCAGGGCTTCGGTAGTCGTCATAGGGCCGAAGCTGCGAGAGAAGCGTGGAAAGGCCGTGTGTCACCCTAGATTTTGTTTGAAGTATCTTTTGAGAATGACTCGGTGACAGGGGGAGAAGCGGTGACGTGCAGGACCGCCGCGCCCCGTGGAACCCCAAAGGTGCGGATGGCTGCTGGGCAGGCCGCGTGCATTGGCGATGCGGCTGCTTTTGTTTCCGCAGTTCCTGCGTCCAGGTGCCGTCCTATGCGCGGCTTTTGATCCAGCGGAAGGCCGGAGGGGGATGATTAGCCCAGAGGCTTGAGCCGCAGCTGGCGCAGCGTGTAGAAGGGGGCGTCGGATTCCTTCATGCGCCGGGCTCCGATTTTGCGCTGCGGCCCGAATTGATCGCGCTGCGCGGTGAAGATGCCCTCCACGAATTCCTTGCTGCCCAGTGCCACGCCGTCGGTGAAATAGCGCACGCGCAGGCGCACCATTTCGGCGGGGCTGAGCCTCCCTTTCTCAGCGAGCACGGTGCGCGCTGACTCGGCGCTGATGCCACGAGATACCACCTTCTCATTCTGCGCGTCTTTGATCTCGCGACCTTCGGCATGCAGGAGGCAGCGGTAGGCGGCTGCGGCGCCGGCGCTCTTCCAGCCGTCCACGGGTTTGCCCTGGGCCTTGCAGAGGCCGCGCTGGGCTCTGCGGCTGCCGCCGAGGGCCTCGGCGTAGCCGCACCAGCGGTAGTCCTTCGGATCTTTCACAAGGCCGGCGCGCACGGGATTGAGATCGATGTAGGCGGCCATGGTGCGCAAAGCCTCGCCTTTGCCTTCGACGAGCAGGCTTTTGAAGCGGTCCATCCACAGCGTGCCACGGCGGCCGCGACGTTTGTTGAACCAGCGGCTGAAGCGTTCTTTCACCTCTTTGACGAAGAGGGAGAGATCGCAGAAGCGCTTCTTGAGTGCGTCGATCCGCTGCTCGGCCAGCACGGCCATGCCGCGCGCGCGGAAATCGGCGAGTTCATCGCGCAGCAGACCCAGGTAGGCGCGGCTGTAGAGCGTGCGCAGGTGATCGAAGAGCTTTGATTCGCCCTCGGGGCCTTCGAAGCGCTGCAGCCAGGTGTCGCGGTGCGGTACTTCGGCGAGGAGATGGAAGTGATTGCCCATGATGCAGTAGGTGACCACCTTGATGCCGGAGAATTCGGCCATGCGCCAGATCACGCGGCGCAGCGCTTCTTTTTCCACCTCATCAAACAGCACCTCGCCGCCGCAGGTGCGTGACATGACGTGGTAGCAATAAGACTCCAGCGGCCCCTTGCCGAGCACACGGAACCGCCCGCCAGACCACGAACGCGCGCCGGGAAAGATACCGGTTTTCGCATTCACGCCGATGAGCTGCTCTTCGAGCGGGATGGGCGGCATTGTTTGAGAATCAGGAGATTGGGCACGCTTCATGGGGCGGAATGTGCGAGAAATGGCAATGGGTGCAACACAAC
>NZ_JBAQCR010000276.1:0-13029 GCF_049294395.1 Prosthecobacter sp.
GCTCATACTGAGCCGCGCCACAAGAAGGGCACACCACTTCGATTTGATTCTTAGGTGGTGTGGGAAGGATGCTGGTCTTCGTGCCGAAGAACCGTCCGAACACTCAGGTAGGAGTTAAGATTGTTTAGGAGCGCCGCCGAAGGCAGGCTTGGTTTCTGCCTTTTTACCGACCTGGGACTGACCCATGAAGGTGGCGCCTTCTTCGATGGCAAGGGTGCCTGCGGCGATGTCGCCGACCAGGATCGCGTTGCTCTTGAGTTCGCAGCGCTCAGCAACAGTGATGTTGCCTTCGACTTTGCCGAAAATGATGACGGAACGGGTTCTGACTTCGCCTTTGATCAGGGCGTTTTCACCCACGGTCAGGCTGCCGTCGGAAATGACTTCGCCTTCGATCTTGCCGTCGATGATGAGGTCGTGGGAAAACTTGATGGAACCTTTGATTTCGACGTCGTTGGCGAGAACGTTTTTACTGGTGGTCATGACGGGAGCTTGATGTGAGCGTTGGGGTTGTGCAGCAGGAGCGGATGCGGTGGAGAGAATCGGTGCGCGTTCGGCTGCAGGAGCCGGTGCGTGTGCCTCAGAACGCCTGTCTTCCTTGTGCCCTTCGGGTTGTCCAATGATTTGCCTTAGCATGAGGTTCAAAATATAGCTGGTTATTAAGTTGAGTGTCAATCTTCGGCTTGCTTATTTTTTGTCAGTTTGCTGTAAAGGTTTCAACGAGTTGGGTTGCGCCGGGGTGGTTTTGGGGCTGTATCGTATCATGATGGAAAATGTGTTCATCACAGCCGTGGAGACGGCCTGTGTTCTTGGCTTGCGGACGGAGGAGTGCCTGGACGCGCTGCGTGAGCGGCGCGGCGGTCTGGCCCTGTCCTCATGCTTGCCAGGCGCGGGCTTTGCATCCCTCCCTGTGGGCGCATTTCCTTCACCCGAACTGGTGAAAGGCCGTCGCTATGGCGCAGCCAGCAATGCAGCCGTGAAAGTAGCCGCAGCTGCCATGCGCCGCGCAGGCTGGACCCCTGCGCAGATCCGCGAGACCTGGCTGTACGGTGCCAGCAGTCGCGGCAACGCAGGAGAGATACTGGGGTTAAATGCATGGCGCAGACCGTTACGCAAGTTCAGTGCCAGCAACACCATGCACTGTGAAATACCTGCCGCTGTCAGCATCGAGCTCGGCATTCACGGCCCATGGCAGATGATCTCCAACGGCTGCTCCTCCGGTCTCGATGCCCTCGGCATGGCCTGGATGGCCGTCGCCAGTGGCGTGGCCCCGCGTGCGCTCGTCGTTGCCGTGGATCTCCCCCTCATCACCGCCCTCCTGCAAGATTTCCAAGACACCGGCCTCCTTTCCACCAACGGCGTCAACGATCCCTTCTCCCCTCAGACCAGCGGCTTCTTCCCAGCCGAAGCCGCCGTGGCCGTCACCCTGGAACGCGATGCCTCAGGACTCTGCCGCCTCGAACATTACGCCGCCAACAGCGACGCCTACGACACCCTCATGATCCCCGATGACGGCGGCGGCATCGAATCTTGCGTACGCACCGCCTTGCAATCAGGCTCTCCAGAAAAAGTCGTCGCCATCTGCCCCCACGCCACCGGCACCCTCAACCACGCCCGCGTCGAACCTCCCGCCCTCCAGCGGGCAGTGGATGGCAGACAAGTCCCTCTTCTCCCCCTCAAGCCCCAAACCGGCCATACCCTCGGCGCCAGCGGCCTGCTGGACGTGGCCCTCCTGGCCGCCTGCATGGCCGACCACTGGCTCCCCGCCACACTCCCCGGCCTCACCCCACCCGCCTGCGGCCTGCCCTTGATCGAATCCCCCCTCCAGCTCACTTCTGGAGATCGCGTGGTCAAACTCGCCTCCGGCATGGGCGGCCACAATGCTGCCGTTTCTCTCCGGGTCGTTTGAATCCGTGCTTGGCACCGGCGGTGGATTCGCGAAAGTCGCCCACCGCATGACCCGCCTGCCGCTTTCGATTTCCATCATCTCCCTTAATGAAGAGGCCAACCTGCGCCGCTGTCTCGCCAGCCTCGGAGATCTGGCTCAGGAAATCGTGATCGTCGATTCCGGCTCCACCGACCGCACCGCCGAAATCGCCGCCGAGTTCGGCGCGAAGTTTGTCCACCAGCCATGGCTGGGATACACCGCCCAAAAAAACCACTGCCTCACCCTTTGTTCTCAAGAATGGGTTCTGGCGCTCGATTGTGATGAAGAACTCACCCCCGAATTGCGGAATTCGATACAAGATTTCTTCGCTCGTAACGACGACCAACGCTTCGACGGCGCCTGGATGTCACGCCTCGTCTGGTTCATGGGCCGCTGGATTCATCACGGCGACTGGTACCCAGATCGGAAAATACGCCTCTTTCGACGCACGAAAAGTCAATGGGCTGCAGATGGTGGCGGACAAGTGCATGAGCGGCTGGAAGTGGCAGGACCCTGCACCACGCTGAAAGGAGACCTCCTGCATTACTCCTTCAAGAACATCCAGCACTACCTGGTGAAACACGTGCAGTATTCCAGCGTCTTTTTGCAGACCCAGGCAAGCAAAGGCAAACGCTGGTCACTCCTGCACACCTTGTTCCGTCCCTGCTGGCGCTTCACTCGCGCCTATTTTCTAAAACTGGGCTTTTTGGACGGCTTCCCAGGCCTGTGGATCGCCGCCGCCACCGCGTTCTTCACCTTTGATCGCTACAGCCGGATGTATGAAAGCGCAGCGGAGGGCAGGAAATAGCAAACGGATGAAACTGGCTCTCATCCATCCGCAAATCATCCGCGGCTCCGGTGTGGAAAACTTCCTCATCGAATTCGCCAAACGCCTCGCCTCCGCCGGCCATGAACTCACCTACATCACCTCCCTGACCACCCCCGAGATCGGTGCCCTGCTGCCCGGCCGCTGGGAACTGCTGCCCCGCCTGCGTGGATCAGCCACCGCACGCATGTGGTACTTCAACCGTCTGGCCCCCCGTGCCGCCCAGGCGGCGGGTGTGGATCTCAGCATTGGTTTTGGGCGCACCACGTTGCAGGATGTACACCGCAATGGCACTGGGTGTCATCGGCTCTATGGGAATCTGCTGCCGTTTTGGCAGCGCTACAGCGTGAAGCATCTCTATGAACTGCACCTGGAGCGTCGGCTTTATGCAGGAAAGGGAACTGCGAAGTTTGTCTCCAGCTCCGCCCGTGTGGCGGCGCAGCTGCAGGGTGTTTATGGCACCGATGGCGAAAGCTTCCGCATGCTGTCGCCACCGGTGGAAACGCAGCTTTTTCGACCGGCGGAAAATCGCGCCAACACCCGTGAAATCTACTGCCGCAAACTGCAAACGGATGCAACGAAGCCCGTGCTGCTGTTTGTTTCGCTCAGCCATCGTCGCCGCGGACTGGAGCCTTTGCTGGAGGCGATGGCTCAAATTGACGCCACGCTCTGGATCGTGGGCAAGAGCCTGAGTCCCGGCATGCGTGACAAGATCAAGCGTCTGGGCATCGCCTCACGCATCCGCATTGTGCCGGTGACGAGCAACCTGGTGGAACTTTACCAGTCGGCGGACTGGTTTGTGCATCCCACGCAGTATGATGCGTTTTCAAACACCGTATTGCAAAGCATGGCATGTGGGCTGCCGGGAATCATCTCTGTCATGGACGGTGCGGTGGATCACGTGCGCAATGGTGAGAACGGACTCATGCTCTACCACCCCCAGCAGCCACAGGAGCTAGCCGCCCGCATTCAGGAGGCGCTGGCCTTTGATGCCACAACCTGGCAGTCGCTTTCCACCGCTGCACGGGAGACCGTGCTCCCGATGACGTGGGAGAGACACATGCAGGAGTGGGCCGAACTGTTCGAAGAATAAAATTGATGCTCCGCTCGTGAGCGGAGCACCGGGGTGAGTGACTACTTCTTCTTCAAGATAACGTCACCGAGGCTGAACATGGGGCCGTAGATGGCGTAGATGAGGAAGCCGACCATGACGCCGAGAATCAACATCGTGAGCGGTTCGATCATCTTGTCGAGAGTGGCGGCGAGGTTGTCGAGATCCTCCTCGTAGTCGTCGGCGATTTCGGAAAGCATTTCTGTGCCGGAGCCGGTTTCGGAGGCGAGTTCAATGAGGCCGCAAAGATTGCGGGCATCAGGCCCGAGCCAATGTGATTCCATGAGGAAGGCTTCATGCAGCGTGCGGCCGACGGCGATGTGCTCGCGCAAGCGGACGAACAGCTCCTTGTAATGGTAGTGCCAGCTGGCCTGGGCGGTGATGTCGAGCGCGCTGCTGAGGCGTACGTTCGATTCGGTGAGCATGGCCAGGGTGCGGAAGCCGGTGGCTGCGGCTGATTTGCGCACCAGAACTCCGACGACGGGGATCTTGAGGAAGAGATCCTGCATGGGCCGCAAGGCGGCGATTTTGCCCCAGTTGGAAAAGAAGATGTACAGACCAACGAAGGGCAGGATGGCCAGATAAGGTCGGTGAAGGAAAAGGTCGGAAAGGGCGATGAGCACTTTGGTGCCCATCGGAAGCTCGGTCTTGAACGAAGCGAAGAGCTTGGCCATGGCAGGCACGAGCGTGAAGCTCATGACGATGACGACACCCACGCCGAGGACGATAACCACGGCGGGATAGATGAGCCCGCCCTTGAGTTTCTTGATGACCTTGGAGGATTTTTTCTGCGAGACGGCGATACGTTTGCAGACCTTGGAGAGCTGACCGGCTTCTTCACCCGCGAGGATGAGCGAGAGCATGTCATTTGGAAACAATTTGGGGAATTTCGCGATGGCATCGCTGAATTTATCGCCCACTGAGATGGCGTGGACGACCTCGGCGATCATGCCTTTGTAGGTCGCGGATTTGACGCGGTTGGTCTGGAGAAGCAGCGATTTGGTGAGCGAGATGTTGCGCTCAAGACAGCGGCCGAGACCTGAGAAGAAGGCGGCGCTGTCATCGGTGTTGGCCTTCGGGCTGGTCAGGCGGTGAAGCTTTTCATCAACGCCGGTGATGGTCTGAACCGTGGTGGTTTCGTTCTGGGCGACTCCGGCGCCGATGAGGGCTTTTTCATCGGTGTCCGTATCCACCAGGGCTTCGGAGGATTTGCCGGAATGAACGTTGGTGATTTTGACTTTTTTAAGCATGGCGCTGAAGGCTGGGAGATTTCAACATGGCATCTGCGGCTGTCATGGCGGAGGGGTGCGGAGATCCGTGACGAGATGCGGGCGGTAGGCGGTGAGGGTGAAGGAGGCTCCGGCGGCTTTCGTGGAGGGATTCTGCGAGATGTTCACGATGGCGGTGCAGAGGGCGGTCTCCATGACGACGCCGTTGACGGTGGTGAGGCCGTTTTCAACCAGCGCCGGATTGTTGAACATGGCCTGTTGAAGAATGGTATTTTGTGCCAGCGACGGCATGAGCGCGGTGATCTGCACGGAGGACAGGCCGAGCTGCCAGAGCCGCACGGTGTTTTCCTGATAATTGCGTGTGATGGCGACCCGGTTGGCGAGCTCCTCCTGCAGCATGAGCGTGGAGGAGAGGCTGACCATGGCGGTGGTGCCGATGGAAATGATGCAGGCGGCGGCAAGCACCTCAATGAGGGTGTAGGCTGCGCGCTGCGCCCGCTGGATGTGCTGATGAAGCTTCATGGCGGTGCGACGGGGTGGAAGTAGGATTCAAGCCAGGCATCACGTGGCAGAAAGGTGGCGAAAGCGGGGCCGCCGTTGGTGGCGGCGGGGACGGCGGGATCGCTGTCGCTGGTGAACAGCAGACGGCCGGGGTTGACGCCGCCGGCGGCGCGGCGTTTGACGGTCCAGTTGGTCATGACTCCGCCGATCCAGCGCACGTTTTGTGTCAGATTGGAGGGCATGTTGAACATGATGCTCTGGTATTCGTTCACCAGGACGCAGCGCCAGCGAAATTCGGAGCCGCTGATGGGATTGCTGACCCATGAGAGTTCGACGGGGCGGCCATTGTCATCCTGAAAAGCGAGGACATGGCGGCGGTTGTTTTCACGCTCGAAGCGGATGTCACGCACCCAGCGGCCTTTGGCGCCGTTGGGCATGATGGTGATGATGACAGGCTTCAAAGCTGCGGCGTTGGAGAATGCGGTGGCGTTGCTCTGGCCAACGAAGATGATTTGATCGACCACGCCATAGATGCGCATGTTTTTGAGATACTGGCTGTCGAGCTTGATGAAGAGCACCTTGAGCTTGGTGTCATAGCCTGAAGGCCAGCCTGGCGGGGTGTAGGTGGGCGTGGCCTGCTCGGCGATCCAGTAGGCCTCGGTGGCGGAGTTGAAGACGCTTGCGACATCAATGGTGATGGTGGGGGTGCGGCCGGCGGCGGCTTCGCGATCTTGAAAGTGCCAGAGCGAGTTGTCCGGATTGTTGTTGTTCCGCACGACATTCAGATAACCGAGAAAGTTGCTGGCACCGGTGCTGTCGACGGGGCCGGTGGTGCTGGGGACGACGGACATGTTGGATGGCAGCAGCGCCTTGCCATTCAGATCAGTGCCATAAACGGGGTAGGGGATGGAGGGCGGCTCAACCGTGGAGTGGGACTGGATGTAGAGTGATTTGGTGAGAAAGGGCAGCTGCAAGGGGCTGGGCGTGGTGCGGACGAACAAGGAAGGCGGGTGATGAAGGACGGTGCGTCCCTGGACAGTCCAGTTCGCGTTGTGCCCGGCGCCTCCGGAGCCGGCGTTGGCGTAAACGTCGAGTTCTGTGGTGACGCTGTCGGGCTTGCGATAGATGCAGAAGACGTCCCCATTGAGAACGGGCGGCATGGTTTTGAGAAACTGCCATGAGTTGTAGTCATCAATGTTGCCCGCGAGACTGGCATCGGGTCGGATGAACTGCTTCACATCAATGTAGGTGGCGCCGGGGCGCAGTCCGGTATGATTGAACGGGAACACGGTGGTCATGCCTCCTGCGGTGCTGCTGGAGGTGTACACATTGAGATTGTTCCAGCCGTTCTTGGTGTTGAATCCGCCAATGCCGCTGCCGAGCATGGTGTTTTGACTGGCGGGCAGGGTGTTGTTGGGGTCAAAGGCCTTGCTGGTGATGCACTGCCAGGCGAGGAGACGGGAGCTTTCGACGCCGATGTGGCGTTTGCAGACATCTTCCAGATAACTGACCTGCGAGGCGCGTGTGCTCATGAGCGTGACCCAGGAGGTGACAAAAATGCCGCCGACAATCATGAGCATGAGCGCCGCCGCCATGAGGGCGCCGCGTGTGCTGCGATGAGGATGTCTGGTGATGCGCATGACTGGGTGATTCAGAGGGCCGGAAACATCGGCACGGTAAACATGAAGGCTGAGCGTCCGGCCATTTGATTGTAGGCCTGGCGCGGATCGGTGGTGGCCAGGGTGTTGGCGATCTGGCCGAGATGGCGGGCGGCGGGATCTGGCCACCAGATGAAGTAGAACGGACGTTCAGACGCACGTTTGAAACGGTCGATGGTGGCGGGAGTCTCGCGCAGGGCCAGACGGGAGGCGCGTTCAAATGTGATGAAGAGCGGAGTGAAGCCATCCGTGGCCCATTGGGAGGAACTGGTGGGGCTGGGGATGGACGGTGGAAAAAACACATCGTAACCGCCCATGTAGGTCAGTGTGGAGGGGGTCAGGCTGGATGCGGCGTCAGCGTAGCGCTTGACCGAAGCGTGAATGCCATTGGGTTCCCTGGTGCCGGTGAAACGGATGAGGTCGATGTCGTAAATGGCGTTGACCTTGAGGAAGCCGGAATACTTGCTGTAGCCGAGCACGAAGATGCTGGCGTTCTGGGGGACCGCCGTTCCGTCATTGAGCGGGTTGCGATAGTCGCGATAAAGAGAACTTGAAACACCGGCATGCGCGATGATGTGGGCGCGAAATTTTTGCGGGGTGTCGAGTTCGTCGTCGGTGGTTGAATTGTAGGCGATCACCGAGGGTCTCCAGGTGTTCATGCCGTCACGGGGCAGGCAGTAAACGGCGGTGGCGCTGAGGGTGTCCGTGAGAAACTGCTCACGCAGTTCTTCGGCCAGTGACAGCGCGCCGTATTGTGGCGCCATGCCCACATCGACCGTGGCGCTGGAGGTGCCATAAAAATTCTGCGAGCGGGTGACCCCCAGCGGCACGGCCACCATGGAGGAGACGCTGGGCTGGCTGCGAATGAGCGTGCCATAAGAGACGACGGCCCCGCCGAGGATCATGGCAGAAAGCGCGAGCACCAGCAGGAGTTCCACGGAGGTGAAGCCTCCGTGCTGATGGACACGGCGGATCATTTGGGGGCAGGTGTAGGATTGCCAAAGAGCATGCGCACCACGGACTCAACAGCGGGTGAGGCTGGAGGTGGGGCCGTAGGAGCAGGTGCCAGCGGCTTTTCGGGCGTCGATGTCACCTGCTGCACAGGTGCGGGCGGGGCAACAGGGACGGCAGCGGGAGGCTCCACCAGGCGGGGCGGAGAGAAGGGCTGAGGATCATCCGCGATGACTTGCGCGCGTGGCGGCGCGGGTTCGTCAGAGATCATGGATGACGGGGAGCTTTGCGGCGGGCC
Source organism: Prosthecobacter sp. (assembly GCF_049294395.1). GTDB lineage: Bacteria > Verrucomicrobiota > Verrucomicrobiia > Verrucomicrobiales > Verrucomicrobiaceae > Prosthecobacter. The sequence goes on from NZ_JBAQCR010000276.1 coordinate 8,499, forward strand.
AGGCGGGCTGCTTGAAGGATCGCGCAACGGCATGTCCATCTTGGCGTTGGGGCCTTTGCTGTCTTTTGATTCAGCTTCGGTTTGCCCAAACATCTGATAGCGGACCTGGGGTGCGATGTTGATCGGAATTGTCATGATCTTCGGTGGCAGGCCGGTGAGACGCTTCTCCTGCCAGGCGAGCTCGATTTGTATGGAGGTGATGTTTTTCACCCGCAACTCGACCATCTGATCCGGCAGCACCGGGGGGACGATACGGCCGGTTTCCAAAATGATGTCTCCCAGCAGCACCCGCATGCGTCCGTCCGCCATGCGTTTGGTGCCGACCACGGGAAGTTTGAGAAGCTTGTCGCGAACGCGGTTTTCCTCGGTGTCACCGGTGGACTTCCGGCTGAGGACCTCGGTTTCGGATTCAAAGGGATTGTGCTCCTCAGGCTTTACATTTTCCGGAGTCTTCTCCTCCGGAAGCACGAGCTGATATTGCACGCGCTTTTCCGCCTCCTCGCCGGCAGCTTCCTGGGCATGGCTGGAGGCAGCCATGATCGTGAAGACCAGGCCCGGCAGCAGCAATCTGTATGCAAAGTTCATGGACTAGGTTTTGGTGGCTTTTGGCTTGGGCTTTGGCGCGACCTTTTTCTTGTCCGCATCTGCGGCAGCAAGATCAAAAATCGGGGTTTCAAAAGAGACATCCATCTTCAGTTGTGTGCCCGTGCTGCCGCCGGTGATCTGCACCACCTTCATGCGTGCGGTGGGCAGGCGGCGTTCGATGTCTCCGAGCCAGTTGAGCACCTTGGCAAACTCTTCCTCAATGGTGAGCGTGGTGATGACGGATTTGGGGATGAGCTTGTTGCCCGCGGATTGCTTCGATTCGGTCTTGATTGAGCGCACAAGGCTGATGCCGCACTCGCGCAGGCTGAGCTGGATGGTCTGCTCCGCCTCCTGCTGGGTCTGCACATGCTCGATGGCCGGCAGCCAGGAACGGAGAAAGCGCCGCAAATCTTCGGTGTTGGATTTGAAGACCGTTGTTTCGATTTCAGCCGTGGAGCGTTCGTTCTCTGCGGTGACGGCGGCGGTTTCGGCATCCTCGGCCTCGGCCCGTGTCGTGGCCACCGTTTTGTGGATGACCTGAGCGGTGTAGGTCATCGCACCGATGATCATGAGCAGGATGACGCAGGCAAGTTGCTTGGGATTCATGCAGTAAAGATGTGAAAGGGTTAATCCGCCTGGCGGACGAGTGTGGAATGGTATTCGACGACGTCGCCGTTCTTGGTCTGCTGCGGCGAGAAGGAGCGATAGAGCAGCTGACCGAGAGCGGCTTCGATGGAGGCAAGCTCCATGGAGACCTTGGAGCCGTTCAGATGGATGGTGAGAGCGATGTTGGAGGGCACCTGCTCGCTGCGTTCAAGCGCCACCTGGGTGATGCGAGTCTCAGCCTGCACCGCACGGGCGATCTTGACGGCGATGGGCTGGATGTTGCGCGCGCCTTCCATCCATTGAGCGACCTTCTCGGCCTTGGTGGCTTCGGACTCGAGATCTGCTTTTTCATTTTTGAACGAGTCACGCTGGGTTTCGCTGAGCGCCTGGCGCTCCTGGGCGTCCACTTTCTGCTTGAGCGCCTTTTTGTAGTTGAAGTAATCCATGGTCATCACGTAGGCGCTGCCGACCAGGGCCACATAAAAGATGACGGGAATGGCGCGGAATGACGAAGGCAGGCGGCGCGAGGTGTCGATGCGCGGCGATTTGAAATCATGGCAGAGATATTCGTTCATAAGAGTGCGTGGCTTAGTGTTCCCCGATGATGGTCCAGAGCAGATCATCCTGGGTGAGATCTGCGGCGCCGACCTTCTCAAGATGCAGCATCAGTTCCGTGCGGAATTTGCTGTCATGGCCGTCGCCGACAAAGTAGACGGGGCTGCCCTGGGGGACCTTGGCAAGCAAGGGGCTGATGATTTGGAGGGCTGTTTCCACCGCCTCGGGGCCAAGGCCACTGCGGCAGCGAATATCACGCCACTGACCCTCCTGCTGCACCAGCACGGCGAGGGAGCCTTCACATGCGGCGATGAGGACGAAGTCTGAAGGGGTGCCCCCGGAACTTGCGCGAAAGATGCTGAGGATGGCATGCTCCAGCATGGCAAACAATCCGCAGCACACGCGACCCGGCTTGAGCTGAACTGTTTTGAGCACGTCCTCGGTGACTTTGACGAGGGATTCCTCCACGGCGAGCAGCAGGCTGGCGGTGGTCTCGGGATGATGGCAGATGGCGTAGCGCTTGCCGCGGTCATACTTGGGCCCCAGCACGGCACGCGGGTTGGTGCGCAGCAGGCTGATGCAGTTGTCCCCGCGCATGAGGTTGTTTTCGAGGCTGATGATGAAGCGGTGGTTCACGGAGACGGAACACCAGCCACCATCCGCCATGCCACGCCATTCTTCGCCTTTGAGCGGGGCGGCGTCGGGAAGCTCTCCTTCCTGCGTGCCGCTTTCCTCAAAGCGTCCGCGTTTGTTGACAGAACGCCAGCTCACCGAGCCGCGGCTGACATTGATAAGAAGAGATTTGCGTGATTCGAAGCGTTTTCCCCACGGGACTCCAGAGTCGTCGGGATCGGCTTTGAAAGCGGCAAAGGTCAGGACAGATTTGATTTCATCCAACAGCATAAATAGAGGTCAGTTGTTCTTTGGAAAGGAAGTCGTACACCTCATGTTCGGTGTAGCCGGTCTTGCGTGCGGTGGAGGGTTTCCAGCCGTCGGCCATGCGCATGTTCAGGCAGCGTTCGAAACTGACCATGCCGCGGGTGAAACCTGCCTCGAGCTCCTGGTCGAGGTTCTTGAACTCGCCACGGCGGATCATGCCGCAGACGGAATCATAAGGCAGCAGGAGCTCGTGAATGGGAAAGCGTTTGCCCTTGGCCTCGTCAAACAGGAGGCGCTGACAGAGAATGCCGCGAATGGAGTCGGCGAAGGAGAGCATGGCGTTTTCCATGCGATCACTCGGGATGAGCTTGAGATAGCGCTGCACCGTCTGCGCGGCGGAGGAGGTATGGAGGGTGGCCACGACGACGTGGCCGGTTTCGGCAGCCTGCAGGGCGATTTCCGCCGTTTCGCCGTCACGAATTTCTCCCACGAGAATCACGTCGGGCGCCTGGCGGAGGGCTGCACGAAGGGATTTGTTGAAGTCGAGTTCGTCCGTGCCGATCTCACGCTGGGAGACCAGCGAAGGAATGCCGGAGGGATAGACGAATTCGATGGGGTCCTCGAAAGTGAGGACGTGTTCCTGGCGGCGTTTGGCGCGCTCAAGAATCATGGAGGCAATGGTCGTTGATTTGCCAGAGCCGGTGGCGCCGCAGACGAGGAAGAGGCCGTTTTTGGCTTCCAAGAACGCCTTGATGGCGGGAGGGGGGACCATCAGCTTGGCGATGTCAGGAATGCTTTCCGGCAGCAGACGCAGCACCCAGCGGGGACGCCCGCGCGTGACCATGCGATTGACACGATAACGCCGCGGACCCAGCTGCAGCGCGTAGTCGATGCAGCCTGCGGTGAACTCCAGCGGGCGCTCCGGCTGGTAGATGAAGGAGTCATAGAAGAGCTTGCCGTTGCGCTTGTAGGTCAGGGCCTCCCAAGGTGTGACATAGAAGTCGCTGACACCTGAATCCTTCGACAGGTGAAGCATCCGGTAACCAAGCTGACTGCGTTCGTGAATGTCTTCCATGATGTTTTAGAAATTGCTGGTGAAGCGGGCGCGCAGTTCCACTGCGGCGTTGGCGCCTTCATAGACGAGGAGGTTGTTGCCCTGGACGACGCTGGCCGTGGGGTCCTTTGACACCCATTGAAGCTCCAGGCGGTACTGGACCCCGTCGATGGTGACGGTGAAATCCGTGGTCGGGTTGATCAGCTGAATGATGTCGGCGCTGGCCAGACGATCACTGGTGTTGGCGGTGCTGACGAATCCCAGATTGATGTAGGTGGTGGCCGTGACCGAGGGCTGGGTCAGGTTCAGATTGACGGTGAGGGTGACGCCGGTGGCTTCGCTGTTATAGAAAGTGGTGCCGTTCAAAACCTGCAGCGAACCAAAATCGAACCAGGTGTTTGGCGTGATTTTGTCAAACGTCTCCGGAGTGAAACTGAGTGAATTTTCGATGCCTGCATCGAGGTAGGTGCCATTGCCGAGATCGAGCTTGGTGTTGCCGGATTTGAAGGTGGAGGTGGTGCCGCTGTTTTGAATGTTGGTGACGAGATTGGAACCGCCGAGGGCATTGCCCCAGCTGCCCTCCTCGGTGCCGCTGAAGCCGCTGGTGAGGCGGTAGTAAGTCTGCGTGTTGGTGAAACTGGAGGCGTATTCGGCAGGGCGTGTTGACAGGTTGTATGCCTGCAGACTCATCGCAGGAATCACAGGAATGCTGCCGCCGGCATACTCCTGCCAGGCTCCGCCATTGATGCTGTACATGACGGTGGATACTTCTGCCGGGGCACCTGAACTGATGGTGACAGTGCTCGGAAAGCTCGTGAATGAGAAGGTGCCGCCTAGAGGGGTGATGATAGG
>NZ_JBAQCR010000277.1:0-36121 GCF_049294395.1 Prosthecobacter sp.
CGACAGACAGGAGTGTCCTATTACAAATTAGCTTTTAAGCCCTTTTTTACCTGTATATTTGAGAGTTGCGCCGGTTCTCCTTGCGGTTTTATACACTTGTTTTATACTCGCTCCGCCGCCCCTCTCCGTGGGTAACAGCGGCTTCTTATGAGCGCTTCAAAGACTTGGACTTTCTCCGGCATCCCTCATCTCTACCGCCACCAGAAGGGCACGTATTACGCCCGTCTCTCCATCGGCGGCAAACCGACTTTTCGCAGTCTCAAGACCAAGGTTTTGAGTGTGGCGAAACCCCAACTCAACGAGATCCTTCAAGACAACGCCCATCGTGATGAGCTGGGCAAGGATACTGTCATCACTGAAAAAATGACTGGAGCGGAGGCGCTAGCCATCCGTGAAAGCCAGCTTCAAAACGACCCATCCACCAAGAAAAGCACCAAGCGCTACTGGAAGGAAATTGTCGGACTCATCAAGAAAACTTGGCCCGATTTCGCCGTCTTGGAAATGCGTCGAATCTCTGTTCAGCACTGTGAGCAATGGGCAGGTGAGGCGGTCAAGGTGATGTCAGCTACTCGTTTCAACAATTGCCTCCTCATTTTGAAATCCCTGTTCAAGATCGCCATCAAACAAGGGGTGCGCCGCACCAATCCGGCTCTTGAGGTCAAGCGGGCAAAGGTTCGTCCAAAAGACCTCTCCGGTAAGCTGCCCAGCAAAAGCCACTTCAAGGAGTGGGTGGCGGCACTTCGCGCCGCTCGTGGCCGGACCTCTCAGGACCGAGCCGATTTCGTCGAGTTTCTGGCTTACACGGGAATGCGTCTCGGTGAATCAAAGTTCGTGCTTTGGAAGCACTGTGATTTTTCAAAAGGCGAATTCCTTGTGCTTGGTGATCCCACAGACGGCACCAAGAACGGCTTGTTTCGGCGCATTCCGATGATTGCAGCCGCCAGAGAGTTGCTGGAGAAGATGAAGGCGCGTAGCAAACCCGCTTCGGTCGATGAGCCGGTGATTCGTGTGAAAAGCGCTTATGCCGCCATGGGGCGGGCGGCCAACAAAATTGGCATCGCACCGCTCAGTCATCATGACTTGCGCCATCTTTTTGCGACGATTTGTATCGAGTCAGGCGTTGATATACCGACTGTCTCGCGCTGGCTGGGTCATCGGGATGGAGGGATTTTGGCAATGAAGGTTTATGGACATCTTCGGAACGAGCATTCTCTGGCGGCGGCGACCCGTGTTTCCTTCGCTGCTTGAGCGCAGCAGTCCATTTCTTCGCGCCTTTAGATGAAGGAGTTTTTTTCTTTGCCTTGCGCTTCGCGACCCTTTTTGTGTGCGATGGAGCGCCGAGATAGCGCTCCGCGCCATTGAGCAGTTTATCGACCTCTGACTGTGGGATGAGTGTTTGGCCGAGCTTCGTGATGGCCTTCACTTTTCCCGCGTAAAGCTGCCGATAGCCCCATGTTCGTTCCTTGCCGAATAGGGCGGCGAACTCCGCTGGAGTGTATGTGGCTTTGTCTGTCATCTTCAGAAGAAGGTCTTCACTGAGTCACCTTCCGACCAAAACGATGCTGTTCATCTGGCGGGAAAAGCACTGGCAAAGGTAGTTTCAGAGCGCTCGAAATCTCGACCAGCTCAAGGTCGGTCACGCATCGGATTCCTGACTCGATCTTTGCCAAGGTTTCCCTCGAAACATCCCAGCCGCTTCGTTGACACAGGCCCGCAAACTCTGACTGCGACATCGCCAAGTGCGTGCGGTGCTTGGCGAGTTGTGGACCGATGAGGTTCTTGGCAGTGCGGGACATTTCAATCTCAGAAAATAGATCAGATTCCGTTTGCGGCGGTTCTGATTTCGGAACAATGTTCGGTATTCGGAACAAAAGTTCCGATTTCAGAACAACATCCACTATTATGAACATCATCGTTAAGCGTCGCATCGGTCCCGATCCTCACGAGGGCGGGAGACAATCTTCGAGTTCATCAGGCTGCCCTGACATCCTGGAACTCGACAGTGGCGATTTCGCCATCATCGGCCAGGACATCACCGCAGCAGCCATCCCCGCGCTCCCTTCTTCCGCAGGCTGCGCAGCGGAGGAGCGGGTCATCCGCATTCCACGCGAAATTCTGCTTCGCGCAAAAGGCGACATCGCTCGCCTTGCATGAGATCCCACCCCTCTTGCCTTCGTCCCCACATTCTGTTACAAGGCAGGGTGTGGGGATTTTTGTGGAGTGGTTCGGGGCCAACTGGTTCAACCTGTTGCAGACCGTCGCTATCGTTGCCGGGTTGTTCTTTACCGGACGATCCTTTCTCGTGGATACCAGAATCCGCCGGATTTCCAACTTGCTCAACATCACCGAGCATCATCGCTCCATCTGGCAGCAGGTGATCGACAAGCCAAACCTTCTGCGAGTTCTGAACGCAGAAGCAAAACTCGACATCAAGCCCATCACACTTGAGGAGCGCATCTTTGTGAACCTCATCATTCTGCATCTGACAGCCGTCATGGCTGCCATCAGGGGACGGGTTCACGAGCAACCAGCAGGACAGGATGAGGATTTGCGCGAGTTCTTCAGTTTGCCCATTCCCAACAAGGTTTGGAAGGACTCCAAACGCTTCCGAGAACCTGATGTCATCGCATACATTGAGTCTCTGCTCAAACCAAAGCCCAAGAAGCGTCGTCGAAAGCTGCGCTGGTGGTTCCGCTAATAGCTCACTTTGAAAGTTGGTGAGTCTTCCGGTTTGGTTTTGCGCCTGTCATAGAGCCGCGTGGTCGCGATGCTCGCATGACCCAACCACTCCTGCACCTTCGCAATGTCAGCTTCATGATCCAGTGCATTCGTTGCCGCTGTCGCCCGTAACCCATGCACACAGACGGCGCTTGGATCGAGGCCAAGCACACGCGCATACTTTCTCACCACATCCTTGTAAACTCCGTGTCCGGTCAGCGCTTCATCGAGACTGCCGGATGAGTTCTTGATCGGACGAAAAAGGGCGCTGCCAGGTTTGTCTCCATGCCCCGCGTGCTCCAGGTATTCGCTGATACGCTGCAAGCTGTGCGGATGCACGGGCAGGAAGCGAATCTTGCCACCTTTGCCGTGAACGCGGAAGTGCAACACGCCGCGCCTCGATTGCAAATCACCGACCGCGAGCGAACACAGTTCAGCTCGACGCAAACCATGAAACAGCAGAATGGAAAGAATGGCGCGATCACGCAGCCCTTTGAGAGTGTCAGGTGCGGGTGCTTCGAGCAGAGCTTTCGCCTCAGCATCCCCCAACGCAGGGGATTTGCCTTCGTTCGTGCCTTGATTGGGACGCTTCACGCCATCAGCCGGATTGAACGGAACGGCATTGCACTCGCACAGGTAATCAAACAATGAAGCCACGGCAGAAAGTTTGCGGCGCACCGTGGACGCTTCCAAAGTGCGCGTCTCAAGCTGCTTGCGCCATGCAATGAGATGCGACCGTTTCACCAGGCGAAATTCTTCCGCTTGGTGAATGCCTGCGAACCGCATGAACTCCTGAACGTCGTTCTTGTATGCTCGCCGCGTGTTCGCGTTTTCGATGTTCGCGAACCACTCGACCTCTGGCGGCACGTTCGCCAAATTTTGAAACTCTGATGCCGTCAGCAAACGCTTGCTCGTTTCGACGACCAACCCTGAAGAACCATTAACCATTCCAACCCCCTCACCCTGAACGCATTATAGTAGTGATAAAATACATTATCAATACCATGTGGATCATTTGAAATATTCGCTCCAATTGTGCTCCAAGCGATTCGAATCTGTGCTCTTTTAGCAACAGAATTTTTTGTCGTAAATCGGAACAAACCGGTAATTGTAACCCGCGTTGCTACCACTGACTGACTCGCCAATACAATTGGCAGAAGTCCGTTTCTAATCCTTTGGACACCTGATGGTTCACGCCATCAGGCTTATGGTCTTGCGGAAGCGGGCCAGGGCCACGGAGTAAAAGACCGTGCCGATGGCAAGCAGCAGGACAAACGGCTGCCACACCACTTTGAGGCCCGCGCCGCGATAGAGGATGGCGCGGGATGCTGAGATGAAATGGGTCGTAGGTGCAGCCTGCATGATGTTTTGGACGAATTCCGGCATGCTTTCGCGCGGGGTCATGCCTCCGGAGAGCATTTGCAAGGGCAGCAGGACTAGGATGAGCAGCAGGCCGAACTGCGGCATGGTGCGCGCCAGCGTGGCCATGAAGATTCCCATTGAAGTGGTGGCAAACAAATGCAGCACCGCGCCGGTCAGGAACAGCAGGATGGAACCCTCGATGGGCACATGCAGCAGGCCTTGAACGACGAACAGCAGGGAGAGTGTGGTCGCGACGAGGACGACGAGGGCCATGGACCACACTTTGGAAAGCATGATCTCGGCGGGTTTCACGGGCATGACGAGCAGGTGCTCGATAGTGCCGTGTTCGCGCTCGCGGATCAGCGCCGCGCCGGTCAGGACAATGGAGAGCATGGTGACGAGGTTGATGATTTCCATCAAAGCTCCGAACCAGGCCGGGGTGAGGTTGGGATTGAAGCGGGCGCGTAATGTCAGAGTCACGGGGGCTGCAGGGACGCCGCGATAGCGCTGGAGAAACTCGGTGACCTCGCCATTGATGATCTGCTGGACGTAACCACTGCCCGTGAATGCCTGGCTCATCCGCGTGGCGTCCACATTCAACTGAAGCGTGGGACGCATTCCGGCAAGAACATCGCGCTGGAAATCAGGCGGGATGATGATGGCAAAGGTATAGTCTCCGGCATCCAGCCCCGCATCCACGTCGGCTGCGGAGATCATGGCGGGTGACATGAAGCTGGGTCGCTGAAAACTGGACGCGATTCGGGCTGAGAGCGGCGAAGTGTCCTCATCAGCGATGGCGATTGGGGCATGATGCAGTGCTTCCGGCATCGCCGTGGCAGATATGTAAACCATGGCCGTGAAGGCATAGACGATGAGCCCCATCATCATCGGGTCACGGGCCAGGCTCCAGAGTTCCTTCACCCCCAGGCGATAGATGTTGGCGAGACGGCTCATGATCAGGTGTCTTGCTTGCGGATCAGGGCAATCGCGACTCCCATGATCACAGGGACAGCCAGGATCAAAGGAATGAATGAGGCGTGGAGATCGGAAAAACCAAGCGCCTTGCTGAAGACGCCGCGACTGATCGTCAGGAAGTGCGTGGCCGGGTAGAGCCTTCCGATAACTGCTCCGGCACCTTCCAGTGAGGAGACAGGATTGATCAGGCCCGCGAACTGGGCAGTGGGAATCATGGTGCCAATCATGGTGACAAACATGGCTGCGATCTGGCTGCGGGTGAATGCCGAGGCCAGCAGACCAAAGCCCGTGGCGAACACGACGAAGATGAGCGCGGCGGCAGCAAGTGTGGTGAAACTGCCTTTGACGGGCACGTCAAAGACGGTGACAGCCAGCAGTGTCATCAGCAGGAAATTCAGCATCCCAAGAAAGATATAGGGCGCTTGTTTGCCGATCAGAAACTCGCTGCGCGTCACCGGTGTCACATGGAGGTTGACGATGGAGCCCAGCTCTTTCTCACGCACCACGGAGAGTGCTGTGAGCATGGCCGGAATCATGAGCAGCAGCATGGGAATGACAGCCGGAACCATGGCGGGCCGACTGCGCACATCCGGGTTGTAGCGGAAGCGTGTCTCGATGTTCAGAGCACCCGAAGCGGACTCAAGCCCGGAGCTCCGCGCGGCCATTTGTGCCAGCCAGCCCTGATGCATTCCCGACACATACCCCTGCGCGGTCTCGGCACGCTGCGGCATGGAACCGTCCACCCACGCGCCGATTTGCACGGGGGCTCCACGCTGCGCATCGCGGGCGAAACCGGGCGGGATTTCGATGGCGAGCGCCAGTTCGCCGGAACGCATCCGGCGGTCGAGATCGGCTTCGTCAAGGATGGGAGCCTGCTGCACAAAATAGCGCGAGCCGTTGAGGTTAAGGACATAGTTTTGGCTCAGGGTGGTCTGGTCGTGGTCCAGCACGGCGAAGCTAAGGTTTTCCACGTCCAGGCTGATGCCGTAGCCCATGACGAACATGAGCAGAGCCGTGCCGAAGAGTGACATGCCGGCAAGCACCGGATCGCGGCGCAACTCCAGCGCTTCTTTCCGCATGTAGCTGAATGTCCGGCCAAAGGCGAAGACCCGCTGTACGGGTGGTGCGGAGACACGGCCGGCGTCAGGCATCGGGGACACTGCCAGGGAGGATGCGGCGGGCAGATTGTCGCTGGCCGACGCCTCTTGAAGATGTTTGATGAACACCTCCTCCAGCGAGTGGGCACTGCTGTCCCTCACCAACTCTTCAGGGGGACCGCTGACGAGCACCCGCCCGGAGTGCATCAGCGAGACGCGGTCACACCGCTCCGCCTCGTTCATGAAATGGGTGGAAATGAAAATGGTGACTTTGTCCTGCCGGGCCAGATCGAGCATGAGTTGCCAAAACTGATCACGGGCGATGGGATCGACGCCGGAAGTCGGCTCGTCGAGGATCAGCAAGGTTGGTTTGTGAACCATGGCCACGGCCAGGGACAAGCGTTGCCGCACGCCGAGCGGCAGCGCCTCAGGCATGGATGAGAGCACGCCTTCAAGCCCGAAGCGCTTCGCCATCTCATCCACCCGGGCCGGGATTTCTTCCGCAGGGACCTGGAACAGGCGGGCGTGAAGAACGAGGTTTTGCTCCACCGTCAGTTCCGTGTAGAGGGAGAAGGACTGCGACATGTAGCCGACGCGCCGACGCGTACCGACATCACGCGGATCGACTTCATGGCCCAGCAGCCATGCCTTGCCCTCCGTGGGCGGCAGCAGGCCGGTGAGCATTTTCATGGTCGTGGTTTTGCCGCAGCCGTTGGAGCCAAGGAACCCGAAGATCTCGCCGCGCCGGATGCGCAGATCCACCCGCTCCACGGCAGTGAAGTCGCCGAAACGCATGGTCAGCCCCCGTGCTTCGATGGCGGTCACATCCTTCTCGGAGGGGGCGAAGCGGGAAACCACCACCGGCTGGTGGAGACGCCGTTTTTCCTCCGGCAGCAGGGCGATGAAGGTGGCATCCAGGGAATCCGTCGCGGTGCGTGTGCGCAGTTCGGAGGGAGTGCCGGTGGCCAACACCTTGCCCGCATCCATGGCCACCAGCCAGTCGAAGCGATCTGCCTCCTCCATGTAAGCCGTCGCCACAATCACGCTCATCCCAGGCCGTTCCCGGCGGATGCCGTCCACGAGGCTCCAGAACTGGCTGCGAGAGAGTGGATCAACCCCTGTGGTCGGTTCGTCGAGAATGAGCAGGTCCGGGTCGTGGATGAGCGCGCAGCAGATGCCCAGCTTCTGTTTCATGCCGCCGGATAGCTTACCCACCGGGCGGTCAAGGAAAGGCCGCAGACCGGTGCGCGTCGTCAGTTCGTCGATCCGGCGGCGGCACTCGGCGCGGTCATGCCCGAAGAGACGCCCGAAGAACTGCAGGTTCTCTTCAATGGAAAGGGTGAGATACAAGTTCTTGCCCAATCCCTGCGGCATGTAGGCGATGCGTGAGCACACCGCACGGCGATGTCGGGCGCTGGCCATGTCGCCACCCAGCGTTTCCACCTTGCCCGCCTGCACCTTGTGTGCGCCTGCGATCAGGGAAAGGAGGCTCGATTTGCCAACGCCGTCCGGGCCGATCAAACCCACCAGGCTGCCGCCGGGCAAATCAAGATCAATGCCATCCAACGCAAGCGTGCGTCGATGGCGGAGACGCACTCCGCGCAGACTGGCAACGACGGCGGCGGTGTTCATTGGGGCAGCTTTAATGCCAGATGGGAGGGCCACTCCGCCTGCGCGTCGATCTTCACCCACGCGACTCCCGGCAGCCCCGTCTTCACACGCTCCAGATGTTCTTTCAGCAAGCCACGGTCAATCTGCGCTTTGACGCGAAACATCAACTTCTGGCGTTCGCTCGCGGTCTCCACCGTCTTGGGCGTGAACTGCGCGACGCTCGCCACATACGAGACACGCGCCGGGATCACAAACTGCGGTGCTGCATCCAGGATGAGCCTCACCTCGCTGCCGAGCGCCACCCTGCCCGCCACTGTCTCGGGTAGAAAGAAGGTCAGATACACGTCACCTAGATCCACGAGGTTCAAAACCTTCCCCCCAGCGCCCAGCACCTCTCCTGGTTGCGTGATCAGATACTGCACCCGTCCATCGCGGGGCGCTTTCAGCGTGCAGTCATCGAGTTCGGCCTGCACGCGGCCCACAGTCGCCTGCACTGCCTCCACCATCACCTCTGCATCCTGCACCTGTGCGCTGGCTGCGGCCACAGCACCCCCGGCTGCCGCCACCTGCGCCTTTGCCGCCTTGATCGCCGCCTCTGCGCTTTTCGCGCGGGCACGATCATCGTCGAGGTTTTGTTCGGACACCGCATTCTTTGTCGCAAGCGATTCGGTGCGCACCAGCCGTTGCTGCGCCGCCTGCTCCTCGCTCTCGCGCTGGAGAACCACAGCCTCGGCTGCCAGTTTTTCGCTCTCCCGCGCCGTCACCTGCGCCTGGGCGGTGATGATCGCATTTTTCGCCTGCCGAAGCTTTGCCTGGGCCTCCAGAAACTGGGCATCCAGAATGTCGGTCTGAATCCGGGCGAGCACCTGGCCTTCCTTCACGAAATCGCCTTCACCCACCAGAACCTCCGCCAAACGCCCAGGCACTCGGGCTGCGAGATTGATCTCGGTGGCCTCAATGCGTCCGTTGCCAGATACGACCCCTGGAGCAAGATCGCCCTTCAGGCCATGCCGCCAGAAAAGGACAGCCGCCACGGCTAAGACTAAGGCGAGCACGACGGCTACCGCCAAGATTCGGGATTTCAGCATATTCATCGTGTTAAATAAATCAGCGCAGAAGCGCGTTCATGAGGTGCCCCCCTTCCACTTTGGACCCTTGATCTATGCCAGAGATTCGCCGGTGCCATAGGTGAGGACTTCGGAAACGGAGAGGCGGACTTTGCGGGGCCAGTTGCCCGGAGCTGGATAACCCACCGCCAGGAGCATCACCGGCAGGTAGCGCTCGGAAATTTGGAACTCCCGCTTCACCCCTTCCGGGTCAAACCCGATCATCGGGCCGGAAACCAGCCCTTTCGCTTCGGCGGCGAGCATCAGAGTCATGGCTGCCAGCGAAGCCGACCGGATGGCTTCGTCACGCTGGGCCGCTGGGTTTGCATACATCTGGCCAGCCATGCCGACCATCCCGTCCACCACAGCTTGGTCGATTATGCCAGCCTTGACGGACCGACCTAAAGTTTCGGCTAGCTTCGTGTGGGCCAGCAGGTCGCCCAATACGATGAAGGTGACGGCCGCATCTATCACCTTTTGCTGGCCGTAGGCGACCGCTTTGAGTCGTTCTTTGTCCTGCGGCTCGGTGATGGCAACAAAGCGCCAGTGTTGCTGGTTAAACGAGGATGGTGCCTGTGTGGCGCAAGCGACCAATTCTTCGATTACGGTGTGCGAGAGCGATGTGTCTGGGGCAAACTTGTTGGCCGAGATTCGTTGATTGATGATTCCGAGTGTGTGCATGTCCAAGTGTGGTGAGTATTTGGTGGTGGGTCAAAAAATCGCGCGATCACCACTCACCTCCCAGCGCCTTGATCAGGCGGACGGTGGCGATGTGGCGCTGCGCGGAGATTTGGGCGGTCTGACGTTCCGTAAGGAGGCGGGTGCGCTCGGCGTCGAGGAGTTCGAGATAACTGAGGGTGCCACGCTCATAGGACTCGCGAATGAGGTCAGTGGCTTTGGTGGAGGCGGTGAGGGCATCGCCGATGGCGCTGGCCTGCTCGCGCAGGTAGCGGGTTTGGGCGAGACTGGTCTCCACATCGCGGATGCCGGTGAGGACGGTCTGGCGGTAATTCGCGATGGCTTCTTCGCGGGCGGCTTTGTGACGCTTGACGTTGAAGTGGATGACGGCCCAGCCGGTGAGCGGGAGGCTGACGCTGGGGCCGATGCTCCATACTTTGCTGTTGCCGGTGAGCAGGGTGTCCACTTCTTTGCTCAAGTAGCCGCCGGTGCCGGTGAGACGGACGGCGGGGAAATAGTCGGCGGTTGCGACGCCGATGTCGGCATTGCGGGCTGCGACGATGCGCTCGGCGGCGGCGATGTCCGGACGGCGCTCCAACATGCTGGCGGGGATGCCTGCGGGGATGACGGGCGGGGCTTTGGAGCCGATGGGATGCTCGCGAAGGGTGAAGCTGCTGGCGGGCTGGCCGCACAGGAGGGCGAGAGTGTCGCTGGCTTCCTGACGCTGGCGCTTTACGTCGGCGAGTTCAGCCTTGGCAGTGGCCACTTCGGTCTGGGCTCGGGCGAGATCGGTCTCAGGGATGGCTCCGGCTTTGAACTTGTCGTTGAGAAGGTTCACAAATTTTTCCCGCAGGGCGATGGTGCGGCGCAGGGCGTCGAGTTCGGCATCGGCGGCGCGGAGCAGGAAGTATTGTGCGGCGACATCGCCAGTGAGGGTGAGGATGGCGCTGTGGTAGCTGGCGGAGGTGGAATCGGCGGTGGCGCGGGCGCTCTCGACTTCGCGCCGCACCTTGCCCCAGAAGTCTATCTCGTAGCTGAGGTCGATGATGGTGCTGAAGCTGTTGACGCGCCCACGCGGGATGGCAACGGGCACGGGGGTGGGCAGATTGCCGGAGAACTGCTCGCGCTTGGTGTCGCCTTTGAGGCGGATGTCGGGCGCCCACTCGGAGGCGCTGATGCGGGCGGAGGCGCGAGCCTGATCGACGCGGGCGGCAGCGGACTTCAAGGATGGGCTGGCTTGAAGCGCGAGGGCTTCGAGGCGGTTGAGTTCGCTGTCGCGGAAGACTTTCCACCATTCGCCACGCGCGGTGTCATCGCGCGGGGCAGCGGTCTGCCAGCGCCATTTCGCGGGGGTGATGTCGGCGGTGTCGGGCTGCTTGTAATTCGGGCCGACGGCGCAGGAGGCGAGGCCAAGCGCAAGGGCTGCAAGAAGGGTCTTGGTCATGAGGTGCTAGTGGGTTGGCTGGCCTTGTTCGCGTTCGCGGGTCTTCGTTCCCTTGGCGAGGGCTTTCGCGATGCGCCTCTTTCTGATGCGATCTGGGAACTGAATGAGGTCGTCGAAGATGGAATAGATGACGGGCGTGGCGAGCAGCGTGAGCAGCAAGGATAGGCTCTGGCCGCCGAGAATGACGCCCGCCGTGGCATTGTTATAGGCGGCACCGACGCCCTTCGCAGTCATCATGGGGATCATGCCCGCGACGAAAGCCAGCGTGGTCATGAGGATGGGGCGCAGACGCTCTTTGTTGGCGAGCAGGATGGCATCGAGCCGGTCCATGCCTTTGGCACGAAGCTGGTTGGTGTGGTCGATTTGCAGGATGCCGTTCTTTTTCACCATGCCGAAGAGCACGAGGATGCCGAGCATGGAGAAGATGTTCACCGACTGCTGGAAGAGGATGAGCGAGAGGATGGCAAAGGGCAGCGTGAGCGGCAAGGCGAGCAGAATGGTGAGCGGATGCACCCAGCTCTCAAACTGCGCGGCGAGGATGAGATACATGAAGATGAAGGCCATCAAAAACGCGACCATGAAGGCCTTTCCCGCCTTGGCCATTTCCTTCGAGCGTCCGGCGCTGCCACTGGCGTAGTCGGCCGGCAGGTTGAGCATCTTCACGGCGGTGGCGATGCCATCAAGGATTTCGGTTTCACCCACTCCAGGGGCGTTGTTGGCGGTGATGGTGACCTGGCGGCGGCGGTTGAGACGGTTGATCTGCGAGGGGCTGTCCGTGTTTTCCAGCGTGAGCAGATTGGTGATGGCGACGGGTCCGGCCTTGGTGGAGGGCACGGTGAGGAGATTGAGGATTTCGCGGGTGTTGCGGTAGCTCTCCTCAGCCTGGAGATGGATGTCGTATTGCTCGCCGCTGTCGTCGAAGGTGGAGACGTCGAGACCGCCGACGAGCAGGCGCAGCGTGCCGGAGATGTCCTGGATGCTGGCTCCCATCTCGCCTGCTTTGTTGCGGTCCACGCTGCCGGAGATTTCAGGCTTGCCGGGAATGAGAGTGCTGTCGAGGTCGCGGATGCCGGGGAGGTCTTTGACGTCTTTGATCACTGATGCCGTGGCGCGGGTAAGCGTGTCGAGGTCAGGCCCGGCGATGAAATACTGCACGTTGGCGCTGGACTGGCCCGTGTTGAAAGGCGGGACAGAGAGCACGGTGATGCGCCATTCCGTGGGGAAACGCGGTACGATCTCTTTGCGCACGCGGTCCATGAGGGTCTGCTGGTCTTCGCGCAAAGCGGGATCATTCAGGCGCACGAAGATGCCTGCGAGATTCGGCGTGCGCTGGTCATTGTCCCCGATGGTGAGAAGTGTGCCGTCCACGCCGGGCAGCTCGCGGATCGCACGGGCGAAGCGCTCGGCCATGAGATCGGTGGCGGCGAGGCTGGTGCCCTCCGGCGTGCGGATGTTCACCACGAACTCCGCCTCCTCCACCGGCGGCAGGAAGCTCTTTTGCACGATCTTCATCAGCGTGGGCACGGCGGCGAGAATGCCGAAGCAGCCCAGCACGATGATCCAGCGATGCCGCATGGAAAAGCGCAGCAGCACCATGTAAAACGCCTCCACCGGGCGGTAGAAGATGTTTACCAGATGCTCCAGCCAGGCGTCAAACCGCGTGGCGTGGCCTTTGCGGAACATGCGGGCGGAGAGCGTGGGCGTGAGCGTGAAGCTGACCAGCAGCGAAACCGCGATGGCGAAAGCCATGGTGAGGCCGAAACTCTTCAGGAACATGCCCACAATGCCGCTGAGGAAGGCCACGGGCACGAACACCGCGAGCAGCGATAGCGTGGTGGCCAGGACGGCCATGCCGATCTCCTTCGGTCCTTCCACGGACGCGGTGAAGGAGTCCTCGCCCTTCTCTTCCATGTGGCGGAAAATGTTTTCCACCACGATGATGGCATCATCAATGACGATGCCGACCGCCAACGCGAGGGCGACGAGGCTGATGACGTTTAATGTCACTCCCTGCGCCCACATAACGCCGAACGCGGCGATGATGGAGGTGGGAATCGCGAGCGCGGAGATGATGGTGGCGCGTGAGTTGCCAAGGAAAATCAAAACGATCACGGCGGCGAAAATGGCCCCCAGCACCAAGTGCTCCTTCACCGCGTGAACGCTGGTGCGGATGACTTGCGACGTGTCGCGCACCATTTCGACATCGTAGCCTGCGGGCAGCAGTTTTTTAACATCGCCGAGCTTCTCATTCACCGCATCCACCACGGCCACCGTGTTTGTGCCGCTTTGTTTACGGATGGAGAGCACCACAGAGGGCACGCCATTGTTACGGGCCACGGTTTTTTGCTCCTCGGCCCCGTCTTCCACCCGCGCCACGTCACGCACGCGGACCAGACCGCCGTCCGCCTCGCGCAAGACGAGCATGCCGATCTCCTCCACGCTCCGTGCCTTGCCCAGCACGCGGAAGCCCGCCTCGCTGGCCGCATTCTTCACCGTGCCGGCAGGGATTTGCACGTTCTGTGCGCGGAGGCCGCGCTGCACGTCCGCAGCGGTCAGATTGTAGGAGCGCAGCCGCATTGGATCGAGCCACACATTGATCTGCCGCAGTCTTCCGCCCAGCAGCGTGATCTGCCCCACACCACCCACGCTTTCAAGCTGCCGCCGCAACACCTTGTCGGCAAACTCGGTGATCTCGCGCACCGGCTTGTCGGCCACGAGGGCGATGTTCAAAATAGGCGCGGCATCGGGATCGAGCTTCTCGATGATCGGCGCGTCCACCTCCTCCGGCAGATCGGGGATGATACGGGCGATGCGGTCCCGCACTTCCTGTGAGGCCACGTCGATGTTTTTCTCCAGCACAAAAGTCACCAGCACCTGCGAGATGCCCTCGCTTGAAATGGAGCGCAGTTCATCAATGCCTGCGACGGTGTTCACCGCCTCCTCGATCTTGTCCGTGATCTCGGTCTCGATCTCCTTCGGCGTCGCGCCGTCCTGCCGTGTGACGATGCTGACCGTGGGGAAGTCAATCTTTGGAAACCGATCCACCGGCAGCTTCGTGTAGCCCAGCACCCCCACGACCACGAAAACGAGGATGATGACGCTGGCGAAGACCGGGCGGCGGACGGAGATAGCGGCGAGCCATTGCATGAGCGTGTGAAGTGAAAATTAAGCGGCGGGTTCAAAGCGAAGCCCATCGGCGGCCTCTGCGCTGGGTTTAGCCAGCAACGGCTCACCGGCGGCGACTCCACGCCGGATTTCTGTGAAGCCCTCGCGCGTCTCTCCCACCTCCACGAGGCGTTCGGAGATCGTGTTGTCTTTGGTGATGACGAAGACCTTGCGGCGCGAGCCTTCGATGCGCAGCGCCCCCTCCGGCACCGCGACGGCTTTTTCCTCACGAAGCAGGATGCGCGCATCGCAAAAGAAGCCGGGCCGCAATTTGCTTTCCGCGTTGTCCACCGTCGCCTCAATCACCAGATCACGCGAGGCCTCGCGCATCGTCGCGCCAAGGAATTTCAACTTGCCCGTGAAGCGCTGCGCCGGGAACGCCGCCGTGGTGAACTCCACCACCTGACCGATGACCAGAGCGCCAACTTCCGTCTCCGGCACACTCAGCACGAGCCGTAGCGTGGACAGATCCACCACGCGGGCGACAGGGGAATCCGCCTTCACATACTCGCCTGGCTCCACCATGCGCTCCGCCACCACACCGCCAAACAACGCGCGGATCACGCAGTCATCGAGCGTCTTCTGCGCCAAGGCCTGACGTGCCTCCGAGGCCGCCAGTTCCGCCTCGCGCGCGGCGACTTCCGTGAGCAGCTTTTGGTAATCCGCATCCGCCACCGCCTTTTTCTCCGCCAGCGGCTTGTTGCGCTCCTGCTCGTTCTTCGCCAGCGCCAGCCGCGCCTTCGCCAGACCCACGGAGGCCGCAGCCTCCGCCAGAGAGAGCTTGGGCTGGCGCTCGTCGAGCTTCGCCAGCACATCGCCCGTCTTCACCACGGAACCACGTTCAATCGAAGCCGAGACCACTCGCCCCATCGAATCCGCCGCCACCACGGCGTCATTCTGTGCGGCGAGCTGCCCCGTCACACGCAGGAAACGCGGAAAGGCACGTTCAGCGGCCTGCACGGTGGCCCCTTTCACGATCACCGGCGCTACTTTCGGCTTTTCCGCCTGCGGAGCCGGTGCCGGAGCTTTGTTGCAAGCCACCAGCGCAAGCGCGGCAGCGGTTAAGATGCAGAGTAAGGTCGTTTTCATGCTGAAGTGCGTTTCTTGGAAAGGGTTGTCTTTGGCGTCCCGAGTCCCCGGAGCGCCATGTCCGCGATGCTGTCCGCCAGCCGAGCGATACCCGCCTCCGCCTCCGGCACGGCAAATCCAAGCCGCCCGATCACCTCACGGCTGTGGTCAAAGTGGACGCACATCGCAACAATTTGATGCGCCGCCATCTCCCGCCCATCCTTGTCCAGCGAGTCTCCCGCCAAGGCATTCACAATTTTGACGAGGTTCGCGAAATTCGGCTTGATGATCAGCTTCACCAGCTCGCCCAAGGCTGCCGTCGGCTGCCGCATCTCATGCGCCATCAGCCGTCCCAGCACCGGATGCGCCGTGCGTCTCAGCAGCACAAAGCGCAGGCAAAACTGAATCCATTCCCGCAACGACTGCTCAGGTTCCTCCGTCGGCTTCGGCGGCGGCTCCTGCTCCAGCAACTTCCGGTGCGCCGCCAGCAGCACCTCGCGGTAAAGCCCCTCCTTGCTGCTGAAGTAATAATTGATCGACGCCACATTCACCCGCGCCTTCAGGCTGATCTCCCGCACGCTTCCCGCCGCAAACCCCGCCTTCGCAAACACCACCCCCGCCGCCACCAGGATACGCATCTTGCGCGCCTTCGGGTTACGTTCTCGAGTGGGGCGCGTGAGGGTCATGGGCATTGGAGTTAAATGGCTGTTTATAAACGGACGTTCCATTAACCATGCGCAGACTCTTGTCAACGTGTGAGATGAGAATACCCTGCGGGTGGAGACAAGCGGGTCATCTACCAAGTGGCGTGGGCTATATGCACCAATTGGCAACTGGTCATTCAGGCTGCCATGCCTCCATCGCGTGACTGGCTGCTCCGAGCGCACCAGCGTCATCGCCAAGGGTCGAGGGGATGATGTGCGGCGGCATGTCGCGAAGGGCGGGCATGAGCGTAGCAGCATGGTTCGCGATGGCGCTGCAAAAACGCTCACCCAGGGCCACGCTGAGCGCGGACGAGAAACGCCGCCTGCTCGACCTGCAACGCCAGCACGCCGAAGTGCTGGGCATGCTGCCCGAGATCGCCGGATTTCAAGACCGCCCCGAGGAATATGGAAAGTTTTTCCGTAACATGATCCAGCAGTCCGCCGGCCTCACCGAGCCGCAGGGTGACTCCGTGGATGCCTATATGCGTCAGCGCGCGCAGTTGATGAATCAGCAGGGTCTGAACGCCGGTCGTGAGCCGCAGGACGCGCAGCTCGAAGCCGCCTGGGAGGCACGCCGGGATGCCTTCAACACGCAGACGGCCACCGGCCTGCAAAATCTGCTGCCACCCGGCGCAGCGCAAAAGGCGGGCATCTCCCCGGAACTGTTGGAATTCCTGGAGATGGACTTCGACAAGATACTCGCTCCCGGCACAGCCAAGCCTTGAGCCACGGCATTGCGATTGCGGCTTGCGCGTCCGACGCGCACCGCCAGCACGGGGCGGCACCCAATTTCAATTCTCGTGTTTGCCCTTCGTGTAATGGACGCCTCTGCCGCGCCCGTGGCGCGTCAGTAATCCGGCATCTACCAACTCGGACATCTTCGCCTTGAGCGTATTACGGTTTGCGGCGGTGGCTTTGACCGCCTCAGCAAGCGTTATGCTCTCCGCGTCGTCCAGCAGCCTCATGAGGGATGCGGCCAGCGGTGAACTGGCCTCGACACGCCTTTGCTCGACCTGGACCTTCACATTCAGATTGTCCTTCTGGCGCACCAGACAGCGCAGAAAGAACAGCAGCCAGGCATCCCATTCCACGCGCTTCTTCCGCATCGTCGCCTGCGTCTTTCTCAGCGCCTTGTAGTAGAACTCTTTGTTCTCCTCGATCACCGACTCCAGCGAGGCATACGGCACATAGCTGTAGCCGTGCCGTAGCAGGAGCAGAGTCGTCAAGACCCGCGACAGCCGACCATTTCCATCCTGGAACGGATGGATGGCAAGAAACCAGACCACAAACACGCCCGTGACGAGCAGCGGGTGAAGGTCGCCGTCTCTTTCGGCCTCGATCATCCATTCGACCAGCCGCTTCATGGCAAAGGGCGTCTCAAACGGCGATGCCGTTTCAAAGACGATGCCGAGCTGGTTTCCTTTTGCGTCGAACGCGGCCACATGATTGTCGAGCGTCTTGTAGTCGCCGCGATGCCGCTCGTCTTTGCTCGAAAACTGGAGCAGCGTCCGATGAAGCTGGCGGATGTGATTTTCCGTGACCGGGATGTGCTCGAAGGACTCGAACACCGTGTCCATCGCAGCCGCGTAGCCCGCGACTTCTTCTTCATCCCTGCTTTTGAACTCCTGAATTCTGAGTCCTGACAAAAGCGTGGCGATTTGCTGATCGGTGAGCTTGCTACCCTCAATGCGCGTGGACGAGCCAATGCTTTCAATGGTGGCGATCTTCTTGAGCTGCGAGAGCTGATCCCGTGAGAGGCGCTTGAAGGCACGCCACTGCCCTTTGAACTCATCGAGCGAGGCGATGAGCTTGAGCATTTCTGCGGTTATTGGCGGTTCTGGGGCGAGTTTTTGCAGCATTGCGTATCCATTCAATATCCAATTATATCCATTTCATCTCCAATTTACAAGCCTTCCGTTCATCACTGATTTTCAGGGGGGAAAGGCCTTTCCCTCGCCGCTACTTCGTGGGCGGCTACCCATTCCAACGGGAAGTGTCCCGTAACGCCCTCACCTGCCGCGTGACGCCGTTGACTGTCTCCCGGCGGTTCGTGTTCGTGCATGGCTCCTGATGTTTTCCCGCTGCAAGGGCAGCTTGGTTTTGGCAGAGGCCGTCTGCCCATCAACCCCCGGCCCGCTCCATTCGCTGCCGCTCCCGTGTTGGGGGCATGACTGGCAGCCTCATGACCTCCGCCTTTGCACCAGCGCCCCGCAGCGGGGTAAAAACACAAACCAGGAGCAAAACATGAATCAAAACACACTCACCAAAACCGATCTCCGCCAGTTCACCGGCACGGAGCAATGGCATCGCCACGGCATCGCACGCAACGTGCTCTACACCGACGGCGCACAATACGTCGCCGAAAGCGGCGGAGCCTACTGGCTGCTCGATGAGATCGCCTTCGCCCAATCCATCCGCGAAGTCGCAGCCGAAGCCTTCCAGGTCTGGCGGCTGAAGGTCAATCCTGACCACACCGCCACCCTCGAATGCGAGGATGGGAACTCGAACATCCGCTTCTCCAAGCGGATCGAGTTCACAGACTTCCCTCTCGATGAAGTGGCCTTCTACTTCACCGATCACGTCATCATGCTGCCGAGCGAATACTAGCCCGGCAGCTTGTCCGCCCAAGGCAACTTGGGCGGACATCTCTTTTCATCATGAATACTTGGAGGGGAGTTTCATCTGTCGGGAAAAGCCTTTCCCTCGCGCCTACGATGTGCGGCGCTACCCATTCCAACGGGAGGTGTCCCGTAACGCCCTCAAGAATCCACACCAGGCAACACCGCCACCACGAGCAATCCCGCCATTCGTCGGCGCGGTCGGGACACGCCCTCCACTGCTTCGCCAAACGGCCAGCTTGCTCCCCACCTTCCTCTTGGACCAAACCTCCGCCGGGCAATCCGGTGATTTCCTCAGCCCGCCTTCGCCCTCCTGCGGATCACCCTTCCTTGCCCCGGCTCGGTTCCGTCCGCTCTGATACTCTGAAAGGCGCGGCACGACGCGCCATGCGGAAGGGTGGAATCGAAGCATGGTTTGCTTCCTCGCATGAAGGCTGCGCACGTTGAGTGTGGTTTTGCTGGAAGTCAGGCCATCAGGTTCTCGTCACCGTTTCTTGTGGGCAGTTCTTCATGGCTCCTTGGGTTTCTCACTTGGAATTTTGGAAACGTAGCAGCCGCGCAGGGCAGTCAATGCCCGGCCCGCTCCATTCGCTGCGCTCCCGTGTTGGGCATGACAACGCCCTGCTTCACCGGCTGCTCAGCACGCTCCCAATCCCTTCGGGGAGAAACCACTAAACAAGGAGAACCTATGAATAACAAACCAGCCCACGAAATCAGAAACGGCGGAGTCAAAGTCACCATCTGGCTAAACGAAGACCAGGGCAAAACCCGCTACAGCGCCACCGTGTCCCGCAGCTACAAAGCTGGCGAGGAATGGAAGCAAACCACCAGCTTCCTCAAATCCCACCTGTCGAAGCTGAGCACAGCGCTTGCTCAAGCCGAGCAGTGGATCGCGGAACGCGAACCCGCTGCCGCCGAGGCACAAGCAGCTTAAACCTTGATGCCGCGCCTTCGGGCGCGGCATTCTTTTTTCACATCCAACTCTCCAAGGAGAACGATCATGACTTTCATTCAACTCGACTACGACACCTGGTTTGAACAGTTCAAACCCATCACCAAAACTGGAACCGACCACATCGCTTTCGATACCCACGACGACATTGATTTTCTGCGCACACAACCCAACTCGAAAATCTGGACTCTCATCGACTGCCCTGACTACAACACAGCGGTCATCGTCAATGGTTACTGGCGTATCAACCGTTTGGAATACTACGTCACCGAAGTGGCTCATGACGAAGCTGATGAATACAACATCGAGTGAGGTGTGGGGGAAAAGCTTTTCCCTCGCCGCTACTGCGTGGGCGGCTACCCATTCCAACGGGAAGTGTCCCGTAACGCCCTCGCCCGCCGCGTGACGCCGTTCGATCCGCCTTCAGCAAGCCTTGAAGAGTCAAGGCGCGGCGTTTCAAACCACGTCACTGCCGCCCCATGTCGCACACCGAAGCAGCCGGACGCTTCGCTTCTGCCTGACCCTCCGCTTCGCTACCGGCTGCTTCCGTGCCAGTCAAACCCACCGCGAGCAATCCCGCCTTCATCATCAGGGTCGGGGCAAGCCCTCCCTCTGCTGACAAAGGCCAGCTTGCTCCCCCTCAACCTCTTGGACCGATCCGCAGATGCGCCGGACCGCGACCACTTTGCCCGCCTTCGCCCTCCCTTCTTGTCGCCGGTCCTTGCTACATCTGCGGTTCCGTCCGCTCTGAAGCGCCTGCTCTCGCAGGCGGGGCAAGCGCGTCTCTGTGGAGACTTTCAAATGATGCCTGCACAGGCGGGCCTTGTGGCACCGCCGCTTGCCCTTAGTTTTCACAAAACACTTCTCGGCAACCGGGCCGTTTCATCTACAATTCCCGCACACTATGAGCCGCAGATTCCACACCATTCTCGCCGTCACGCTTTGTCTGTTTCCCCTCATTCCATCTTCTGCGCAGACAGAGCAGCAGAAACAAACGATGCCAGTGCTGAAGGCCGCGAGCGAGCGCCTCATGCGCGGCGACATCGCAGCTCTCGACGAGGTGAAAGCCCTGCCGGGCGACGATTCGGTTGCCGGACTTCTGATGTTCTTCAAACAGAATTTCTACGTCTATTCCAAAGAGACCCAGAAAAAGGCCATTGCCGCCAAAGCTGCGCAATACATCACCGAATGCCCGACCGCCGCTGACTACATCAAGCGCCTCTTCAAGAAGGAGGAAGGAAGGCCCAAATCGGGAATGCTCATGAACTACCGGCAGACCACGCTGGACAGCCTGACCGCCGCGAACAACAAGTTCGCCGTCAGTCTCCTCATCGAACTCATGGACGAATCCAACTTGGAGGTGCCGCCCGGAGATTTTGCCGTTGCCATCGCCAAGATGGGCATCCCTTCTGCTCCCTTTACCAAGACAGAACTGAAATCCGCCGCCACGCCAGAGGGCGTCGCCAAATGGAAATCATGGTGGAAAGAAAACAAAGACGGCTTCCCCGACAAGTGATGGGCAGTAGTTCGCTCCGGCAGCCACGGTTTAGATGCTAAACGCCTTTAGCTTCTCGACCAAGATTGCCCGCCTCTTCTCGATGAATTCGAGAAAGCTGTCGAAATCATACGACGCGAGTGTCGGGATCGCGTGACGGTCTTTGAAGTTTGCATCACGGCTGGCGAACCAGTCGCCGAAATCTTCCGCGCTCTTCTCAAGATTCTCCCTGTCAGTCAGAAGCTCAAGGTTGAGGATGCAGTTGAACCATTTCTGATACTCCGTGATCTTCGCGTCATCATAGCCACGCGCTTTCAGCTTGGCATTCGTGAACTCTGATTTCGGGAACACATGGTCCTCATGGTAGTTTTTGTCCTTCCAGTCACGGTCAGGATACAAAAGCGCCAGGATCAGATAGCTGTATTTCGTGCTGTAGTTCGTCGCCAGCAGGTTCTCAATCTCGCTGTCGGTGAAGGATGCCTCAATGTTCAGCCGCTTGTTCATGGCTTCGTAAGGGAAGCTCTTGAAGTCAGCCTGCTCATCAATGACCTGCTGAAGATTGGTCAGCGTGGTGTCGGATGACCCGCCGAACGCATTTTTTAGCAGCACCAGCGCCAGCCACTTCTGCATGATGAGCTGGTTTCTCACATCCTCCTTGTTGGAGGACGTGACGAAGTGCTTCGCCCCAAGCTTGCCGAGGTAATAGGCAATAGGAAGCAGCGCGATCTTCGACACGATGTTCTTGTCACTAAAGCCAAACCGGCTCGCAAGCTGGATCGCCTCTTCGAGGTTGTCCTTGATCTTCGGCCAGGCGTTTTCGATTTTCTCCAAATTCGTCCGGTTGAAGTTCTTAACCTTGTATTGGATAGGCAGCCCCTCGGTGAGATACAGGCAGCCTTTCAGAACAAAGTCTTTGCCGAAGGAATAGCCGTTCCCGATGGCGTTGAGGTCATCGGTGAATGAATGGATCTCCTCACGCGCATTGAGGTTCGCCCACTTGGCAGTGGCGGTGGAAAGCAGGATGTCGCTATACTCCAGCTTCACGCCTCCCGTGTTCGCACGGATGAACGCTTCCACGACCTTGTCATAGTCCTGCGATTTCTCCTCGTAGTAGTTCAGCAGCCGCGCCGTGCTGATGCGGGAGTGCAGGCGTCCAATGTGGGAATTGGCGATGTCGCGTTCATGTTCCGTGAACCCGGCCAACTGCTGTTTGATGCTCCGCTTTGCATCTTCCGCGTCATCGAAGTTCAGAATGTCGCCCACTAGATACCAGTATTGCGGGGTGGTGTCTCTAGGGTCCGGCTGGCTGTCAGCCCTGAATTTGAATTGATAGGTCAGTTCTTCGGGATTGTCGTCCTTGATGGGTTCCTTCAACAGGTTCAGGTAAAGCCGGGTCTTGTGCCACCGGTAGTAGAAATATCGGTAGGAGCCTTTCAGTCCGATGAACAACGAGGTCAGCCGTTGCTGCCCGTCGAGCACAAAATAGATGTCCTGGTTGATGCCCTTGACGCTGGCTTCCTTGTTGTGCGGCGCTTCGGCGTCATAATCCCTGATGAATTCGTAGGCGACCCATTCGCTTTTGTTCTCTTCCTTGATCTTCCAGAACAGGAAGGTGCTGATTGGAAAGTCTCCCATGATCGAGTCAAAGAGCTTTTCGATAGCGTAGGTGCCCCACACATATTCTCGCTGGATGGCTGGCAGGAACGTGGTCCGGTTCAAAAATTCCGATACGACTTCGCTGATGGTCTTGGGGATGTAGCTCATTCTGACTTTCTCCTGAAGTTTAGGCCGTCTTTTCTCGTGAGGCGGTTTTTTCTCTTCTGGTTGTAAACGTGTTCCTGTTTTTGAACAAGGGCTTCTGGCGGGAAAGGTCTTTCCCTCGCCGCTACTTCGTGCGCGGCTACCCATTCTAACGGGACGGTTCCCGTAACGCCCTCGCCTGCCGCGTGACGCCGTTCGGCTCGCCTTCAGCAGCCTTGAGGGTCAAGGCGCGGCGAACCGAACCACGTCACTACCTGCCACGATACTGAACACCGAAGAAAGCCGGACACTTCGCTACCGCCTGACCGTCCGCTGCGCTTCCGGCTTCTTCCGTGTGAATCTTCCCGCCTTGCGGCGGTGAACTACGCCGACCGCTTGTGCCTCGCTTGTCGGCTCTGATGCCTCCCGGACGTTCGTGCCGTCAAGGGCATCCACCAGTCTCCCCAAATTGTCCTCTCTCGTGCCTCGCTGCGGGACTTTGGGGATGCCCCTCTGGCGGAGCCTCCCTGTGACTGCCGCCCGTCCTACGGCGGTTTGGTCATCATGTTTTGCGCGCGCCCGAGTGCTTTGCGCAAACCCGCAACAGGAGGAAACAACATGAAACCAGACATCTACGAACAGGTCACAGACCGCATCATCACACAGCTTGAATCAGGGGTTGTCCCTTGGAAATCGCCATACTTCTCGAAGGTTGGTTTTCCCCGCAACTTCTCCACCGGCAGAGCTTATCAGGGAATCAACGTCTTCCTGCTTGGAAGCCTGCGCTTCACCTCGCCTCACTTCCTGACCTTCATTCAGGCCAAGGAGCTTGGCGGACACATCCGCAAAGGTGAGCACGGTTCCCTTGTCGTGAAATACGGCACCTACACCAAGCACGAGGACCAAGCCCCCGCCATTGAGGACGAGGCAGAGACACGCCGCTTTTTGAGGGCTTACACCGTGTTTCATGCTTCGCAGATCGAAGGCATCGAATTCCCGCAGCCCGATAATCTGCCCGAGCTTTCCATCACACAGAAGACAGACCGCGCCCGCGAGATCGTCGCAGCGATGCCCAACGCTCCCGCCATCCATGACGGGAACGCGATTCCCTGCTATCGGCCCAAGACTGACAGCGTTCACATGCCGGAGCGTGGTTTCTTCGGGAGTGAAGAAGCGTATTATTCCACCCTCTTTCACGAGCTGAGTCACAGCACCGGCCACGCCTCACGCCTTGCCCGTAAGTCACTGCTTGAGAACAAGGGTATTGATGCCGCAGGCGACACCGCCCGCAAAGTCTATGCCGAGGAAGAACTGGTTGCAGAAATGGGCGCTTCATTCCTGAACGCCCACGCCGGCATCATGGAGGACGAAATCAGCAACTCCGCCGCCTACCTGCAAAGCTGGATTGATGTCCTCAAAAGCAAGGACGCCAAAAGCTGGATTGTCCGCGCTGCATCGCAGGCACAGAAGGCAGCCAACTACATCTTGAACATTCAGCCGGAGGTTCTGCCATGAGCACCTTGCTTGCCCTCTCAGATGCCGAGCTGATCGAATTGGCAGACCTTACCGATGCGGAGTTTGACGAGCTGGAAAACCAGCTCGCACTTCGCGCCGCGTGCCTTGGCTGGACTGGCGACCCCATGCGCCAGCCGCTCGAAACCGTCGCCGCCATCGTGCGCGGCATCATCTCCAAACGCATCGACTAAAGCGCACACCATGAATGCCCTTGTCAAAGTCACCGGACCCCACGCCGGAGCCGTCAGAATCGAAGGCAAGCCCCGCGCCGCTTGGCGCGTTGCCGTGATCGAAATACAGAACCGGAAGCCACAGGGCAAGGTTTATCACTGTCTCAGCTATCACCGCGCCGTTTCACTTTCCTGCAATATGGCACATGACCGGAAATTGCACCTTCACCTGGAAGCACTGCCCCGTTAGGGGCAGCAGATGCGACACTCGCTGTTCGCTTGTTCTGCGAATACTTTTGGAAGTGCCCGCCCTGCCCATCCCTTGGTGCGGCTCCTCAAAGCGTCGCCTATTGACTCGGAAACCAGAGTTTTGATTTCTCCACAGGATTACTGCGGCGGCAATTGGCTCACTACTGAGGCCCCTTGCCCCACATCTCCACCGCTTGAATTCTCCCCACAGGCTGTTTGAGCTTGGCAACTTCGCGAAGCTCTGAGCCATCAGGCTTCATCCTGAAAATCCCATTGCGAGTCGCGAAGACTACCACGCCAAGCTCGCGCATCAAAGCCAGCGGAGCTGACTTGTCGTAGCCGACAAGATAAGGTTCGGCCAACACTCGCTGCGGTTCACTGCCAATGGTTTTGATCCAGGTGCCGCGAAGTTTCATGTCCGGGATTTCCCGTGAATAGATCAGCGTGTCGTGGCTGACCCAGCCGATATGATCGGCTTCAATGCCCAAATTCTCGGCGGTCTTCTTTTCGACATCGACCACCACCAGCGCCTGCCCGTTATTGCATAGCACATAGCGGCCATCCATGGAAGGGTCAGTGATCTTCTGGCAATCAAAAGGCAGCGTGGCCACCTCCTCCACTGTGTTCTTCTTGCGGTCGAATACGCTGACGGTTTTGCCACCGATGATGAAAGCGCATCTGTCGTTGTTGAGCCACTGCACATCTGACACCTTGCCGCCATTCTTGGGAAACAAGGTGGGCTCCGGCTTGTCGATGTCATAGACAAAAAATTTCTCGCCATCGTCGCCCACCAAGACCTTGCAGTCGGGTGAGCGAAGCTTGGCTTTGATATGCGGGGTGATGTTTGTTTGCTGCAAGTCGCCCGTGCTCAAGTCCACCCGGAGTTGCTTGCTCTGCACATTGACCAAGCAGGCTTTGTCAGAGGCCAGCGCCACGTTGACCGAAAAGTATTGCGCGTAGAACTGGCCGTATTTCGTGGCCTGCCGCTCGTTGATAAACTTGAATGCGGTCCAATCAATGCCCGCGATCCAGATGTCACCGTCTTTGACATACATGGCTTGGCTGCCGTCATTGGTAAACGCAGGAGGCGTTTCAACGCCCATCACCCCGTCTTGTTTTCCATCCAGCCCGAACCGCATGATGCCACGCTCTGCCTGCACCATAAGATGCCTGCTTTCAGGATAGTAAAACACGCGCATCGGAATGCCCCGCAGCCAATTCTTGAAGATCACTTCACCTGTGCTGATGTCATAGAGGTCGCCGCCAACCAGGGCCAGCCAGCCCAGCTTGTCGGGAAGCGCGTCAGCTTTCTTTTTGATCTCTTCCACCACGGCGGGATCAGGTTTCGCAAACTCCCAGCGCGGCATCGTGCGCTTGAAGAACCACCATGCACCAAACAAGCCCGTGCTGAGCAGCACCACGCCGATGGCAATCGCGTATTTCGGGAACGCCTTCAGTATGCGCCAGTTCATGAAGTTTAGTCGGCGGCAGGTGCTTCCTCAGTGAACCCTTTCGGCGGAGTGATGCTGATCTCTTCAACAAAACACTCGTTGTCTTTGTGATCCTGAAGGTTGCTGTCCGCTTCCTTCACCCACGCGACCCGCTTGCCCTTCACGCCGTTGAAGATCGTGCGCAGGCCACGGCCTTTGATGGTGATAAGGAAGCCGCCAAATTCCAGGTCGATGCAGCCGCTTTCCGGGTCATGGTTGAACCATAGCAAATCCGTATAGCTGAAACAGGTTTGCAGCCCGTTGCGGAACTGCAATTCCAGGAAGTTCTCCTGCATCCCTTCACCGATCAGAATGGAGAAAAACTTATCGCCATCAGGCGTCAGTTCGGCAGGCTTTTCAGCCGCCTGTCTTGCCTTGAGAATTTCGTCAATTTTGTCAGCCATAGTGCCTCATTTTTTGATGACGACGGGACGCGGCGCGGCCTGCTTCGTCTTGGTTTCAGTTCTGTTTTTAGCCTGTCCCTCGCCGGTCTTCCTAATACTTGCTGCTTTTTCCTTTTTGGAGTGCTCCGCCGCACGGTCCGCGTTGCTGTTCTGCAACGGTTTTACTTTTGCCCTCCCCATCTTGACCTCTTTCTCTTTGTCTCCCTGCGCAGACCTACCACGCACCTTGTCCGCCACTTTCTTGAAATGGCTGGCCGCTGACTCGTAAGCTTTCACGAGCCGCTCTTTGCGATCTTGAGGGGCTTTCGATGCTGGAGGTTTTTCTTGAGCGGCTCCTGTCTTCTTGGCTTCATGAGCCGCCTTCAGCTCAGCGATCCTCGCGTCCGAGTGCTGGCTTATCTTGGGCCGTGCGATGCCTTTGCTTTGACTGCCCTTTCTCGGTTCTGAAGGATAGCCCTTGGAGCGGCTTTTGCCGTCCGCGCCAACCAGGTTCCGGCGCATCTCGACGTAGCCCTTCCAGTCGATGACCTCGCCTGTTTTGCGTGGTTCGACCTTCCGTCGCTCAGCGAGCTGCTTGACGAAGGTTTTGGCACCGTCCAGCCCTTTGCGGCTGTGAACAGCCTCCCGCCATTGTTTTGCACCCAGTTCGCCGTTCATGAAGTTGGAGAGTTCCTGCGAGGTCAGTTCCGCCAGTTCCACGCCGGACATTCGCGTGGACGTGTTGCCGACCGCCTGCTGCAATTCGCGGCGGTTGTCAGTGTAGATGCGGAGGGTTTGTTTGCCACGGCTGCATGACACATAAAATTGTTCACGAGAACTGGCAAGGAACGAATCGGCGCTTTGTGCCACCAGCACGTCGCGGACGCTCCGGCTCTGGCTAGAATGCGAGGTCTGGCAATAGCCGTGCGCGATATGGCCGTGGTTTGCCGGAAGAATGGCCCCGTTGCTGAGGATGATCTCGCCCTTCCTGCCGAACTTCTCCACAGCTAAGAGGTTGCCGTTGTTGAGGCGTTTGCCGTTCGTGCTCTCTCCGTTTCGTGTGATGCGAATGCGGTCCCCCTTTGCCAGGGCGATCTCGCGTTCCTCATAGACCAGAAACTTTGTGGCCTCGTTGAGGGGCAGCGTGCGGGTTTTGCCTGCCTTATTCTGAATTTGCACCGCGCCGTTTTCGCCCTGCCCCAGCACCTTGAAAATCTCGCCGCGTTTCACGCCCTTGGCGTTTTGATGGAACTGCACCACCAGACCGGCACGGTAGTTCTCAGGAAGTTGGCGCTCCGCTTCCTCCCACTGCAAGTTCTGGTATTGAAGGAACTTCTTTTCCGCGCCGAGCTGTCCCGCCTCCCGGCGAGCCTCACGAATGGCGTTCGTGACCTTGGCGCTCTCCGCATGGGTCGGAGAGACGACCAGCGGAAACTCGCCCCGTCGCCCGAGGGCGATGTAATCAGCCGCCAGTTCCCGGTGACGCTGCGCTTCGTCTGCAATTTCCACGAACGCTCCCAGGCTGTCCAGGCGACGGAAACCGGTTCGGAGGTCGCCTTTGCTGATGGCTTCGATGGCCTTCTTGTAGTCCTCGACTTCCTGCCGCCGGATCTCCGTCACTTCCGCGACGCGAAGACCGGCATGTTTTTGCAGGATGCGAAACGCATCACCCCGCGCCACCGGCGCGTGCTGCGCGGTGTCGCCAGTGAGGATGACGCGCGTTTTAGGCCCGGCGATTTCCATGATGCGCCACAAGTCCCGCGTGCCGAGCAGGCCCGCCTCGTCGATCCAGATGACCTGCCCACGAGCCTGCTTTTGCAGCTTCGTGTTGAGCATCAGATGGGCGACCGTATCAGCACCCGCGAACCCCGCTTCACGGAGGGTTTCACGGGAAGCGACGGCGGAGGGAGCAAAGGCGAACACCTTCAATCCTTGCGCCTCAATCGCGGCCACCGCGTCTTTCATGAGCGTGGTCTTGCCCACGCCGGCACCGCCGCGAATCGCCATCACCTGATCGCGGCTGGTGAGCAGATGTTTGACCGCTGCCCGCTGTTCCTCGGAGAGCTTTTCAGAATATGAAAGCCTGCCCTTGCCGCCCAGCGGCATGGCCGAATTCCGGCCAGAACGAACGAAGGCAAGGAGGGCGATTTCTTCCGCCAGAACATCCACGGAAGTGCAAAGATGCTCATCCCCAATCTTGCGCCCGATCAACTGCCGCCGCTCAAACTCAGCTTTGATGGCCTCCGGCGTCGTTTGCCCGACGCCAAAGCGAAGCGCAGCCGCCAGGATGTGACCGCGTTCCACCACCGACTGGCGCTCGAACAGTTTGGAAATGGCATAGTCCACGGCCTGCCCCGCAGTCACCCTTTCGGCTCCACCCTGCCCACGCTCATAGCAAACCTTGGAGATTTGCACCTTTTCGTCATCGGTGAGCCGGACACTCCACGCCGCCAGCAGGTCTGAAAAGGTCATGCCGTGTCGTTTTCCCTCCCGGCTTGCAGCCCCAAGCGCGTCCTTGGCTTTGGCGTCCTTGATGCCCATTTCATCGGCCAGCCGCTCAATTTGAGCGGTGCGCCGCGAGAACTTGGCAATGACACTGGCAGGCATCCCTTTGATTTCCCAGCCGCTTTTCCGGCGCTCGATGGCGTAGCCTTGAGCCACTAAACTTGCCGTCAGGCGGGCATGAAACGCCGCTTCCGCGTAATGCGCTTCGCGCTTGATGGCCCCGAACTCCGCCGCTTTCCATCGCGCCTCTGTTTGGTCGAAAGTCGCGTTGAAGGTGAAGCAGTGGACGTGAAGATGCGGATCGGGAATGCCCCCGACCGGGCGTGAGGTGAAGTGAACAAACTCCGCCCAGGCCAGGTTTCCAGTGACGCGGTTTTCCCGCGCCCCCTTCCTTCTGACTCGGGTTTCTGCCCTCGCCTCAAGTTCCGTCATGGTGTCAGAAACCGCCTGCCGAAACGCTTTCAAAACCTCTTTGTCCTGCGTTAGCGCATAAAGCACGGAGAGACTTTTTGGCGCGTGAAAATTGAGGTCATACCCGACGCGGCGACCTTCCTTCGTGCGGGGTGTCAGCTTCTCCCCAGTGAGGGGATTGCGGTTCTCCACCAGCGCCGCGAACTGCTCCCGATCCACGTCCCCGGACAGCCCCAGCAGGCCCGCAGCGCGGCCATGCCACTTGCCTACCACCTCCTGTTTCTCGGAGTAGTAGTCCTCGCGTTTCAGACCTTCCGCATAGTATTTGCGGGCGGCTGCCGCGCTCGTGTGCGCCACAACTCTGAGCATCGGTTCATTCTACCACATCTGATTCCGTGAATCCATTTTCGCCGCTTACTCGGCAAAATTTGCCTGCTAGCAAGCTATTGAGCGAGCCAGCAAGGCAGCGAACTTGCCACCTTGTCAGGTTGCGAGCTAGCAAGCTGGGAAGGCAGTTTTCGAGCAAGTTTGCCGTCTAGCAAGGAGGCTACCGAGCTAGGAAACTAGCAAGCTAGCAACATAGCAATATGATCTTCAGACATCTCTCCTTAGCAGTGCTAAGGCTGTGGTTTTTGCTCGCCGCAGAGCGGCTGCGCGGCTAGCTTGCAGTGACCCCAGCACCCTCCCCTCATGGATGAATTCAGCCTCGCCAAACGTCCCCCATCTGCCCCTACAGGCGCAAAACGAAACTGGCCTGATGACGACGAGGCGTTGCTGGAATTGAGTGCAGACGGCAAGACCAGCAGGGCTGAAAACTACTGGTGCCTGAAGGATGCGTTTGAGGGAGTGCAGATTTTGGGAGCGACCGGTTCTGGCAAATCATCAGGGAGTGGGCAAGCCCTCGCCAAGGCGTTCATGGAGTCCAATCTAGGCGGACTGGTTCTGACTGCCAAGAACGACGAAGTGCTCTCATGGAAGCGCTTCGCCAAGGCCGCAGGCCGTGAGTCAGAATTGCTCATTGTCGGCCCCGACTCACCCCACAGGTTCAACTTCCTGCGCTACGAATTGAAGCGGCCAGGAACCGGGGCAGGGCACACCGAAAACCTCGTGAACCTGTTTTGCAGCGTGCTGGAAGCAGCCGAGCGAAAACAAGGGCAGGGCGGGGGCCAGGACGCTTATTGGCAGCGCACATTGAAGCAGCTTCTCAGGAATGCGATTGACCTTGCCGTGCTCGCGCTGGATGACATCGACCTGCCATCCCTCTACCGGATCATCACGTCCGCGCCCCGCAGCACTGAGGAGGCCGAGAATCCCGACTGGCAGAAGAAATCGGCCTGCTTTGCATTGCTGGAAGTGGCGACGGCAAAAACTAAAGATAAGGGCAGGGCGAACGATTTGGAACTGACTCGCGACTTCTGGCTGCGGGAGTTTCCAAGCCTCGCCCCTGAAACCCGCTCCGTGATCGTCTCCACCTTCACCAGCATGGCCGACTGTTTTCTGCGCGGCCTGCTGCGTGACCTGTTCTGCACCGATCTCACCTTCACCCCCGAGGACACGTTCAACGGCAAGATCATCATCCTCAATCTGCCGGTGAAGGAGTTCAATGAGCTGGGCCAGTTCGCCCAGGTGCTTTTCAAGTTCATCTGGCAGAGGGCCGTTGAGCGGAGGATTTCTGCGGACATGAGCCGCGAAGCAGCCCAGGCCGCAGCTCGCCCCGTTTTCCTTTGGGCGGACGAATCACAGTTTTTCGTCAATTCCTACGATGCCCTTTTTCAGAGCACGGCGCGAAGCTCCCGCGCCTGCACCGTTTACCTGACCCAGAACCTCCCCAGCTACTTTTCGGCCTTCGGCGGACAAAACTCCCGCTCCGATGCCGAGAGCTTCCTTGGGAACCTCCAAACGAAGATTTTCCACGCCAACGGCGACCCGACCACGAACAACTGGGCAGCGGATTCCATCGGCAAGACGCGGCAAGCGACGTTTTACGGTGGATTAAATGAAGGGATGGCGAAAGGCGGCACGATGAGCCAGAACGCAGGCGGCAGCATGGTGGTGGAATACGTCGTGCAGCCGCAAGAGTTCACCATGCTGCGCACGGGTGGCCCTGAATCTGAATATCTTGTGGACTCGATCATTTTTCAAGGCGGGCGGCGATGGCTCGCGACCAAGAAGGGCGAGCCGGTCGCTCAGAATTTCATCCGGCATGTCTTCTCGCAAAAGTCATAGGGCAGGGCAACGGTGAACAAATCCACACATGAAGGACCGGCAAATTCAATCCACGGGAGCGCAGCCAAGCGTCCCCATCCTCAGTCCCATCCTGCACTGGCTGGCGATGCCGGCCATCGTGTTCCTGCGCTCCCGATTCGGCTTTTCGTTTCTCAGTCCCAAAAGTGTTTTCTTCGCCTTCGTTTGGGCGCACCTCCTGTTCTCGATCTACGCGTGGATAGAGCAGGGCGTTTGGTTCAAGTATTGGGCCGTGGCGAGCTTCGGTCTTGGCGCGGCTGCGTTGTATCTGCTGCACCTTATGCTGGCCTTTTCACGGGAAGTGGGCAGGCAGGGCAAGCACGACTTCTATTCAGGGACATCGCACCTGCTGCTGCTTCCCGGCTTCAGCCAGCTTCGCGGCAACCCGCGCTCCGAGCTGATGGTGCATCTCTGGGTCGAGCCTTTTCTGGCCTTGACCACTGCGGCGATGCTTCGCGCTTTTTTCACAGAACACCGCCTTTCAACATGGCTGATCCTTGTCGCCGTCGCCATGTGGCTGAAGGAGTTCATCAATTTCTGGTATGGCATCCGCTCGGAGAAAAAGCACGAGGACATCATTGAAGACGCCAAGGAGAAGATGCCAGGGAGCGGCGCTGCTGAAGTGCCACTGCCAGCGGCAGGAACCCGCAAACCAAGGGCGAAGCGCCCTCCCCAAATAGCCGAGGATGAGCAGGCAGTGAAGGCATTGGAATTCCGCTCCGCAGAAGTGTTGAGACTGATGCCTCCCCATTCACTGGAGCAGGCCGAGCTGAATTACCGCCATCTCATCAAGACCGTCCATCCCGATCCGAACAACGCGGACGAAGGGGCCACCGAAAAAGCGGCGACTTTGAATGAGGCCATCGAGTATTTCCGCCGAACTCTAGGCGGCTGACTAAATATGTTTGTATGACATCAACAACCGTCCCCACTTGCTATTGGTGCGGCGAAGTCGCCACCTCTGAGGATCATGTGCCTCCAAAAAGCTTTTTCCCTCAAGGGAAGAATCTGAATCTCTTCAAAGTGCCTTCATGTGCGAACCACAATGAAATGTTCTCTACACTCGACGAAAGGTTTCGATTCTACATCCAAGGATCGGCCATGAGTGAAGACGCCTTCCAGATGTTTGCCGACAAAACAATCAGGGGCTTGCAAAAGGAGGCGGCGCAGAAATTCACGGCTTCATTGGCCCAATACAGCAAGTGGATCATGGTGGATGGCGAACGCCGACGTATTTTCTCGGTTGAACCTGAAAAGCAAAACCAATTCTTCGAGAAGCTTGTGCGAGGTGCCTACTACCTAGCGTTTCGGGAGCCCGCTTGCGGTCAGATCGTCACCGCATCGCCACAATTCTATTCAGGTCTGGACTACAAGACCCTTGCTGAAAACCTGGGGCCTCTGCTCAACGACAGTTCGGTCATGACCGAGTATGCGTGTCCCAATCCCGACATTTTCCGTTTCCGCTTTGGACGCGAGGGAACACCTCCCAAACAAGCAGCAGCCATTGTCATGCTTTTCTATGGCTCCGTCGAAATACTTGGGCTTGTCACTCCGTCGCCGACGGAACAGTGAAACTAGGCGGCTGATTTTCTGCCTTTCGTTTCGATGCGAACCGAAGTCACCGGATGACCAATCGACTGCCATGCTGCTTCCATCTTGTGTTTGAAATTGGTTTCCACCCAATCAGCCACGAATTTGAGGTTTGCGCGATAGGTGAGGGTGCCATCCACCAGTTCGCCAAGCTGCAACCTTTCCAGCCAAGCTTTCACTTGGTCTGCGCCAACTTGTTTGCGCAACAGTTCCAGCACGTTCTCCCAGGCTTCTTCCAGAGGTGACCGCTCAATGAGCACGAGCTGCGCCTCTTGAGCCGGAGGGTTCTTGGCTTCAATCACTCCCCGCTTTTCTGTGCGCTCCATGAGAAGCATGTCTTTGCCTTGCGCCGAACTCACATGCTCCAGACGGAAACCCGGCAGGTCATTCTTCTTCACCAGCTTTCGCAGTGTGCTCGCATAATGCTTGTATGCCTGCTGCGATGCGGATTTCTGGTAAAGGCTCTTGAACGTCTCTTTCCAGACGCCTGTCGGGCCTCCCGTGGCTTTTCGCGCATAAAGATATAGCCAGCGCTCCACGCTGCCGGAAATATCAAAATACCGTTTGTCGAGAGTCAGCACATGGAAGTCCTGAATGCTTTCAAAGAGCCATTCGGCCAGCACGACTTCAACGCCGCGAATTTCGCCTTTTTCTTCCGTGATCTCCCACTCTGAAATCCACGAGAACTGCCTGATGCGTTTGCGACTACGCTTGCCTTGTTCGGATCGGATGGTGGTTTGAATACTCGTCATCTTGAGGCGGTGCAGGGCATCTTTGAGCCGCTGATATTGCCCGCCGCCGGGTTCACGGTTCATCCACGCGAGGAACTGATACGGGGTGAAGTGAATTCGGCGTGAAGGCTCAAGCCCCTTCCTCTTGGCTTCAATCCATTGCGAAATGGCATAGATGAGCAAATCCTGATCGTGGATCGTGGCAATGCCGTGTTCCCCGCTGCCGGTGATGCGGACTGTTTCAGTTTGGCCCGACCTCGCGTCCACATACTCGTGCTGAATGGCCTCAGTTCTTCCGGGTGTCAGGCTGAACCAGCAACGCGCCATCAGATCAATCTGGTCTTTGGGAGCGATGTCAGCCGAGGACGCTATGAACCTTTCCAAGTTCTGATGTTCTTTGATCCCACCCTCAATCATCCTGCCCATGCCCTTCGGCATACCATGATTGGTTTGAAAAAACAATATCGTCAGAGCAGCGACCTTTGAGCCGGATTTATCCGAACTTTCCAACCATCGTCAGACCGGCAACCCTTTGAATCGTCATGCCAGCGACCGTGCCGTCAGACCACCGACCAACCCACGTCAAGCCAACGACTTTGCTATCGTCACACCAACGACCCGCCATCGTCAGAGCAGCGACCTGAACAGCCCTCAAGCCCAAGCTGGCTGCGCTTCCCCACCTCTCTAAACCTTACTTAAACAGTAAAGAATAAAACCTTTAAACCCCGTCGGCAGCCGACTCGCCTTTTTGAAAAGCTCGTCTGCCTCCGGGTGCCTGGCAGGGAAGGACTAGAAAGCTAGCAAACTAGCTAGCAAGCTGTGTTGCAAGTTTGCAACCCTCCGAAGAAAAATGAAGGCACGCAGCAGCCAAACATTCGAGAGGCTATCGGTGACAGGAGCAAATCACTATTCTGCCAAAAAGAGGCAGACATGATTTACGGACTCACAAATTCAAAAGGCGGTGTTGGCAAAACAACCATCGCAGTTCACTTGGCGGCATGGCTCGTCAAAAAGAAGCGCAGCGTGATCTTCATTGATGCCGACCCGCAATCTTCGGCATCACAATGGATCAAGGAACTGGCACTGCCGATCCAGCTTGAGCAGATCGACTCGCCGGAGGAAATAATTCATCGGCTCGCCAAATTCGCGGGCGGTGCGAATGACATCGTCATTGACGGCCCCGCAGGACTTTCAGCAACGACCAGGGCCATCATGCTCCGTGCTGACCGCGTGTTTTTTCCATGCGGACCGTCAATTCTTGATCTCCGAGCAGCCTCCAAAGCCGTGCAGCTTCTTCGCGAAGCTCAGAAAACACGCAAAGGCAAACCGGAAGGACTTCTCATCCCCAACAAGCTGCAAAAGCGCGGACGCCTCAGCCGTGAAATGATGAACGCCGCCAAAAAACTTGGCGTGGATGTCACCGCTGGAGTGTGCCTTCGTCAAAGCTTCGCGGACTCCGCAGGGCAGGCCAAAGTGGTCTGGCAAATGGGCGCAGGGGCTTTGCTGGCCTCTCTCGAAATGCAGCAGCTCATGAAGGATATGACCCGTGGTTAACCGACGCTCACTCGACGACGCGCTTACCCCTGATGAGCAGAGTTTTCTTGAAACCGGCAAGACTGCCAAGGCAGAGCCGAAACCGAAATCTGAAGCAACCTCAAAGAAGGAGAATACCCCTATGGCAAGAGCAGCACTGAAAGAAAATTTCGCACAACGACCAACCGCCCAGGTGCCACCAAGTTCCGCACTGCCTCAGTTCACGATGGCGGGTGCCGTCTCCCTGAATGTTCGCATCGAACCCGAGATCAGCACCGCACTCCTCAGAGCATCCATGGACCGGAAAATCCAGAGGCTTGACCCGTTCACGCAGCGAGACATTGTTGCCGAGGCACTGGCCGAATGGCTGAAAAAGCACGGCTACCTTGCCTGATCAAGTCGCCGGTTTTATACAGCCATTTTATACAGTCACGGCCTGAAAACGTGCAATTCAGCCCCACTGGATGCAATTGGGCGCAACGCGCAATCATCGCCGAACCCTTGTGCTGCAAGGCTTTGCAAATGAATGCAACACAGTGCAACATCATGGAATACAACAGGAGTGTC
>NZ_JBAQCR010000278.1:0-22846 GCF_049294395.1 Prosthecobacter sp.
AGGGTGTAGTCCATGATGAAGTGGTACGGACTATTGCCGGTGGCTGTGGTGTATTTCCAGCCGTTGCCAGAAGCATCATTCGGCACGCCGAAGGCATCGTCATCGGAGGCTTTCTTGAAGTAGAGACGGGGGGCGCTTGCGCCGCTGGCGACGCCTGAACCATCGGTGATGGTCGCCCAGCCCGAGAGCACGCGGCTGGCGGTGGAGCCGTTGCTCAGCAGCGGATAGCTGATGCCAGGGGCCAGGACATCGCTGCTGAGCGTGAAGTTCCCGGCATCCGCACCGATGTCCGTCGGCGTCAGCTCGCCACGGACCTGCCCGTCGTAGTCATCCGTGACGAAGGCGATGGGGATGCCCCCGCCTTCCGCCGGATTGCTGGCCTGCAGGTGCAGGTCCACCGTGCTGGCGGTGCCGGTGGGATTAATGAAGAACGGGGCCGTCACGGCGCTGGTGGCATCCTGTCCGGTCGCCGCCTGCCATGCGTCTAGGGCGGCGATGTCCGCGCTGTTGTAGGAGCCGAGCATGCCACCTGTGCCGCTGGCGAGGAAGATGTTGCCGCCCGCAGCCAGTCCGGTGGGATCAACCACCGTGCCACCGTAGCTCACGGCGTAGTGCCTGCCAGTCGCGCCGTTGTTGCCCCGGTCGTTGACCAATATGTTGTTCTGAAAGGTGCGCTGGTTGCTCACGCCGGTGCTGCAGAATGCATAACTGCTGCTCGCGCCGGAGGTCTGTGTGCCGCCGACATAGATGGAGTTGTGGTAGAAGTTCCGTCCTGCATCCGTGCCGTTGTCGTAGATGCCGCGCACGATGGCGGCGCCCGCAGTGCTGGTGCCGTCCGCCTTGAGCCCCACGCACACCATGTTGTTCGTCACGATGGCTCCACCTTTGGCGCTTATATCGCAGGACATTCCATTCATCGACGCCGCTGCGCTGCTGGATGAGACCGCCAGACTGTGCACCCGGTTCCGTGTGATGAAGTTCGCATTGGAGCCATAGTA
Organism: Prosthecobacter sp.; assembly: GCF_049294395.1. Lineage (GTDB taxonomy): Bacteria > Verrucomicrobiota > Verrucomicrobiia > Verrucomicrobiales > Verrucomicrobiaceae > Prosthecobacter. The sequence goes on from NZ_JBAQCR010000278.1 coordinate 999, forward strand.
CCCCGAGGTGAAGTAAATCCCGGTTACACCGACCGCCGCAGTGGCCGACGTGTTGGCGAGTGAATGCACGGTGTTTTGTGACACGGTGTGGCCACAGAAGCCTGAGGTGATCACGGCAATGCCGTACACTGATTGCGCTGTGGAGGCGTTCGGATTCGGACTCGTGGTGGAGAGATCATGCACGGAGTTGCCGACAATGGAGTTTATTCCATTCAGGACTACGATTCCACCCACCTGCCCAAAGCCATAGCTGGTCTGCATGGAGTTGTTGTTGAGATTTGCCACGGTGTTTCCAGCAATGAGCGAGCTGCCACTGTTGTAGCTGAGAATGCCGGTCACCCGCTGGGAGTAAGAGATGCTGTAGGTGGTCGCCGTGGCGGCATTGAGGCTGTTCGCCGTGGTCGTGCTGCCTACAACGTTGTTGCTGATGGTGTTGATGGTATTCTCCCCGTTGGTGACATGAATGCCGACAAGTGATGTGGGGGTGCTGACGTTCGCGCCATTCATGGTGATGGAACCGACGGCATTGTTCGAAATCGTGATGCTGGCGCTGCTGTTCGATCCAATGCCATAGGCGAAGCCGCCGGCACCAGATGTGGAAACAGTGACGGAACCCGTGCCGGAGCCGCTGCCAACGGTGTTTCCCAAGTTTGATCCGAGGTCTGCCGCGCCTGACTGCACGTAAATCCCGTTCCACACCCCGGGTAAAGAGGATGCGGTGCTCCCACTCATCCAGACAATGTTCTGAATGGTGTTTCCCTGCACGCTGCTGGGTGTTGCAACGCCGACATTCAGGTGAATGCCGGCAAACTGATACCCTGCCCCCGTAGGGGGCGTCGTCCATGCCGCGCCGGCCGCACCGGTTGCGCTGCCGCCGATAAAATTGCCCGTCACTGAGAAGTTGTTTCCAGAGGGATTGTTGATGTAGATCGGACGCACAAACGCCCCCACTCCCGTGCGGCTGGCCGTCTGGTAAAAGCTGTTGTATGTCAGGATCCAGTCGGTATTGCCACCGTCGAGCCGCACACCTGCGGAATCCACGGAAGTGGTGGCATGGAAGTTAAAGATGTTGCAGTTGGAAACCGTGTTGCCGCTGTTGGTCTGCGCGGATGTCGTGGTCGTTCCAAGGGCGTACAGCCCGTTGGTCGGCTTCGTCGCTCCAGCGCAGATGTCACAATGGTCCAAGGTGTTGTTGTCGTTGCCATTCGCACCCGTGGTGGTGCTGAAGAGGACCGTGCCGCTGGTGGCGCTGGTGTTCACGCCGCGGAGCGTGATGTATTGGATGACGTTTCCGCCAGCCTCGTTGATGAAGCGCAGAGCCACGCCGGATGTGCTGGTGTTGGCGATGGTGAGCTGTTTCACCGTCCCCACGCCACCGGCCCGTCCGTCAATCGTCACAAACTGCGCGCCATTCAGATCCACCGTGGCCGCCGTGGCATCCGCGCTGGAGATGGAGAGCGCTGCAGCGCCGGCCTGCGGACGAAGGGTCAGCGTGTTTGTGGCGGTGGTGCCGAGATTGGTGAAGACAAGCGGGAAGGTCTCACCCGTGCTCACGTAGCTGGCCTGCAACTCCAGCACCATCGGCCCTGAAAGCCCGTTGGTTTGAATGGCGCTGAGAGCCTCACCGATGCTGGCATAATCCCCCCCAGGTCCAACAGCATAAGTGCCAGAGAGCATACCTGCCTGCACAGGCAGTACAAACAGCAGGGCATAAATCCATATGAAGAGCCTGGTCATGACATCATGAATCTTAAAAAGACGACACCGACATCATCAGATAAAGACGCGCCTGACAGTGGATCGGGTAGCTATGGATGTTTAACGATGCGATCGTCTAATCACAAGCAGATACTGCTAACCAAGCTTTTCACCTATTCAATATCGTAAATATCTTTAGTTCCGCATGTTTGGAACCAATCAGTTCGTCTTCAAGACTTCAATGAACGCCTCCTGCGGGATGTTCACCCGGCCGATGGCTTTCATCTTCTTCTTACCTTCCTTCTGCTTGTCGAGCAGCTTGCGCTTACGCGAAATGTCACCGCCGTAGCACTTGGCGGTCACGTCCTTGCGCATGGCGCTGATGCTCTCACGGGCAATGATCTTGCCACCGATGGCGGCCTGAATGGCGACAACGAAGAGCTGCTGAGGGATGACTTCCTTGAGCTTGGCGCAAAGCTGGCGGCCACGGCTTTCGGCCTTGCTGCGGTGAACAATGCAGGAGAAAGCATCCACGGGCTCGCTGGCGATGAGAATATCCATCTTGACGAGTTCTGCCGGCTGGGTGCCCGCGTGTTCATACTCCATGCTGCCGTAGCCACGGGTCATGGACTTGAGCTTGTCATTGAAGTCCACGAGGATTTCGTTCAGTGGCAGCACGGTGTGCAGAAGCACGCGACGGTCGTCGAGGGTTTCGGTGTTGTTCACCACGCCGCGCTTGTCCATGACGAGCTGCATGATGTCTCCGATGTTCTCGTTCGGGATCATGATGTTCACCTTCACGATCGGCTCACGGATCTCGTCGATCTCCGCCTGCGGCGGCAGGAAGGTGGGATTGTCCACCTTGAGCTCGGTGCCGTCGGTCTTCCTCACATCGTAAATGACAGACGGATAGGTGGAGATGACATCCATGTCGAACTCACGGCGCAGGCGCTCCTGGACGATCTCCATGTGCAGCAGGCCGAGGAAGCCGCAACGGAAGCCGAAGCCGAGAGCGGCGGAGCTTTCCGCCATGAAGGTGAAGGCGGCGTCATTGATCTGGAGCTTGCCAACGGCGAGCTTCAGCGCCTCGAAGTCGTCGGTGCTGACGGGATAGATGCCGCTGAAGACGAGGGGGTGGATCTCCTTGAAGCCGGGCAGTGGCTCAGGGGCGGGTTTGCGGCTCTCGGTGAGCGTGTCGCCGATCTTCACGTCAGCGGTCGTTTTGACGTTGGCGATGATGTAGCCGACATCGCCAGCCTCCAGCTTTTCACAACTCGTCATCTTGGGCCGGAAGATGCCGACGTCCTTGATTTCGGAGTCGTTGCCTGAGGCCATCAGGCGCACCTTTTGACCACGGATGATGGTACCGGACATGACGCGGACATAACTGACAACCCCGCGATAGGGATCGAAGATCGAATCGAACACTGAAGCCCGCAGGTAGCCGTCGCCTGGATCTGTCGGCGGCGGGATGAAGGCGACGATGGCCTCCAAAATGTCCTCAATGCCAATGCCCATCTTCGCACTGGCAGGCACGGCCTCGTCGGAAGAGAGCTGCAGGATGTCCTCAAGCTGGCGCTTCACCTTTTCGACGTCGGCGCTCGGAAGGTCGATTTTGTTGATGATGGGGACGACATGCAGGTTCTGCTGCAGGGCCAGGTTCAAATTCGCAACGGTCTGCGCTTCGACACCCTGTGAAGCATCCACCAGCAGCAACGCGCCCTCACAAGCGGCAAGCGAACGGCTGACCTCGTAGCTGAAATCAACGTGTCCGGGGGTGTCGAGCAGGTTGAGCTTATACATCTGCCCGTCCTTGGCCTTGTAGTTCATGCACACCGGGTGCGCCTTGATGGTGATGCCGCGTTCGCGCTCCAGATCCATCGAATCAAGCAGCTGATCCTGCTGCTGCCGGACGGTGATGGTTTGCGTGAACTCCAGCAGACGATCAGAGAGCGTGGTCTTCCCATGGTCGATATGGGCGATGATGGAGAAATTGCGGGTGCGGGAGATGGACATTCAGTTGGCTTGGCGGGGGGGCGGAGTATTTAATGCAGCGGCGGGAAGAAAGCAATTCCGATGCTTGATGCCATTGACCTGCCGCCGGATACTAGCCCCCATGAAACCGGAGCTTTTGAGCGAATCCGCCGTCCAGCAGCAGGTGGCTGCCCTTCCCGGCTGGCAGGTGGAAGGCACGGAACTGGTGAAAGAGTTCCGGTTTGCGAGTTACCTCGAAGGCATCGAATTCGTCCGGCGAGTCGCGGTTTTGGCCGAAAAGATGAACCACCATCCGGACCTGCTGGTCGGCTGGCGCAAAGTCACCGTGCGACTGAGCACCCACAGCGCAGGGGGATTGACCGGGCTGGATTTCGCACTGGCCGGTCAGATCGCAGCGGCCGAAGCCGCCGCCTCAAACCTCACCTGAGGCAGGTTCACTGCGCCACGGCAGCAGTGTCGCGATTGACCCTGCGGCCGGAGGGGTCCACCACTTCCACGGTGACGAAGATGATGACGTTCTTGGTGTCCGTCTGTTTGGTGTTGCTCTTGAAGAGCCTTCCCACAAAAGGAAGATCTCCCAGAATGGGAACCTTGTCTTCCACCATGGTGCGATTCTCAATCTTGACCCCGCCCAGCACCACCGTTGCGCCATCGTACACCTTCACCGCCGTGGTCACTTTCTGCACTTTGAAGACGGGCTGCAGGATTTTGTTGGGAGTGATCAATTCATCAGGCGCGCTGAGAGGAACGTAGCCCGAAGAGGTATCACCGTTAGGCAACAGCACCGAGAAGGGCAAAACGCTGAGGCTTGCAGGCACATAAATCGGCGAGCCGTAATTCACAAAGCCTTCGAAAACAGTCATTTCTGGCGCGATCGTGAGTTCCACGGTGCGGCCATCTTCTGAAATCACGGGTTCGACCTCCACCAACACGCCCGTTTTTCTCATTTCAAAGGCCGTGGGCGTTGTCGGCGTGGCGATCATCTGCTGAGAACCTCCTGTTTGAACACGCCCACCGCCCTGCGGCAGTCTGGGCGGATCAAACTCCGTCGGGTAAATGAACTCCTGCGTCACCTCCGCGATCGCTTTGAGACCACTCTTAGTTGTCACGCTGGGGGAGGCATTGACATCAATTCCCTTTTTCTGTGAGAGTGCGCGCAGCACGGATTGAAACTGAGGATTGGTAAACACTCCCGCAACTGACAGAACACCAGGCGCCACGTTATTTGTACCCGTGGTAGAACCCGTCTGAAGCAGTTTATCAAGGGAATTAGCAGTCGTCGCAAAGTCGCCCGATCGGAGACCCGAGGTGAGGGGCCCGCCAGCGTAGGGGAAAGGTGCATTGGTGCCCGTAGGAACCGGGCCCGCAAAAGCCCCCGAAACTGGAATCGCAGGAAACACCTCGCTACCATTCACAACAAGAGGAGGGACGACGTAAGGCGTGTTGAATGCGTAGTTGCCTGGATTGGTCGGTGTTCCATTTCCCGAACTGCCACCGCCAACGAAAACATTATTATTGAGACCGGCACCGCCCATGAGCCAGTCAAAACCCAGTTCTTCGAGGTTTTTCTGGTTCACTTCCAGCATTCGCACATGAATCACGGCCATCTTCGGCGTGGCCTTCGTCGATTGCTCGACGATCATTTCAACCGTCTCCATGTTGCCGATCGTGTTGCGAACGGTCAGCGTGTTGTTCGCTGCGCTGTAGTTGGCGCTCGTTCCATCAGGGAAAGTAACCCCGCGTGCTTCGAGGAACTCCTTGGCCCCCAGACGCCGGATGATCAGCCCTCCGCCTGCCGGAGCCTGCTTGGCGAAAGGATCTGTCGGCGCAGCGGCAGCCGCGTCCCCCCCGGGAGAGTTCTGAATAAAATCGGGTGGCACCCGGAAGGAGCGCGTGACGATCGCATTGTTGCGCTCGCTGATGGATACAAAGATCACGGCGTGCTCATCCACCTTGTAGGCGACTCCGCACATCTCGCTGACGTAGCGCAGCAGCTCCTCCATGGGCACATTGAGAAGATTCAGGCTGACCTGCTTGTCGCGTGCCTCAGGCGGCACACTGACGACAAAACTGATGCCCTTGCCTTCGGGATCCAGGTCGCGACTGCGAACTCGCAGCAGTTCCACCACTTCGACCAGTGTGGCACCGTCAAACTCCACCTTGGGAAAGGTGATGGTGCGCAGTTTTTGTGTGATTTTGTCACTCCCGCTCAGTTGGTTGACGAGGGAAGCCGCACCGGCCCCAAACAGTGAGCTGCGATCCACGTCAGTCAGCGGCACCGGGTCTTCCCATGACCGGGTGACCTCGCCCAGCATTTTGGCACGATGCTGGTCATAAGCGCTCTTATAATACTTCTGCTTTTCCCGCTCCACGCTTTCCATGCCACGCCGTGCGGCACTGTTGGTGGGATCAATCCTCAAAACGTCTTGAAAAGTTGAGATGGCCTTGTCCAGATCACCGATCTGAAGGAACGAGTTGGCCTTGATCAGCAGCGTCTGCACCGCACCCACATTGTCCACGTGCTTGGCGGTCAACGAGGGAGGAAAGCGGTCTGGATCCGCGAGGCGTTTCTTGAGCGACAGCACCCGCTCGTCTTTCGGCGCCACATCGGGCGCAAGGAGCTTATCCAGCACTTTGCCCGCAGCGGCAAGATCACCTTTGGCCGCGTATTCCTGGGCCATCAGGCAGCCTGCCACCACGTAGCCGTCGCGCGCGGCCTGTCGTGACTCCTGGGCAAGGGGAACATCTGGCAGGGCCTTGTAGGTTTCCTCAAACAAGGTCAGCGCTTCAGCCGCCTTTTGCTGATCGATCAACTGGTACCCACGCTCGATTTCAGAATTCAGCGTGTTGATTTGAGTGGCTCGGCGGCGGGTTTCGGCCTGGGCCATGGCCGAAACTGACTGCGCACTGGCTGTCACGACCGCGTTTCCACCCAGAATGAGCATCAGGCAGGCAGCAGCGCCGCGAGCGATCAGGCGGCTTGGCAACACGGATTCAGGATGTTTCGGGAAGGGCTGCAGGAGCATCAAAGTTGGGGAAAATCGAATTTATAACAGGACTCCGTCTTTCGCCCAAGCATTTTCTGCCATGAATCTCAGCCCGCAGTTGCCCTCCCGCCGCATCTTGCTCTGATGACTCCCCCATCCCCAATCATCCATGGCCAAAGCACCCATCAAAGTCGCAGTCACCGGCGCCGCCGGTCAAATCGGTTACGCCCTCCTTTTCCGCATCGCCTCCGGTGCCATGTTCGGTCCGGACCAACCGGTGATCCTCCAGCTCATTGAAGCTCCTTTTGAAAAGCCCCTGGCCGCCCTCGCTGGCGTCGCCATGGAGCTCGACGACTGCGCCTTCCCGCTGCTCAAAGGCATCGTGCAGACCTCCGACCCCGCCGTGGGTTTCAAAGACGCCAACTGGATCTTGCTCGTGGGTGCCAAGCCCCGCGGCCCGGGCATGGAGCGCGCCGATCTGCTCAAGGACAACGGCAAAATCTTCATCGAGCAGGGCAAAATCATCGACGCCGTGGCTGCGGATGACGCCCGCGTGGCCGTCGTTGGCAATCCGGCCAACACGAACTGCATGATCGCCGCCTCCCAGGCCAAGCGCCTCACGCCGGACCGTTTCACCGCCATGGTGCGCCTGGACCAGAACCGCGCCCAGACCCAGCTCGCCCAGAAGGCCGGCGTGGATCTCACCGAAGTGAAGGACATCTTCATCTACGGCAACCACAGCCCCACGATGTTCCCGTCCTTCGCGCACGCCACCATCGGTGGCAAAGCCGCCGCCGACGTCATCAATGACAAGGCCTGGCTGGAAGGTCCTTTCCTGGAAACCGTGGGCAAGCGTGGTGCTGCGATCATCGCCGCCCGTGGCGCCTCCTCCGCTGCCTCCGCCGCGAACGCCCTCGTCGATCACGTCCGCTCCCTCGTCACCCCCGGTGCGATCCATTCCATCGCGGTGAAGAGCAACGGCCTCTACGGCTTCGATCCAGAAGTCTGGGCCGGCATGCCCGTGCGCACCACCACCCCGGGTGCCTACGAGGTCATCACCAGCTACGAAATGGACGACTTCGCCAAAGCCAAGATCGCCGCCACCAACAAGGAACTCGTCGATGAGCGCTCCTTTGTGGCAGAGATGCTGTAATTGAGATTCCTCAAGCTTGAAGCGGCACCTTCGCGGGTGCCGCTTTTTTGTGCCTGCGTGAAGAATCCCCCTCCCTGCCGACGTTAAGGCAGCATGTTTACTTCCCGCCGCGACTTCCTCCAGACCACAGGCTGTGGCTTCGGCTACCTAGCTTGGCAGGCCATGGCGCAGAGTCAGGCGGCACTGGCCAATCCGCTTGCTCTCAAAAAGCCGCACCATCAGCCGAAGGCCAAGCGCGTCATTTTCCTCTTCATGCAGGGCGGCGTGAGCCACGTGGACTCGTACGACTACAAGCCCCGTCTCTTTAAAGACGACGGCAAGATCATCGACGTGATGGATTCCCGCGCCATCGCCAAGACGGGCAAAGGAGCGCTGCAGCGGGTGATGAAACCGCTGTGGGACTTCAAGCAGCACGGCGAAACCGGCCGCTGGGCCTCCAATCTCTTCCCGAACATCAACCAGCATGTGGATGACCTGTGCTTTCTGCATGGCATGCACACGGAGGGCGTCGCGCACGGCCCGGCCACGCTGTTCATGCACACCGGCACCACCAGCAACATCCGCCCGAGCATGGGCTCCTGGGTGATGTACGGTCTCGGCGCGGAAAACGAAAACCTGCCCGGCTTCATGACGATCAGCCCGAGCCTCGGCAACGGTGGCCCGCGCAATTACGGAAACGCCTTCCTGCCCGCTGTCTTCCAAGGCACGCCCGTGGGCCGCTCCGGCCAGCCGGCCCGGGAATCCAGCATCAAGAACATCACCAACGCCATCTGGACGCCCGAGCAGCAGCGCAAGCAGTTCGGACTGCTCAGCGCGCTGAATGCCGAACAGGCCGCCCACGCGATGCCCGGCGATACGGACATCGACGCGGTCATCCGCAGCTACGAACTCGCCTGGCGCATGCAAAACAAAGCGCCTGGCGCCATGGACATCAGCGATGAGTCGGAAGCCACGCTCAAGCTTTACGGCATCAACGAGAAGCCCACCGACAACTTCGGCCGCCAGTGCCTCATGGCCCGTCGCATGGCCGAGCAGGGCGTGCGCTACATCCAGGTCAATTACGGCGACAACTCCAACAACCCCGCCTGGGACCAGCACTCCAACCTGCCCAAGCACGGCGACCACGCCGCAGCCGTGGACAAACCCATCGCCGGACTGCTCGCTGATCTCAAACAACGCGGCCTGCTCGAAGACACCATCGTCTGGTGGGGCGGTGAATTTGGCCGCACGCCCTACGCCGAGAAAAACGGCACCGGACGCGACCACAACCCTCTCGGCTTCACCGTCTGGGTCGCTGGCGGCGGCTTCAAATCCGGCCACGCGCATGGCGTCACCGACGACATCGGCCACATGGCCGTGGAGGACAAAGTCCACATGCACGACCTGCATGCCACGATCCTCCATCAGCTGGGCCTTGATCACGAAAAGCTCACCTTCCGCCACGCGGGAAGAGATTTCCGCCTCACGGATGTGCACGGGCATGTGGTAAGGGAAGTGATCGCCTGAAGAACGGCAAAGTTTCAGTGGTCAGCTTTTCACCGGTGATTTAAACTCAGATCATGAGCACGAAGATGCTGGAACAAAAACTGGCCGAGCTGCAGCAGCGCGTGGAGACCCTGGAGGCAAGAGTAAAGCCTGCCTCCAAAGGAAACTGGCGTAACGCGATTGGCTTCGCCAAAGATGATGCGCTCTTCGACGAAGCGATGAAGCTCGGTGCCCAATGGCGAAAAAAGAGCAACAGGGAGGACCATTAGCCCCATGTTTGTGGTGCTCGACACCAATCACTTCCGCGAAGTGGCGGAAGCAACCCCCTTGGCTGCCAACCTTGATCGCAGTGCCGCCCAAAAAAATGCAGAAGTCTTTCTGAGCATCATCACTGTTCAGGAAGCCGTTGGTGGCTGGCTGGCGCTGATCAACAGCACCCAGGCGGGCAGAGATCAAATTGCCGGCTATACGAGTTTTCAAAGAACAATCGCCGCCTTTCGCCACTTTGACATTCTACCCTTTGACACCGAAGCCGCGACCATTTTCCACCGTTTGAAAAGCCTGCATCCACGCACCGGCACCATGGACCTCAAGATCGCCGCCATCCGCCTCGCGCATGACGCCATGCTGCTGACACGCAACCTCTCGGACTTCCAGCATATCCCCGGTTTACGTGTTGAGAACTGGCTGGATTGAGGCTGCAGAAAACTCATTCCCGACACTTCAGAAGAGACTTCCGCCTCACGGACGTTCATGGGCACGTGGTGAGGGAAGTGATCGCCTGAGCCATTGGCTCTGATAAAACGCTGGCCGAGGTCCGTGTAACTAGCATGGGCTTTCCCCACATGCGTACTGCTTGCCTCATCATGCTGCTCTGCGACATGAGCGTGGCCAGGGCGGTGGAAACGAAGCTGGGCTTCAACCGGGACATCCGGCCGATCCTCTCCAACAAATGCTTCCGCTGCCACGGCTTTGATGAAAAAGGGCGAAAGGGCGACCTGCGCCTGGATAAGCGCGAAGATGCCGTCGCTTCCCGTGATGGAAAATCGGCCATCGTTCCCGGCAAACCTCTGGAGAGTGAGTTGATTCATCGTATCAGCACCACGGATGCCGATGACATCATGCCGCCGCCGGATTCGAAGCTCTCGCTCAGCGATGAAGAGAAGAACACGCTTCGGCGCTGGATTGCGGAAGGGGCCGAATACGAGGCGCACTGGTCTTTGATCCCACCTGCAAGTGCAACACCGCCGGAGGTTAAACAAGCGAACTGGCCGCGCAATGAAATCGACCGCTTCATTCTCGCACGACTGGAGAAGGAAGGCATGACGCCAAGCCCGGAGGCCGCACGCGAAACTCTGCTGCGGCGGGTCAGCTTCGATCTCACCGGTCTGCCGCCCACGCTGCAGGAGATGGATGCAGATCCAAGTGCGGAAGCCTATGAGCGCGCCGTGGATCGCCTGCTGGCCTCCAAACACTTCGGTGAACGCATGGCGGTGGAGTGGCTGGACGCGGCGCGCTATGCGGACACGAACGGCTACTTTGGCGACAAGACGCGCAGCCTGTGGCCGTGGCGGGCCTGGGTGATCGACGCCTACAACCGCAACCTGCCGTTTGATCAATTCACCATCGAGCAGCTAGCGGGAGATTTGATTCCCCATGCCACCACTGCTCAGCGCATCGCCACCGGCTTCAACCGCAACCACATGGCCAACAATGAGAGCGGCATCATTGATGAGGAATACCGGGTGGAATATGTGGCGGATCGGCTGGAAACCACCGGCACCACCTGGCTGGGGCTCACCATCGGCTGCGCGCGCTGCCACGATCACAAGTACGATCCCATCACGCAGCGTGAGTTCTACCAGCTCTTTGCCTTCTTCAACAACGTGCCCGAGTCCGGGCTGATCAAAGCTGACAACCCACCGCCTGTGCTCAGCGTGCCCTCAGCACAGCAAGAGCTGGAACTCAAACGCCTCGCCGCAGACACGCAGCAAGCAGAGCGGGAGTTTCAGCCCTTCACGGCGGCTTTGCGGCATCAGATCACCAATTGGGAAAAAACAGCGGCCACCTCCCTGCCCTCATCTCCTACTGCTCAGCTCGCCGCACATTTCTCCTTCGATGGCCAGATCGATGCGAAGCACTTCGGCACCAGCGATGTGTTTCAAAACGGCATCCTCGGGCAATCGGCCAAGTATGATGCGACGCAGCATGCGGAGTGGCCGGGAGCTTTCGACACCGATGCCGCCTGGACCGTCGGTCTCTGGCTCATGGCAGACACGTCACTGAGCGGGGTCTTTTCCAAGATCGAACCCGAAGGCAGACGGCGGGGCTTTGAGGTGATCTGGCAGAAGGGCCGCTTTCAGATCAATCTGGTCAGCAAGTGGGGGACGGATGCCATCGAGCTCGTCACGCAGGAACCAGTCTCTTCCAAAAAATGGCATCATCTGGTAGTCAGCCATGACGGCACCCGCCGCGCAGCCGGCATGCGCGTCTTCATCGACGGCCTGCCTGCGACGACGAAAACCATGAATGACACGCTGAAAGGCCCCACCGCCACCAGCGAGCCGCTGCGCATTGGCAGGCGAGATGCGAACCTCGGATTCTACGGCCAGCTCGATGAACTCCGCCTGCTGCAACGCCCCGTGACTGCGCAAGAGGCGGAGTCATGGTTTTGGAGCGAGCGCCTGCGCGGGATCGCCGCGACACCAGCGGCGAAGCGCAGCACCGCAGACACGACGCTGCTGCAGGACTGGTTTGTCGAGCATCATGCGAACCCGCAAACGCTCGCTGCACACAAGCGAGTGCGCGAAGCCAAAGCCGCTGAAGCCCGCCTGCGCGAAAGCATCCCCACCACGCTGGTGATGCAGGAGATGCCCAGCCCGCGCAAAACGCATCTGCTCACACGCGGGCAGTATGATCATGCTGCTGAAGAGGTGCGGCCCGGGATTCCTGCGTCGTTGTCCACGTGGCCGGCAGACGCACCGCCGAACCGCCTGGGCTTTGCCAAGTGGCTCGTTTCAAAGGAGAACCCGCTGACGGCACGTGTCGCGGTCAATCGTCTCTGGATGCAATGCTTTGGCGAAGGACTCGTGCGTACCGTGAACGATTTCGGCTCTCAAGGCGAAGCGCCCAGCCATCCGGAGCTGCTCGACAGGCTGGCGGTGCGCTTCATGCAAAGCGGCTGGGATGTGAAGACGATGCTCAAGCTGATGGTGATGAGCGCGACCTATCGGCAAAGCTCGCAGTTCTCCGCGAGTGATCCCTCCAACCGCCTGCTGGCACGCGGCCCGTCTTTTCGACTGAGCGCCGAGATGGTGCGGGATCAGGCGCTGGCCGTGTCAGGCCTGCTGGTGCCGAAGATCGGCGGACCCAGCGTGAAGCCTTACCAGCCACCTGGATTGTGGGAAGCTGTCTCCTACAATGGCGAAGAAACCTATGTGAACGACACGGACGCAGGCCTGTGGCGGCGCAGTCTCTACACGTTTTGGAAACGACAGTCGCCGCCCCCTGCCCTGCTCACCTTTGACAGCCCCACGCGTGAAAAGTGCGCGGTGCGCCGCGCCCGCACCAATACGCCGCTGCAGTCGCTCGTGCTGCTCAATGACGAGACTTACATCGAGGCGGCACGCGTCCTCGCTGCGTGGGTGCTGGCACAAGAAGGCTCTGAATCTGAAAAACTCGCACTCGCATTCCGACGCGTGACATCCCGTGCAGCAGATCCTGCAGAACTCCAGCACCTGACCGGGTTGCTGAGCAGGCAACGCGCCCATTTTGACGCCGATCTCGAAGCAGCAGCGAAGCTCATCGCAGCGGGCGCATCCGCCCACGGCAAAGATCTCAATCCCGTCGAACTGGCCGCATGGACTCTCACGCTGCACGCGTTGCTCAACCTCGACGAAACCATCACCCGCCGATGAATCCCGCTTTGACTCGCCGTCAGCTTTTTGGTCGAGCCTCCGCAGGCATCGGCACCGCAGCGCTGGCCTCGCTGCTGGGCGAGGGCCAGGGCTTCGCCGCACCGCACTTTGCACCCAAGGCCAAGCGTGTGATCTACCTCTTCATGCACGGTGGGCCTTCACAGCTCGATCTGTTTGATCACAAGCCCGGCTTGAAAAAAATGCATGGCCAGGAGTTTCCAGCCTCTGTGCTGGGAGATCAGCGCCTCACCGGCATGACCAGCGGGCAGAAGAGCAAGCCGATCACTTCCTCGCTCTTCAACTTTCAGCAGCATGGCCAGTCCGGCGCGTGGATGAGCGAGCTGCTGCCCAATCTCGGCCGTGTGGCCGATGAGATGTGCATCATCCGCTCCATGAACACGGAGGCGATCAATCATGATCCCGGCGTGACGCTGCTGCAGACGGGGCATCAGCAGCCGGGACGTCCAAGCTTTGGTGCCTGGGCCAGCTATGGGCTCGGCAGTGAGAATGCGAGCCTGCCTGCCTTCGTGGTGCTCATTTCACGTGGCAGCGCCGCGCGTCCGGCGGACCCGTTGTATGCGCGGCTGTGGGGCTCCGGCTTCCTGCCTTCGAATCATCAAGGGGTGAGCTTCCGCAGCAGCGGCGATCCCGTTTTGTATCTCTCCAATCCACCCGGCATCAGCGCGGCCTCACGGCGTGATGAGCTGGATGTCATCCAGGCGCTGAACCGCAGGCAGTTCACGCAGCAGCTCGATCCCGAGATCGAGACGCGCATCACGCAGTATGAAATGGCCTACCGCATGCAGACCAGCGTGCCGGATTTGATCAGCCTGAAGGACGAGAGCGCGGCCACGTTTGAATCTTATGGTCCGCAGTCACGCGCACCCGGAAGCTTTGCCGCGAACTGCCTCCTCGCGCGCCGCATGGCGGAGAGCGGCGTGCGCTTCATCCAGCTCTACCATCGCGGCTGGGACCAGCACTACAATCTGCCCAGCGATCTGCGCCTCCAATGCGGCGACATCGACCAGCCTTGCGCCGCGCTGATCAGCGACCTCAAACAGCGCGGCCTTCTCGATGACACGCTCATCGTCTGGGGCGGTGAGTTTGGCCGAACCACCTACTCCCAGGGCAAGCTGGAACCCACCAACCATGGGCGCGATCATCATGGCCGCTGCTTCACCATGTGGCTGGCGGGCGGTGGTGTGAAGCCCGGCCTGCAGTTCGGCGAGACGGATGACTTCTGCTTCAACGTCGCGCGCGATCCCGTGCATGTGCATGATCTCAATGCGACGCTGCTGCACCTGCTGGGTATTGATCACGAACGGCTGACCTACCGAGCTGAAGGCCGCGACTTCCGCCTCACTGACGTGCATGGGCACGTGGTGAGGAAGGTGATCGCATAGAACATTTGAAATATTTATAGCCTCTTAACCTTGCGCGGGGACATGAAGCGGATCCCCTCTCCCCACCGATGACATGGCAATACCCAAGACGTTCTTGGGGGAACCGTAGCGAAGCGGAGATAGACGAAGTCAACGGGAAGGGTGAGGGGTCATTCCATGCAGGAGAAGGCGGGCTGTCGTCCCCTCACCCCGGCCCTCTCCCCGGAGAGAAATATGGGTTGCCGTCCTGTGTCTGGGGCGGGGAGAGGGAGAACTGCTTTCCTGCTCCCTCCCCTGTGGAGATCAGCGCAGGTAGTAGTCTTTGACGCGCTGAAAGTCTTCTTCAGGCAGCGCCTCGGCGCGGCCGTCGTTGCGAATGACCACGCGTGTCTGCTTGCCGCCGGAGCCTTTGCTCACTTCAGGGGCGGCCAGCACGATGGTGATCCCCGGAGACTGGGGCGTCAAAGTGCTGTCATAGAGCCATGGCTTGGGTTCAGCTCCCGGCCCGGAGGCCACGGTCAGCAGTTCTGGTTTGGTGAGGGCGCCCGAGTCGATCAACTCCTGCAGCTTCTCCGGGTATTTGCCGCCGTTGCCTGCGGCATGTGTTTTCAGGGCGATGAGCACCTGGCGGCCATTGCTGAGCGTTTTCACCTGGGCGCCGCGCTGCTGCATGGTGGTAAACACCGGAACGGCCAGGGACGAGAGCACCGCCAGGGTGGTGATGCTGGAAAAGGACCCGGGGTTCATCGTGGGGATGCTGCTGTTGCTCACGCTCAGGATGCCATCCGGCTGATTGGCGAAGAAAAATGCCTGCGGATAGCGGGCATGAATTGCGATCATGTTGATCAGAGACATCGCCATTTCGCTGCTCGCCTTGTCCTTGCCGGTGGCTTTTGCAACGGAGGCTGTGCCCTCGGCCTTGATGCCATCGAACACGGCCGTCATCAGACGCTTGGAAAGAAACAGGCAGCCATTGCCTTCCGCAGGCATCCCCTTCCACACGCGGGCAAAATCCGGCTGGCTGCTGAGCTTCTCGCCCTTCGCCATCACGGCGTCATAGTAGCCCGGACGTGTCGCGATGATCAGGCGGTCGCCTGCCGCATCCAGCATGAAGACCGGCTGAAAATCCATCGGCGGAGGCCCCATCGGCCCGCGAAAGCGGCCCACCAGGGCGCCATTGACTTCCTGCACCTCCACGGGTGAGCCCGGCGACTGCAGCATGGGCAGCACCTGCGCTTTCAGCACGTCTTTGATCCAGCCGAGCTTGTCGATCACGATGGCGGCGTTCACCCCCGGCAGGCTCACGCGGGCTCCCGGCCCGGACAGGCTCTGCTCCGGCATCATCGTGGCAAAGAGGGCCACACGCACGGAGAGCTTTTCCGCCATCTCGCGGTAGGACATGCCCAGCGCCGGCTGCGGAGCGGAGGCCATCGCCTCCAGCATGGCCCGCTGCTCCTTCGGGGTGGATTCCAGAATCACCGGCCAGGCCTCCGCCACGAGATCCTTCAAATGCAGCGGAAACTCCAGAGCGAGATCCGTGTCCTGCGGGGCGAGGGCGGGCGCCAGCAAGGGCTCAGCCGGTCCTCCGGTCAAGGTGAGGAAGCCTTTCCGCCCTTCAGGCGTGTAGGCAAAGCTGCGGTGGTGGTTCATGCCCTCGGACACCTTGCGCGAGCTCGTCCCGCCGGCCTTGATCGAGTCCAGCCCGGTCATGTTCATCATCTTCTTGAAGGAGAAGTTCGGCGGCAGCTTGGCCTTTTCCCCCTCGGGCATGTTCTTGAAGATCTCCTCAAAAAAGGCCCCCATCAGCCCCATCACATTTTCCTCCTCGGCATACGTGAAGGAAGCCCCACCCACATCCAGCTTGGAAGCGACGGCTTGGAAATGCGGCGAGCTCCCTTCCGTGACAAGAGTCACGCCCGGGCTTGTCGCCACAGCCACAGGAGCAGCGCTTTTGTTACACTGGGCAAGCCCCAGCACGGCAAGAATGGGAAGGATTCGGAGGTACATGCGGCAGGAGAATGGCAAGTGCATCAGCAGAATCAATTCCAGAACTGAGGCAAAAATATACTGATCCCAAACCATCAAAGCACTGATGACGGAAACTCATCGCTCATACAGGCAGCGCGGCGTTCAGGCGTAGGTTGGGTGTGTTTGGCGTCGATGGTGTTTCATGCGCCATCACCTCCTTCGCCAAACCGCCCGACTGCGAGGACTCTCCTACGCCATGGTGTTTTCAGCACGCTCACAGACGGGCGGGCTTTCGCCACAACCGTCCTACAGCACCATGCGTCGCACTACTTCTTGGCCAGCGACTCCAGGTAATCGAGCAGGCTGGCGAATTCATGGACGGTGAAGTTCGTCATCAACCCGGGCGGCATGATGGAAATGGGCAGCTTCTGGCGGCTCTTGATGTTCTTCACGGCAAAGGTGAATTCCTGGGAGGCGACATTGCGGAGCTTCACGTTGTCGGCGGACTCCAGGGTGATGAAGCCCATCTGCTGCGTGCCGTCGTTCATCGTGATGACCTCGCTGGCAAAGCCCTGCGCGATGGTCTTGTTCGGATCGAGGATGTTCTGGGCGAGATCGGGGCGCTTGTACGTTTGCGCGATGTTTCCAAGATAAGGGCCTTTTTGCGCTTCGGATTCCTTCGTCGTGTGGCAGGCGATGCAGGTGGCTTTGGTGAAAATCTGCTCGCCGATGGAGACATCGCCCTTGGCTTTGATCACGGCGGCCAGAGCGTCCTCGGGCTTGAGGGTGCCGACCTTCGGCGACTTGTCCTCGCCCTTGGCCACGAGCTTGAGGCTCTTCACGGCGTTTTGTGCGGCCTTGGAAACGCTGGCATCAGCGTCCGTGGTGGCGGCCAGGATTTTTTCGTCCACGCTGTGGCTCTTGGTCTTCACAGCGGCGTTGATGATCTGCACGCGGCGCTTCGCATCCGCCCATCCAGCATCCAGGGCCTTCTGCGACATCTCGCGTGCCTCGGGGCTGCCGGTCTTGCGTGCCGCGAGGCTGAGCAGCGCGGCTTCCGCCCAGGCGGCGGTTGGCGTGCCCACCTTGGCGGCTTCGGTTTCAAAGGCCTGATGCACGTTCTCCAGCTTTGGCGCACTGAGGAAGGCTGTCCTGCCTGTGTCCTGCTCTTTGCCGGAGCCCTGCTGCGCATCCAGCGTGACCAGCGCATTCAGCGCCGCCGTCCAGGCCTCGGCACTGTCGGTCTTGGCGATGGCTGTCAGCGTGTTGGCCAGAGTCGCCGCCGCGCTCTGGGGATCGAGTTCCTTGCTGTTCGCCGCAGTGATCAGCAGCGGAATGCCATCCGCAGGAATCGTGTCTGCTGTGGCAAGCTGCGCCACCGCATCCGGGATCACCTTCGCATCCTGCTTCGCCAGCACGAGAATGCGCTCAAGGGCATCGTTCGACTGGATGCGGTTGCGGTTCATTTCTTTGACGAGGAAGGCGGCTTCTTCAGGCGAGGCTTTGGCCAACGCGTCCTTCAAAGCCGCCGCGATCTTCGGCGTCTCGCTCCATGCTTCCGGCTGGTAATAAGGGCCGCGTGTGTCTGGGCGCGTGCCCCAGGAGTCGCCCTTCCATTCGCCTTCGTGGAAATGCAGGCGGCAGAGAGCGGAGAGGATGCCTTGGCGGAGCGCGGGATCGGTGGCTTTGGCGAGGCGCTCAATGAGGCCGGTGACGACTTCAGGGGTGTGCACTTTCCTCAAAGCAATCAGCATTTGAGAGTGCCTCTCCATTGATTCAAATGCTCTCTGAACTGCCAGTTCGTAAGTCTTCTGCGTTTTTGCAGTGAAGGCATTTCGATCGTTAATCGCGTACTTACGATACTGTTCATGGTTGGTGCTCAAAGAGAATCCATCATTGGTTTTGATTTGAGACATCAGCTTAACGAAACCCTCGCTTGGTTCACTTTGAGGTTCATCCAAGCTCTCTTTGGTCAATCGCTGCCCCAGTTCTCGAAACTTTGACAGCTCATTCAATAGATCGGCTGCCACGTTTGCCGCCGTGTGAGCGACAATAGGGTCGTCACTGAGCATCGCGCCAACAACAGCATTCCAAAGAGAATCTGTGATTGGCTCTAAACGTACCAATGTTGAAGCTGTTCTAAGTGCCGCGACCTGGGATCTTGGTTTTTTACTCTTGATGCACGATTCCAAAAAGCGCTGCTCAATTTCGGAGATGGTCCACAGTTCGAGGGGTTTATAGTTATACATATTTTCGCGCATTCCATACCTGACTCGAACCCAAGTCTCATATTTGGTCCCAGCGGGAAACACGGGAGTGGGATACATTCGTTGAGCCACCCAAGGCGCTAATTCATTTCCTGCATAGAAGTCCACAGGGGGGGCCACACGTCCCACATCATCTCCTTCGCTTCGTACAGCACCCAACGCAGCGATTCGTGCTGGCATAGGTTTGCTGGAGTCATTAAAAACATCTGCGGCAACCTTCTGGATCACTTTATTGGGCAATGATTCAACAAGGTTTCTTCTCATCAATTCCCTCTGCGCATCCATCCTCCGCCGGTTGCTCGGTGACTCCAACTGCTTCACCAACTCCGCATCACTCGCCTTCGCGAAATCCGGTAGCGGTTCTGCTTTGAAACCCTTCGGCCTCACCTGCACGATGTAGCCCACATCGGGGCCTTCCCAGTTAAACGTCGCGCCTTTCCAACTGGCGCAATAGACGCGGCTGTTGCCATCGACGTCGGCGTCGGTGGGGCGGGTCATTTGGATGAAGGGCTGGGGCTTTTCGGTTTCCTCAAAGGTCGCGCCTTTGGGCTTCACCTGATGGTGCCAGAGGGCGCCGGTGCCCCAGTCGCAGGTGAAGGGGGCGTTGTTCCATTTGCCGAAGCCGGGTTCGTCGATGTACACGGCACCGCAGCCGCTGCCGCCGCCGTAATCGGCCAGAGGCTGGATGCACTCGTCGTTGAAGTTTTTGTAGAGGCGCGGGTAGCCGTGATCATCGAGGCCGGTGAAGTGGTGGAAGCGCACGTTCCAGCCGCCGCCGTCGTTGGTGTTGTCGCGGGCGAAGATGTCCATCAGTGGGCTGATGGCGACTTCGAGGATGTTGCGCGTGCCGGTGCTGTAGATTTCCAAACCGGTGCCGTCAGGGCGCACGCGGATGACGCCGCCGCCGCGATGCTGCAAGTGCTTCCCATCCGTGCCTTCGGCGTCCATGAAACCGAAGTCGCCACCGGCGATGTAGAGCCAGCCGTCGATGCCGAGGCTGAGGCCATTGGTGGTGTGGTCGGCAGGACGGTCCTTGTAACCAAAGGCGATGTTTTTCACCAGCACCTTCTCTTCATCGGCCACGCCGTCGCCGTCTTTGTCGATGTAGGCGCTGAGGTGCGGCGGATGCACGAGGTAGAGGCGGTCTTTGTCCCAGACGAGGCCGCGCGGGGCGTCCACATCTTTGACGAATTCCTTCACTTCATCAGCGCGGCCATCGCCATCATGATCCTTCAGGCGCAGGATGCGGCCACGATGCGGATTGCGGCCCAGTGAGCCGTTGCCATCGCTGCTGACATACAACGTGCCGTCGGGAGCGGCGGCAATGAAGACGGGATAGTTCGCCGACTGTGGTGGCGCGAAGAGCGAGACCTCAAAGCCTTCCTGCACCTTCACATCCTTCAAGATGGCAGCCTCCTGCTCGGGCGTGAGCTTCACGATCTTTGGAGCCACATTGCCCGCGTCCTTGAGAGGATCGCTGGCCTTGTCGTATTCCTTCTTCTGTGCCGCGCTGAGCTTGGGGGCCACGCCTTTGATGTTGGGGCCTTTGAGCTGCACCTCACGGATGCTCGCCCAGCCGCCGCTTGTTTTAGCAAGCGCGTGAATCTTCACGAAGCGGATGCCTTCCACCTTGGCGAAGTCATTCGAGTAAGGCGCGTTCTTCGTGTTGGCACTGCCATCGACAAGGGTGCTCCACGTTTTGCCATCGGCGCTGCCTTCGACCTTGAACTGATACACACCGCCGTTTTCCCAGGTGGTCTTGATGCCGGTGAGGGCCTGCGGCTTTTCGAGTTCAAGCTGGAGCCACTGCGGGTAATTGGGATTTGCGGCGCACCAGCGGGTGCCCTCATCGCCATCCACGGCTTTCCAGGCGTAGTTGCCCTTGCCGGACTCCTCGCTGCTCGCGCTGGCTTTCACCGGCAGGCCGTCTTTCGGCAGCACGGGCGGCTTCGGTGCTTCCACGGGCTTGGCAGGCACAAAGGTGATCTTGTTCTGTCCCTTGAACGGCGTGAGGTAATCCGGCGTGAGCTTGTCCATGGCCCACAGCAGGCCGCGTGTGACGAGGTCCAGGTAGCGTGCATCCGCCACGGTGTCGTTGTTGTGGCCAATGGTGGTGCTGAAGCTGCGCGCGCCCACTTTTTCGTTTGTCCAGGCCACCACGTAGTCCACGTCCTTGCCTTTGACGACCTGCTTGCCCATGGCCAGCGGATGGCCGTCGAAGATATTCACATTGTTGTACAGCTCCTCTTTGATGGTGGTCCAGTCCGCGAGGGGCTTGGTGATCGGGTGCTCCTTGTCCACAAACGTGATGGCGATCGGCTCCTGCGGGCCGTGCGAGGCGGACTGGATGCCGAGGTGCTTGAACCACGCATCCGTGCCGGTGCGGAAGCTGTGCATGGCGCAGTGCAGGTGCACGGCGGGGATGGTCTGGTGCACATCGAGGATGCGCTTTACCAGCGCCATGTCCTTCACGCCGGCGGCGCATTCGTCATGGATGATGATGTCGTAGCCCTTGGCCCAGTCCGGATTGTCATACAGCGGCAGCGGCGGGGTGACGGACTTGTCATCCGTCCACACCACATCCACCTGCACATTCGCCCGCGCCTGGATGCCCTGGCTCAGAATGAGGTGCTGCTTGGCATAGTCATGGCAGCAACCACCGGCCACGAGGAGGGCTTTGAGCGGCTTGGTTTCGGCATGGCCAACAGAGGCCGTGGCAAGGAGGAGCAGGAGTGCAAAGGAACGCATGGAGAAAAGAGGGAAAGCAGTAGCCGCACAAAAAGCGGGGTTTCTATCAGAAAAGTATTGGAAGGAAAGTTGTCCAGTTGCGCCGCAACGGGAGTTTTCCATACCCGTTACAGCGCAACTCGGCAACTTTGCACCGCAGGACACAGCGCCCAAGGCGCGCGGGCCTCCAAGCCCGCAGCGGGTCGCCTTCCCACTGCGGGTGGAGGCTCGCGGCAGCGTTTTGGAGTGCTCCAGTCCTCTGGAGCTTT
>NZ_JBAQCR010000279.1:0-2056 GCF_049294395.1 Prosthecobacter sp.
AGCGGATGGCCTTCAGCTTCTCGCAGGATGCGGATGATTTCAGTCGTGAGTTTCATGGGGTGATGAGGGGAAAATTGGGGCGTTACTTCTTGGCCGATGAAAGCCGGATGGCATCGTCAATGCGCTGGTGGATCCGCTGCGATTCTTCCTGACGCAGCTTTTCATGATTCGTGAGCCGGTGATTGATCTGCTCCAGCAGAGCCGCATGCGCCGAGCTGGCAGCGGCTACAGGATTGAGCCGGATGTGCAGATCCTTCACCTCAGTCATGAGCCTTCGCTCAGCCTCACCAATGGCATCAATGATTTTTTCCTGCCTCTCATCTCCGGCGTCGATGATGCGCTTTACTTCAAGGTTGACCTTCTCCACATCGTCCTTGTGGGCGTAGCGGGTCGTGTGCTTGATCTCCAGCGGCTGCGCGATGTTGACCGGCTCATCCTTGCTGCCATTGGCCTGCCTGCCTTTGCGATAGGCCACGAAGCCTGTGCCTGCAGCGGCAATGAGAGCAAAGAGCATCACCATGAACCACTTCACGAATTCAGGAGGCACGGCAGAGATGTCAGTGGATGCGATGATCATGAGAGCAGGTGTTCAGAGATCCGGTGCACGGCGCACGCCGATCAGGTTCAGCAGTGAAAGAGAAGCGATGCAGACCTTGTCACTCTGGTTGCCCCCAAGGCAGTTCACGTTCTTGGGACCGCAGTTGATAAAGTCAGCAAACAGAGTCACGTGATAACCACCGGCACGCTTGAAGATCAGCGTGTCTCCCTGCTCCCACGTCTTGGGTTTGTTGGGGTTCACCACGTTGCCCCACTTCATCCAGTTGACAGCGCGATAGCAGGCCGCAGGCACGCCGGTCATGGTCTCAGCGGCGATGCGGCCCCGGAAGCAGCCACACCAGGCCACCTTGGAATCATCATTGCCCACATCATCCCCCAGCCACGAGGCCGCTTCTTTAATCCATCCTTGGATGATCTTGTTGCTCTTCGGCCCGGGTACTTCACAGATCCCGCGATACTTGAGCGCGGCCTGATAGATGCGTTGAGTGGAAGTCATATAATTGGATTCAGTTCAGTCATTCCTTTGCGCCTTCATTCATTTGCCAAAAAAGGAGCGTTCACTTCACATCCACCGTGCTCAGCACGAACGCCACGCGCTCGCCATAGACCGGGATGCGCTCCGCGAGCTGCATGCAGCCCGGGCCGTCTTCGTATGGTAGTCCTGGCTTAAGCCGGTTCTGGCGTGGCTCCACAGCGGCGGTTGGCAGCACCTTCACCGGCTGCACATTGACGGGATTCTTCGGCAGCGTGAAGCGCTTGCCCGTGAGCTGCTCATACTTCGCCTGAGCGGCTTCGATCACATCGGTGAAGGCGGAGATCTGCGAGCCTCTCAAGATCTCTTTCACAGGATCTGCGTTGATGCCTTCAGCCTTGAGCGAGGACACTTTGGCGGAGGCCTGCAAGATGATCTGTTCAAGCCCGACTTTCTGAGTGGTCTCAATAACCGCTTTGCCCAGCTGATCCGCCGTGGCGATGAGAGCGCGGCCAAACGGTGAAGCGATCAGCGCTGAGCTTGTGGCGCATGAACTCAGCGTCAGCATACATAGGCAGGCGATCAACAGCGGCAGCTTCGTGGGCACGTTCGTGCCCTTCAAGGTGGCAAGCAGCGCATCCACCACACTGAGCCCGTTTTTCCGGGCAGTGAAGAAGCGGAACACAAAGGCGATCAGGACAAGCACCAGGGCACCCACACCCGCATAGGCCGGTGGCAGCGCGTTGGTGATGGCCTGTTGCAAGGCGGGATCAATGTCCTGCGCAAAGACACAGGGCGTGGCGAACAGCAGAGCGAGGGCGAGTAAGCAGAGCAGTTTCATGGGGATGGAAGGGTGAGGATGAAGGACCGCCGCCCCGCTCTCCGCAGGGGTTGGTGGCACACCGCCCGCCCAGCCAGGGGAGGCAGTGCACCACCGGTTCCCCCCGAGGAACAAGCACGGCTAAGCGCACCCCCATTCAGCCACACCCCACCCACTCCAGCACCTGACCAGGACGACCAGATGTC
>NZ_JBAQCR010000280.1:0-85027 GCF_049294395.1 Prosthecobacter sp.
AACCATGGCGGCATGGCTCACCGCAGGCTCCGTGGCCGTGATGGGCTACTCGGACAAAGTCTGCGCCATCGTCCTCGCCGTCACCGCCGGGCCCGCCTCGGACGTGCTCTTCCCCCACTTCGCCGAGCTCGTCGCCCGCCGTGATTGGAACGGCCTGCGCAAGCGGCTCTTCGCCAGCGCCGGGATCATCGTCAGCGCCTCGCTGCCCATGACGCTGGCCATGTGCTTCCTCGCCCCGTGGATCGTCCGCATCCTCTTTGAGCGCGGTGCCTTCGGCCCGCAGGACACCCAGCGCGTGGCCGAGGTGCTGCGCTACGCGGCCTTCCAGATTCCCTTCTACATTCTCGGCACCGTGGCCGCACGCATCGTCATCTCCTTGCAGGCCTCGCGCCACATGCTCACCATCGCGTTCAGCGCCCTCTTTCTCAATGCTTCGCTCAACTGGCTCTTCATGCGCCATCTGGGTGCTGCGGGCATCGCGCTTTCCACCACCATCGTGCACTGCATCTGCGCCTTCGCCACCTGCGCCACCTGCCTGCTGGTGATCCGCCGAAAGGAGGCCGCATGAACACCGCCCCCAGGATGCCCGCCTACATGCAGATCGCCGCGAAACGCCGCGAGCGCCTGGTGAAGTTTCTCCTCCTGGCCGCGCTCGCGCTGCTGGTGCCTGCCATGACCAAGGCCTTGTACTGGGCCGATGGCGCAGGCGTCATTCCCTTCAAGCCACGCGACTACACCCTGCTCACGCTGGCGGGTGCCGGAGTGATGTCTCTGCTGAACAAGCCCAGCATCTGCCCGCCCGCTTTTCTGATGCTCATCGTGCCGCTGCTGCGCGTGCTGGATGCCGCGTTTCTGCAGCGCTTCACCATCACGGCCCTGGGGGATCACAGCATTGTGGTGATGTCCCTGCTCTCCAACTTCCTCGTCACCTTCACCACCGTGCTGCTGCTTTCCACGGAGCCATGGCGGCGCGTGGCCATGTGGGCCGCCGTTTGCACCGCCGTGCTCTCCGCAGGCTGCGTGTATTACGAATGGCTGGGCTTCCGCTCCTTCACGCGCATCCCAGGCCGCATGGCCGGCTTCCCGGACGATCCCAATGACCCGCCGATCATCATCACGCTGATGCTCTCGGTCATCTTCACGCTGAATCCCCGCTTCTGGTGGAACGTCGTGCTCATCGGCTTCGTCGCGCCCGCCATCGCGCTCACCCTCAGCCGCAGCGGCATGGCGGTGTTTTCCTGCCTGATGCTCTGCTACATCATTGGAAATCTGCGCAAGCACTTCATGGGCATGCTGCTCCTCGTCGTCATCAGCGTTCCCCTCGCCATCGGTGGCGTGGCGATCCTGGCCCAGACTTCCACCAAGGTCGGGATCATGACCAACAAGGACACGACGGACCGTCTCAAGGCCATCTACGAACTCGACTTCGAGCGCATCAAATCCCCCGAACGCGGCAAGGATCTGCAGGACGGCTGGGAGGCCGCCGGCAAAAAACCTCTGTGGGGTCATGGCACCGGCGCAGGCACCAGCATCTGGAAGCCGCACAATCAAATCGTCTCCCTCTGGATCGACATCGGCATCCCCGGCGTGCTGCTCTACATCGGCGGCCTGCTGGTGCTGACCATCCGCTGCTTCTTGGTCAAGATGCGTGGTTTCTACTGCCTCGTCCCGCTGTGGCTCTTCATCCCCTGCAGCCAGATTCTCGTGGAATCCCCGCACTACTGGTTCGCCGCCGCCGTGTGCTGCAATCTGGTATACAGTGGGCGCTTCCGCCTCGTTCTCTCCGCTCCTCCGAAGGCGCAGGCCACGCCTCACTCCCCGCTGCCGCAGCCATGAAGATCGCCTTCATCATTCGTGATCTCGGCCATGGCGGCGCCCAGCGCCAGCTCGTGCTGCTCGCGGGTGGTCTGGTCAAGGAGGGCCACGAAGTCTGCGTACTGCATTTCTACGACGGTCCCTTTCGTGCGGAACTCGAGGCCTCCGGTGTGCAGACGATCTGCGTTGGTAAAAAAAGCCGCTGGGATCTCACCGGCTTTTTCATCCGCCTCATCAAAGCCGCCCGCAGCGTCCGCCCCGAGGTGCTCCACGGTTACCTCGCGGAGTCCAATCTCATGGCGCTGTTCCTGAAGCCCTTCTGCGGCTTTCCACGCATCGTCTGGGGCGTGCGTGATTCCCAGTCAGACGCGCACCTCTGGGGCATCCTCAGCAAGGCCAGCTTCCGCCTCAACTGCCTCCTCGCCCGCTTCGCCGATCTCATCCTCTGCAATTCGCAGGCCGGGCGCGACTACTACGCCGCCCGTGGTTATCCGCTCCAGAGGATGCACGTCATCCCCAACGGCATCGACACCGAGCGCTTCAAGCCGCAGCCGCGCACTCCGAACAAGGAGCTCACCTTCGGCCTCGTCGGCCGCATGAACCCGATGAAGGACCA
Source organism: Prosthecobacter sp. (assembly GCF_049294395.1). Taxonomy (GTDB): domain Bacteria; phylum Verrucomicrobiota; class Verrucomicrobiia; order Verrucomicrobiales; family Verrucomicrobiaceae; genus Prosthecobacter. Next base: position 2,432 of record NZ_JBAQCR010000280.1, read on the forward strand.
CGCCACCTTCCTCGCCGCCGCAGCCCTCGATCCGCATGCCAGATTCATCATCGTCGGCTCGGGTGATGCCGCCTACGAGCAGCAGATGCGCGACCTCGCCGCCAGACTCGGCATCGCCGACCGCGTCACCTGGCTGCCAGCGCAGGACGACATGCCCGCCGTTTACGCGAAGTTCGACTGCCTCGTGAATTCCAGCGCCTTCGGCGAAGGCTTCTCCAACGTCATCGGCGAGGCCATGGCCTGCGGCGTGCCCTGCATCGCCAGCAACGTGGGCGACAGCGCCTGGATCATCGGCGACAAAACACAGGTCTTCCCCGTGGGCGATCACACCGCGCTCGCCCACTGCATGCTCGCCTTCCACCCGCACAACCCACGCCAGCGCATCGTGGATGAATTCAGCGTGGCAAAGCTGGTGGAGCGCACCAGCCGCCTGCTTTCCAAAAAAGTGCTCTGGCTCACCACCGGCCTCGGCAGCGGCGGCGCGGAGATGATGCTGGTCCAGCTCATTCGCGGACTGCCGCAGTTTCAGCACGTCGTCATCTCCCTCACCGCAGGCGGCAAACACGCCACCGCTTTGCGCGACGCCGGCATTGAAGTCCACAGCCTCGACATGCCCGCCGGCAAACCCACGCTGAGCTCCCTCTGGCGCTTGTTCAAACTGGTCCGGCAGACCCGTGCGGATGTGATGATGGGCTGGATGTACCATGGCTGCTTCGCCGCCGTACTCGCACGCTTCATGCGTTTCAAAAGCGTGCCCATCATCTGGAATGTGCGCCAGAGCCTCTACGATCTGAAACACGAAAAGCGCGGCTCCGCTCTCGTCATCCGTGCCCTCGCCAAACTGTCCTGGCTGCCGCAGCGCATCACCTACAACACGCAGACAGGTGCGCGTCAGCACGAAGACATTGGCTTCCGCGCCAGCAAAACGCAGCTCATTCCAAACGGCTTTGATCTCGCCAAATGGCAGCCCGGCAAGCCCGTCCCCGGACGCATCGGCCGCTTTGGCCGCAATGCCCCCATGAAGGATTACGCCACCTTCATCGCCGCTGCGAAACTCATCGCTGAAAAACGCCCTGACACGCAGTTCATCATCGTCGGTGCTGACACCGAAACACTCGACGTTCCTCCCAACATCCAGCTTTTGGGCGAGCGCCACGACCTGCCCGAGCTCACCGCCTCGCTCAACATCGCCGTGTCATCCTCCGCTTTTGGCGAAGGCTTCCCCAACGTCGTCGGCGAAGCCATGGCCTGCGCCGTTCCCGTCGTCGCCACTGACATCGGCGACACCCGCTGGGTCACCGGTGAGGCCGGCCACCTGGTGCCGCCAGGCGATCCCGCTGCACTTGCCAAAGCCTGCATCGAATTGCTCGATTCCGGCATCACTCAAGATCTTGCCGCACGCACACGCATTGAGCAGCAGTTCTCCATCGAAAGCGTCCTGCAAAAATTCGCGGCCCTCCTAAACTCTCCCCATCAATCCGCCGCAGCTCCCGTAGTCCCGGTGCCGCATCCTCTCGCATCCCCCCTTCCCCATCCCTGACCCATGTGCGGCATTGCTGGCTTCTTCAATCCTCCCTCAGCGTGCCCCGCGCACGAGATGAATGCCATCGTCACCGCGATGACCGACGCCATCATCCTGCGCGGCCCCGATGACGCCGGAGCCTGGGTCGATTCATCCAGCGGCATCGCATTGGGCCATCGCCGCCTTTCCATTCTCGATCTCTCACCCCTCGGCCACCAGCCGATGAACAGCGCGGATGGCCGCTTCGTCATCGTCTTCAATGGGGAGATCTACAACTTCCAGGATCTGCGCGCCGAACTCGAGCCCCTCGGCCACACCTGGCGCGGCCACTCCGACACCGAGGTCATGCTCGCGGCCTTTTGCCATTGGGGTGTCGTCGAAGCCACCCGGCGCTTCAACGGCATGTTTGCCTTCGCCGTGTGGGACAAGCAGGAACGCATGCTGCATCTCGCCCGCGATCGCATGGGCGAAAAGCCCCTCTACTACGGCTGGATCGGTGAAACGTTCGTCTTCGCCTCCGAATTAAAAGCCATCCAGCGCTTCCCCGGCTTCAACGCCGCTGTGGATCGCGAGGCCCTCACCTCTCTGCTTCGCTTCAATTACATCCCCGATCCGCTCTGCATCTATCAGGGTTTCAAAAAGCTGCCACCCGCTGCAATGCTGAGCTTCAAAGCGCCCTCCGAACGCCCGCATCCCGGCTACTACTGGAGCCTGCCGCACGTCGTTGAACACGGTCTCGACAATCCCTTCAAGGGCACCGAGGCCGAGGCCATCGACACCTTTGAGTCCATGCTGAAAAAAGCCGTGGGCATGCGCATGATCTCCGACGTGCCGCTCGGTGCCTTCCTCAGCGGCGGCATCGATTCCTCCCTCATCGTGGCGATGATGCAGAAGCAAAGCGCCCGCCCCGTGCGCACTTTCACCATCGGCTTTCACGAGAAGCAGTACAACGAAGCCGAAATCGCCAAGAGCGTGGCCAAGCATCTCGGCACCGAACACACCGAAATGTACGTCACCGGTGAGGACGCGCTGAATGTCATCCCACAGCTTCCCGCGCTCTACGATGAACCCTTTGCCGACTACTCGCAGATCCCGACACATCTCGTCTGCAAGATGGCGAAGCAGCATGTCACTGTCGCCCTCAGCGGAGACGCCGGCGATGAACTCTTCGGTGGCTACGAACGCTACGCCATGGGCCGCAGCCTCCACAGCAAGTTCGCCTGGATGCCCCCTGCATTGAAAAAGCTCACCGCAGCCGCACTCACCGCAGTGCCTCCCGGCCCGCTCAACACCCTCGGAGCGAAACTCCTGCCCAAGAGCAAACGCCACATTCCCGTCGGCGATAAGTTGCACAAACTTGCCGAAGTCGTCGCCGCTCCCGGCATCGAGACGCTTTACCTCAATCTCATGTCCTACTGGAAAAAGCCCACGGACATCGTCATCGACGGCAAAGACCCCGTCACCGCGATCACCAACACCAAGGCATGGCCGCGCGTGAGTGACTTCACCCACCGCATGATGTATCTCGACATGGAGACCTACCTCCCCGGCGACATCCTCACCAAAGTGGACCGCGCCGCCATGGGCGTCAGTCTCGAAGGCCGCATCCCGCTGCTCGACACCAACCTCATCGAGTTCGCCTGGACCATCCCGTATTCCATGAAAGTGCGCGATGGCAAAGGCAAATGGCTCATGCGCGAAACGCTCTACCGCCACGTGCCCAAGGCCCTGATCGACCGCCCCAAGCAAGGCTTCGGCATCCCATTGGAAATCTGGCTGCGCGGCCCCCTGCGCGAATGGGCCGAGGATCTGCTCAGCGAGTCACGCCTCAAACGCGAAGGCTTCTTCCACCCTGCCCCCATCCGCCAGAAGTGGCAGGAACACCTCAGCGGCACCCGCAACTGGCACTTTTACCTCTGGGACATCCTCATGTTCCAGGCCTGGCTCCAGGCGCAGAAGGAGCGCGGACTTTAGTCCGCAGCAGGTCGCTCACGCCTAGCGTTAGTCATCCCAGACAGAAAGCCGCAAGCACGAGATCTTCGGCGCGGCGAAAGCCCCAAGCGAATGTGACGCCTCTGGTGTTGCGGAATGCTGCGGACTAAAGTTCGCGCTCCGTACACCTCACGTAAACCGTCGCAGCCTGTCCCGCACCCACCGCATGGACGGCCGCTCAATGCAAACCGAGATCACCCACGCCAGCACCACCATCGCAGCCACCGTGATACCAAGCCTCAACCACGCCGAGTCCGTCACACCACCCAGCGCATTCAAAAGCACCAGTCCGATGTTTTGATGAATGAGGTACAGCGGATACGAAATCGCTCCCAAAAACACCAGCGGCTTCGCATTGAGAAAAGGCAGCCATCCCGTCGTCGCCAGATGCAGCAGCAGCCCAAAGCCAACGACAAACACAAAGTGCAGCGGAAACGCCGCCTTCCACCATGCCAGCACCGCGCAGGACACCAGCACCAGTGTATGCCCAAGGCTCCACGCACGCCGGCGATGCGCATCGTATAAAATCATGCCCACGCCAAACAGGTGAATGTAGTCGAGACTCGTGACCGCCTTGATCTTCCCCGTCAGTCGATAAACCAACGACTCCGGCTGCCCGTAAGTGAGCACACCATGCGCCGCCGCCGCTGCACCAAGCCAGAGCAGCAGCACCGGCACCGTCAGCTTCTTGAACGCCCCCAGCCGATGCAGCATGAGCATGGCCACGTAAAATAAGATCTCAAACTCCAGCGACCAGTACGCACCATCAATCATCTGCGCCCGCGCAAAACGCGGCAGCAGCGTGATGTTCCAAAGCGCATCACGCGGCGTGACCTCCATCCCCGGCAGCCCATAGTTGGCGGTGACCAGCAGCGTGATCAGCGCGCAGGCCCAGAACGTCGGATACAAACGTGAAAACCGCCCCACCGCGAAGTGCATCGCGGACCTCGCACGATCCAGTGTCATGAAGATGACGAAGCCGCTGATCATGAAAAACAGATCCACCCCCGTGCCGCCATAAGGAAACTCAAAAGGCGGGTCGTAGAGATGAAACCACGATTGCTCAAACGCCCAGTTCTTCGCGATGCCGCTGGTGAAATGAAACAGGATGACCGCCATGGCCGCAATGCCGCGCAAAGCATCCAGTTCAGCGATTCGCAGCGTGGGATTGATCGACTTCATGGCAGGGCGGCAGGCAGTTTGAGAACAGGCGTAAGCTCACGAGCCAGCACGACATAACCCGCCTTGGAAAGATGCAGATGATCCTCCTGATAAAGCTGCAGTCGCTGATTGCCGTCCGTTTCCAAAAATGCGGACGAAAAATCAAAGAACTCCACCTTCTTCTGACCATCGAGCTTTTTGAGCCCCCCGTTGATCTCACCAATCCAGGGCCGTATCGGCGATGCCGCTTCATACACAGGCAGCAGGCCCAGCAGCACGATGCGCGTCGTCGGATGCTGCGTGTGAATGCGCTCCACAATGGTTTCAATTCCACGTGTGGTATCCGCAGCGCTGAAGTGCCGCCAGAAGTTGTTGATGCCGATCATGAGCACCAGCGTCTCAGGCGACGGCCCGTCCAGAATGCCATGCTCCAGCCGCCACAGCACATGCTGCGGACCTTCACCACCGATGCCAAAATTCAGCGCCTGCGCAGGTGCGATGCGCCTCTGCCAGATCTCCTTGTCCCAGCTCTCCGTCAGCGAATCCCCAATGAAAATGAGTTTCGCCTGCGCTTGCTTCATCGTCTCAGCCTGCTGCTTCACCGTATTCGCCCAATACTCCGTATCATCCCGCATCGCGGGCTCCCACGACACTTCCGCTGCATTCACCCCCAGGGCGGCAAGGCAGAACAGACCCAGAAGATGTCGGAACAATGACATGAAAGCCGAAAAGCTAAGCGCCTGCCCTCACGAGATCAAGCTGCGTGGCAAAACAACCGAGCGCAGATGTTTACACTTGGCTGTCACCTTCCAAAGAGCGCGACAGCGTCTTGGAGTGCGGTGACAGAGATGCACGGCGCAAGCCTGCATCGACGGCACCGCTTTCGCGGGGTGTCGAATGCTCTGAGGCCCCAGCAAGTCGTCCAGCCTGCGAAAGCAGCAGTGCTTGCGCGTGGCACAGCGTGCTTTTCTTCTTACCCACCCCTCCAGCCTGCGAAAGCGGCGTCGCGCCTAGGCTTGCCGCCGCACTCCAAGACGCTCCGCGCTCGCGTGGGCGCTGGATTTTTCCAGCCCAGAATTATCGCCCCACCTTCTGCTCATACTCCCGCACAATCGCCCCGAAACAAGCCTCCTGGCTGAACCTCGTCTCCGCGATCTGCCGATGATTCGAAACCCGCCCCAGCACACAATCCTGCGCCCATTGCCCGATCACCTCCGCGAATCCATCCACATCCTCCTTGCCCGCCGACCAGCAGTGAGACAGCCCCATCTCCGTGAAATCATTGTTCCCCGGCACCCGGCTCAAAATCACCGGCAGGTCACAGGCCAGCGCCTCCAGCACGGCAAAGGACAGCCCCTCGTAGCGTGAGGTCAGAATCATCCCATCCAGCGCCTGATAAAACGACAGCGGCTCCGACAAGTAAGTCTGGCGCACAATGCGCGAACGAATGCCCAGTTGGTCCGCCAGAGCCGCACACTCAGCCGAAAGCTCGCCCTCGCCCAGATGATACAGCCACAGCTCAGGCCTTTTTTGGCAGGCTTTGGCAAAGGCGTGATACAGCGTCAGCGGGTCCTTTTGAAACGCCAGCCGCCCCACCGATCCCAGCAGGATCGCCCCCGCCGGAACACCCAGCGCTGCACGAATCTCCTGCCGCTTCGCAGCATCAGCAGGCCGAAACCGCACACAGTCCACCGGGTTCGCGATCAAGCGCAGCCGCGCCTGCGGAATCTTTAAAGAGTCCCTCGCAAACGCCCGCTCCCCCTCAGACAAATTGATCGTCGTGCCGATGCGTCCGAGCACCGTCTCCACCGCATTGAACACCCGCGACTTCATCCCGCCCTTGCCAGACAAGCCGTAATACGCATGCGGCGTGTAGAAAACCGGCTGTCTCACACCGAGCAAGACCAGCGCACGCGCCAGCGCGCCAGCCTTGGAACTGTGCGCATGGATCACATCCGGCCGCGCCTCCCTCACCAGCTTGCGCAGTTTAAGCAGCGCCACCACATCATCTGGACCGGGCGCATTGCTCACCGCGAGATTCATCGTCATGCCACCCGCCGCAGAAACCTTCTCCACCAGCTGCGTCAGCCGGTCCGAACCCCGCACATCCGAATACGCCAGATGGATGCGATGACCCCGCTCCATCAAAAACGACGCCAGTGCCTCGACGTGCCGGAACACGCCATCCACTCCGGGTTCAGTGACTAGAAGGATTTGCATCGCAAAAAGCCACTTTAGCACCATTCAGCGCAGGCACGAAAGCAAGGATGCAGTGAAAGTAGCCTTGTGGCTGTACAACAAGGACAGCTCAACGTGGCCCCAGATTTCAAGACGCTCCCAGCCGTAATGTTTGCACCACACTCCACTGTTCCGCAGGAGCAGGGCTACTCTTCCTCTGCCTCGGCCTTGCCGCCGAAAATGATGCCCCGCTTCGTCGTGGCGACGAAGTCGGCGAAGGCCGCCGCCTCCGGCGTCAGCTCTCCAGCACGAAGTTCCTCCACGGCCTGGGCGTTATTCAATCCATTGCGATAAACTTTGCGAAACGCCTCACGCAGGGAGCGCATCTGCTCGCGGCTGAATCCCGCACGCTGCAGCCCGACGATGTTCAAGCCACGCGCACGCGCCGGGTTGCCATCCGCCGTGCAAAAAGGCGGGATGTCCTGCACCACTTTGGCACAGCCCCCGATGATCGAGCGTGTGCCGATGCGGCAAAACTGATGCACCGCCGTCAGACCACCGATGATGACATGATCCTCAACGACCACATGCCCCGCGAGGGTGCCGTTGTTGGAAAAGATGACGTGATTCCCCACGATGCAGTCATGCGCGATGTGCACGTAGGAGAGGAAGTTGTTGTGGCTGCCGATCACCGTCTTGTCCCCGGCAGACGTCGCACGGTGCACGGAGCAAAACTCACGGAAGGTGTTGTTGTCACCCACTTCCAGCCAGGTCGGCTCGGCGCTGTATTTCAAATCCTGCGTCTGCTGGCCGATGGAGCCGTAGGCGAAGAACTTGTTGTTCTTCCCGATCTTCGAAGGCCCCATCACCGTCACGTGGTGCTGCAGCCAGCATCCGTCTCCGAGCTCCACGTCCGCGCCAATGATGCAATACGGACCGATGTGGACATCCGCACCGATTTTGGCGGAGGGATCAATGATGGCGGTCGGGTGGATCGTGGCGGGCATGCGTGAACAATCTAACTTTTAACGATCCACCACGCTGAACATCAGCTCGGCCTCGGAAACGACCTGCCCATTCACACTGCAACGGCCAATGCCGCTGGCGATGCTGCGCTTGGTCTTGAGGATTTCCGTTTCGATGAGGAGCGTGTCACCAGGAAGCACCGGCCTGCGCCACTTCACATTGTTGGCGCTCATGAAGTAGCCGATCTTGCCCTGATTGCCTGGCATGCGCAGCAGCACGATGCTGGCCACCTGCGCCATCGCTTCGAGTTGCAGCACGCCGGGCATGATCGGATGGCCGGGGAAATGCCCCTGGAAATACGGCTCGTTGATCGTGACATTCTTGATGCCCGTGCACTTCGATTCGCCTTCGAATCCGATGATGCGGTCCACCAGCAGGAAGGGATAGCGGTGCGGCAGGATGTTCATCACCTCGTTGATGTCGAGGACGGCCTCGCCACCCGGGATGTGCACCGGCGCCGGCACCATGCTGCGCATCTGGTTGTACTGCGCCACGATGGCGCGGGCCAGCTCAGTGTTCGGCCCATGGCCCGGACGCACGGCAATGACGTGACCCTGGATGCGTTTGCCGGAGAGCATCAAGTCTCCCACGATGTCCAGAATCTTGTGCCGGACAAACTCGTCCGCAAAGCGCAGCGGCTGCTTCGAGAGCAGCGTGTCCCCGCGAATGACCACAGCCGCTTCCAGCGTGCCGCCTTTGATCAGCCCCTTCTCCATCAGCGGGGCGATGTCCTCATAGTACACAAAGGTGCGCGCAGCCGCGATTTCCTTCTCGTAGGTCTCAGGATTGATCTCCGTGCTGAAATACTGCGTGAAGCGTCCGCCCGGGCCCACGTTCGTGCAGGAGATGCGGAATTTTTTATCAGGAACGATGGTCAGGATCGTGCCGTCACGGGTTTCCTGGTAGATCGGCTCACGCACTTCGAAAACCTTGCGCGCCTCCTTTTGCTCCTGCAGTCCGGCAGACTTGATCAGTTCCACAAAGGGCATCGAGCTGCCATCCGCGATGGGCGGCTCGTTGGCATCCATTTCAATGATCGCATTGTCCACGCCCATCCCCGCCAGCGCAGAGATCACGTGCTCGACCGTGTGCACATTCACCCCGCCCTCGGCAATGGTCGTGGCACGCTCGACTTTCTGGACTTTCTCGACCAGCGCCGGAATGAAGGGTTTGTCCTCCAGATCGATGCGGCGAAACTTGAAGCCAAAGTTCTCCGGGGCGGGTTGGAGGGTGAGTGTGACCTGTTCGCCGGTATGCAGCGAGGTGCCCGTCATCGAGACGGACTTGGCGAGTGTGTGCTGACGGTCTGAGGCGGCCATAGGCGGGAGCGCGTTCGTTAGCGTCGCGGCCCGGTGGGGTCAAAGGGAAATGCTGGGCATGCACCTCCCCTCCCCGGGCTAATCCCGATACCCGCCGCTACTTCTTCCCGATGCACCACAGGTGCTTGTAGCCCCGGATGAAAAGCTGGCCTTCGCTAACGGCGATGGAGCCGATGATTTTCTCCCCCAGTGAATTCGTCGCCAGCAGTTCAAATTTCGGGCTGGCCTTGAAGACGAAGCAGTCGCCGATTTGATTCGCCGCATAGCATTTGCCATCCGCGCTCAGCACCAGCGAAGACCAGTTGTTCCCCTTGAGACGCTCCTGAAACACCATCGCTCCCGTCTTGAGGTCCCGGCACTCGGCGATCCCGCCATCACTCAGGATGTAGTGGTAGCCGCCATGCACCACCCCGCTGCCGATGCGCTGGCTGACTTTCGGCAGATGCCAGACTCGGTTCTTTTCCGTCACATCCCCGTCGCCACCGGTCTTCACCGCCAGTGCAGCGCCGCCGTAGCCGCTCATGGCGATCATCACACCATCCGCATAAAGCGGAGAATTATAAACGAGGTCAGTCAGGCCGCTGGAGGTCCACAGTTCCTTGCCAGTCTGCGGATCAAAGGCACAAGCACGCCGGGGGTAGCTCATCAGCAGTTCATACCGCGCGCCGGTTTTGCGCAGCAGCGGATCGCTCCACGAGCCCAGCCACTTCTTGTCCGCCCCCTCGCCAGATGCCCCGCCCGGCTCCTTGTGCTGCCAGAGAGTCTTGCCCGTCTTTTTGTCAAAGCAGTACAGCACCGTGTTCTCTCCGGGCCCGAAGTTCAGAAACACCCGGTCCCCCGCGAGCACCGGCGATGTCCCATTGCCCCAGATGTGGTGCTGCTTGCCCAGATCTGTGCGCTTCCACACTTCCTTGCCATTCATGTCATAGCAAAACACACCCGCCGAGGCAAAGAACACGATCACACGCTCGCCATCCGTCGCGGGTGAGGCTGCGCAGTAGGGGTTCGTCCCATGCGTGAGCTCCGGCTCTTTGTAGATCGTCCCCGCCTCCCAGAGTTGCTTGCCCGTCTTTTTGTCAAAGCACAGCAGCAGCCGCTTCCCTTCCTTCTCAATCGCCTGCGTCACCAGCACCTTGTCCCCCCATACCACCGGCGTCGAGTTCCCCCGCTCCGGCAGCTCCACCTTCCACACCACATTCTCCGTCTGGCTCCACTTCTCCGGCAGCTTTGACTCCGCAGAGGTGCCGTCCCCGTTCGCCCCCCGCCACATCGGCCAGTTCTCAGCATGCAGTGCGGCCAGGGGACCAAGAGCGAGGGTCAGTAGAAGTGTGAGTTTCATAAGGAGAGAGTATACGCTGTTACTTGGCTGTTACTTGGCTGCAACTTTGTACCCAACGTAAGCGGTGGAGCTGATGCCCAGGAGGGTGGTGAGGTAGGGATCAAAGGTTGGCATCTGCCAGTCGGCAAGGCTTTGCCAGATGAAGACGAGACCGAGGACGCCATTCCAGATGATCATCTGCAGGCGTGAGATTTCCGCCTCTCCGCCTTCGGAGACGATGTCTTCCAGAAAGGAGCGGCTGCGCACGGACCTTCTGTTGGACCCCACGAAGGAGGCTGCCAGCAGGGTGCCGCCATTGATGCCAAGGAGCAGCGGTGCGGAGCCGGAAAGCACGTCCATCTGCGCTTTCATGGCCCACAGAAACAGATAGCAGCCGGTGCAGATGGCGAGCCACCAGGCGAAGACGACGCGTGAGGCGCTCCAGGGGCTTTGAGTCCAGTGTGTGATCAACGGATCATTCTCCGGCACGCTGGTGCGCAAAGTGCCGGTCTGCATGGAGACGAGGACGATGAGCCACAGCACGCCGGCCATGGCCGCCCAGGCGATGGAGCGCATAAGCACAGGACGCAGGGGGAGCGTCACGATGCAGTCATGCTGCAGCGTTCCGCCGTTCACCACGCTGGGCATCTTCAGAGTGGTGATGCGGCCCTCGGCATCCGCAGTGCGCAGGGAAACGGTGATGGAGGCCTTGCTGTCCACGCCATAGGTGGTGACGAGATCGCGCCATTGATCCACCTCCGTGCTGACGGGCGAGATGCGGCGGAAGAGCAGCACATTGATCGTGTCATCGTCGGTCTGGCCCTTGAGCGTGGCGCCGGCCAGGGTGCTGTGGCCCTTGGTATCCGGCTTCATGCTGGCAAACTCACGCCCGCCGATGGTAAGGCACAGGTTGTGCCTGCTGCTCTCCAGCCACGACTGAAACTTGAGCTTGTCATCCTTGAGCTTTTGCTCCCAGCGCATGCCCCGTTCCGCAAGGAAGCGGGCAAAGGTTTCCGGATTGTGCGCGAGCTTGTCGCTGATCATGAAGGTGCCGATCAGCTCGGGGTTTTTCTGCACCATCTCCAGCAGCCGGGCCTGAAAGGTGAGCATGCTGGGGGTGAGCGTGACCGGAGCCATTTCAGGGCGTTTGTCTGTCTGGCCGCGAACATCTGCATCGTTGAACATCTGCTCCAGCGTGGCGGGCTCAGGCACGCCGGGTTTTCCAAGAAGGCGGGGGTCAACGATGATCTCCCGCAGCCATGTGCGAAAGGCAGCCTCCTGCGCGGCGCTCTGCACCCGGCCTTTGTTGGATCGCAGAGAAAGATAGGTGCGGTAGGAGGCCGGGGTGAAGCCGGAGTCTTTGAGCAGGGCTTCGTTTCCTTCCGCACGATCCATCAGCCAACCGTCAAAATTGCGCACCCACACCGTGAGCATCGGCGGCATGAAAATCCCGCGCGCACCGTCCATCTGCTCCCCTTTGTCACCACATTCGCCGAGGCGCGCGGCAAAGACGACCTGTGGCGGCACATCCGCGCCCACAGGCACCACGAGCTCGCCCAGCGGCCGCGTCATGATCATGCCGCTGTTGAAAGCCGCGTGCAGGCCAAAGACGAGCAGCGGCACGGTGATGAGCGCCAGAAAGCTGAATTTGGGATTGAACGTTTCAGGCGCCAGGAGGGTGCGCAAATGCTCGATCAGCAAGGTGAGGCGGCGCTTTCTGACGGGAACAGCGGAGGGTGGCGGCAGCACTGCGGGCGGTGGTGTCACGTCATTGCTCATGGGATGTCTTTGGGGTGTCGGTTCGTGTTACTGCCAGCGGTGCAAAGTCGTGCCGGTGCCGAGTCCGCCGATTTCTTCCAGCAAACGGGCCACCTCGCTCTGGAAGACTGACAGGTCGGGTGCGGCCATGGCAAGCCTTGTTTGTGGAAAAATGACGTAGGTCACAGTTACATTATCCGCCGCACTGTTTCTGCCCGTGGCCTTGGGATTGACGGCCTGCGCGACCTTGAGCGAGGCCTCGCCCATCTTGGCATCGCCACCAGTGTCGCCGATCACACAGGGATAGACCTTCCCACCGGCAATGACGGCCACGAAATCTCCCACCTGCACGCTGAAGGGCAGCTTCAAGCGGTCCGGCCAGGTCTGCGGCACCACGATGAATGGATCCAGACTGCCCACCAATGAGCGCCGGGTGCGCAGATCCTCATCATAGTACTTCGCGCGGCGGTCCAAGGCGGAAATCGTCTCCTCAAACTGCTTTTGCACCGACTGCCAGATGTAGCCGTGGTCATGAGCAGCCTCATCGGACACCTGCTTGTGGAGAGTCCGCAGCTTGGTCAGCGTGTCGGCGTAGTATTGCACGAAAGGATTGGCGGCCTGCTGACCTGCGGACTGTGCCCACGAATAAGCCAGCAGAGGCTGAAAGCTCCGCGAGATGCGTGCATCATCGTAATCCTGCAGGCGTGCGAGCCTCACGGGATCCGTGCCATCGGTGTCCACGTCCATGTCGGACTGAAAGAGCACCGCCTTGCGCCCGGTGGTCGGAGCGGTGAGATGCAGCACCGTCGCGCAGTCAAAGTAGTCGTCCGTGCTCATGGACTCTCCTGCCGCAAGAGCGCTGATCTTCGCATCATAGAACGATTTGAATTTCGGCGAGACCTCCGCAGTGCGCAGCAGTTCGGTCAATTGGGGGAGGGCCGAAAAAAGTCCCGGATTGAGCTTTTCCAAGGCCTCGATCTTCCTCAGCGGCTCGGGGCGAATGACCGAAGCAGTCTTTTGCACTTGGAGGTAGGCAGGAGTGGCTGATTTCTTCAGCGGCAGCGGTTCACTCGTGCCCTCCACCCATTCGGGCAGGCCTGCAGCGCGCTCCTGCGGGGGTGGCTGCTGCTGCTTTGAGCAGCCGAAGAAAGGCAGGATGGAGAGCATCAGCAGAAAGGTGCGCAGCAGGATCATGAGAATGATGGGATGAGTAAGGCATGCTTCGATCTATTTGCCGCCTGCGTCGAAGCAAAAAGGGAAACTCCTCAATGTGAAGAGAGAGGTATGGCAGCGCTGATGGCTGTGAATGGGGCTTGCACATGAGGGCTGGATTTACATAAGCTCGCCGCAACATGGAGCATGCGAACCGAATCCTCCTGCTGATGGCCAGCGCGGTCACGTATGCGTTTGCCTTTCCACCTTATGGATGGTGGCCGCTGGCAATTGTCAGCGTCGCTGTGCTGAACGGCTTTCTTTATTACAACCATGTGAGCGCGGTGCATGGGCTCATGGCAGGCTTCTGGTGGGGCATGCTGGCGTTTGGCACCGGGCTGTCATGGATGTGGAATATTTTTGGGCCGTTAAGCCTGCTGCTGTGGGGCATGCTGGCGGTGTTTCCGGCGGCGTTTGGCTGCGTGGTGGCGCTGGCATGGAAACGGGGCTTGAAGGGCTGGCGGATGGCGCTGTTCATTGCACTGGCGTGGACTGGCACGGAATTTGTGCGCTGTGAACTTATGCCCCTGCGTTTTCCCTGGATGAACCTCGGGCTGGCGCTCGAACCCTGGCCGCTGGTCTCATGGGTGGGGGGGTATGGACTGGGCTTTCTTTGCATGCTGACCGTGGCGGCCATCATCTTCAAGGCGGCCAGAGCTCGGTGGCTCATTTTGATCTGGGTGTTGATCACATCATCGCCAGGAATGAGGGAGCCGATTCAAGCAGACACGGTGGTCAAAGTCGCCGCCGTTCAGGCGGAAGGAGCAGCCACCGAAACCTACATCACGCTGGCAAACAAGGCTCCTGCTGAAACACAGCTCATCGTCTGGCCGGAGAACACAATCCCCATCGATGTTCGCAACGTCGCCAAAAGTGAACTCGCCAAAGTTCAGGCATTCGCGTTGCAACGAAAGGCATTGCTCGTCTTCGGCACCCAGACCCGTCTCGAAGGCCCCAAGTGGCAGAACACCGCCCTCACCATTGATGGTTCTTCTGTTCTCGGTGAGCACGGAAAAAATCATCCCGTTCACCTGTTCAACGACGGTGAGCACGGCAAGACCGCCCTGCCCATCATCACCACCCTCGGCAAAATCGGCACCCCGATCTGCTTTGACTGTGACTTCCACGACGTGGTGCGAAAGATGACCCTGGCCGGGGCGGAGTTTTTCGCCGTGCCCTCCATGGACGCCGCAGGCTGGCCGGCACGGCAGCACATCCAGCACTCCCAGCTATTCCGGGTGCGGGCTGCGGAGAACCATCGCAGCATGGTTGTAGCTGCATCCTCGGGCGTCTCGCAGATCATCGACTCCAAGGGCACCGTCATCCAATCACTGGCACCCATGAAGTCTGGCATCATCAGCGGCTCGATTGAGCGCCGAAACGACCTGACCTTTTACACCCGCACAGGATGGCTGACGCCGTGGGTGGCGCTGGCCTTGTCACTCATCTGGACCGTCCGGCTGCTGGCATTTTCAAAACCGAAAATGCCGCAGCCAGCCGATGTCAGTTTGAATTAGTCTTCCCCACCCGCAGCAAGCTGCGCAATAACGTTGATGTCTTCCAGCGTCGTGGTGTCGCCCTTGATCAGCTCGCCGGCGGCGATCTGCTTCAGGAGGCGGCGCATGATTTTGCCAGAGCGCGTCTTCGGCAGCGCCGCAGCAAAGCGGACCTCATCCGGAGTGGCCACAGGGCCGATGACTTTGCGGACGTGCTTCTTCAGCTCTTCTGCAAGTTCGCGGCTGGACTTGATGCCTTCCTTCACGGTCACAAAGCACACGACGCCCTGGCCCTTCATCTCATCAGGGCGGCCCACCACAGCGGCTTCCGCCACGGCAGGATGGGACACGAGGGCGCTTTCCACTTCGGCGGTGCCGAGGCGATGACCGGCCACGTTGAGCACGTCGTCGATGCGGCCGATGATCCAGAAGTTGCCCTGCTTGTCACGGCGGGCTCCGTCACCAGCGAAGTACCAGCCTTTGAACTCGCTCCAGTAAGCCTCTTGATAGCGCGCTTTGTCTCCCCAGATGCCCCGCAGCATGGAAGGCCACGGCTTGCGGATGACCAGCTTGCCCTGCTCATTGACGCCGACCTCTTTGCCAAGGTCATCGACGATGGCCGCATCCACGCCGAAGAACGGCAGTGTCGCGGTGCCAGGCGTTGTCGGTGTGGCACCCGGCAGCGGCGTGATCATGTGACCGCCGGTTTCCGTCTGCCACCAGGTGTCCACGATCGGGCATTTGCCGCCGCCGACCTTGTTGTGGTACCACATCCACGCCTCAGGATTGATCGGCTCACCCACGGTGCCAAGCAGGCGCAGGCTGCTGAGGTCATGCTTCTTCAGCCACTCATCCCCCCACTTCATGAAGGCGCGGATCGCCGTCGGGGCGGTGTAGAACACCGTCACGGCGTATTCTTCGATGATCTTCCAGAAACGGTCGTTCTCAGGCCAGTTTGGCGCACCCTCAAACATGAGCGAGGTGGCACCCAGGGCGAGCGGGCCATAGACCATGTAGGTGTGACCGGTTACCCAGCCGATGTCGGCGGTGCACCAGTACACATCGTCGTCGCGCAGATCGAAGACGTATTTGCAGGTCATCTGCGCGTGCAGCAAATAACCGCCCGTGGTGTGCAGAATGCCCTTCGGCTTGCCCGTGCTGCCGCTGGTGTAAAGAATGAACAAAGGCGACTCCGCATCCATCGCGGCCGCTGCGCAGCGTGCGTCCACGTATTCCAGTTCACGGTGCCACCAGACGTCGCGGCCCTCTTCGATATGGATGTCCTGGCCGGTACGCTTGTACACGATCACCGTTTCCACGGGCGTGTCCTTGGCCTTGAGGGCGTCATCCACATTCTTCTTCAGTGGCACCACGGCACCACGGCGGTAGCCGCCATCGGCGGTGATGACAATCTTCGCACCGCAGTCCAGCACGCGGTCCTTGATCGACTCGGCGCTGAAGCCGCCGAAGATCACGCTGTGCATCGCGCCGATGCGGGTGCAGGCCAGCATGGCAATGGCGGCCTCAGGGATCATCGGCATGTAAATGATGACGCGGTCGCCCTTCTTGACCTTGTGGCGCTTCAGCACGTTGGCAAAGCGGCACACTTCGCGGTGCAGCTGCTGGTAGGTGAGCACACGCTTCTCTCCGGGTTCGCCTTCCCAGATCAGGGCGGCCTTGGTCTTGCGCGGGCCGTCCAGATGGCGGTCGAGGCAGTTCTCACTGACGTTCAGC
Organism: Prosthecobacter sp.; assembly: GCF_049294395.1. Taxonomy (GTDB): domain Bacteria; phylum Verrucomicrobiota; class Verrucomicrobiia; order Verrucomicrobiales; family Verrucomicrobiaceae; genus Prosthecobacter. The sequence continues at coordinate 19,148 of NZ_JBAQCR010000280.1, forward strand.
TTGCCGCCGATGAACCACTTGGCGTTCGGGCACTTCCAGTCGAGCACCTTGGTGAAGGGCTTCGTCCAGTGCAGTTCCTTGGCTTCACGTCCGAAGAACTTGTCCGGATGCTTGATCGACTCCTCATGCATCTTCTTGTACTGCGCCATCGAGCTGATTCGGGCCTTCTTGGAAAACTCAGCGCTCGGTTTAAACACCCGGCTTTCAGTCATCAGGGATTTGGAATTGCTGGCTGCCTGGGGGGCGGTTTTGGCAGCTTTCTTGGGGGAGGATTTGGCGGCGGCTTTCTTGCTCATGGCTGGTTGGGGTCGGCGATTGGGAGGCGCAGATTAGAAACCGGAGCCGCCCGCGTGCAAGGTGAAGCTGCATCTACACGCTCCTGACAGGCGAACTTCACCTTGCCACAGCCGCCCCAAGCCTTACGATAAGCTCCTCATTTGTCATGATTCCCCTGCGCATAAGCCTGTTTGCCCTCCTCTCCGCCTGCTCCAGCGTCCTCGCCCAGCAGTACACCAACAGCATTGCGGCTGTCGTCGATGGCATCCCCATCGCCTCTTCCGAAGTGGAGGAAACCATCAAGGCCCAGGAGCAGGTGATCCAGTTCCAGTTCCGCAATGACCCCGCACGCATCAAAAAGGAAATCGCTCTCCTGCGCGAAGGAGCCATCGAAACGCTCATCGACCGCGAAATCCTGCTCGCCGAGTTCCGCAAGATCGGCGGCGTCATCAAGGCCCAGTACGTCGATGACGACATCAACGGCATCATCCGCGAGAGCTTCAAGGGCAACCGCGACGCCTTCGTGGATGAACTGACCAAGGGCGGCATGACCGTGAAAAAGTTCCGCGAACTGCGCGAGAAAATGGTCATCATGAACGTCATGCGTGCGCGCAATGCCGGTGACCACCCCCCCGCCACCCCCCGCGAAGTTCAGGAGTACTACGACAAAAACGTGGATAAATGGCGCGAAGGCGATCAGATCAAAATCTCCACCATCACCATCCCCAAGTTCACCGGGGACAAAACCCCTGAGCAGCAGCAAAAATTCGCCCAGGAGCTGCGCACCAGAATCGTTCAAGGCGCTGATTTTGCCAAAATGGCGAAAACCAATTCACAAGACAGCCATGCTGAAAATGGCGGCGCCTGGGACTGGATGTCCAAAACCGACCTGATGCCCGCCATCGCCAATGCCGCCATGGAACTTAAAACCGGCGGCGTCAGCCCGGTTCTTGATCTGGAATCCAATTTCATCATTGTCTCCTGCGATGCCAAAAAGCTCGGTGCCGCCCCGGACATCGAAAAGCTGCGCCCGGAAATCGAAAAAATGATCAACCAGGAAAAATCCAAGGCCAACATCGACAAGTGGATGGAAACCGTGCGCAAAAAGCACGTCATCAAACGCTACAAGACCTCCAACACCCCGCTCGCCCCTATCCCTGCCGCACAACAATGATCCAGATCGTTTTCAATGACATCAGCGCCGCAGAGCTCTCCCACCTGCCCACCCAGGTGCAGTTCCATCTGCTGGAAGCGCTGAACATTCAGCCCGCCGATATCGACGAATCGATCCTCAGCAAACGCTACGGCGTGCTCGAGCGCGGCGGCAAAAAACTCTACCGCTGCCGTGCCGGCGACCACCGCATCTATTTTGCCGTGGTCGATGGCAATGTCAGCGTGCACCGCGTGCTGCACAAAAACACCCTCACCGACTTCCTCTTTCGCAGCAATCTGCCCGGTGGCGGCGAAGACGAGGCCCTGAGCCAGTCCAAAAGCTTTTGGCACCTCATCGATGAAGGCGCCAAGACCTTGAAGGTCGCCTAGCCCGCCTGCCTTGGCGAATTCGTCACCCAGGGTCATGCGGCATTCGTTGTATTAGCCATGCTCACTCTCGATGCCCTCCTTTCCGATGAAGCCCTGCGCCAGCAGGAGTTTCCCGTGATCAAGGACAGCCTGTTCCTCGCCCACGCCGGTGTCACCATCCTGCCGCGCCGCGTCACACGCACCATGCAGGAATACCTCGACCAATGCTGCCTGCGCATGCAGGAGTATCCTGAGGCCTGGAAAGCGGTGAACGAAACACGCGTCGTTGCCGCCGAATTGATCGGTGCCAAAGCCAGCGAAATCGCCCTCATCGGCCCCACCTCCGTCGGCCTCAGCTTGGTGGCCAATGGCCTGCCCTGGCAGGCCGGTGACGAAGTCGTCTGCTACCTCGATGACTATCCCGCCAACGTTTACCCCTGGACCGATCTCGAACGCCATGGCGTCGTTTTAGAGCGCCTCCAGCCCGCAGCCCCCGGTGCCATCACCCCCGAACTCGTCGAGGCGGCGCTGACACCCAAAACCAAGCTCGTCGCCCTCGCCTCCTGCCATTTCCTCAGCGGCTACCGCATTGAAATCGACCGCATCGGCCGCATGCTGCGGGAGCGCGGCATCCTCTTCTGCCTCGATGCCATCCAGACCGTCGGTGCCTTCGAGACCCGTGTCGACCACGTCGATTTCCTCTCCGCCGACTCCCACAAATGGATGCTCGGCCCCATGAGCGCCGGCATCTTTTACGTCCGCGAAGAACTGCAGGACAGGCTGCGCCCCAGCCTCCTCGGCTCCTGGAACGTACGCAGCCCCAACTTCATCGCGCAGGAAGAGATCGCCTTCGAGCGCGGCGGCCGTCGCTACGAACCCGGTGCCCTCAACATCTCCGGCATCCTCGGCATGAAAGCCGGCATCGACCTGATTCAGGAGGTCGGACTCCCCGCCATCAGCGCCCAGCTTTTAAAGCTCAAAGCCCGCCTGCATGCCAGACTCCAGCCCCTAGGCTTCACCTTCCTAGGCCCCGATCCGCGCAGCATCAACGCCTCCTGCATCACTACAGTGCAACATGCCGAGCGCTCGTTGGCGGACATCTCCGCACATCTCACCGCTCACAACATCACCACCTCCCTGCGCCACAACCGCGCCGGCCAGCCCCTCCTTCGCTTCAGCCCCCACTTCTACAATACAGAAGCGGAGATGGACCGAGTGGCACAGGTGATTGGTGAGGCTGCCTGAGCAAACTCAGCTCCATTTCTCCCCCACGGAGTTGCAGACGGTTTCCAGCAGCGCTTGGTCAAACCAGCAGCTGCCTTTATCAATCATTTCATGAATCAAAGGCCGGACTTCCTCGATCAATTGTTTCTGTCTGGCCATGACCAGAAGTCCAAGAAGACCCGTGACTTTCAAGCCATGCCGGGCAGCGAGCCTTCGTCCCAATCGTTCGTCCATCAAAATGGCATCCGGACGCAGTTCCAATGCCAGTGCAATAGCCTCTGTTTCACCTGGATCCAACCCCGCCTCCGACACGCTCGATGGAATAACTGGCGGTGACAAAATTTCAAGCCAGGCAGGCAGCGCATCATGGGCGCGCAAAAGTTCTCTTTCGACCGCAGGAGGAATCACCACCCGCTCAAACATTTGTTTCAGCAATGACTCCCGCCCTGCGAGCAGAAGTGCGCTGAGCGGGGATGTATCACTGATGACCAGCATATCCTAGTCAGCCGTTTAAAGTCGCAATCGTCTTCAGATCTTCGGCAAAATCCGCTTCATCGTAGTGCAATGAAATGCGTCTGCGCGCCAGCTCACCCATCATTTCAGTTTGAGAGATGCCCGCGATGTCGGCGGCCTGCCCCAGAGTCACTTCTTCGGCAGCAAAAGCCCCCACTGCCAGATGCAGCTTTGCCTTTTGCGGCTGCATCTTCTGTTCCAAAGATGCTGGCAGCGGGAAGGTCAGAGTCATGATGTCACTATGACACCATGACTCCGGAATTCAATCTTTACCTCCGCACCGTCGCAGGCAACGTCTTCTCCAACGCCGTAAGGATCGCCGTATGCGCGGCATCCACCTCGGCAGTTTCGAGGGTCTTCTCCGAAGACCTGTAAGTCAGCGTCCAGGCGATGGACTTGCGGTCCTTCGCCATCTTGGTTCCCGACGGATCAGCAAAGACGTCAAAGACCTCAGCACCCACAAACAACGGATGTTTCTGGGAGGCAAAGAACGCGGCCACTTTGGCGTGCGGAAGATCCGCGGGGACTTCCATGGCGACGTCACGCGTCATGCCAGGGAAGCGCGGCAGCTCCTCAAACTTCGTCGGGCCCGTGCTGCCCTGACGCAGAGCGCTGATGAGCAGTTCGGCGACATAGACGGGATGACGCGCATTGATTTCACGCGCACGTGCAGGATGCATTTGCGCGATCCAGCCCAGGATGCGGTTCCCGGCACGCAGCTCGCTCGTCAGCAGGTAGTTGGCGCTGTTCTCCTTCGCGGGACGCACTTCGAGAGGCGTGCGCGTGAGGTGTTGGATCTGCCCCACCAGTTCATGAATGTCCGCAGCCTGCGGCTCGCGGCCATGCCAGCTTGTCGGCGAAACAGGGCCACTAAGCAGCACGGCGAGGCGCTCCTCTTCACGGCTGCCGCCTTTCGGCAAAGTGAGGAAGACGCGGCCCAGTTCAAAGAAACGCAGGCGGTGCAATCCCTGCCGGATGTTGAGCGCCGCTGTGGCGACAAGACCCGGAACAATGCTCGGGCGCAGCGTGGTATGATCTTCACTGAGCGGGTTTTTCACCGCCACACCCTGGCCACCTCCGAGACTGTCGGCAAGCTGCGCATCCGCAATAAGCCGCAGCGTTTGCGCTTCGAAGAAGCCGCGCGCGGCAAGCGACTGCCGCAGGTTCATCGCGAAATCATACGTGCGGTCAGCAGCTTCGACCGGCGATGCGACCGCAACCTGACGTGATGGCACGCGATCCAATCCAATCACGCGGGCGATTTCCTCCATGAGATCAACCGGACGTTGAAGATCGAGGCGATAGCTGGGAATACCCCAGTGGCTCTCATTCTTGCTGGCGGACTTCTTGCTGAGGCCGAGCTTTTCGAGGATGGCGTGAATCTCATCGCCAGTCATGTCCGGCGTGCCGAGCAGCTTGCGCGCACGGTTTTCATCCAGCGTCACTTCTCCGACGAGCTTGGGCGCTTCGCCCGCAACTTGCACCACATCCTCAGCGGTGCCACCCGCGATGGTGAGAATCAGCTTCGTGGCGAGTTCCGAACCTCCCTGCACCTGCTGCGGATCAATGCCGCGCTCAAAGCGGTAGCTGCTGTCGCTGCTCAGGCCGAGGCGGCGCGAAGTGCGGCGGATGCCGCTCGGGGCGAAATAGGCGCTCTCCAGCAAAACGTTCACAGTGCCTTCCGTGACACCCGTTTCTTCACCACCCATGACACCCGCAATGGCGACCGGACGACCACCATCCGCGATCACAAGGTCATCAGTCTGCAAAGCGTACGTCTGCCCATCAAGCGCGAGGAACTTCTCACCTTCAACAGCCATGCGGACAACGATGCCACCGTTCAGCTTGCCCAGATCGAAGCAATGCAACGACTGCCCCATCTCCATCATCACATAGTTCGTGATGTCCACGATGCTGTTGATCGGGCGCAGGCCGATGCTTTCCAGACGACGACGCAGCCACTCCGGACTTGGGCCGACTTTCACGCCCTTGATGAGGCGCGCGGTGTACAGCGGGCAGGCTTCAGCCGCCTTGATCTCGATCTGCTCTTCATCCGCCTTCTTCGTCTTCGTGCTCGCATTCGCATGATGGCGCTCGCCCTTCAATGGCAAGCCCGTAAGAGCCGCGAGTTCACGGGCAAGCCCCAGATGGCTGAGAAGATCCGGACGGTTCGGCGTGATCTCCAGATCGAACAGCACGTCGGCCGGATTGAGCTGGTTGAAAGGCGTCCCGACCGGTGAATCAGCCGCCATGATGAGCAGGCCGCCGGTGTCCTCGCCAATGCCAAGTTCCTTGCCGCTGCACAGCATGCCAAGGGAATCGACCCCGCGCAGCTTGCCTTCCTTGATGGCGAATCCGCCGGGCAAAACAGCCCCCGGCAGCGCCAGCGGCACCTTGTCGCCCGCTTTGAAATTCTTCGCACCACACACGATCTGACGCAGAGTGCCACTGCCGTCATCCACCTGACAAACACTGAGTTTGTCAGCATTCGGATGCTGCTCAAAAGACTGAATCTGCGCCACGACGACCTTGTCAGTCGCGACCCCGCGTTCTTCGATGCCTTCGACTTCCACACCCGCAAAGGTGAGGAGATCAGAAAGCTGCGGGACAGTGTAGGAACTCAGGTCAAGATGAGTGCTGAGCCAGGAGAGGGAAACTTGCATAATGCGGAACGGGGTTGGACAGGATTAACAGAATTACAAAATGGATCAGGATTAACGCGATGTATGGCGGAGCACCGTTCACTAAGCCATGGTCTGGAGTTGGGATTTAGGGCGGTAAGTTCGGAACTTATGGCGCCAGTCGAGACTCTTGGCGCCAAAGTTGATGATGAGGCCATCTTCGATGCCGGTGGTAGCCAGGTAGTTCACCGTTTGAGTTTCATGAATCTTGGAGATTGCCTCACAGGATTTGAGTTCCAACAACAGCCTCAGATCCCCTGCGGCGATGATAATATCTGCTTCGAACTTTCCGACCAGCTTGCCTTTGCAGAAAACATTCAGCGGCACATTCGACTCAAAGCCAAGGCCAGACTCGGCAAGCTCGATCTCCATGGCACGATGATACACCGACTCCAAAAATCCAGCACCCAGCTCACGATGGATCCCCATCGCCATGCCAATCACCCGGTGTGTCAATTCATCGATCGTCATCAATCGTCCCTACGTTAATCCTGAAATTCCGAAATCTTGTAAATCCTGTCAAAAAACAGCTTCCTCACACCGCAAACTGCTGCAGAAACCGCACATCATTCTCAATGAGATGCCGGATGTCAGTGATGCCATGCATGATCATGGCCAGGCGGTCGAGCCCAAGACCAAAGGCAAAGCCCGTGGTGGTCTCCGGATCAAAAAGGTTGTCGCCACGCGCTTTGTTGATCTCAGCGAAAACAGCCGGATCAACCATTCCGCAGCCCGCGATTTCAATCCAGCGCGCATCCTTGCCCTTCGCTTCCAGCTTCACATCAATCTCAAAGCTCGGCTCCGTGAACGGGAAGAAGTGCGGGCGAAAACGCACCGCCGTGCCGACACCAAAGATCTCGCGGAAGAAGTATTCCAGCGTGCCTTTGAGGTCGCCGAGGCTGACGTCCTGATTCACATAAAGTCCTTCCAGCTGGTTGAAAACACTCAGGTGCGTGGCGTCGATTTCATCACGCCGATAAGCAGCCCCCGGCGCAATGATGCGGATCGGCAGCGCTTTGGCAGCCTCCATGGTACGGACCTGTACGCTGGAGGTATGCGTGCGCAGCAGTCGGCCATCAGGAAGATAGAACGTGTCCTTCTCATTGCGTGCCGGATGGTCGGCAGGCGTGTTCAGCGCATCAAAGCAATGCCATTCGGTTTCAATCTCCGGGCCTTCCGCCAAAGCGAAGCCCATGCGGCGCAGCGTGCGGATGGCAAGATCACGAATCTGCGTGAGCGGATGCAGCGCACCAACGCCTGCTCCCGGACGCCCCGGCAGCGTGATGTCGATGCCTTCCACCGCCTTCGCATCCTGTGCGGCCTGCAGCGCGAGTTTCTTCGTGTCGATGCCTTCCGTGATGGCGGTGCGCACTTCGTTGAGCTTGGCGCCCACTTCCTTCTTCTGCTCTACCGGTACATCCTTCATGCCCTGGCTGAGAGCGGTGACACTGCCTTTCTTGCCCAGAAAGTTCACCCGCACAGCTTCGAGGGCGGTTTCATCCTGCGCAGCGTCAAGGGCGGCAAGGGCTGCGGTTTTGAGAGAGTCGAGTTCGGAAAGCATGGAACCGGTCACTTAGCTGCGACATGGCCCGCATGCAACTGTTGGAACCACCGGCCTGCTCTTTCAAATCACGCCCGCAGCAGCTCCGGGCTGCGCAGAGTCAGCTCCGTCACCTCCGGCGGGGCGCCGATGCGCAGTGGCACTCCCACGCAGCCGATGCCGCGGTTCACATACATCTGCAGGCCCTCCACCTTGTAATGTCCGGCGAGGTACTTTTTGCCAAACTTGGCGCGACGCAGTGACATCGGCGCCTTGCCACGGAAGACGAGCTGCCCGCCATGCGTGTGCCCGGAAATTTGCAGCGCCTTCACGCCGGCCGCAGCGATTGTGTCAGCAGCATCCGGCTCATGCATCATCAGCACCAGCGGCTGGTGCTGCTTCCAGTCCTGCAGCGTTTTACGCACATCAGGTTTGTTCACATACCTGGAGTCAAACCCGCCGAGCACCAGCGTCCCGTTCTCCGTATGAATGCGACGAATCTCATTGCGCAGCACCGGAATATTTCGCTCTGTGAGCGCCCGAATGACCTCAGGGGCACCACTGGCGAAATCATGGTTGCCCAGGCTGGCATACACGCCGTAGGGCGCTTTCAGTTGGGAGAGAATTTCCGCCACCTTCGGCGCAGGACGCGCAGTGTGGGTCACAAAATCACCGGTCAAAGCCACCATGTCCGGAAGCAGTGAATTGCAGACCTCCACACTGTGCAAAATATCCTCCTCCGTGGTGAAGGGCTCCAGATGCAGATCACTCAATTGGGCGATGCGAAAGCCATCCATCGCCGGCGGCAGTCCGGGAACCAAAATTTCGACACGCTCAACCAGCAGCTTCAGCTTTCGCTCACGCGCGAATGCGGGCGAAGCGGAAGCTACTGCGGCCAGAACAGTGAACTGGCGCAGGATGCTACGACGGGAGTAAGGTGCAGACATGATGGATCAGCAGGCTGGCTCAATGAGAGCGTTGAAGCGCATCTCATGATACGCAGGGGGATGGAGGAACGACGTGCAGAAAGCCACGTCTTCTTCAAGCACTCGTGCTGGGGAAAAGCCGTGCATTGATTAATGACCGACAGTTCGCCCAAAAGTTCAAAGATTCAACCCATGCACGGGTTTCACACCCCTTGCCCGGTGTGACGCGGGCACAACAAAACAGCCGGAGCTTGCGCCCCGGCTGTTGAGAATCTTGTAGGTTCCGTTGGAGCTTACGCTGCTGCGGTTTCCTTCGGCGCTTCGGCGGCCTTCTTTTCCAGCGCGGCCTTGGCCTGCTGAACGAGAGCTTCGATGGCGGCGATGTCTTTGACGGCGAGGTCCGCGAGGACTTTACGGTCAAGATCGATACCAGCGAACTTGAGGCCTTCCATGAAACGGGAATAGCTCAAGCCGAGAGGACGGGTGGCGGCGTTGATGCGCTGCACCCACAGGTTGCGGAAGCTGCGCTTCTTGGCCTTGCGGTCACGAGTTGCGTAGGTTTCGGCTTTACGGACGGCGTCCTTCGCATAGCGGAAATGCGTGGAACGGAAGCCGCGGTAACCTTTGGCTTTTGCCAGCACGCGCTTACGGCGCTTCCGGCTGGCGGGGGAGTTGGTGGCTCTTGACATGTATCTTTATCTATGATCAGGCTGTTGTTTGGGTAGCGATGGCTTGCCTCACCTGGTCGAAGGCCTCCCAAAGGAAGCCAGGCAAGTTCATCGTGGTCTCTATTGAGAGACCGTGGTCGTCTTAGCGATGGGAGAACGGCATGTTCGCCTTGATTGCTTTGACATCCACTTCCGCCACGAGGGCGACTTTACCGAGGTTACGTTTACGCTTGCGGCTCTTATTCTGCAGAATATGGCGCTTGCCTTGTTTACGGCGCAGCACCTTACCCGTGGCAGTTATTTTGAACCGCTTGGCGTAAGCTTTCCTCGTCTTGGCGATACCGGCATTTTTGGACATAGGGGCGGCGATGGTAAAGGAGAAGCCCGGTTCGGCAAGGTGTTTTTCACCTTCTCATGCACTCTCATCAAATTTCCTGCATACGTTTGCTCTCAAATATGGGAGTCAGAAATATCTAGAATATCAAAAATTAAAGTTGTCTTAATTATCTAAGATTGCTAAATGAGTCGGAATCACGCGGATAATTCATGACTTCCTCCCTCTCCACTTCCTCCGCAACTCCAGCAGCATTCGCTGAACTGGAGCAGGGGCTGGAGCACCTCAAGGTGGCCAATTATTACCTTCGTGTCGCACTCGATCAGGTCGCCGATGGCGTAGTGATCGTGGAAAGCGAAGCCAGTGACGCCAAAAGCGGCCAAAAGGTCCTTTTTAGCAACGCCGCCGCCGCCATGCTGGCAGGTGCAGACCCCGAGGCAGGACTCCGCGGCCTGGGCCTCAATGATCTCGTCGCCAACGTTAAAGACGCTGCCACGCTCCAGCAAAGCCTCCGCCTCGCCGTGGATCAAGGCGGCTGCCATGAGTGTGAATGCCAGCTGCAGAGCCTGCGCACCCAAACCCCGGTGCCCAGCAAGTGGCGCGTGCGCGCCGTTTTCAACAGCATGCGCAAGCTGCTGAACTTCACCATCCTCATCAGCCCTGCTCAGGCCGCTGCCACGACGGCGAGCTCCAAGCCTGAGCCTAAACCCGCCGCCGACGATCTGGACGCACAGTCTGCACAGATGCGTAAAGACAACCTCGCAGCGCTCGCCCAGGGCATCGCCCATGATGTGAACAATCTGCTCGGCCCCGTCACGGTGCGCCTCTCCGCGCTGATTCAGCAGGTGCAGGAGCATCCGGCCCTGGCTCAGGAACTGCAGCTCGTGTTCGCCGGCCTGAAGCGCGCCAAGCAGTTCACCTCCCAGGTCGTCACCGCCTCCAAGTCCTCCCCTCGCAAGCTGGAACCCACCGACATCGTCTCCTTGATGCGCGACACCGTGGAATTCGCCGGTGCCGGCTCCAACGTCCATGTCTGCGTGCGCAACGATGAGAATCTGCGACAGGCCATTGCCGATCCCGTCAAGCTCAGCCAGGTGCTCCAAAATCTCGTCATGAACGGTATCCAGGCCATGCCACACGGCGGCTACATGGATGTGCAGGCGGCAAACCATCTGGTGGGCCCGGCTGGAGACGGCAAACTCAAGCCCGGCAAGCATGTCCACATCATCGTGCGCGATCGCGGCTGCGGCATCGCCCGGGAAAATCTCGACCGCCTTTTCCGCGAATCCTTCACCACCAAGGCCGACGGCAACGGCATCGGCCTTACCACCTGCAAACGTTTCGTGGATGAAATGGGCGGAGACATTCGCGTGACCTCCACCCCGAACATCGGCACCGAGTTCAGCGTCTTTCTTCCTGCCGCCGCAGGCTCCGGTGGCACCCGGCCTCTCACGCCTGCGGATTCGGCCCCCGTTCCGCTGAAGCATGGTAAAGGCAAGGTGCTCATCGTCGATGACGAGGACGACCTCCGCAAAGTCGCCCACATGATCCTCACCCGCTGCGGCTACGAAGTCGTGCAGTGTGACAACGGCCAGGACGCCGTGCGCATTTACCAGAGCCTCTTCCGCACTGGCACTCCGCCCGATGTGGTGCTCATGGATCTCACCCTGCGTGGCGGCATGAACGGCACCGAAACCGCCGCCGAAATCCTGCACCTTGATCCCGAGGCACGCATCGTCTGCACCAGCGGCAGCGTGACCGAGGAAGTGCAGATGATCTTCCTCGAACGCGGCTTTGTCGGCGTCCTGCCCAAGCCCTACGAAGCCGGCGAGCTCACGCAGGTCGTGCATCGTGTGGCCACCATGATGAAACGTCATTGAGCCGCGGCACATGCGTGCTTGAGTGAAAATTTCCGCTCCGCATGAAAACACGCCGCCACTTCCTCTCCGGTCTCGCCACCGCCGCCGCCGCCAGTTTCACTGAAACACTGCGCGCTGCACCTGACCCCAAGAAGGACGTCGTCATCGGCCACGGCAGTCATCGCTACAAGGTGAACAAAGAATGGGTGCCCGCAGGTCAGGGCCGCCATCACCCCATCCTCAACTGCCACGAGATGGTGCAGGTCAAAGACGGCCGCCTCTTTATGATTGGCGACCACTGGGACAATCAGATGCTCGTCTTCAAACCCGACGGCACCATCCTCGACTCCTGGGGCAGCGTCTGGCCCGGCGGCCATGGACTGACCCTCTCCAATGAAAACGGCGAAGAGTTCCTCTTCGTCACCGACAGCGGCCTCTGGAAGTCCGGCAGTGGCGGTTACCGTCAGACCGGCCGCATCACTAAGACCGATCTCGGCGGCAAAGAAATCTTCTCCATCAGCCATCCCATGAGCGCCGGCGCGTATGAGCCCGACATGATCTTCAATCCCACCGAAACCGCCATCGCCCCCAATGGCGACATCTACGTCGTGGACGGCTACGGCTCGCAGTTTGTGCTGCGTTACGATGCACGCGGCAAGTTCATTCAGCGCTTCGGCGGCAAAGACGGCGTCCCCGCCGAAGAACGCCTCAACAACGCCCACGGCATCGCCATCGACACCCGTCAGGGCGCTGACAAAGCCACCGTCATCGTCACCTCACGCGTCGACAACTGCTTCCGCCGTTTCACCCTCGACGGCAAATACCTCGAAACCCTCGCCGTCCCCGGTGCCATGGTTTGTCGCCCCGTCATCGCCGGACAAGAGCTCTACGCCGGCGTCTGCTGGTCCAAGACCCCCGAGATCAACAAGCTCCCGCAAAACCCCAGCGGCTTCACCGTCATCCTCGATGCCACCGGCAAAGTCGTCAGCGCCCCCGGCGGCACCGAACCCGTGTATGAGGAAGGCAAACTCAAGCCCCTCATGCAGGCCGAACGGATTTTCGATCATGGGCACGATGTCTGCGTTCTCGACAACGGTGATCTCATCGTCTGCCAGTGGAATGCCTTCCAAACCTACCCGATTAAACTCGAAAAAGTGGCCGCATAATCAGGTCTGGCCAACTTCTGTGTTTGCGCTGCGGCAAATGACGAATGAGTAAGTGCGAATGACAAAAAACCCGGACCTCATCGGCCCGCGGTCTTCCTCCGCCCCGCCCCTCGCTCTTAATTCATGAAATACCTCACCATCGTGCGTCATGCCAAATCCAGCTGGGGACAGCCTGGACTCGCAGATCATGATCGCCCGCTCAATGAGCGTGGGCAGCGGGCCGCCCCGGCAGTCGCCACATTTTTGCATCGCACTTACTTCGGCGGCGCCGATTCCCCTCCCCTGCTGCCGCTGCCAGATCGGCTCGTCACCAGCACCGCCCTGCGCGCCCTGAGCACCGCGCAGATTATGCGCGAGACCTTTGCCATGCCCGTGGAAAGCCTCCTGCTGGAGTCCCGCCTCTACCTCGCCGATGCCGACCGCATTCTCGACGTCATGCGCGGCTTTGAGGAAAGCTGGAATCACACCATGATCTTCGGCCACAATCCCGGCCTGCACGACTTCGCCGAGCACATCCTAGCCCGCGCCAACATCCCCAAGGTCCCCACCTGCACCGCCATCATCATGGCCTTTCCCCACGAGTACTGGGGCCTCGCCGACTGGAACGAAGCCCAGCTCATCGGCTACATCACCCCCAAGTCCCTCGAACGCCGCTTCCCTGAACTCTACGCCGGCATCTCACGCGAAGACGGGGACGATTGAGCTCAGCTCCATTCCAGCCCTGCTCGCGTCGGTACTTTTCGCTTCGAATCTGATACTTTGCTACCCCTTCAAATTCAAGATGTGAGAGTCGTAACTAGCATGACGTAGCGCTGTGCACGCGAATGAAACAAAAACTGGAAGCCATTGAACTGGCCGCCCTTCGCATTGCATGCGAAAACGAGTTGCCAAAGTCCACCTCGGACAATCTCAACCTGCTGTTTCGTTCCTTGGTGCCTCTTCTCAGACGGCAGCAGGATGAGATCGAACGGCTGCAACAGCACATCGCTCACTCTTGCATGAATCGCTCGGTCACGGAAACTTGAGCGAGTGCGGCCATTCTCACTCCCTCTCCATTTCACCCATCCACCCGGCTCCGGTGCTCGCTCGGCCGCCACCCGATCCACTTCTTGAACGTGTTGCTGAACACAAACGGGTTCTGATACCCCACCTCGTGCGAGATCGTTTCGATCTTCAAATTTGTCGTGCTCAGCAGCTCAGCCGCCTTGCGCATCCTCAGCCACGTCACGTGATGCATCGGCGTGCGCCCCAGCGCCTTCCGGCAGAGCCGGCGCAGGTGCTCGGCACTCACATGCGCTTGATGCGCCAGTTCATCCAGCGTCCAGTCATAGCCCACATTGGCGGAAACCTTTTCCCAGATGCGGTGCAGCCGGTCGTCCACCTGCCAGGGCTGCGCAAAGCGCTCGATGTAATGCTGCACCAGTTCCACCCAGTGAAACATGGCGGCGGGCTGCGCTGCGTTCCCAGCTTCCTCAACGAGTCCCTCAATCGCATTCCACAGCGCCGCACCGGCAAAGGGGGCCATCAGCGGCGAGCTGCTGCTGAGGATCGGCGTCTGCTCCGGCTGCTGTTCATAGCGCACCCAGCAGCAGCGCCAGATCTTGCCCGGCACCGCATGAAAGGCGTTCACCATGAAAGGCGGCAGCGCCACGGCCATGCCTGCGGTGCATTTCTTCCACACACCATCCACCAGCACACGCCCCTCCCCTTCCAGGCAGGCCAGGAAATACAGGCCGCCTTGGTGCATCCGCACGATGCGGTACGGCGCACGCGCCGTCATCACCCCCGCATGCGCGATCCGGTGCGTCGCCAGCGTCCCACACAGCGGCGCACTGCGCAGCCACGCCCTCGTGTCCCTCTCCGACCCACGCACCATCCGGTACTCCGTGTCAGGCCCGTGGGTGTGCGTTTCGGATAGCTCTTGGATGGCGGCGCGGGCGTGCATAGGGCGGAGTTTACGGTTGTTTACAATTGTTGACCGTAGTTGACGATGGTTGCAAACCACTGTCATCCACCGTCAACTATCGTAAACCACCGTCAACCACATCAAGTCATGCCCAATCCCTGGACCGGAATCGGAAACCCCTACACGAAGCAAGAAGTCGTGGACCGTCTCAAAGCCACTCGCGCCAAGGGTGAGCCGATCATCGCCGCCGGTGCAGGCACGGGCATCAGCGCCAAGTTCATCGAAAAAGGCGGGGCCGATCTGATCATCATCTACAACAGCGGCCGCTTCCGCATGATGGGCCACGGCAGCACCTGCGGCCTCATGGCTTATGGAGATGCCAACGCCATCGCCATGGAGATCGGCGAGTACGAAGTCCTGCCCGTCGTCAAAGAGATCCCCGTCGTGTGCGGTGTTCACGCCACCGATCCTCGTCGCCGCATGTGGCACTGGCTGGGCCGCGTCAAGGAAATGGGCTTCTCCGGCGTGAACAACTTCCCCACCCACACCATCGTCGACGGCCATTTCCGCGGCGTCCTCGAAGAAACGGGCATGAGCGTGGAGAAAGAATTCGAAATGGTCGGACTCGCCACTCGCATGGACATGTTCAGCATCGTCTATGTCGCGACCCCTGAAGAAGCCATCAAAATGGCCAAGAACGGCGCAGACGCCATCATCGCGCACGTCGGCACCACCGTCGGCGGCAGCATCGGCGTCACCAATGCTGTGGTCAGCTGGGACCACACCGTCAAAGTCACTCAGGACATCATCGATGCCGCCAAAAGCGTGAATCCAAACGTGTTCACCCTCACCCACGGCGGCCCAATCAACACGCCTAAGGATGTGGAATTCATCCTCAGCAAGACCTCGGCAGACGGTTTCGTGGGTGCCAGCAGTCTGGAGCGCATGGGCGTTGAGGATTCGCTGACCAGCCTCACACGCGAGTTCAAACGCATCCCTATCGGGCGTTAGCCCCCGGCTTTACCCCCTCAAAAGGGTGTCCTTATCCCCGGCGAATCGCATTTTGCAAAAAAATTACCGGCGTGTATGGTCGGACTCGCGTTACTTAGCTGTAACAACCCCCGCACATGTCCGACGACCCCTTCAACAATCGCCCCGACGGCCCCAACCGTCGCAACCAAGATCCGCAGTTCAACTGGCGTGGTTTCATGCTCTTCGCACTCGCGATCACCCTGCTGATCTCGGGCTTCATGATGAACAAGGGACTGACCGGAAGCCGCAAGGTATTCGACTACGCAGAATTCAAGAAGCACGTTGAAGCTGACCGCATCGACCCGAACAAGCCGCTGTCCCTCATCAATTCCGACGCCACCTCAAAGCAAACCATTGAGGGCAGCTATTTCCCACTGCCTGCCAGCGTCACGCCTCCCGTGGTCGCCGCAGCAGGCAGCCCCGAGCCCGCAACGCCCGGCGTGATCAAACCTGTTCCTGCTGAGCCAGCCAAGGAAATCACTGAGAAACCCGCCTCCGAAGCCGCCAAAGCGGACTCGAAAGCTTTCAGTGTGGCCGTGAACATCGAGTTCCAAAAGGAGGAGCTCCACAAGCTGCTCGACGCTCACAAGCTCGTGCTCATCCCCGTTTATGACAACGAGATGTGGTCCTCCCTCATTGGCTTCCTTCTGCCTCTGCTGGTCATCCTCGCCTTCTTCTACTTCCTCGTGCGCCAGCAGCTTCGCAGCGCAGGCCGTGGCGCCATGAGCTTCGGCAAGAGCAAGGCCAAGATGCTCGCCCAGGACCGCAACAAGGTCACCTTCAAGGACGTGGCCGGCGTTGAGGAAGCCAAGGAAGAAGTGCAGGAAATCGTCGAGTTCCTCAAGGATCCGAAGAAGTTCCAGCGCCTCGGCGGCAAGATCCCCAAAGGCGTCCTCATGACCGGCCCTCCCGGCACCGGCAAGACCCTCCTCGCCAAAGCCATCGCTGGCGAGGCCGACGTTCCCTTCTTCAGCATCAGCGGCTCTGACTTCGTCGAAATGTTCGTCGGTGTCGGTGCCAGCCGTGTGCGTGACATGTTTGAACAGGGCAAAAAGAACGCCCCCTGCCTCATCTTCATCGACGAAATCGACGCCGTGGGCCGTCATCGCGGTCACGGCATGGGCGGTGGTCACGACGAACGTGAGCAGACTCTCAATGCATTGCTCGTCGAAATGGACGGCTTTGACACCCAGGAAGGCATCATCATCATCGCCGCCACCAACCGCGCCGATGTGCTTGATCCCGCCCTGCTTCGCCCCGGCCGTTTCGACCGTCAGGTCACCGTCAATCTTCCCGATGTGAAAGGCCGCGAGGAAATCCTCCGCGTTCACGCCAAGAAGGTGAAGCTGGCCGACAGCGCCGACCTTTCCAAGATCGCCCGTGGCACCCCCGGATTCTCCGGTGCCGAACTGGCCAACCTGCTCAACGAAGCCGCCCTGCTCGCCGCACGCCGAAACATGAAGTCCATCACCAACCCCGAGCTCGAAGAAGCCCGTGACAAGGTGCGCTGGGGCCGCGAACGCCGCAGCATGGCCCTCACCGAGAAGGAAAAGGAAAACACCGCCTATCATGAGGCCGGCCACGCCATCCTCAACGAGGTGCTGGAACACACCGACCCCCTCCACAAGGTCACCATCATCCCTCGCGGCCCCTCTCTCGGCGTCACCATGATGCTTCCTGAAGAGGACAAATTCACCCACCGTAAGAGCGAGCTCATCTCCAATCTCATCGTCACCATGGGCGGCCGTGTGGCCGAAGAAATCCAGTTTGGCGATGTCACGAGCGGGGCCAGCGGAGACATCCGCATGGCCTCACGCATCGCCCGCAGCATGATCTGCTCCTGGGGCATGAGCACCAAGCTCGGCATGATCGAATACGGCGAAAACGAAAGCAACGCCTTCATGGGTCGTGGCAGCAGCAACTACAGCGAGGACACCGCGCAGAAGATCGACGAGGAAGTGAAACGCCTCATCGACGAAGCCTACGCCAAAGCCAAGGAAGTCCTCCTCCAGCACAAGGACAAGCTCGACGTCCTCGCCCACGCCTTGCTCGAGTACGAAACCCTCGACGGCACTCACATCAAGGAAATCATGGCCCACGGCCGCCTCCTCAATCCCCCGGAAAACAAGAGCAAGCCGCCACCCCCGCCCCCCCTTCCCAAATCCCCAGACGCACGCCCAGTAAAGCGTGAAGACGAGGACGACGGCGGCATGGCCCCAGGCCTGACCGGCGTGCCGGCCTGACCAGCACAGGGATCATCCTGATCCCTTCAATTCAACACTCATCGAAGGGGGATCAGCAATGATCCCCCTTTTTCTTTCGCCTTCAAAGCTGCCAACTCGCCAAACTCTTTTCCGCTTGAAAGCCTGACACTTGTTCCAAAGTCATGGTTTCGATGCTGGCTTGTGGGCAGCACAAGGCACCAGACGTGCAAGCTCCCAGGTATGGAGGTAGGGAGGCTTGTCCTCAAGCCTCCGCCGAACGTCTCCAGGATAAGTTTGCCGAAATCAGTTTCGCAAAACGCTACGCTACAAAGTGGGATGCTCTTGTGGTGGAGAAGTTTGCACGCCGCCAGAACCACTTGGAATCCTGCACAATCTCGCCCCGCGCACCAGCCCTGAAAGGGCTGCGTAATTGAGCCCAGGGTCAGCCGAGCCTCAGCGAGGCGACCCTGGGTACAGCACCACACGACCGGCAAGCAAACCCGGCACTCCGACGCACCCAACGTCCACCAGCAGCGCCTGCAAAGAGCTCCGCAGCAAGTTTGCGCCGCGATCGGACAACACTCTTACCCACCCTAGACGTCGTCCAATCGCCCCCCTTCCTCACTTCAACCGCAACACCAGCCGCACCGCATCCAGTCTCACCGTGGTCGCACCAATGGCCGCTGCCAGCGCATCCCGCTGATCACGCAAGGCATCGATCTCCTCAGAACGCACATGCGGATTGCGCGCCTGCAAATCTTCCAGTCGCGCGATCTCTTCATCCATCTGCTTTCGCATGGACGCCACCGCTCTCTGCTGCAGCGTCTTGAGCTGCGCCTCGGCAAGCTGCTGCGCCTTGCCCAGCATGGTGGGCAGCAGCTTGTGGCGCACCGTTTCGTTCTCCACCGTGCGTGTCGGATCCCCCGGCGTGAGCTTGGCTCGTGTAAAGGCAGGATCAGCGCTCAGATCCTTGCCCAGATGATCCACCGCGACCCGCAAAGGCATGGCAGGCATGAAGCGCGTGGCATGCAAGGCAGGCGGCGCGATGCACTCCGCAATAAAACACGTTTGCAGCACCAGCCCTTCGCCACCTGACGCCTTCCAAAACGCAAATCCAGCATTGCCAGCAGGCGAGCCGAGCAGCACATCCAGGCCCGCGCAAACCAGCGGATGATCCCAGGTCAGAAACGCCTCATGATCACGCGAGAGCGCACGCTCACGATCAAAGGAAAAAGTAAGCCCTTCTTCCGGCAATGATGGCAGCGCGTCCGTGATCAGATTGTCAGGACGAATGTACCACGTCCGGTGCGTCATCTCCTCGATGTGCATGCCAAAGTGGTCGAGCAGCCGGATGAAGAAGCGCTCGAAATCCAGCCCCGCATCCACATCGCGAATGCGCTCGATCATGCGTGCCGCAAGGCGCGGCTTGCACGAGTTCAGCTCCAGCAGCCGGTTGTGACCCCGCTCGAGCTTCTGGCGCACTTCAAGACTCAGCGCCTCCGTGCGCCGGATGCAGTCGGCCAGTTTTTTGGCATTGAAGCCGGTGCAGAGTCCTTCAATCTCCGCCGCAAAGCTGTGCAGCAGCTGCGTCGCCCCCTGCAGGCTGTGTTCAAAGGCGTCCAGGCCTTCATGATACCAGCGCGCCAGCACCTCCCCTTCACTGCCTGCGATGAACGGCACATGAATGTTGATCGTCCCCTTTTGGCCAATGCGGTCCAGTCGTCCGATGCGTTGCTCCAGCAGTTCCGGATCTCGCGGCAGATCGTACAAAACAAGATGCTGCGCGAACTGGAAATTGCGGCCTTCGCTGCCGATCTCGGAGCAGATCAAAATGCGTGCCCCTTCGGGATCGGCGAACGCCGCCGCGTGCCTGTCCCGCTGCATCAAGGTGAGTCCTTCGTGAAACAGCACGGCATGCACATTGATCTCGCGCAGCAGGCGCTCATGGGTGTCTTCCGCGAGCTTGCGCGTGCGGCAGATGAGCAAAACTTTGGCTTCACCAAGTTCGCGCAGCGTCGCGGCAAGCCAGCGGGCAAGCGCCTCGTCGGGTGTCGCCCCAGCCTCAAGCACAAGCTCCCGCAGATGGCACTTCCTCGGCGGGAACCCCTGAATCACGGCACGGGTGTTCCGAAACATCACGCGACCAGTTCCAAATTCATCCAGAAGGTCCGCCACAAGTCGCTGACGTGCGGTTTCATCGCCTCCGACAAGCTCGGCGGCATGCTGCTGCACCCGCGGCGAATGGCTGCCAAAGAGTTCACGATCCGCCGCGCTCATGAGCCCGCCTTGCAGGATGCGATCCACCACCTGCGCCACCTGCTCATAGCGGGTGGATTCCGCCAGGAAGGCGTCCAGATCGCCATAGCGGTCCGGGTCCAGCAGACGCAGACGGGCAAAGTGGCCTTCAGCACCAAGCTGCTGCGGCGTGGCGGTCAGCAGCAGCACGCCAGGCACCCGCTGCGCGATGGCTTCGACCACCTGATAAGCAACCCCCGGCGCTCCGACAGCCCACTCCAGATGATGCGCTTCATCCACAATCAGCAAATCCCAAGCCGCATCCGCAGCCTGCTGCGCACGCTTGGGTGAGCCGCTCAGAAGCGACAGCGGGCAGAGTACCAGCTGGCTGTCCAGAAAAGGATTGCCCTCAGGATCTCCCGCTTCGATGGCCGCGCAGCGCTCTTCATCAAACAGGCTGAACATCAGATTGAACCGGCGCAGAAGCTCCACAAACCACTGGTGCGGCAGCGCATCAGGAACCAGCACCAGAATGCGCGAGGCACGCCCCGTGAGGTTCAGGCGATGGAGGATCAGCCCGGCTTCGATCGTCTTGCCCAGCCCCACTTCATCCGCCAGCAGGACGCGCGGCAGCAGGCGCCCCGTGACGTCGGCAGCGATGGACATCTGATGCGGGATGGGATCGACCCGCCCCCCGATGAAACCACGCACCGGCGAGGCCTGCATGCGGCAGCGCCATTCCACCGCCTCGGCACGCAGGGCAAAGGCCTGCAGATCGTCGACACTCGCCGCCAGCAGGCGCTCCTGCGGCCCGCCAAGGCTTAGCGTATCGGCAAGGTCGGACTCAGGGACGCTGCGTGTACCACAGTGGTAGAGCAAGGCCCCGTCTATCGAGGCAACAGAGTCGATCTGCAGTTCCGTCCCATCGCGCAGGGTGATTTTATCACCAGCCTTGAAACTGGCGCGGCGCAGGGGAGCCCCGTTGCGGGCGTAGCGCCGTTTTTCACCTGCGGCAGGAAAGCGCAGGTCAATAAAATTGCCTTCGATGCTGCTGACGATTCCGAGACCCAGTTCGGGCTCGCTTTGACTGATCCAGCGCTGGCCGGGTGCGGGGGCTTCCATCAATGCCGTGTTTGTATTTTCCTATTTGCCGAACAACCGCCCAAAGAAGGATTTTTTCTTCGGTTCCGCCGGGGCCTGGGTCGGTGCCTGGGCAGGCGCGCCCTGCTGCGGTGGCACCATTCCAGGAGCCGCATTGTTGGTGAAATCGATGACGCCGGGCTTGATCGAGGGGGCGGCACTGGGATTCACATTGATGACTTTCGGCTTCTTTGCGACGCCCTGGGCATCGTACTCATAGATCACCTGCTGATAGCACTGGCCGTTGAGATTGAAGGAGCGCATCTCCGTGGCGCGTCCATACGCATCAAAATAGACCTGGGACCGGGCCACAAGGTTGCCACGTCCGTCGTAGATGTGCCCCTGGGTGGGCAGCCCGCGTTCATTGAGCAGGTAGTGCTTCTTCGATATCAGCGCCCCGCCCGCATTGTAGGTGGACTCGATGAGCTCGTTCGTGGTTTTGTCAACGATGGTCTCCGAGTGCGAGTTGTCGGGGTGGTAGGTGCTTTTGGCCACAATGGGGGTGCCAGCCGGGGCGGCGGGCTGCGCGATGGCAGAGGTCACCCAAAGAAGGACAAAAAAAGCAGAGCAGGTTTTCATGACAGAAACGAAGATGGCGGCAGAATAACGCCCCGTTTCGCCGCGACAACGACAAATCCCGACTTCACACCCCTTCCCTGCGTCATGTTTTCCTCCACCGACCCCTCCTGGGCTGAATTTCTCACCCAAACCATCGCGGATTTCGGCTGTACCACGGGCACACTTCACCGTCTGGACCCGGCGGACCGCCATCTCAAGCTGGTGGCCCATCAGGGCATCCCGGAAGCGCTCATGCCCATCATCCAGTCCATCCCCGTGGGCAAAGGCATTGCTGGCGTGGCCGCAGAGCGCAAGGAACCCGTGGAAATGTGCAATCTGCAGACAGACACCTCCGGCGTGGCCAAACCCGGCGCGAAACAGACGCAGGTGCAGGGCACCTTGGCCGTCCCGGTGCTGGATGGCGAACGCCTCTGTGGCACCTTGGGCATCGGCAAGCTGGCGCCGTATGACTTCACTTCGGAGGAGAAGGAAAAGCTGATTCAAACCGCCCGCAATATCGCCGCCAGGCTCTTGCCCGGCTGATTTTCTCCGCCATCCCTAATCCTCCCTGTAGCCTGTCCGGTTGACCCGCAGGCAGCAAAAAGCCCGATCGCGCCACTGAGGCCGACCGGGCTTTTTGATGAATCAGACCCGCTTACAGGCGGCTGTAACGGCGGCGGCGGTTGTAGAAGAGGCCCAGGAGTCCAAACATCAGGAACAGCATCCGGGAAGGCTCAGGCACCACAACGATGACGCCGTAGGTGCTGAAGGCGCTGACATCCCATGCCAGTCCTGCACCAAGCGCTGCAAGATCGAGATCGCCGGCAATGACACTGGTGCTTGCATCGTAGGTGTTGAAAGCCCCGACACTGAAGCCACCGCTCAGGTTGGCACCGCTCCAGTCAATCAGGTTGAAGACCTGGCCTTGCTGCGCTGAAACACTGCCGACCGAGTTCACCACGATGGCTCCCTGACCCCAGGCGGCGCCTGCACGGTTGCCAACACTCAGAGTGCTGTTAGTGCCGCTGAGATTAATGAAGTCATGATTCGTGGAGGATGTCGGTGCCCCCTTGGTGTAGATGTCTGCACCTGATCCCAAAGCGTCGAAGTAGTCCTTGGCGTTGGTGTAGGTGGTGGCACCGATGTTGAAGGTGTAGCTGTAGTCTGTCACCGCAGCGGTGGTCGGAGTGGTGATGCCCAGCTGAATCTGCGAACCGGTGGCCACCGTCAGTGCTGTGTTATCAGCCGTGATCGTCAGAGTGCCCTTGTCTGCATTCAAGGAGGTGACTCCAGGAGTGAGAATGCCCACGCTGTTCACTCCACCCACCGTCACCGCACCAGCGATGACGCCGGTGGTGGTGCCGTCGCCAGCACCTGCAAGAACTGCCGCGTTGGTCAGCGAACCACCGCTTTCACCCACAATCACCGACCCGGCTCCCGTCAGACTGCCTGTGACACGCAGCTCACCGTTGGAGACCGCAGTGCCGCCGGAGTAGCTGTTGCCAGTCGTGGACAATGTGGTGACACCCGTGCCGGTCTGGGCGAATCCACCCGCACCCGTGATGGTGCTGGCGCTGAAATCAGTGCCCTGTGCGACGGCATTGCTGCGATTGACTGCAAAGACCGCACCTGTGCCGACACTAACCGTGCTGTTAATGTCCAGTGCGCCGGTCGTGCCGCCGTTGCCGAGCTGCAAGGTGCCTCCCGAAACCGTTGTTGTGCCAGTATAGGTGTTAGCCGTGGCGGCAGCGAGGATCACCGTGCCGGCACCGACCTTGGTCAGGTTCATGCCAGAGCCAGAGATCACGTCGCTGATTGTCAGAACGTCCGTGGCGTTGGTGGCTCCAATGGAGCTGCTGCTTTGCAGGACGACCGATCCACCCGTTACGGCAGACACTCCGGTGCCGGTGAGTGCGCCATTTCCACCTACCCCGGTGCCGTTCAAATTCACCGGTGTTTCAGCCACCGTCACACCACTGATGTTGAGCGTAGCCCCGCTGGCGACCGTGACGCCACCCGCCACCGTTCCAAGACCTGTGGCATTGGAGACAATCACCGTGCCGCCGTTGATGCTGGTGGCACCAGTGTAGGTGTTGGCGTTGGCGAGGGTCAGTGTGCCCGAGTCGTTCTTGGTCAGAGTGCCGGCACCCGTGCCAATGATCCCGTTGATCACCGTGTTTCCGGCACCTGATACTGTCAGGCCGAAAGCACCACTGATGCCGCCATTGATGCTCAGGGTTCCTGCGTCCGACTGGATGGTCGAGGCGCTGCCGAGGGCGACGGTGCCATTGTAGATGTTGTCACCGCTAAGGTTGCGGAGGGCACCACTGTTCGAGGCACCCGTTCCATTGATGGTCAGCGCCTCACCGACGATGTTGATGCCGCCCTGGAGTTCCAGAGAAGCTCCACTGGAGACCGTGGTGGCTCCTGCCGTCGTGCCCAGCGCCAGATTGTTGGCGGCACTCAGCACACCAGCGCTGACAGTGGTCACACCGGTGTAGGTGTTGATTCCGCCGAGAACCAAGGTGCCGGCACCTGCCTTCGTGATGGCCGTGCCGCTCACACCACCATTGAGGGCAAGCGCGTTGGACGAGTTGACCGTGATGGTGGCGGTGGCGGCGCTGAGGGCCACGTTGCTGTTGATCGTCGCGGCGCTGGATCCTGCGTCCGTGGTGATGCCGTTGGCAATGGTCAGGGTGTAACCACCGTCGCTGTTCAGCACCACCGCACTGCCGGTGCTTTGTGCGTTCACCGTGAGGCTCTTGATGCTCATGTTGGCGCCCAGAACCATGTTGCTCTGGTTCGAGTTAACGGTGGCGGAGAGGAACACATCCGTGCTGACGTTAGGAACGAGTCCCGTGGCGGTGCCGGCCAGATCTGTCGCCCAGTTGCTGGCCGTGGAGCCATTGGAAACCGCCCAGACATTGGCCGCACCGCTGTAGCCACCCGTCCAGTAGGCCGCCGTGAGCGCTGTCGTCGGTGCAGTGTTGAAATACACCAGCGTGTCCGTGGCAGTGATGCTGGTGACCTTGAAATTGGTGACGTTGTAAAGGTTGCCCACGGTATAAGTTCCTGAACTAGTTCCTGAACTGCTGGTGCCGTTCACAAGGCCGCCGGAAGCAGCAGCGAGGATCGTGGAGGTGGCCCCCGGCGTCTGCCCGCTGAGGAAGTAGGCGTCCACGGTGACATTGCCGGTCACATACGCCATCGCTCCGGCATTCAGCAGAATGCTGCTGCCGATGGTTCCCACTTCGACACCCAGGCGGCTGCCCCCTGCGAGATTGAGGATGGTGCCGGTATAAGGCGCCAGTGTCAGCACACCGCCAGTGGTGCCGGTCAGCAGGTTGAAGGTGGCTCCGCTGGCAACTGTAAGCGAAGAGGTGCCGGAAATGCCATCAATGACGCCAGCAGTGACATGACTGACTTCCAGAACACCGCCATTCACCGTGGTGTCACCATTGTAGGTGTTTAGGTTGGTGAAGATGAGCTTCTTGGTGCCACTCTTGACGACGTTGATGTTGTTCTGGACGACACCGCTGTAGGAACTGTCCGTCGTCGGAGTGACGGTGAGGGTCTTCATGACCGTGGCACTGTTGGTGATGAAACCGCTGGAACTGCTGAAAGCCGCACCCGTGATCACCGAGGAGTTGAGATTGCCGATGGAGGCGTTGAACCCGCCAAGATCAAGGACACCGCGGCTGGAGGTGGTGACGTTGGTGCCGGTGGGCAGGGCGGCGGCCGAAGCGAGCCGGAGGGTGCCGTTGGCGATGTTGGTGCCACCATTGTAGGTGTTCGTGCCCGAGAGGATGACGGTGTCAATGCTCTGCTTGGTCAGACTGCCTGCGCCACTGATGTTACCCTTGATTTCAAGAATCGCGCCACGGGCGGTATCGGTCAGCTCGCTGCTGTTGTTGGTGTCGGAGCCGACGCCAGTGGTCAGGGTGGTCGTGCGTCCGTTGTCAGTGCCGTTCGGGCCATCGGTGAAGGCGTTCTGGCCGACGAAGGAGTTGCCCAGCAGGCTGATGCTCACACCGGCTCCCAAGGTGCGGAAGACCGTGCCAGAGTTGCCGCTGGAGACGTCATCCGTGCGGAGGAAGCCTTCAATGGCACCACCGTTGATCAGAATGGTGGCCACCGTGGTGTTCTGGTCGGCGTTCACCTGGAGCGAGCCGGCGCCGAGGTTGATGGTGCCGCTGCGGGCATTGTCCACGCTCCAGCGTTCGATGGAGCCGGCCTCATAGTTGATCGAGCCGGCGGTGGCTACGGCGGCGGTAGCCTTGGTGAAGCCGGTGGTCAGGATGTCCAGCACACCGTAGCGCTTGACCGTGATGCTCGTGGAGGCGTTGGCGAAGGCGTTGGCGTTGGTCACGCCGATGGCACCTTCCTCGATGCTCACATTGCCCGTGAAGCTGGTGCTGTTGTTGCCGCCGACCCAGAGGTAACCGTTGCCCCACTTGATGAGGTCACGGCTGCCGTTGAGGCCCAGGACGTTCAGGCCGGAACCCGTGGCACCAGAGGTGATCTGGTTGTTCACAGCACCCGCGTTGATGTCGAGGATTGAGTTACCCGCGCCGGTGAGGAAAAGCGTTCCTGCATTCAACACGGAACGGGTGTTGCCGGTTTGCACACGGAGGCGGGCCGGTGAGAGACCGGTCGTGTCTGTCGAGAAGGACTCAAGGTCACTAATGCCCACGACACTGTCAGTCAGGTTCGGCGTCGACACGATGATCGAGTTGTCCACCGAGATGATGCGGCCCATCGTGTATTGTCCGTTGAGCGAGTTGCCGGGCTGCGCCAGCAGGTTCAGCGTGGTCCCGGAGGCCGTGTTCGCGCTGCTGGAGTTGAGGGTGATCGTGCCGCCGTCACCGGATGCGCCGAAGGTGTTCAGAGTCAGTGCACCGCCGTTGACCGTCCAGTTGCCAGAGAAGCCCGTGCCGTTGGCGGCTGCGGTCTGATCCTTTCCAATCACAAGCGCACCAGCACCGAATTTGACGATGCTGCCCGCGTAGATGTCACCTGTGAGTGTGGTCGTGCCAGGATTGAAGATGATGCCTTCCTTGGTTCCGGTGGTTCCGAACCTCAGGTTGGTGGCGATGGTGGTCGTGCCCGTGCTGATGAGGCCGCCACGGTCTGCATCCGTAGCGCCGTCGGCGAAGGTAATGGTGTTGTATTGACCCACACCGCTGTTGATCCCGAAAGCGGTGCGCAATGCATAGACCGTTTGATCTTGCGTCAGCGTCACGACAGCGGTGGTGATGTCCACCACGCTGCTGGCATTGGTGTTGGTGCTGAAGACACCACCGGCGAAGATGTTGCTGTAGGCCACCTGATTGGTGGTGGGGGTCAGCGTGCTCTGCACGGACTGGAAGCCGGTCGTCGAGTTATAGCTCAGGAAGGTGTTGTTCGTCGCATCAATGTAATAAGCAGGCAGGATCCCGTTGGCCGCAAAGCCCGGGGTCACATTGCGGTTCACCGTGCCCGAAAGCGTCGGAGGCGTGGTGTTCCATGCCGTCACAAACAAACGTTCGGTTTCATCGTTCCCAGTGTTGAGCCCAAGGAAGTTTCCATTGGGCACGATGGAGAGGGTACTTCCCACGCCAGCGCGATTCAGGCTGGCCACGGTCAATTGTGCCACACCGTTGGTGATCCGACGGTCAATACGGATCGAGGAGCCTCTGGAATAGTTGATGGCTCCCACGGTTTCCGTGCTCGTGACGGCAGCGTCGTTGCGGGCACGGAAGTAAAGCTGTCCGCCATTGAGGTTGATGGCCGTGTTGTCATCCCAGCGATCCGTCAGGTTGGTGGCATCGTTGTCGAGCCAGAGCACGGAACCGGGGTGGAGGTTGACGGCGTAGGCGTTGGCCGTTCCGTTCACGTTGCGCAGAGTGGCGCTGCCGTAAACCTGCAGGGTGCCAAAAATGTCCACCGCCCCGCCCACACCCAGAGGTCCTGCGGTCGCCGTGGCGTTCTGCCGGATGACCATGGAGGAGCTGCGGCTGATGATCGTGCCACCGGTGTAAGTGAAGAGATCCTGGCTGTCGATGCCGCCGTTCACATTGGCCGCCTGACCACCCACGAGGAGTTTCGTGCCACCAGAATCCACGAGCACGCCCAACAACCCTGCGGCAGTGGAGTCGAGTGTCAGGGTCTGGCCATTGCCGCCAATTCGGTAGATGTTTCCGGCTCCCACACCAAGTGCGGTGCCAGTGTAGCTGCGGGCCGCACCCGTCGCCGCGAAGTAGAATTTGCCGTTGCCGATGGTGGCAAGATTGAAGTTGTTGGCGTTGTTCACGTCCAGCCCGATCACGCCTTCAGAATCAGCACTGATGGCGTTCTGGAGGTAGGATTGGCTCAGGGCGGCGTTGGCAAAACGCAGGACAGCCAGTTGCACTCCGGATCCCAGCACTTGCAGCTGACCCGTGCCAAAATTGATGTTGGCAAGGTTGGTCAGATACATGTTGCCGGTCGGATTGATCCGGATCGTGCTGCCGCGGAGCATGGCGCTCAGGTTCAGGAACGTGCCGTTCTCGCTGTTGACGTCACCAAAGCGCAGCAGACCGCCGTTGACCACAATGCCGAGGCCGTTTGCCCCCACCGTGCCGGCGTAGAGACCACCAAAGGTGCTCGCGGCGCTGTTGAGCCAGAGGTCGCTGCCGCCGCCCTTGATGATGGCCTGGCCAATGCTGCCTGGAGCTGAACCTGCACCGTCATTGATGACACCGTTCAGAAGAAGCGGTGCGCTGCTGACATTGAGCGTCGGCGTCCCGGTCAGATTGGTAAGGCCGTTGATTTCCAAGCCGTAAGTGTTGCCGCCAGTCACCGTCAGCGTGGAGCTGCCGATGGTGAGATCCTTGAAGGCAAGGAGTTTGTTCGCCGCAGTGCTGGCGATGTTTCTGTTCACATCGATCGTGCTGCTGCCGTTGATGATCAGGTTGTTGCCTGCGGCGTTGTTGCCAATGACGTAGCGCTCACGGGTGGTGGTGTTCGCTCCGTCGATCCGCAGATTAAGGATGCCAGAATACAGGGTCACATCACCTGCACCGATACCGCCATTGTTGATGCCGCTGAAGAGCGCGGCGAAGTTGGCCGGCGTGCCCGTGGTGGTGCCGCGCACCGTGATCGAACCCTGCACGTTCTGCAGGCCACCAGTGAAGGTGTTGATGCCGTTGTTGAATGCGGTGAAGCCGTTGCCGAGTTCGAGGGTGCCGCCGCCGGTGTGGACCAAAGTCGCACCACCGGTGACCTGACCATAGACGGTGAGGGTCGGCTGATTGGTGAAGAGGTAGTTATAAGCCGGTGCGCCTTCCATGGTGGCGGCGCTCAATGCGAGCGGTCCGTTCACCTGGAGGTTGACGTTGTTGCCGGCGTTGTTGAACAGCAAGGTCTGGCCTTGCTCACCAGGAGAGCCACCGAAGCGGATACCACCGGTCAGGATGCTCAGCGCATTTGCAGCACCTGCGGCGCGGTCGTTGTTGATCACGGCGTAAGGATTGCCTTCACCGATCACCAGACCGAGGTTGAACACCGTGTTGGCAGCATCAGCACGGAGCTGGAGCTGGCCGCCGTGGTTATTGATCACCACGAGGCCGTTGGTCCCGGCGTTCATCTGCGAGAGGGTGGCCGTGCCGCCGAGGTTGGCCTGCACCGTCGCGGACCGGAAGGCAATGCTGCCCTGATTCACGATCCAGTTGCCGCTGAAGCTGGCCTGCGGGGAGTCGATGACCAAGGTGCCGCCCCCCTGCTTGACAACGTTGCTGGCGTTCGTGATCTGACCCGTGGTCGTAGGCGACAATCCCGGCAGGGTGCTGGATTTCGTCTGGGTCGTGATCGTGCCGATCGTGACGGTGTTCTGGTTGTAAATGTTGAACTCCTTCAGGCCGCTGCCCGCGACCCCGACTTCAATGCCGGTGAAGATCTGGACTGCCGCATTGGGGTTGATAAAGCCACCGCTCTGGAGGCGGATGCGGTCCGTGGCGGCTGCATTGTTGTTGTTGCCGAAGGTGATGCCCGTGTCAAAGCGGCCGGCATAGACATCCAGGCCGATGCCAAGGCCCTCTGCGTTGAAGACAAGAACCGCCGTGTTGAGGAGGAAGCGGTCATTGGCACCGATGAGCTGCCCGGCGGCGGCGATGTTGCCACCGGCCGAAGTGCGGTCGAAGCCTGCGTTCACGAAACCATTATCCGCCGTGTAGGTGAGGAATTGCGCATCCGTGGCGTTGACGATCCAAGGAGCCACCATGCCATTGGTGACGCCGCCGAGGGCGACGAGGCCATTGGCCCCGATGCCGCTGAAGAGCTTTACGCGCTCATCGCTGCCGAGGACGCCGCCGTTGGCCGGGTTGATCTGAAGCGAGGCCGCGTTGCCGGCAATGGCAAGTCCGTTGTTCGTCTGCGTGAGACGGGTGATGTCAGCGCCGGCTCCGCCACCGATGATGAGGTTCACGGTGCGGTCGATCAAGTCGCGCTGAACGGCGAGCTGGCCGAACTTGCCCACGGTCACGTCACCCACGGTTTCCGTGACTTCGATGTCGCGGTTGCCAATGAGGCGGATCGTGGAGTTGTTGAGGTCGACGGCCTGAGTGTCGAGCCAGCGGCCCTGGCCGCCGTAACCTTCGAGCTTGGTGGTGGCGAGCAGGCCGGTGGAGTAGTCGAAGCGCACTTCCGAGGTGTTGCGCAGAGTGACCGGGGCCAGCATGGCTGTGCCAGCCGCATTGAGGAAGGTACCGCCCAGGCCACCGGCCGTCAGGATGCCCCAGGTGTCAAAACTGCTCGTCGTCAGGCTGCCGCGGAATTCCAGCGTGCTGGCGCGGTTCACCAACGTGCTGCCGGTGTAGTTGTTTGCGGTCATGAGGATCGCAGTGCCACGACCGTTGCTAGCGGTGATATTGTCCCCGTTCAGACCGCTGTGAGGCAGGCCCACGATGAGAGCCGTGCCCGCTCCCGTGAGCACGTTGCTGTTGGCCATGTCACTGGAGACATAGAGAATGCTGCCACCCGCACCGAGGCGGTAGGTGTTGCCCGCGCCGACTCCAAGGGTGGCGGCGTTGTAGCTGCCGTTCAGACCCACACCGTTCTGAGTGCTGCCGAGGAAGGCGGTGCCGTCGCCGATCATCGCGAGGTTGATCGTCTGCGTATAGACCGTGTTCAGTGCAATGATGGCCGAACCGGCGTTCTTGCCGCCACCGTTGAGCCCATTGCCGCCGGCCAGGCCAAAGTAGGAGGTGTTCTGCGGGCCACCAAGGTTGCCGATGAGGAGTTTGAAGTCGGAGAGCGGTGCATTGGCCGCCATGCGGAGGATGCCGTAGTTCGCCATGGCATTGCTGCGCAGGTCGATGCTGCCGGCTCCGACGGCGATGTTGCTGGTGCTGTTGTATTGAATGGCGGAGCCCGGCTGGATGAGGGTGTTGCCGGCTCCCAGGTTGGAAGTGGCCACGAGTCCTGCGATGCCGGGGGTGTCGCTCAGGGTGATCACATTGCCTTCGAAGGTGCCGAAGAATGTGGTGCCGCCATTGCTCACGTAGCCGCCCTTGAAGGTGGCGCTGTTGTCGCTGTTGATGAACAGACCGCCACCGCCGCCCTTCAAAAGGGTGCCGTTGCCGCTTACCGGTCCATTGATGGTGACGTTGCCGTTGCCGCCTGTGCGGCTGTTGTTGGTGATCTCGGCATCCTTGATAAAGCTCAGGCCGGTGAAGCTGTACGAGAGCTGCTGGTTGTCCGCAACGTTGTTGAGGGTCAGGAGAGGAGAGCCCAAAGGTCCGCCGAAGGCCAGCGTGCCGAACTGAACAGTCTTGTTCGAAGCGGAAGATGCCCGGGTCAGATTCAGAGCCGTCCCGCCGCTGCCGATGTAGCTGCCGCCGCCGAGCGTGGCGGTCGAACCGATGGTCAGGTTGTTGTTCGCAAAGGTGGTCAGCACCTGCATGTTGGCGGTGTTGTCACCTTCATGGCTGATGACAAGCGTCGCTCCATTCAGGGTGATCGGAGCGCTGGCTCCAAGCGGATTGGAGGCCCCGTTGGAGAGGCGGACTTCCGTCGTGCCAGCCATGAGTTTCCAAGCGCCCACCGCATTAGCACCGGCACCG
The DNA here is from genome assembly GCF_049294395.1 of Prosthecobacter sp. Lineage (GTDB taxonomy): Bacteria > Verrucomicrobiota > Verrucomicrobiia > Verrucomicrobiales > Verrucomicrobiaceae > Prosthecobacter. The sequence continues at coordinate 51,010 of NZ_JBAQCR010000280.1, forward strand.
CTGTCGCCATTGGTCAGGAAGAGGGTCTGACCGCCGATTTTCACCAGAGTCTTGCCCGCAGCCGCGATCTGCCCGCTGATCACGCCATTCGCAGCCGTGTTGAGGGTCGTTTCACCGGCCGCATTGACAGCGAGAATGCCGTTGATCTGGACGTTCGTGGAATTGCCAGTCCAGCTCAGGGCCGCAGCGTTCAGCGTCACGTTGTTGATCAACGACCAAGCCACGGGAGCGACACCCACCGAGAGCGTGGAAGTCGTATTGGCGTAGGTCGAGCCGTTGCCGAAGCTGTTGAACTGGTCGACGATGATGTTGTAGCCGCTGCCGGAGCCAAACTGAATGGTGGCAATGTTGTCCGTGACTTCGCCCGCCGCGTAGCCAGCCGCTGATGTGGCTGCGAGGTCAAGAATCCCACCCTTGAGGGTGATGGGACCGGTCCCGAGCGCAAGGGTGTTGCGCACGGCAAGTGTGCCGGTGCTGACCGGGGCGACGACGTTCGCGCTGGTGACACGCCCCGCATTGATGATCGTACCACCGGTGTAGGTGTTGGCCAGCGGAGCTCCATCCGCGATGGGGGCCTGATTGAGGGTCAGCGTGCCGTTCCCTGACTTGGTGAGGCCGACGTTGCCATCAATCGTTCCAAGATAGGTGGTGCTCTGACCGATGCCGGTGTTCACCGTCAGGGTGGAGGAGGAGCCCGTGTTCGTCACCCGTCCGACGCCGGACAGACCGCCGATGGTGACGTTCTGACCGTTGAGATCAAGGCCATTGGCGCTGCTGTTAATGACAAGGTTGACCAGACCGCTGGAAGGCACCGCGCTGGCGCTGGCAAACTGCAAGGTGCCTTCCTGCACAGTCAGGTTGCGCAGGCCGGTGGTCTGCGGAGCCATGATGTTGCCGGTGCCAGAGAGCAGCAGGGTGCCCGCGCCGGCCTTGGTGAAGTCGGTGGCTTCAAAGTTGCCGGAGATGACGGAGGCGCTGGTCTGACCGCCGCTGATAAATACGAGAGCTTCCGTTGGCGTCGCACCCGTGCCGAATCGCAGGTTGCTGCTGATAGTCTGGCCGGCGGACGTCACTGCGCCGCCGTTCATGATCAGGCCCGCACCCGCAATGCGGAGCAGCGAGGAGCCACCACCAGCGGCGATGTTGCTGTTCGTACGCAGGTCCAGCACATCGATGGTGCTGTTGTCCACGATTTGGTCGCTGGTGATGTCGGCCAGCGAGGTCGCGGCCGAGGCACTCAACACACCCACCGTGGTGGCATTGTTCAGGAGGAAGCCGTTGATGGCATCGTAGCGCAGGAAGTTCAGTGAGTTGGTGTCCGCACCCGTCGAGGAACGACCGACGATGGAAGGTGTGGCAAGGATGAATCCACCGCCGCTTGCCGTATTGGCCGGCGCAGAATTCGTCACCTTGAAGAACTCATTCACTCCGAGATCCGCAGCCAGGTCGGAAGAGATGATCGTCATCATGCCGTTGGTGCCGCGGGTCAGCGCCGTCGCCGTCAGCGCGGAAGTCACACCGGTTCCCTTGGTCAACTGGACGCGGCCTGCGTTGTAGGTCATCGAGGTCACCGTGAGGGCCTGGTTGACGACACCGAACGTCAGCGCATCAGACGCCGCCACAATCCCCGCCGTCGGAGCACTCAGGGTGAGGACGTTGCCATTGACCGCTGTGACCAGCGTTCCCGCCGTGATATTGGCGGGATTAGTGGAATCAGCGATGGTCATGCCAGGGACGATGCCCGCAGCGTTGCTGACTGTGAGGATGTAGCTGACCGCCGTCTGTGCGCTTGCGGTGACACCCACTGGGGCTGTCCCCACCGTGCCCTGAAGCTGCAGGGTGCCGTCGGTAAGGGTGATCGCGCCTGTGCCGAACGGCGTGCCGCTCGTCATCTGAGTCATCACGGTTCCGCTGCTGCCGATGCCGCCGATGGTCAGGCTGTTGTTGGCATTCACGGTCGAATTGAGCACCAGAGTGCCGCCGCCGAGCTTGGTCAGGCCGAAGGCACCGGTGATGGGCAGCGGCACTCCGAAAGTGGACCCAGTTGAAACGCCAATCGCACTGGCCGCAGTCTGGATCAGCTGATGGGAGGTGGTGAAGGAACCGCCCACGGAGAGCACACCGCCGCGCAGACGCACGTCCGTAGGCAGGCCGGCCACAGTGTGAGCGGTGGAGGTACCGACAGCGATCGGCGTGGTATCACCCAGGTTGATGTCGGCGGTCACCCGCAGCATGCCCGCATCAATAAACCATGAAGTGCCATAGTTGGCGTCCGCAGTGGTCTTGTTGTAGGCCGCATTGTTGCCCGTGATCACCAAAATGCCGGGGCCTTGCTTGAGCAGGTTGCTGCCCCCTGCGCCGCTTGCCGTGAAACCAGCATCAAATTGGATCGCCCCCTGCGTGGTGTTCACCACGAAGTTGCGGTTGCGCAGCGTCGCGTCGGAATTGAGGTTCCACGTCGACGCCGTGTTGATGAAGGTCAGGTTGCCGCGGCCTTCAAAGGTCATCGAGAGCGTGGCGGCGGTGCTGAGCGTGCCGAGAGCGTTCGGGACGATCCGGTCTGCGCCATTCGAGCCAATGAAGGTGCCGCCGTTGTTATTGCCTGAGCCGAAAGTGAGCGTGCCGGCACCGAAGGGACCGCTGATGATGGTCAGCGCATTCGGCGCACCCGAGTAGTAGGAATTGGCACCGACCACCACGCGGGCGTTGTTCAGAGTCGTGTTGCCCGTGTAGGTGTTCTGCGAGTAACCGTTTGGATCCGCTCCGATGAAGACCACGCCGTTGCCCAATTGTCCGGTGGTCGCGGTGCTGCCGATGAGGATGCTGTGCAGGTTGCCGTTGCTGGAAATCGGTCCAAGCAGTTCAAGGCGGCCACTGGTGATGGCGAAGAGGGTCAGGGTGCGGTCCGCGCTCCCGGAGACGATGCCGATGCCCCCGGTGATCTTCGACCCGTAGAGCGAGTTGCTGAAGATCGACATGTTCGACCCGGCATTCGGGTTGCTGATGATGATGTCGCGACCAAAAGTGATCTGCCCGGAAAGGCCCAGGGCGGCGAAGGTGGTCGCAGCGACGGAGCCCGCGGCGACATTGGTGATGAACAGCGGCGAGTCGGTGTTGCCGAGGGCGCCAGCGACGTTCGGCAGCACGTCTGTGCCGACATAGAGGATGCCCGCCTGGGCCTGGTTGCCGTTGACAGAGGTGCCCGTCAGCGTCGTCGTGCCAGTGTAGGTGTTCATGCCATTGAGCACCAGGTTGCTGGTGCCGCTCTTGATCAGGTTGCCGTCCACGCCGCTGATCACGCCGAGGATGCTCAATTCCGCCGTGTTTTCAATCGTGCGGGTGCCTCCCACGCCAGCCGGCGTGAGGTTGACGTTGCCGCGCAGCACGAAGTTCGTGCCGGCCGAGCGGAAGTCAGCCACCAGATCCACGTTGTTGAGAAGGCTGATGCCACCAGCACTCACTGCACCCGTCTGTCCCTGGCCAATGTTAAAACCGCCGTCCGTGGTGTTGTTGATGATCAGCTTGCCGCTGCCCAGGGCGAAGTTGTTGCCGATGTTCAGCGTCGAGCTGCGGTTGGCCCAGGTGTCGCCGGTGTAGTTGTTCCGGGTGTTGAGCGTGATGTTGGTGTTGCCGTTGATGACGGGCTGGTTGGCATAGGCGTTGCCCGCCACCATGGCCCCGATCTGGACAGAGTTGGAACCCGTGAGGACGTTTTCAAACGCGTTCACACCGATCTGCATGGTTCCCTGGTTGCCGCCGCCGCCGAAGCGATAGACGCCGTCCGTGGAGGCACCCAGCGTCGGGGCAAAGTAGTATTGGTTGATCGCGCCGCTGGTCGAGGTGCCGAGCCAGAGATGTTCCACCGCCCCACTCTGATTGAGAGCGGTTTCCATCGCGCCGATGTCGAGCGCTCCATACTGCACACCGTTGTCGAGGGAAATGACGCCGAGGCTGGAGCCCGTGGTGCTGAACTGCACTTTGCCGTCGGCCGCAGGACCGGTGGTCAGCACAGCAAGGATGTTGGCCTGGGTCAGCGCGGTGCCGTTGTTGTTGTTGCCAAAGGCGATGCCGCCAAAGGCCCAGTCATCGCTGACAGCGGTGACTTTCTGGAAGGCGATGTTGCCGATGTCCGCAAGGCGGAGCTGTGCTCCAGCGAGGATGTTAATGTCACCCACACCAAACACGCCCGTGGTCGCGGTGCCTGCGGTGAGCGAGGTGGAACCCACAATGCTGGTCGCGGTGTTCTGGGTGCTGGCCCAGATTTCCAGCCCGATCTGGCCGTTCGTGCCGAAGGTGTTGGCTCCGTTGGCGAGGAAGAGGCCGCCGTTGCCATACTTGACCAGCTTGCCATTCGCGCCGCCCACCACCAGGCCTTCAAGGATGCTCTGATTGGCTGCACCAAAGGAGGAACCGATGAAGTTGCTGTTGGCTCCCAATGTCGTGGTGCCGGTGACTGTGATGCCGTTCTGCGAGAAGTTCAGGTAGATCGGTGAATTGGCCCCGAGATCGGCAATCGTCAGGTTGTTGATCCGCTGCATGGTCCCCTGGTTGTTGCTGGTGATGCTCGCATCACCATTGACGAAAACGTTGCTGCCAAGGTTGCCGGTGAGACGCACGCCGCTCGGGAGGTTGGAGTCACGCCCGGCGTCGTTGGAGAGCAGGCTGTCGATGACCAGACTGCCGGAGTTGATGATGATGTCCTGGCCGTTGGTCGTGCTGGCGATGGCCACGCCGGAATTCGAAACCGGGTTCTGCAGCAGCAGGGTGCCTTCGTTCAGCGTGATCGTGCCAGTCAGACCTGGGTTGCTGGAGGAAATCGTCAGTTGGTTCGGGCCGAACTTGGTCAGGCCGTTGCTGCCGGTGATCTGCGCATTGATCACGCTGGTGGCCACACCAACATAGATGACGGCTTCGTTGGCTCCAAAGGCCAGGGTCATCGGCAGGGTGATGGGTCCATTGGTCGTGCCAGCGGTCTGGACGGGGTTGATGGTGCCGCCCGTCAGCAGCAGGCCGCCGCCGAGGTTGCCCGCACCGCTGTCAAACGTGATGGTGTTGAAGGCAGCCGTCGGGGTGATGTTGAAGCCGCTGCGAAGAGCATAGACAGTCGAATTGGCCGACAAGGTGGCCGCCGCACGCACATCCAAGGTGGTGCCGGCACCAAGCGCGCCGATCGTACCACCCGTGCTGACCGAGCTGTAACCCAGCTGGCCGGCACCCAGAGTGGCGGCACCAGGGATCATCAGAGTCTGGAAGCCTGTCGTGGCCGCCGTTGGATTGTATCCCACGTAGGAGTTGCTGGTCCGATCCACGATCCACACCGGGGCAATGCCACCGTTGATGACACCCGTTCCGTTGGCCGTTGTCCCAGCGACTGCGACACCAGACGTGACGAGCAGCCGGTCATACGAGGTTGGCGCAATCCCGCTGGTGATCACCCCGCTGCCAGCAACTGCAGCAGCACTGATGGTGATGGTGGTGCCGTTGGTGATGGCCGTGATCGTGGCGTTCGCAGGAATCCCGGCGCCAGAAATCGCCTGACCAACCAACATTCCCGCCGTCGAAGCGACGGTAACTGTCGTGCTGGCGGTGGTGGTGCCGGTCGTCGCCACGTAGTTTGGAATCCCAAGGGTGCCCACACCAGAGGTCGCAAGACCAAGAGTTCCATTCGAGCCACGGGTCAGACCTGCGGTTTCCAAAGTGGTGGAGCCTGAGCCGGCCGGCCGAACCACCGTAACGGTGGATCCTTTGTTCACTCCAAAGGTGCCAACGAGTTCGTAGGACTGGGCATTGGCCACGCCATCGAAACGGAAAGTGCCGCCGTTCAGGTCCTGTCCTGTGGCATCCGCCCAGCGGCCCTGGCCGTTGGGTTCGCGACCGAGCTGGTCGAAGATGCGGATCTGACCGCCGGGACGAAGGGTGATCAGGTTGTTGTTGAAGCCGGTGGTCGGGTTGTAGAACGACGACGCGCTCGCGATCCCTGTGACCGGCGCGACGACCTGGATGGTGCCATAGACTTCAACGCTGCCCGTTCCGAGCGGGGTCCGCCCCAACGCACCGACTTCGATCGATACGGCCGAACCCTTGCTGATGGTGGTGCCGCCGCTGAAGTCATTGGAGTTGCGGATGGAAAGCGTGCCGCCACCGTTCGTGATGGCGCTGCCTTGGAGATTGCTCAACTGGGAGCCGACGATGAGGCGGGCGGTGCCAGTCAGCACATTGTCCGCGCCGGAGAGGGCCAGCGTGCCGCCGTTGTTTCCACCCAGGCGATAAGTGTTGTCCGCGCCGACGCCCAGTGTCGGAGCCATGTATTCGACGACGGTATTGTTGAAGTAACCACCGAGGAAAAGACGTCCATTGCCGATGTCTGACAAATTAAGCGCCGTGGTGAACGTAGGAACCGCGAGTTGGAGGGCGGCGCCGAAGCCACCTTGCTGCTTGATCTGCGCGTTCAAGCCCGTGCCGGGGTTGTAGTCGCTGTCGAGCACGATGGCCGGCAGGCTGTTGACATTGCTGTTGAGCAGCAAGCCATTGAGGGCAACACCACCAAAGCTGCCGTTGCCGGCGATGCGCAGAGCCGCGCCCGGATTGACATTGATCAGCGCATCGCTGCCCGTGCCGCCCAGCGGCGTGCCTGTGGTCCCGGTAATCTGAAGTGCACCAGCCAGCACATTGGTCCCGCCGGTGTAGGTGTTGGCCGTGCCGGAGATCCGCAGCGTGCCGTAGCCGGTGGTGGCGCCGCCGTATTTGTTGAAGGTGCCTGCGCCGACGATCGGCCCGGCCAGTTCAAGAAAAGTCGTGCCGCCTGTGGAGGTGTTGATGTTGGAAGAAGAGCCTCCAATGGTCGTCGTGCCGGCCACCCGCAGGGAGTAGCTGTTGCCGCCGGTCAGGGTCAGGGTCGCAGCGCTGAGGTCGAGGTCGCCAATCTGGATTTGGTTGCCCGTGTTCGCGCTCACCCGGTCCACATTGATCGTGGCAAACCCGGCCGCCACAACGTTGATGCCGTTGGTGTTCGGATTGCCAAAGATGATGGTGCCGTTCGGGCCGCCACCATTGCTGTTGAGCGCCAGAATGCCGCCGTTCACAGTCACCGTGCCTGGGGTGCTGTAGTTGGTGCCGCCCACGACGAGCGGATCCGCACCGCCAAGACCGAACGGATCCTGCACCGTCAGCTGACCTTGGTTGATTCTCACACCACCCGTGAAGCTGTTCTGACCTGCATAAGTGAAGGTGCTGGTGATCGTGCCAAGGGTCAGTGTGCTCGAACCATTCTTCACCAGCCTCGTCGTCTTAGTCCCCGCGCCAAGTGCATCGACAATGTTGCCGGTAAAGGTCGTGTTATTGATGCTGTTGACGACCAGCACGCCATTGGACGTGGTCGATTGGTTGCCCACTGTGCCTCCAGTGCCGGACAGTCCCGCTGTCACCACTCGGATGCCGTTGAGGTCGAGGTTGCCAATGTCGTTGAGCACCAGTCCCCCGGTAAGCGAAGGAAGGGAATCCGCGTTGGCAATGGTCAGGAAACCCTCGTTGACCGTGATGTTGCCAAAGATGTTGTTGACGCCAGACAGGATCAGGTCTCCCGCCCCGCCGATGGTCAAGTTCTTCGCCGTGATGTTGCCGCTGATCGTGGCCGCATTGGTGCCAAGGTAACCACCACTGACGTAGATGATGCCTTCTCCCGCGTTCACGCCGCCCGTGGCGCCAAAGGGGTTGATGAAGATGTTGGAACTGATGTTCGGAGCCGCACTGCCCACACCATTGATGAGCAGGCCGCCCATTTCATTGGTGTTGCGCGAGAGGATGCTGATCGTGCCTCCACTGATGCTGGCCGAGGTGCGGACACCAAATGTATCAGCCCTGCCAGGGACGACAGTGGCGGTATTGATGTCGACGACGCTGGAAACGGTGGAACCGGCGAAGGTGTTGGTCAGCGGATTCGCACCCATGGAGGTCACAAATCCAATCACAGGATCGTAGCGGACGAAGCTCGCGGTTGCATCCGTGCTGGAGGCCAGACGCAGGATGGACGCGGCGGTCACCTCGGCATTGATCCCGGAAACAGTGCCTAAGTTGTTCAGGGCTGCGAGACCCGCGACGGTCGTGGTGCTCTGACCGAGGATGGTCGTCCCGAGGACGCGTGCGTCCGCACCGGCAGTGTTGCCGACGTTGCCATCCACTCCAGGAACAATCGTGAGAACGCCGGATCCCACGCGGGCGAGAGTGGTGGCGGTGATCTGAATGTCATTGCCCATCTGTGCGTCGAGTCGGAGGTAGGCCGCTCCTGTGAAGTTGACGGCCGGAATGACGAAGGCTGCGCCTGGTCCGTTGGTGTTCACACGGAGGGAGCCGCCGTTGATGGTGACAGTGTTGGCCGCACCATCACCGAATGGAGTACCCCCTGTTGCCTGAGTCATCACCGTTGCGCCGTTGCTGATGGCGATGCTGTCATGAAGATTGAGGCCGGTCTGGTTGCCATTAAGAATCGCCGTGCCACCTCCATTGAAGGTCAGTAGGCCAGTATTGTTGCCGGTAATGCCGTTGATGATCAACGTCTTGCCCGCCTTCACACTGATGCTGCCTGCACCGGTCATGGTGATGACACGATTCGTGGTCATGTCTTCAGTAACTCGCAGAATGCCGCCGTTGAAGGTGATGCCGCCAGGGGTGACGTTCAGACCACCCGTTGAGCCAAGGTTTGCATCGCTGCTGATGCTCAGGATACCCGCGTTGATGGTGGTGGTGCCGAGGTAGGTGTTGCTGCCGCTGAGCACCAGGGTGCCGAGGCCGGTCTTTGTCAGGCCCGTCGGCGCACCAACGTAGGTGAAGTCGCCGCTGATCACGCCAGAACTGGTCAGCGTGGTCGAGGCACCCACGTCGATCGTGCTGGTCTGGATCAACTGCATGTTATTGGCAACCGTGAAGTTGCGGTCCCAACCGGCAAGCGTGCCGGAGTTGAGGAGGATCGTGCCCGGAATGACTCCAGTGCTGCTGAGGGCCAGAGTACCCTGGCTGATGGCGATGCCGTTGGAACTGTTGCTGGCATTGGTCAGGCGCAGGATGCCCACCCCGGTCTTGACCAGGATGGAGGCTCCGCTGATGGCGCCGGAGAGCGTGACGATGCGGTCCGTACCCGCGATGCTCAGAGCACGATAAGTGGCCCCGGAGAGGTCCACGGCACCCGTCAGGATCAGATCCGTCTGGCCGAGCGGACCTGCGCCGATGAAGGCATCGGCGGCAAAGGCACCCTGCAAGTTGCCCGAGCCTGCAAGAGCAGTAAGAACACCACCGGCGGAGAAATTGATGTTGTTGGCCAGCGTGAAAGGCTGACGCAGAATGATATTGCCCGTCGTACCCAGGCCTCTCTGGTTAGGCTGCAAGGTACCGCCATTGAAGGTGATCGCACCCGTGCCAAATGCGTTCGCATCGCCGATCTGCACGACGGCGTTGCCGTTGATCGTGGTGCCACCGCCATAGCTGTTGGCCGTGTTGAGCACCACGGTGCCGCCGTTGCCGATGAGGTTCGCACCCGGGGTGCCGGTGACCGCGCCGATCACGACCGAGTTTCCGGCACCGGTCAGAACTGCACTGTTGATGTTCAAGATGCCGCCGCCCGTGCCGAGACGATAGACGTTGCCCGTGCCGGGGGTCAGCGTTGCCGCCGTGTAGGCACCGCTCAGTGTGGAACCGAGAAAGAGCTTCGTGCCCGCCTGGCTCACCGCAGTGTCGTAACCGCTCACATCAATCGCGAGTGTACCATCGTAGTTCGGGTTGGTCGAATTCCACGTAACCGTTCCAGAAGCGCCCGCATAGGCCAGGCTCAGAATCCCAAGACCGTTGATATCCGTGTTCACGGTCACCGAACTGGCGGTGGCCAGATTGCTTGGGCTGATCACCCGCAGCACTGCGCCCGGGTTGACCACCACAGCCCCGGTCGTCAGGGCGTTGTTGCCAATGCGCGCCTCCAAGGTGCCCTGCTCAACCGTGATGGCACCCGTGTAGGTGGACGTCCCGCCCAGCATCAAAGTCGCAGTACCCGTCTTGGTGATCGAAGGCGTGGTGCCGGAGAAGGCACCAAGCACGTTCAACTGGTTGAACGTATAGATCGTCGTGCCAGTGGTGCCATTCACCGTCAATCCACCGAAAATGGTGTTGGTGTTGCCACCCTGAATTGCGAGGGCGGTGCTGCCTGCCGCCATCGTCACAGCCCCAATGGCAGTATTGCCAACCGAAGCGTGCAGGATGCCGTTGGCGCTGAAGTTGACGGCATTCTGGACGAAGACGTTCGTGGCACCATTGAGGTAGGAGCCGCCATTGAAGTTGAGAGCGGGGCCTGCGGTGTAGGTGGAACCTCCCAGGCCATACTGCGTGGTGGTCGCGAGCCAGCCATCATTGATGGTGATCGGCGCGGTGAGGGTCGGATTGCTGGTGGCGCTGATGACCAGTTGGCCAGGACCAGATTTGGTGAAGGTGTTGAATCCGCCTCCCGCTGCGAAGGGTGCACCCAGGGTCATGGCGATGCCACCATTGCCAGCGAAGTTGTTCTCCACCGTGATGGTCGGGTTCGCCGTGCCAAAGGTGATGGTGCCGTTCAAGGTCAGATTCTGAGCCGAAACACCAAAGATGAGCTGGGTGTTGACGGTGATGTTGTTGGCGATGGTGCGCGCAGCTCCACCGGCGAGGATCTTGGCCCCGTCGGTGATGACCAGATTGCCCAGACCGACCGGACTGGCCGTGATGGTGGAACCCACGGTGTTCGGCGTGCTGTCAGCACCGAAGATCAAGGAACCGGAGGAGAGCGTCGTGGATGTCGAGCCCGCGACGCCAAAGGTGTTGGCCCCCGCGAGGACCACGCTGCCCGTGCCGGCCAGATTCAGGACGTTGGAAGAACCTGTTCCGGAAACGATGGCGTTGACGATCAAGCTGTTCGGGGACAGACCGCCCGTCGTGATGGTGCGGGTGCCGCTGTTCAGATCGACGGTGCCGGCAATGGTCGGCGTGAAGCTGAAGCTGTCGTTGTTCGAGATGATGTTGCCGCCGAGGGACAGCAGGCCGCCAGTGGTGACGGTCGGTGTCGCCGCCCCGCCAATGTTGTTGAAGGTCAGCGTGCCGGCCATGGTGTTGGCACCAGTGTAGGTCAGCGAGGAGCCCCCGTTGAGGTTGATGTTGGTGGCGTTGGCGATCTGACCAGCAGCGCTGATCGTGACTGCCGAGTTGTTGATCGTGAGTCCGCCTGCGGAAGGAATTACCGTCACGGCGGCCGCGCCGGCGGTATTGACCGTGGTGCCGTTGATGACCGTGCCGCCGCCATACGTGTTGGCCACCTGCGGGGCCAGCGTGACCGTAGCACCGCCCGAAATCACCAGCGCGGTGGATCCACCAAAGATTTGGGAGTTGATCGTGAGCGTGTTGGCGGTGTTGGTGATGAAGAGCTCTCCCGTGGCGCTCAAGGCACCGCGCGCACCGGCCCCAGTCGCGCCGATCGACGCGCTGGCACCGCTGTGCAGCAGGCCACCACTGACAAGAGTCAGCCCATTCGTCGTCAAGTCGGACGTGAAGGTCAGTCCAATCCCCACCAAGTTCAGGGAATTGATAGTGTAACCTGCGACGACCGGCACTGCACCTGCGGCAGTGAGGCGGTAGTTGCCCGTGGCGGTGGAGGCTCCCGGCAGCGTCGTGCCGGTATACCCCGCATACCCAGTCTGGTTCAAGGCACCCACACCGGTGGCACCAACATAACTGGCGAATTCCGTGCCACCCGTGATGGCCCAGCCGCCGATGAGGTTTTGGGTCAGCGCTGGAGCGCTGCCATTGATGTTGGTCAGGAAGATCGAGGAGGTCGCGATGCCGGCAGCCAGGGGCTGGCCCAGATTTGCACCGGTGAAGTTGACCGTGCTGCCAGCCGTGCCGCGCACGAGGTTGGTGATCGTGAGCTGGGCATTGCCCACAGGAGAAGCGTTGGTCGCATTGATGACATTGAAGCCACCCGAATTGGCTCCGCCCTGAAGAGTGACAGTACCGACGGTGGCGGCGCTCTGCGCACCCGCGTAGGTCAGCGTGCCGCCTTGGAGGGTGATGCCATTGACCACTCGGTTACCCGTAAGAAGGTTGGAGGTGTAGAGGCCGGTGTCGTCCAGCGTCAGGGTGCCGAACAAGTTGGTCACAGATGAGGAGCCGCTCAACCGTCCCTGATCACGCAGGGTTAGCCCACCCCCGCGGATGATGGTCGCTCCGAAGTAGGTGTTGTCGCTGGTGAGCGTGGTGGTGGAATTGCCAGACCGGGTGAAGGCCAAATTGCCTGTGATGGTGCCTGCAAAAGTGCCTCCAGGGCTCGCCGTGAGAGTGGCAGCCGTGAGGCTGGAGTTCGTCACGATGCCACCGGTGCCCGCAAGAGAAGTGGTGGTGTCCAAAGTGCCGATGGCCTGGTTCTTGCCGAACAAATCCAGCGTGCCTCCACTGACACGCACGGACTGGAGAGTCGGCGTCGTGTTCGTCGCGATCACCGTCAGGGTGTTGTCCACCCCGCTGTTCAGGGTGAGCAGGCCGTCATTGATCGTGGTCTGGCTGTTGTTGGTGAAGAACTGCTGCTTGTTGATGCTCATCGCACCCGCCCCGGCCTTGATGAAACCGTTGCTGCCCAGCACCTGGGCGTTGAAGTCGAGAGTATTGCCAGTGTCGAGCTGATGAATGATGAGCTGATTGCCACCGGACTGGATGAGGCCGCCCGTGAAGTCGGTGCCGCTGGCGTTGAGGACAAGGATGCCGCCACTGCCGAGGTTAAGGATGGCTTGATCGCGGATCGCGTTCAGGGCGGTGGGACCCTTGATCGTCAAACTGTTCATGGTCACCGAGCCGAAGAGCTGGGTGCTGTTAACCGCGACGTTGGAGTTGGTGGCAAAAACGCGGAAGAGGCCTGGAGCGAGTTCGCTGGCCGCGAGCGGACGCACACCACCGATGGCGGAATACGTGGCAAAGGCGGTTCCATTGCCAGTCGCGCTGGCGTCGGCAATGGTGTCCACGCGGATGCTGATGGTGTTCGATCCGTTGCCGCCCCCACCCCCGATGAAGCCGTTGCCCATGTTAGGGGCAAACAAATTGGCCACGCCAGCACCTGGAGCGCTGCCCAGGTTGTCCCCGCGCACGAGCAAGGAACCACCACCGGAAAGTGAGGCGAAGTTGCCCGCATTCAAGGTCAAGGACTGGGCCGCATTGGCATCCAAGGTCAGGATGGACCCACCGGAAACGACGTTGATGGCGCCCACGGTGCCGAGGTTGATCGTTTCCACCGTCGCCGCACCGGCGTTGCCGATGATCTTGAACTCACCACCCTGCAGGGTGATGTTGCGCACCAAGCCCGCGCCGACAGCGAAGTCGGTGCCGCCAAGGCGGTTGTTCAGATTAGTGCCGCTGTTGTCAAGGATCAGCGTCCCACCCTCAAGAACGGTGTAGGTTGTGAACTTCGTGCTGCCGGCTGCGCCGCTCAGCACCGAAGTGCCTTGGGAGGTGGTGAAAGTACCGATGCCCATCGTGCCAGTGCCAGCGGCGCTGTCGATGGTCATGGTGCCTGTGCCTATCTTGTTCAGGTTGAAGTTCGTGCTGGTCTGGTTGGCGGAGCCGAAGCGACCTGAGAAAATGAAGTTGCTGTTGTCGAAACCGGTCGCCAGGGTGGAAGCAGCAGCGTTGTTGGTCACCAAGCCCGTGCCGGTGATGGAACCGGTAACCACATTGGTGTTGTTGATGTCCAGCGTGCCGCCCGTGGCGAGGTTGATGTTCGAGAATCGGGACAAGCCGTTGGTCGCACCGGAACGCAGGGTGCCGTTGTTGACCTGGGTGATGCCCGTGTAGTCGTTCGCAACATTGCTCAGCGACAGAATGCCGGCTCCTTCCTTGATGAAGGTGAAGGCTCCCGTGTATTTGTTGCCGAGTGTGGCAACGACCGCAGGGCTTTCCACGGTGATCGTCGGCGTTCCAGCGCCGAAAGTGATCGCGCCGTTGAGGGCGAGATTGTTCGAGGAAACACCGCTGATGATCAGGTTGTTGCCCGCGAGCGAGATCGCATTGTAGATCGTGGTACTGACACCGGTAAGCTTGAGGCCGGCGGCAACCGAGAGCGTGCCAAGACCGAGCGGACCACCGGTCTTGAGTCCTGAGGCAAGCGTGTCATTGGCACCGATGATGATGGAACCAACGTTGAGGTTCACACCACCTGCGAAGGTGCTGGTGGCGTTGCTCAGAGAGAGCGCGCCCGCACCGGTCTTGGTCAGAGTCCCGTTCAGAATCTGAGCGGAGATGTTCAAGTTGTTCAGCGAGAGACCAGACGCGTCCACGGTGCGGGTGCCGCCATTGAAGTCCACGACCCCGGCGATGGTCGGCGTGAAGCTGAAGCTGTCGTTCACCGAAGTGATGTTGTTGTTCAGCGTAAGGGTGCCGCCGGTCGTGATGGTCGGCGCTGCAGTACCACCGGTGTTGTTGAAGGTGATGGTGCCGCTGAGGGTGTTGGCGCCCACGTAGGTCAGCACACCACCGCCATTGATGACAATGTTACCAGCGCTGGCGATCTGGCCTGCATTCGTCGCCATGGTCACCGTTGCATTGTTGATGGTCAGGTTGCCAGGAATCTGCGCAACGGATGCAGCCCCCCCCAGGGTCAGCGTCCCCTGGTTGACGATGGTTCCGCCGCCGTAAGTGTTGGCCACCGTCGCGGCCAATGTCAGCGTCGACCCACCATTCTTGACGAGGGCGACTGAGCCCCCTGTGATCTGGCTGCTGATCGTCGAGGCCGCGTTCGTATAGACAAAGAGTTCGGTGCCGCTGGTCGTGAGAATGCCCCCTGTCAGCGTCGTGGCCGCACCGAAGAGCAATCCACCCGAGGTGAGGCTGATGGTTGTCGCAGCGGTTTGGGTGATGGTCGCTGCTGCGCTGACGCGGAGGGAGTTGATCGTCTGCGCAAGGGCCGTCACATTGGCAGCGACGGTCACGTTGCTTGCCCCTGCAATTGAGGCCGTGCTCAGTGCAGTGGTCACATAGGCACCGTAACCGGTCGTGCCAACTGCTCCGACACCACCCTGAGTCGCACCTGGTGTGACATAACTCGCGAAATCGGTTCCGTTCACCGTGGCCCAGCCACCGAGGATGCCGTTGACGAGAGCGGGAGCCCCACCATTGATCTGCGTCAATTCGATTCCGCCGGATCCAATGGCAATGACGCCGGCGGAGGCACGCTGGCCAAGGTTGAGATTGCTGCTGGTGAAGTTGACGCCTGATCCGGCGCTGCGGACGAGATTGCCGATGGTGAGCAAAGCTGTGCCGGTATTGCCCGGAGTGGCGGTGATGGTGGTCTGCCCCGCCTGGACAGTGACGGTGCCGAGGGCTTCCGCGACCGTCTGGCCTTGCACACCCGTCAGGGTGATGGTGCCGCCTCGGGTGCTCACGGCATTCCCCAAATCAACGCGTCCTCCAAGGTTCGCAAGATTGGAGTTGTCCAGATTCAGGGCGCCAAATTCAAGGTTCAATCCAGCGGTGCTGGCAAGCGTGGCGCTGTCGCGCAGTTGCAGCGTGCCGCCACGAACGTTGGTGGCTCCGGTGTATGTCTGCGCCGTGGTGAGCAGTGTCGTGTTGTTCCCGGAACGAGTGAAGGCAAGGCTGCCCCCAATGACGCCGCCAAAGTTGCCACCACCGGTGGAGGTCAGCGTGGCTGTGCTGGCGCTGGTGATTGTGCCTCCGGTGCCGGGGAGGATGTTGGCGCTGGCGAGAGTTCCTACCGCCTGATTGCGACCGTTCAAGTCGAGGGTGCCACCATTCACCGTCAGAGCCTGCGTTCCCACCGCAGCAGCGGTCTGATTGACCACGATGGTGTTATCAGCCGAACCATTGAGGATCATCATACCCTGATCCACAATGTGCGTGCCGATGGTGAACATCGAAAGATTCATGGTGAGCGTGCCCGCGCCCGCCTTGGTGAATCCGTTGGCCGTGTTGATGAGGTAGCTGTTAACCGTCAGATCGCCTGGCGTATGCGCCCAGAAGTGGGATCCACCACTGGAGATCTGTCCGCCGCTGAGGCCGGTGTTCCCTGTTTTGGCCAGAAGAGCGATGCCGCCCAGCGTCAGGATGCTGCCAGTGTTATAGCCAGTGGCACCACCACCGCTCTCAAGCGTAAGAACGTTGATGGAGTTCGTGGTGAACTCCTGTCCGCCGGTAAGGGTTAGGTTCGCGTTGGTGACAAAGATCGAGTTGATGTTGGAAATCGACTCGTTGGCGGCAAGCACTTGGAAACCAAATCCGGGTGTGTAAGTGGCAAAGGAGGCGCCCGTGCCTGTGGCCGATGTATCGGCTAGCGTATCAGAACGAATGCTGCGGTTGGCGAGACCTGGGATAGCCCCACCGCCGCTGGATACCACGGTTCCCGAGACGAACACATTCGCCACACCTGCTCCGGGAGCCGATCCGAGATTGTCCCCTCGGATGACAAGCACGGTACCGCTCGTAGTCAGGGCCGGGATGGAGGCAAAATTAACCGTGGTGGAGCCAGAACCCGGGATCAGTGTAAGAAGGCCGGCACCCGATCCAATCGTCAGCGCATTCAGCGATTCGCTCGTGCCTGCCGCGTTGCCGATCACCATGAACTCGCCACCGGCGATCGTCAGGCCCTTCAACAGGCCACCGAGACGGTTGTTCTCGTTGGTCGCGCTGTTGTCGAGGATGAGCATGCCGCTCTGGTTGACCACGTTGGTGGTGAAGACCGAACTGGCGGTGCCAGAGTAGATGGCCGCACCACCATTGATGGTAAAGTTTCCGGTGGAGGTGCTGTCACCGCCTGTGAGAGCGAACGAACCGGCGCCGATCTTGGTGACGTTGAGGGTCGTAAGAACGCTGTCATTGTAGCCCAGGAAACGGCCGTTGAAACTGGTGCCGGCGTTGTTCAAGCCGAAGGTCAGTGTGCGGGCCGTGCCAGAGTTGTTGGTAATGTCCCCTGCACCGGAAAGCTGGCTCAAAATTTGATCGAAGTTGTTTAGATCCAGGCGGCTGGTGCCGTCTATGTTGAAAGTCGAAGCATAGGGGATCGCATTGGTTGCACCGATGAAGATCGTGCCAGCGCTCAGGGTTGTGTCACCCGTGTAGTAGTTGACGCCATCAAGACGGACTCCGCCATTGCCCAGCTTGGTGATGCCGCCTGTCGTTCCGATCATGGTCGGCAGAATCAAAGCGAGTGTGGAATTGGCCGTGCTGGTTGCCGTAATGTTGTGGTTGCTGCTGCCGATGTTCATCAGACCGCTCGTACTGACGCTGAATGTCGGTGCGCCGTTTGATTGCCCGACGGCTGAAGTGATATCGCCGGTCAGCGTCAATGTGCTGCCAAAGGTCACCGCAGTGTTGGTGGCGGCCCCGGTGGCGGCCTGGGACAGAGTCACCGTGGTCGAGTTGGGGATGGCGGCGATGGTGGTGCCCGCTGGAATGTTGGTGCCGGTCACAGGCATGCCAACCACGAGACCATCGGAACTGCTCACGGTCAGCGTGGTGCTGCCGGCAACCGTGGTGGAGTTGCCCCCGGTGACGCTTGCCGTGCGGACGGTGGCAGCACCGTTGGCACTGGTGGAATCAAAGATGAAGTTGTTAAGGCTGCTGTTGCCCCACAGGTTTAATGTACCACTGCCATTGATCGTGATGTTGGCACCCGTGCCAATTTTGCCGCTCTGTCCGACATTGTAGGATAGCGTGGCGTTGTTGATCAAAATCCCGCCTGCGGCTGGGAGAACCACCGTCCCGTTCGTGCCGGAGAGCGTGGTCGTGGTGTTGATGACGGTGCCTCCTGTGTGGGTGTTCGTACCGGCCAGCACAAAGGTGCCACCGCTGGGGCCGCTGAGCACGAGGCGGGTGTTTCCTCCACCAGCGTTGTCCACAATGGTCGAGTTTACGGTGAGAGCGTTTTGGTTGTTGGTCAGGAAGAGTTCCTTCACCCCGGCACCCACACCCGCGCTAAGACGGCCGGAATTCACCGTGGCACCGATGTTTCCGTCGAACGCACCCGACTTCAAAAAGCCGCCGGACGTCAGGTTCAATGTATCCGTGCCCGTCGTGAAGTTGATGCTTTGAGCGGCGGTATTGGTGAGGAAGTTCAACGAGTTCAGTGAGTAGACCCCATTGGTGGTCGGAACGCTGAAGCTGTTGTTTGCCAGCCTGATGTTCTGTGTGGCGCCTCCCGGTGCCGCAGGGAAGGCAGTTCCCGTGTAACCAGCGTAGCCGGTCTGGTTCAGCGCACCCACACCGGTGCCTGCCAGATAACTGGCAAACTCGGTGCCACCCACGATGGCCCAGCCGCCAATGATATTGTTCGTGAGCGTCGGGGCGGTGCCAAATTTGATCTCCGAATTGCCTGCATTGAGGGAGATGCCAAGGTTGCTGCCGCTGAAATTCAGCACCGAATTCTGATTGCGCGTAAGGCTGGTGAAAGTCAGCAGCGCTGAACCGCCAGAACCGACGGTTGACCCCACAAACGACATGCCTGAGTTCACCGTCAGGGCACCGAGATTCTGCACGGAGTCCAAACCGTTGCCACTGAAGTATTGGAAGCTGGCCGCCTGGAGCGTGACAGGAACCACACCGAGGCGGGTCAGACCCACCAATCCGCGATTGTCCAGGTTGAAAGTGCTTCCGGTCAGAACTTCCACGGCCGTGGTATTCTCAAAGGTGCCGCTGTCGATCAAGGTCGTGGTGCCACCGCGCAGGCTGGTGGTGCCGGTGAAGCTGTTGGCATTGGTGAAGATGGCCGTGTTGTTGCCGGACTTCACCAGGTTGATATTGCCATTGATCGAGCCGCTGAAGCCCGCGCCATTGGCGGCAGTCGTGGTGCCGCCGGCAATCGTGAAGAGTGCGGTGGTGCCGCTGCTGTTATTGATCGTGCCACCCATGCCCGCGAGATTGCTGGCGCTGCCGAGAGTATTCACCGCCTGATTGTTGCCGTTCAGTTCAACCGTGCCGGAATTCACCTGCAGGCTGTTCGGGCCGCCAATGGCATTCACGAAAAGCGTGTTGGCTCCTCCGTTCAAGCTCAAGGTGCCATTGTTGACCGTGGTCGTACCGGTGTAGAATTGAGGACGGTTGAGGTTCAACGTGCCGAGCCCCCCCTTGGCCAGACCACCACTGCCGGTGATGCCAGCTGAGAAAGTGGTGTCGCCGTTGGCATAGATGAACCCTGGAGCAGATCCAAAGGCCACGAGCCCCCCGGAGATTCCCCGATTGCCCGCCTGGGCAATGATGCCGCCGCTGGTGATGGTGAGAGCCGTGTTTTGCGAAATAGGTCCTGCGGCCTGTGTGCCGCCGTATTGATTGAGCGTCAGGCTGTTGATTGTCGTCCCGGTGATGAACGCACCACCGTTCTGGTAGCCCATGGCCACGTTGGTGGTGGCACCCGAGCTTAGGAAGGGTGCGAGTTCCGCTGCGGTAAGTGCGCGGAATCCATTGCCACCGACGGCACCCGCCGCTCCCCCTGCACCGACATACGTAGCGAAAGAGGTGCCAGTGCCAGTCAAAGACGTGTCCACGATAATATCAGGACGGATCGACATCGTTGTCGATCCAACCGCACCAGCGCCACCGATTTGGACCGGAGCTGTGCCAGTAAATGTGAAGTTGGCCACGCCTGCACCTGCAGTGCCACCAAGATTCGTACCACGCAGCAAAAGTGAACTGCCCGTGGTGACAGCACCAAGAACACCACCATTCAGGACCGTTCCCTGGGTGCTGGTCGGTGTCAGATTGATGGTGCTGGCACCCGAGGCCATGGTCACCAGGCCGCCCTGGATCGTCAGGGCCGAGTTAAGCGGAACCGTGGCGGCCACACTCAAGGTGAGCGTATTGGTGGCTTGGTTGATCGCCGTAATGGTCGTGTTGGCAGCAATGCCGGTGCCCGAAATACCCATGCCCACAACAAGATTGTCCACATTCGCAACCGTCAGAGTAGTCGATGCAGACGTCGCCGCACCTGACGTCCCTGAGATCAGCCGGCCCAGCGACTCGGTAGTGCTCGCCGCGCTGTTGCCGATGAGGGTCAGCGTTCCGCCGTTCAGAGTGAGGCCGACGCTGTCCGTCGCCGTGTCCACCTGGCCGCCGAGGCGGCTGTTGACGTTGGTGCCGGAGTTGTCCAGCACCAGCGTGCCGCCATCCAGAACATTGTTCGTGGCAAAGAGGCTGTTGGCCGCGCCGCTGTAGGTCAGGGTGCCCTGCCCGGCCACCAAAATGCCGGTCGAGGTGCTGGTGCCGGTGAGAGTCAGATTCCCGGTGCCCATCTTGATCACGTTCAGCGTATTTGGCGCTGCCGCACTGAAGGCGGCAAAGGAACCGGCGAACGCAGAGTTGGTATTGTCATAACCGACCAGCAAAGCCCCGGCCGTGCTCGCCGCGTTGGTCACCGTGCCGCTGCCGGTGATGGAACCGAAAAGCGCGCTGGCTCCGTTGAGATTGAGATAAGAAGTGGCACTGGCGAGGTCGAGACGCGAATAGCGGGCTCCAGCAAACGCACCCGACGGGTTGGCGGTGATGGCGATGGTGCCAGCACTGACAGTGGTGTTGCCGGTGTAGAGGTTCTGCGCCTGGAGGCCGAGGACTCCCGCGCCAGACTTGGTGAGGCCTGCTGTGCCGAGCATAGCCGCCTGGATGTTCAGCGCCGGCAGGAGGGCGGAGACATCCTGACCATTCCATAGGGTGGAAGCGACGTTGAAGGTGCGGTTGCTGGCGCCCAGATCCACACGGCCTACGATCTGTGCAATCGCCCCGGGATTGCTGGAGGTGACGTTGACATTCCCGTTCAAGAACAGCGTTCCGCCGAAGTCAGCCCCACCCGCCACCACGTCACCTTGGTAGGAACTGATGAGCGCGCCCTGATTGCCGCCGTTGTTGTTGATGTTGAAGCCCGCCAGCGTGTTGTTCCCCGCGAGCAGGAGAAAGCCGGGGCCGTTGATGGTGACGACATTGTTCGGGTCAATCTGCCCGCCATTCACATCGACAGTGATCCGGGCATCCGTGCCGTTGACACCCCCGTTGATGATGACGCCATTGGTGGAGTAAGGGATCGTGATCACGCCGGCAGCGCCGTCGAGGCGAAGATTGCTCTGATCGACAATCGTGCCGCCGCTGTAAGTGTTTGCCGCAGTCAGGCTGAGGGTCCCGGCGCCAGACTTGACCAATGAAACCGTGGCCGTGCCCGCATTCATGGCACGGGCATCAAAGGTATCCACGATGACCGAATTGATCGTGATCGTGTTTTGATTGTTGTAGGTGATAAGTTCGGTGTTGCCTGAAAGTGCGCTGGCTCCGGCAGTCAGGATACCGCGGTTGGTGGTGGTGCCGAAAACGATCGCGCCGTTTTCGTTGGTTTTTAGGATGCCGCCCAAGCCAAGATTGAGGTAATCGGGACCACCAGTGGTCGTACCGTTGGTGAATGTGTAATTGACCGTCGCCGTTCCAGAAGAGCGCAGACTGCCGATGGTCGTGTCTGCGGCAAGGGCGACGCTGGCGCTGTTCGTAGATATGTTGGTCGGCAGGTTGTTACCACTGGCAAGGGCCGCCGCGTAGGGCTGATAACCGGCCTGCCCCATCGCCCCGATGCCAAGATCAGGGATGTAGCTCGCGTATTCGCCATGATTGGTAATCGCCCAGGCACCAATGCCGCCGCCCGTCAATGTGGGAGCGCTGTTGATCAGAATGGTCGGATTACTGCCGATGGTACCAAGGGTTCCAACAGACGCCGCGATGAAAGTGCTGAAATTGACGGTCGCACCCGAGTTGGCGGGGCGGAAAAGGTTGTTCAGGGTGAGAACGGATGAACTGACCCCGACGTTGCCATGCTGCACGGTGATGGCAGAAGCACCTTGGACAAGTGTCACATCTCCGAGGGTTTCGGTGGATGCCATCTGCGCACGTCCAACGTAGTTCAGCGTACCGCCACGCAGGTTAATCGCGGCTGCGTTGTTGATACGATCGTTGTCATTGATGGTTCCGACGTTGTTGTCCAACTGAAGAATGGCATAATTGATGTCGAGGTTGCTGGTGCCGGAGAAGCGGGCACCATCACGCATTGTCGTGGTGCCGGCCGCGATAAGGATGTCACCAGTGGTGTTGCTGTCGGAAAACAGCGAAAGCGCCACGTTTGCGCCGGTCTTCTGGAAGGCGACAGCGCCGGTGATGTTGCCGGAAAAGTTTCTGGCAGCATCCAAGTTCTCGACAAACGTCGATCCTGCGACGCCCGTGATGGTCCCGCCACCATTGACCACCGCGCCCACGTCAAACAGACGCGATGTCTGGGCCGTGCCGTTCAGGTCGAGCGTCCCCCCGAAGTTGATGTTCAGGAAGTTGTTGAAGTAGATCGTATTGTTACCGCCAGCCATCTTCAGCGTGCCCTGGTTGATGACGGTCTGGCCACCGGCGACGTTGCCCGCCACGCCCGTGATCGCACTGGCCGTCGGCGCAAGTGTCAGGATGCCGTCGCCCGCTTTGATAAAGGCGATGTTGCCGTTGCCCTGGCCGTTGCCGCCCTGGAGCAGGCTGGTGATGGTGGTGTTGTCCGTGGCCAGGCCGACGGTGTGGATGATGAGAGGAGCACCGCCCGCAGCATAGGAGAGGACACCGCCGCTGATGCCTGCATTGCCCGCCTTGGTGAGGATACCACCGCTCTGGATCGAAAGAAGGTCGAGGGACTTCATGGTCACACCACCACCGCTTTCCAGTGTCAGCGAGTTGATCCTGCGAGTGTCGATGGCGGCCGGGGCCGTCGTCAGGCGGACGTTGGTGTCCACGGTCAGCGTTGCCACCATTTCCGTGCTGGTGTTCAGCGCACGCAGGATCGCTGTGCCAGTGCCCGCAGCAGCGGCTGCGGCATCCGCAGTGGCGAAGGACACGCCGAGGCCTGTGGCGCTGTTATCAACGAGTGCCCAGGGAACAACGCTCTTGTTCGTCGTGCCGGTTGCCCCGGTCTGACCCACAAACGTATATCCGGCACCGGTTGCTGCAATCGTGGAAACACCGGCACCCGCCGCCGTTCCAAGATTGGTGCCACGGAACAAGGCGGTCGCACCCGCAGGAACCGTCGTGTTATTGATCGTTGTCGATGGGTTGTTCGGGAGACCCGTGACGAGGTTGGTCCCGCCTGCGGCGGACGTGACCGTAATGATGCTCTGACCACGGGAGAATGTGGGAACAGCGAGCGTTTCCGTGACCGTGGTTCCGCCCCCGATCAAGTTGAAGTTCCCGCTCGTGAAAGTGATCGCCCTGTTGGAACCTAAGCGGTTGGAAAGAACGCCTGCCGAGTTGTCAATGGTCAGCGTGCCACCCGGGTTGATCGCAATCGCTCCGGTGCCACCGACAGCTCCCGCCGCACCCGAAATTTCGAGGACGCCCTTGTTGACCGTGAGCGTTCCGACAAACGCAGCGTCAGCCACATTGATCGTCGTCTTCCCGGTGCCGATCTTCGTGAGGTTCGTGACCGCAGCCGCCAGTCCGGTCCCGCCAATGATGATGTTACCAGCACCAGTGGTCGTCAGCGCAAAGGCCCCGGCCACTCCGCCTGAGAGCGTCAATGTTCCAGCGTCGGAACCAATGGCCGAAGCCGAGGCCATCGTGATGGTTCCGGCGTAAGTGTTGCTGCCGGAGACGTTTTGCAGCGCACCACCCGTGTTGATGCCCGTGTTGTTCAGGGTCAGCGCCTCAGATGCATAAGTGATGCCAGCACCGCTCAACTGCAAAGCCGCACCGATGAAATTGCCCACCGTCGTGGCCCCGGCTGTCGTGCCCAGTGCATTGACATCGGAAATATTGAGCGCACCGGCATTGATCGTGATCGTACCCGCAAAATTCTGGCTGGCGCTGATGCCCAGGGTGCCGTTGTCGGCCTTCACAAAACCCGTCGCGTTGGTGATCGCGTTCACTCCCGTCAACGTCAACGTCTGACCTGCCACCACTTCGACGACGTTGTTGGCCGCCGTACCGTTGGCAAAGCTCATCGAACGAGCACTGCTGATCGGAGTGGAGCCAATGGCACGCAAGGTCGCCGTGGTGCCGTTGAGTGTGACGGTATTGGCGGCGTTGCCCAAGGCAGCGTCGCTGCTGAACGCAAGAATGCCGCCAGTGACGCTGATGTTGCCGGTGAAGTCATTGGCGGCGTTCGTCAAAACGATCGCGCCCGTGCCCGTCTTGGTCCAGTTCTGGTTGCCCGAGACCTGACCACTCAAAGTCAGGCCCTGAACCACATTCGATCCGGTCAAGGTGCTGACGCTGATCGTGGTTGAAGCCTGATTGATGTTCGTCAGACCCGTGATCTCCAGCCCATAACCGTTGCCCGGGGCCACCGTGAGCGTCGTGCTGGCCGCCGTCCAAGACAGGGAGTTCATCTGGATCGTCTTGTTCAGCGCAGTCGATCCCGGGAAGCCCGCCAAACCAGTGCGGTCAGGGGCGATGGCGCTGCTGCCCGCAATACTCAGGTCGTCGCCAAAGGCAATGCTCTGACGATCACCATAGCCGGAGCCGTTGTCGCGGAGCGACAGGGTCGTGCCGCTGGCCAGCGTGATGGTATTAGCCGCCCCGCTGTTGAGAGAAGCCGCCCCCGCAGCGACAAGGGTGCCGCTGTTGACACTGACGGTTCCAGTGAAACTGTTGGTGCCAGCCAATACGGTCACGCCATTGCTGCTGCCAGCCGTGTTCCCTGCGATGACCAAGTTCTTGGTGCCTCCGCTTTCAGAGATGTTGCCAGAAAGCGTGAGCAGACTGGTCGTGTTGGCCACCGCGTTGGTGATGTTAAAATCAGCGCTGCCCGTGCTGGCAAGGATGATGTCCGTGGCGATCAGGTCATTCGCCGTTGCCGCCGCTGCCTTGGAAAGCACCGCCGCCAAGGCTCCGTTGTCAAAGGTCAGCGTGCTGCCATTGCCCGACTGCAAGGTGTAGCCAAAGAAAGCGGTGGTTGGATCTCCAATATTCAGCGTGCCGGTCAGGGCGCTGATGTCCAGATTGATGATTTGCGCCGCAGTAAGATTCGCAGTGAGGTTGATGACGTCCCCTGCAACATTGGCAGGCACACCGCCCGTCCAGTTGCCCGCAGTGTTCCAAGTAAAGGGACCGGCACCAGTCTGATTCCAAGTATAGGTGGCACCCTGTGCGACGGGTCCTGGCAGCCATGTTGCCATCAGGCAAATCATGAACCATCCAAGGAGTTGGCGGTGGTGGCGTAATGTCTTCATAATGGATAAGGAAAAAAGTTAAAACAACCTCATGTCTGCCCTCACAAATACAGCGACGCAGCTGCACGCATTCTCTTCGAAAGAGGTGCGGCTGCTGCATTCTTTATTTCTGCGCAGGGTGTGGTTGGAGGCATCTAAAGGTATTCTTTGTATCAAAACACAATGAACCCTTACCAGCCAAGCTATTTTTATCCTTTCGCAAAAAAAACTTAACTCGCTGAAATTCAGCATTTTAAGTTATTCACAATACCCTTTCAAAGGATGGTCGTAATTCCTAATAAATGAGAACCAAGCGAGACCCTTTCTCAAAAAGCCCATAAAAATACCAGCATTTACGGTAAATCAACCACTCACCCCAACCTCCACCTCCCTCATTCCTTTACCGCGTATCCCCGACAGGAATCGAACCTGTATTTAGAGTTTAGGAAACCCTCGTTCTATCCATTGAACTACGGGGACAACTGATTATCAGTATATTACACTGATTACCTCGCTGGATAAGGCCGAAGTAAGAATGAAAGTAAGAATACGTCCACCCATTTCCACTATTATACCAGCCTGTCCATTGTCCAGTGGAACGGCGGAGATTGCGCCAAAGAGGGCCAGCGATTCGGGATTGATCTGGAATCCGGCGAGGCAGTGAAGCCGGGGCGAACTGGAGACATGGCGGCAGAGTTGGAACGCTTGAGCTTGCGGCGGGCGATATAGCGTAGCGCTCAACTCATCCCCTTATGGTGCAAGAGGCACCGCAAGCTGTAGAAGCCCGTCCGTTGTCCAGTGGAACGGCGGAGATTGCCGAGATCACACTTAACCCAGGGGTGGAAGTTCGACAAAGAAGCCAAGTGCAGTGAGCTGATCCCGAAAAGCAGCGAGCACCTCTGAAAAGTGCTGGAACTTCGAAGCCTGATCTGCCGAAAGGGCTGCCAAAAAATTTGCGGGTGGCGTATAGCCAAAGTGCTGCTGATACGCCTGAACGCGCTGAACCACGGCGTCCAGAATGGTGGGGTTATCTCGCGCGGGATTCCGGCCCGCGCCCCCACACAGCCAATCGGTGTAAGCTTTTCCACCCTTTGAATCATCACAGGGCTGGCAAGCAGGGACCATATTTCCGAGACGCGTAGCGCCGCCAGATGTAACGGGAATGAGATGATCCCACCGCTCCACGTGCTCGCTGCCGCAATAAATACAGCCACGGATTCCGACGTGCTCAAAATATTCTGCGGCCTGCCGTAGATGATCGGTCCGAAACTCTCGGTCGAGCAGGTGCTCCTTCATCGCGCGCTGAAGCATGTATAGGCCGCGCGCTGCCGTCATCTTGTTGGGTGCCTTGCGCACAGACTGTTTTGTTGTCATATTGCGCAAACTTAACCCCGCCCCTCTTTTCTGCACGAACTTCCCGGATGAACCGTTTTTCCGCCTTGGAACGGCGGGGCTTGCCACAGCAGGGGTAAACGATTATCCTCTCCATCATGTCCACCCTGACACTCGATCAAACGACCCCGTTTGCCAGCCTCCTTTCGGCTGGCGAGGTGGTATTCGTGGTACAGGGTGGCAAAAAGCTGGGCGTCTTCATCCCGACCGCACCCAAGCCGCAAAGCATCCCCCTCCCTGACTTCCGCGCCCGACTGCGTAAAACTTGGGGCAGCCGCGTTTTCAGTGATGCCGAAGTGAAGGAGATGCGCGAGGCGGAGCTTGAACACTGCCACGGCTGATGCACTGCGCGGACACGTCCTTTCTGTGCTCGCTCTACCGGCAGCAAACCCATTCAGAGCAGGCCATTGCCACGCTTGAGGCCATCGGCGGGCCGATTGTGATTTCTCCTCTGCTGGCCTACGAGTTCCGCCAAGCAGTGCGCTTTCAGGTGTTCCTGCGCTCCCGTGACGCAAAAAAAGGCTATCTGGAAACGGAAGCGTTTTCTATGCTGGCGCAATTCGACAACGATCTGGAATCCGGTGTGGTCATTGAAGCCGGAGCGGACTGGACAGAGGTAGCGGCAGAGGTGGAACGATTGAGCGAACGGCACACGATGCGGCGCGGCTCCCGCTCCTTTGATCTGCTTCACATCGCCACGGCCCTAAAATGGGAAGCCACGGTATTTCTGAGCTTTGACGGCTTGCAGCGTGAGATTGCGGCGGCGGAAGGACTGAGCGTGCTGCCAGCGATGGCTTGAGTCAGCCCACCACCACAGCCGCTCTACCTTCTGACATGACAACAAAGAAAAAAAGCAACGGGATCAAAACTAAATCGGCGCTCCTGCCCCCCCTCGCTGGCGATGGACATCGCTAACCTTTCAGAAATAGTGCAGGCAAAAGAGGCGCTTTACGCCTACCTCGCTTTGCCGGATGCCGCCGCAATTGCCAGTCGTATGCACCCTGCTAACTCTGCGAGTGAAGCGGTGAAATTGATTCTGGATGCGAAGAATGAAGCGTGGCGCATTCGCCTCGAAATGGCAGAAGATTGGGACGAAGCCACGATGGCTAGAGTTGATTCGATGCTGGATACGGAGCTGGGGAAGGTTCCCTATGAACAGCGCAAGCTTCATCCCATCACCGGACCGTTGATGAGCGCACGTTTCCCAGACGGTGCCTTCGTTAAGATGCGAAATAAAGCATTGCAAGAATTGCTGAAAGAGAGGGAGGAAGAAGAGGCAAACAGGAAAGAGGCCGCAAAAATCACCGGGAAACCAGCCCGGAGCAAAGGCGGGACGAATGCTACAAAAAACCGCGAGGGCGCTCTGATGGTTCGATGCGTCAAAAGATATGTGGAATTGGCAGAAACTGAAAAGAAGTCCATCTGCCTAAAGTCCGCCAGAGAGTTCCAAACGACTGAACGAATCAAGAAGGAGCGCTTGACCGAATTCCTGTGCACACTCGTCAGCGGGTTGAATAATTCTCTCAGTGATGAGGTGATCTTGGGAATCTTGAACGATTGCAAAACGATGCGGAGGAAAAGGCCAAAGGGAAAGACGTGGGGAGAAGCGGAACCGGAAGAGGTGCCTGAGAAGCATTTTGAAAATGTCGAACTGCCAGCCGTGTCCGAATGCATGAAAACCCTGAGAGATGCAGTCCAGAAAAAACACGGATGGACGAAATTGGATTGACATAGAATTTAACTTCTTGAACCGGCTGTGGCGTGAGTAAACACCCCGTGGGCGGCATGGCAGCGTGGCCCTGAATGAAGCCAGCGTGAGGAATTACCAAAAAGGGCAGCGCCAGCGTGGCAAGTGGTCTGTTTTTCAGACGGCGTAGCGTGACCTGCTCAACAGGCCAGCGTGAAAGTTCAGATTTCATACTGGTCTCGTTATGATTAAACACGAGAAAGCCCAAGCCGTAGCCGATGCAAAATCGGTTTCCACCATTCGCCTCCAACCACGCTGGCTTCGCCCGGATGCCGCCGCTGATTATTGCGGTTTGTCCCGCAGCAGTCTTTATGAGGAAATGGGGGCGGGAAACATCCGCTCGTACCGCGTGGGAGGCTGCCGTCTCATTGACCGGGAGGAACTCGACCGTTTCATTTCCAGCCATCCCGAGAAAGGTAGCACCAACCTCCAGTAACCCCCCGCCGCCTCCTTGGAGACAGCGGCGAAGGAATCGCCTCAAGCATCAGCGCAGGCGCTCCAATGCAGGCTGGTACAGGGAAGCGCAGCAACCGCTCTCCGCGTGGAATACACACTTCATCCAGCACCCGCCCCCGATGCGATAGAACAGCGCATCGTGCCACCGTCTTCGTGCAATCTCCGCCAAGGTGGAGGGCGCAAAGACCGCCACGGCTGGACAGAACAGAAACGACGATCAAACCGCACTCGCCTTGACTCACTCCGCCAACTCATCAAGACCTGCGTTACCATTTGGTACCCTGTCAAGGCGACACTAGATCAACTCAAAGGCTTCAACGCCTGCATGCGCGAGTTCTGCAAAGAGAAACGAATTCCAGCACGCTCAGTCTGGGAAGGGCCGGG
Source organism: Prosthecobacter sp. (assembly GCF_049294395.1). Taxonomy (GTDB): domain Bacteria; phylum Verrucomicrobiota; class Verrucomicrobiia; order Verrucomicrobiales; family Verrucomicrobiaceae; genus Prosthecobacter. The sequence continues at coordinate 80,188 of NZ_JBAQCR010000280.1, forward strand.
AAGGCATCAGCACATTGCTCTCGGCATCGAACACGATGCGGACATTCAACGTGCGTGGGAAGCTCGATTGAAAAAGCGATGGCTCAAAGCCTTTGACGAGCCAATGCCAACAGACGCCTTTCTTTGGAAGCCTGATATTGAGCCGGAGAAGATCGCTTCGTATCTATCCAAGACCCGAAAATTTGGAAAGACGGTCAAAGGCGCATGGCCGTGGCTGCGGTTCAATCCTGTCTGGGAAGTAGGTTTCCGGCAGCATTCACGCCCCTCGGAAAAACAGAGGGGAAAAAACACCTCACAGTATAGTGCGGAAAAGAAGAGGGAGATTCACAGGCAAGCCCGGAAAACAAGGGGATACCACCAATCCGCACAAACGTCGGAAAAAGAGGGGGAAGATGAATGCTCCCCATGCCCGATTTGCTGGACTCGCTGGGGGCGCTCCTTGTGGCGGAGATCATGCATTTGTAACGGCTCTGTTTCACTGAGAATCCATGGTCTTCCCCACCGCATGGAGGAACACGCTGCCTAATCTTTGAACCGAAAAACCTCCAAATGGCCCGAACACGGACGGCCACCAAAAAGGGGCGCGTGCCATCTCGGCACGTCGAGCCAAGGCAGCCGACATTCGCCCCGATTGGCGCAGGAACAAATCTGGTTTGAGCAGGAAGGCCGAAAAAAACCCGCTGGACTCTTATGGAAATTATAAGACATTATCCAATCCGTGCCAACCGCGCCCCCCAAATATCCTCCCATGAATAATACACGCTCGCTTTGCAAACTCCTTGTCATAGCCGCACTAATCACCTGCCAGCTACCCGCACTCGCTCAAGACAAGATCGAGGGGGCGTTCGGAAAAAAGCTTGGAGAAATTTTCAATCCAAGTTCAGCAATAGGCAAAGGCGAACTCACGGATGGTACCGTGATGTATCAGTTCAAACCGGAAAAGCCGTTTCGCTCGCTCAAAACATATTACGTTCTAATTTCTCCAACCTCGAATCAAATTTATTCCATCTGGGGCATAGGCTCCACAGCGAACGCGGCAACCGGCAAACAGGAGCAAGCCGTTCTGATGGAATTGCTCACGCAAAAATATGGCAGCTCTGAAAAGGAAGGAATCACTGACGCGCTCTACGACAGGAAACAAATCTCCCAAGGCCCGCGACAAATACTAACAAAGGTTACTGGTTTCAGCGATGTAACAATTGAAATCCGATATACCGACATAGAGCTTGCGGCTCTTGCCGAGAAAGAGCGGTTGGTAATTGAAGCCGGAAAGGCAAATGGCGCAGGACTCTAGCCCCCTCGCTGATGAGATGTGTGAATGCGTCATGAGTCCTTGTCTGAGACGATGGAGCGAGGTTTTCGTGGTCAGGCCGAATTCGGCCTCACCGTCTGTTCGGGCAGAATTACCCGAATAAAGCGAATGAAATCGCCCCTTTTGAAGGCGAGGCCAAATTCGGCCTAGCCGTCAACCAGCCTGCCAATTTGGAGCAGCCACAGGCACCACGTGCGGCGCTGAATCCGTCAAAAAGTGGGGTGATTGATGGTTGTGCAATGAGCACGCTGGCACCCGCTGAAAAAAACCCGTCAAGACATCCACGCCACCACCCGCCCCCAGCACCATGAAAACCCGCCTACTGCTTGCCGCCCTCGTGGTGGCCTTTCTCCCATCCTGCGCAGAACTCGCAGAATCGGCCCGCCTTGAAAAGGCACGCCGTGCCGCCGCCCGCGAATCGGGCCAAGCCACCAAAGCGATGTACCGCGCTGAAAAGGACTACAACGCCGGGCGCATCACGTACCCCGAATTCGTGGCCGTCTGCCAGCGCCAGCGCGTGGCCTTCGATTCACATATCGCCGCCAGCGAGGCCGCAAATCCGGCCTATAAGCGGCAGGGCTTCGCGTACCTCCAGTGCATGAACACCGCCGCCCGTTTCAGCACTTACTAAGCCATGAGAAACAAACCAGAAACCATCTCAACCGAACGCCTCTGAAACAAGTTCTGGAAAGTTCACGCCTAACCCATCCGCAATCTTGAGCAGCACCCAAAAAGTAGGGCATGCATCGTCGCTCTCAAGGTGCGTGATCGTGGTTCTCGCCAAACCGATTTGCGCCGCCAGTTTGTTCGCTGATATGCCTTTGCGCATGCGTTCACGCTTCAGGAGAAGAACGAGTTTCCGTTCGCGGGGATCAAGTTGAGATGGACGCGCCATCAGCAATACAAGCTGTGCTAGATCGAAAACACCTTGGCATCATAATGCCACCCCTCTAGAGTACGGGCTATGCCTGAAAAACTCTATTATATTCAGAAGGATGGAACCGAGCTGGGGCCGCTGAGCTTTGCACAGATGCGCTCCTTGTGGGGCCGTGCCGAAATCACGGTGCGAACCTCATTTCGGTATGAAAAGGAAAGCATCTGGCGACCTGTGGCACTTCTGCAAAGCGAACTAGACCAACCGCAAGCAACGGCCCCCGCTCAATCAGCACAAAAAAAAGGAGCCAAAAAGGCGGGTGATAATGACAAAAAAGGCTGTGGATGCCTCATTCTAGGAGTGGCCTTTTTGATCTACATCGGGAATACCACAAAACCGAAGGATACCTCTATTTCTGTTCCTACCAGTTCACAACAAAACACCGTTGCATCCTCTCAACAATCCGACTCGCCTAAAAAACGCCCGCCCGCCTTGAGCATCCCTGAGAAGAGCGAGCAGGCGCGCACTCTGCCTTCAAGCAACGGCGGCAGCACTGGCAATCGGGACCGGCTGGGTAAAACCATCGAAGGACAAAACTGGTATGGAGCCTCATCAAAAGAGCTTTTCGAGAAGTTGGTGCAATACTCCGTTCAAGGAGATTCAGCCGCATACAAAAAGTTGATGCTCGCAGGCTTGCAGACTGGCGACACGACCTTTTTCAAAGACCACGAAAAAGTGCTTATCATGGATACGGCGCTCTTTTCTGGCCTTGTGAAGGTCAGAAGAACAGGGGACGTGGCCGAATTCTGGACGAGCTTAGAGGCGGTTAAGTAGAATCCTTCGACATTCGTTTTCTGCTTCGATGAGCCCTTTTAGCGAGCGCCGGGCCAACAAAACCAACGTTCTGCTTACGCTGCCGCGCTGGCCTGCTTCCAAATTCGCGGTGCCTTGGCTACGACTCGCGCCTGTGCGCTCGTATCCAAATGCACATAGCGGCGGTGCGCTTCATCGGTGGAATGCCCGCTCATGGCCTTCGTGACGGCTTCTGGCGCGTCGGAGTTCGCCAGCCGTGAAATCATCGTGTGCCGCAAGGAATGGAAGCTCAGGGCGCTGAAACGGCGGCCCTTGCCCTTCCGGGCCTCGCCTAGCTCGCGGTCAATGCCTGCCTTGTCCAGCAGCCGGGCAAACGCATTCGACAACCCGCCAGCGCTGCCGGATTTTTTTCCATAGAGCGACGGAAAAAGCGGGGCGTCCTTTTTCATGGGGATGGTCAGGCTTTTGAGATAATCCCGCAGATCGGAAGCCATCACGACAACGGTTTCGCGTTCAGTGGCGCGCTGCTTCCGGTGCGCCGTCTTTGCCTCGCGGAATCGAAGCAGCTTCCCGCCTTCGATGTTCTGGCGCGAAAGATTCGCGGCATCGTTCAAACGAATACCAGTGTGATAGGCAAAAAGGATCATGCCCTGCCATTCGGTGTCTGCCACGGAGAGCAAGGCTTTCACCTGCGCATCTGTGAACGGGCGGCGTTCCTCGCTGGTAGCGCTGGCGAGTGGCTTCACGGCCTGAACTGGGTTGGAGAGAATGACCGCCTTCCGGCGCGCATCCTCGAAAACGCCGTTGAGTACTTTGAGCGCAAAGCCTGCGGTGCCCGCTGTCTTGCCCGCCTTCATTTCCGCATCACGGAAGGATTCGACCTCCTGCGCGGACACACTGGCAATGCGGGCGTTTGAACGTGCCTCGCCAAGATGGGCAAGAAAGCCATCGAAAATAGGGCTGTAGCGTTTCAGCGTGCCGTCTTTCGTCCCGCGTGCTTCCAAGCTGGCAACGTAGTCTTTGAAATGCTCGCGGGTGGAACGGGTGTCCAGCCCTTCCCCGTGCGTACGCTCCATGAGATCATTGAGCATCTTCACAGCGGCGGCGCGGGTGAGTTCTGCCCCCTTGGCTTTCTTGGCGGCTTCCTCGAACGCCTCCGCAGCTTTCAGCGCCAGCTTTCGGTCTTCCAGCTTCGTTGAACGCTTCGCCTGTTTGCCCGTTTCATCAGTGAAGCATGCCGTCCAAAAGGGGGATTTGGGGTGTTTCCAGACAGAGGCCATATTCGATGCCGCAAACGGTAAGAATAAAAGTAAGAATGTCCACCCTTGTTTTCAGGCGTCCATTTTCGTCTTTTCCCCAGTGAAATGATTTCCCGAACAGGGGAGGATAGAAACCCTCGTTCTATCCATTGAACTACGGAGACGACGAACGCACCCCACGTTTCCACCGGTTCCCGCCAGGATTCAACTCCCGAATGCAAGTTGCAACCATCTGCAACATCCTCCCCTCCCCCACGTTTCCCGCCTCCCTTATATAAACCCAACTCGCCACCCATGACTCCCCACCCCCTCTCACGCCGCCACTTCCTCACCACCACCGCCGGCCTCGCCGCCAGCGCCTTCACCGGCCCCAATCTCCTCCTCCGCGGCCAGGACACCGCCTCCAAGCGCCTCAACCTCGTCCAGATCGGCGCCAACGGCAAAGGCCTCGCAGACACCGGCATGGTCACCCTCAATCACAACATCATCGCCATGGTCGATGTCGACACCAAGCGCCTCGATGAAGCCGCCAAAAAGCGCGAAAAGCATCACCTCGACTCCTCCCAGCCCGCTCCCCCCGCC
>NZ_JBAQCR010000281.1:0-11429 GCF_049294395.1 Prosthecobacter sp.
TTCCTGGAGTCTGCGGATGAATCCCTCTCTCTGAGCGACATCTGCGCCGCGGCGAGCCGCAGGCGCACGCACCATGAATTTCGTCTCGCAGCGGTGGCAAGCACACGTGCCGGGATGAGCGCCGCACTGTCCGCCTATTTGAGCGGAGAGCAGCCCCCCGGACTCAACGTTGGGCAGCCAGTCAAAAACGCCCGCCTCGTCTTTGTCTTCAGCGGTCAGGGGCCGCAGTGGTGGGCGATGGGGCGTGAACTTCTGGAGCAGGAGCCGGTGTTCCGCGAGATCATCCAGACCTGCCATGATGAACTGCTCAAGCTCGGCGGCTGCTCGCTGCTGGATGAGCTGCGTCGTGATGAAACGACCACGCGGCTGAACGAAACGCAGATCGCGCAAACGGCGCTCTTTGCCCTGCAGGTGGGGCTGGCGGCGCTGTGGCAGTCATGGGGTGTGCGCCCCTATGCTGTGGTAGGACATAGCATGGGAGAAGTCGCTGCGGCGCATGTGTGCGGCGCGCTGTCTCTGCCGGAGGCGGTGCGCGTGATCCACCATCGCGGGCGGTGCATGGAGAAGACACCGCTGCGCGGCAAGATGATCGCCGCCGCGCTGACGCGTGAGGAAGCCGAAGCCCTCATCTCCCCGTATGGCGAGAGAGCGTCTCTCGCGGCTGTGAACGGCCCCAAGATGGTGTCCATCTCGGGTGACAGCGATGCGGTGGATGAGATCTTCCGAGAGGTGGAGCAGCGTGCGCTTTTTGTGCGCTACGTGCCGGTGAACTACGCGTTTCACAGCGCCCACATGGACCCGGTGAGGGAGGAACTGGCCGAGTCGCTGGCAGGCCTGCAGCCCCAGACGGGCAAAGTCAAAATCTTCTCCACCGTCACCGGAAAGCTGGCAGAGGGCACCGACTACGACGCGGAGTACTGGTGGCGCAATGTGCGGCAGAGCGTGCTCTTTGCCCCGGCCATTGATGCGGTGATCGCCGCAGGACAGACGCATTTTCTTGAGATCAGCCCGCACCCCGTGCTGTCCAATTCGATGTCCGAATGCCTCACCACGGCGGAAGCCATCGGGCTGGTGCTGCCATCCCTGCGACGCCAGAAGCCGGAGCGCGCCACGCTGCTGGGCACACTGGGGGCACTGCATGTGAATGGTCATGAGGTGGACTGGCAGGGACTCTACCCGCAGGCGAGCTCCGCGATTCGCCTGCCGGAATACCCCTGGCAGAAGGAGCACTTCTGGCATGAGCCCGCGTATTCGATGAATTTGCGGACGCGTCCGCAGCTGAATCCGCTGCTCAAGCTGGCACTGCAAAACTTTCAGCCCACCTGGGAAACTGCGCTGAACAAAAACGTACTGACCTGGCTGAAGGACCACCGAGTGGGCCAGCACCTCATCTTCCCCGGTGCAGGCTATGTGGAGATGGCGCTGGCCGCCGGCCGTGAGCTGCACCTGGAAAAGCCGGTGCTCGTTGAAGAACTCGAAATCCATCGCGGCTGCATCCTGCCTGCAGGGGATGATGTGCCGCTGGTGCAGATCTCCTGCCAGCCGGAGGAAAACACCTTCGTCATCAAGAGCACCCTCACCGAGGACCCGCCGAACTGGACGCAGCACGTCACCGGACGCATGCGAGCCGAGCCCGAGCGCCGACAGCCTGCGCCGTTTGATCTTGCCGCGATCCAAAAGCGCTGCGTGTCGGAACTCGATGGCAAAACTTTTTATCAATCTGCCGCCACTGCGGAGCTGCACTACGGCCCGCAGTTTCAGGCGCTGACGCATGTCTGGGCGGGCCAGGATGAAGCCCTCGGCCGCATCGAACTGCCCGCCGCTGTGGTGGCGGAGATGGACCGCTACATCGTCCATCCCGCACTGCTGGACGCGTGCATCCATCCCACGATCGCGATTCCGGCGGATGGTCTTTACCTCCCGGCGCGCATGGAGCGCATCCGCTGCTACTCCAGGCCCGGTGCCAAGGTGTGGGCCTATGTGCGCAGGACGCAGGCGATCGCGAAGAAGATCATCGTCATCGATCTCTTCATTCTCGATGACGACGGCAATGTGCAGCTGGAGATCACCGACTTCCTCTGCAAGCACACCGCCATGAGCAGCGCGCCCGGCTCCAGCGCACAGGCAGACTGGCTGTACCAGTCCGAGTGGCAGCTCAAGCCGCTGGCCGCAGCGCCCAGCGCACGCACGCCTGCTGACTACCTGCCAGACAACGCCGAGCTGGCAGCAAAGCTGCGAGTGAGTGCTGCTGATTTCAGCACGGCGCTAGGCATGAACGTGCGCTATCAGGAATGGGAGCCGCGCTTTCTGCAGCTGTGCCGCAGCTCGATTCTCGCGGTGTTCAAGCAGCTCGGCTGGCGCCCCAAACCGGGCGAGACTTTCACGCTGCCCGCCTTGCTGAAACGCACGAAGGTGCAGCCCGCGCATGAGCGCTTTGTACACCGCCTGCTCATCTTGCTGGAGCCGGACGGCTGGCTGCAAGCTGTGCCATCTGCTGAAGCACCTGCATGGACGGTCACGGCAAAACCGGCATCACTGAATCGCGACAAGCCCTGGCAGGACTTCGTCTTCCATTTCCCGGCCTTCCATCCCGAGCTCATCCTGCTGGACCGCAGCACCGACGGACTGGCTGATTTACTGCGCGGCAAGAGCGATGCCGCAGGCGTGCTTTCCGCGAACATGCTGGAGCACTTTGAGGCGGCGTCCGTCTTCACGCGAGTTTACAACCATGTCATTGGTGAAGCGGTCAGCGCAGCGCTGGCGAATCTTCCCGAGGGACGGCGCGCGCGCATCCTGGAGATCGGCGCAGGCACCGGCGGAGTGACCGCCAGCGTGCTGCCATGCCTGCCGCAGTCGGGTGTGGAGTACTGCTTCACGGATGTCTCGGACCGCCACTTTGATCAGGCCGGGAAAAAATTCAGCGACTACCATTCGGTGCAGTACCGCGTGCTGGATCTAGATCTCGCGCCGGCTGAACAGGGTTTTGCTGACGAGCGTTTTGACATCGTCCTCATTTCCAATGCGCTGTCATTGACACAGAACGTGCAGCAGTCGCTGGGACATGTGCGCCAGCTGCTGGCCTCCGGCGGACTGCTCATGGTCCTGGAGCTCGAGCGAGCCACACCCTGGCATGATCTGGTATGCGGCACGGACGCACGCTGGTGGAACTTCCAGGACTCGGCGCTGCGCGCGCATCATCCTGTGCTGCCTGCCATCGACTGGCTTCAGATCATCGCCGCAGCAGGCTTTGCCAGCGTGGAAGCGGTGGCTGATGCCTCCAACCAAAGCCAGAGCGGGCAGGTCGTCCTGCTCGCGCGTGGTCCGGAACTGCCGCAACTTGCCGGCGTCGTGGATGAAGCGCCTGCGGAGGCTGGCCACTGGCTGATCCTAGCCGATCAGCAGGGCCTTGCACCATCACTCGCGGAGGAGTTGCGTCAGCGAGGCAACACCTGCCGCGTGGTCACCGCTGCGGACACCTTCGAGCGAATTTCTGCTGATGACGTCAAGCTCCGCGCATCCGCAGCCGAAGACTACACACGCCTGCTTTCCGACCTGCCGCCAACCGCGCCCCTGCGAGGCGTCATCCATCTCTGGAGTCTCGACGCACCGGCGGGCGCGGACATCACGACGGATGAGATTGTGCAGTCTCAGGCACTCGTCTGCCACAGTGCGCTCCATCTGGTGCAGGCGCTGATTGCAGCAGGCCATGTGACGCTGCCCGGCCTGTGGTTCGTCACGCGTGGCGCGCAGCCTGCTGGTGAGAAAACTTCTGCGGTCTCTCTCATGCAAGCGCCGCTGCACGGCATGGCCCGCGTGATTATGAGCGAGCATCCGGACCTGCACTGCCGCAGCATTGATCTCGATGCCGCTGCTGGCGCGCAGGACCGTGCGATTTTGCTCAACGAACTACTCCATGCCGATGAGGAAACCGAGATCGCCTGGCGCGGTGAGGCGCGGTATGCCCACCGTCTGGTGCATGGCTCGCTGGATCATCTGGCGCAAAGCAGCACGTCCACGCTCAACGCTGAGCAGTGCTTCCGTCTTGAGTCTGCCAAACCTGGCTCCTTGGACAAGCTGGTGTTCCGCGCCAAGGAGCGCCGTGCGCCCGGGCCGAATGAAGTGGAGATCGAAATCTGCGCTGCTGCGCTGAACTTCCGCGATGTGATGAAGGCGCTGGGCATTTATCCCGCCGAAGCTGCGGATGCGATGCTGCTTGGCGATGAATGCGCCGGACGCATTGTTCGCGTGGGTGCCAACGTGACGCAGTTCAAACCGGGAGACGAGGTCATGGCGCTCGCGGCCGGGTGCTTCGGCACGCACGTCACCACGGTCGAGTATGCGGTATTGATCAAGCCCGCTCACCTCACGATGGAAGAGGCGGCCACGATGATGGTGACGTATTTGACCGCCTCCTATGCGCTCACGCATCAGGGGCGCATGACGAAGGGTGAACGTGTGCTCATCCATGCCGCCACCGGCGGCGTCGGCCAGGCGGCGGTGCGCATCGCCAAGGCCACTGGGGCGGAGATTTTTGCCACGGCTGGCAGCGCGGAGAAGCGTGCGTTCTTGAAGAAGATCGGCGTGGAGCATGTGCTGGATTCACGCACGCTGGCCTTTGCAGGGGAGGTCATGCGCATCACGAATGATGAGGGCGTGGATCTTGTGCTGAATTCGCTGGCGGGTGAAGCCATCCATCAGAGCCTTTCGCTGCTGCGGCAGTATGGCCGCTTCCTTGAAATCGGCAAGCGTGACATCTATGGCAACACAAAGGTTGGGCTCTTCCCCTTCCGCCATAATCTTTCGTATCACGCGATCGACCTCGGTCATGCGCTCGATCCGCGCAATTCGAAGTCCATCATGGGCAGCCTGAAAAAGCTGTTTGGTTCGCGCAAGCTTCCTGCGCTCCCCTATCGCTCGTTTGCGCTGGCGGATGCGGCGCATGCCTTCCGCTACATCACGCAGGCAAGGCAGATCGGCAAAGTGGTGCTCACCATGGCGGATGCCAAGGTCTCGCTCAGCGCCGACACAGCGGATGGGGCGCTCCAGTTGAATCCTGATGCCACCTACCTCGTGGCGGGCGGACTTGGGGGCTTTGGCCTGGCCATGTCGCAGTGGCTTGTGAAGCAAGGCGCGCGACATCTTGTTCTCTCCAGCCGCAGTGGTGCCTCCAGTGATGAAGCCCGTGCCGGCGTGGCCGCAATGCAGGCCGCGGGTGCCGAAGTGACGGTGATCAAGTCCGACGTGAGCGATCCTGCCAGCGTGACCACGCTGCTGCAGGAGATCGCGCAGTCTCACCCGCCGCTGCGAGGTGTCTTCCACGTTGCGATGGTGCTGGATGACGGGCTGATTTCGCAGCTGAATGCGGAACGGTTCACCAAGGTCACCACGCCCAAGATCAACGGCGCGTGGAATCTGCATTTGCAGACGCGGGGACTGGCGCTCGATCACTTTGTCATGTTCTCCTCGGTGGCATCCATCATTGGCAGTCCCGGCCAGGCGAACTACGCTGCTGCGAACGCCTTTCTGGATGCACTGGCCAATCACCGCCGCATGCAGGGCCTGCCGGGTCTCACCATCAACTGGGGCGTCATGGCGGGTGTCGGTTACGTGGCGCGTCACAAGAAGCTTGAGGAGCACTTTGCCCGCATCGGCTGGTCTGGCATCACACCTGTGGAGAGCCTGCCCATTCTGGGCCGTCTCATGCAGCAGCCTGCCATCTGCCAGATGATGGTCTCGCGCATTGACTGGTCCAAGTGGGCCTCCGTCACACCAGCCATCATCGCGACGCCGCGCTATGCGCTGCTGACCACGGAAGATGCGCTCAGGCAACATCAGTCCGACGATTCCAACTGGCTGCGCGAGGCCGTGCTTGGCGCCGCGCCTGCGGACCAGCCGGGCATTTTGGACACCTTTTTGCGCGAGCAGGTGGCCAAGATCCTCCGCACCACTCCCGGCAAGATTGACTCCAAACGTCCGCTCAATGAGATCGGCATCGACTCGCTCATGGCGGTGGAGCTCATCCATCAGATTGAAAGTCAGACTGGCATCGCCATCCCCACCGGGCAGCTCATGGGTGGTGCGCCAACGGTGCAAAAACTCGCCGAGATCCTGCTCAACTTGATGACCGGCGGCAAAGCCGAGCCTGCCGCGGCCACGTCGGAATCTGCGGCGCTTGTCCCTGCTGAAAATGACATGGTGCAGGATGCAGACCTCGCCCGTTGGAACATTCCTTTCGCCACGGGGCATGTCTCGGCAGCACAGATCCAGCAGCCGCAGTGCCTCTTCCTTACGGGAGCGCTGGAATTCCTCGGCGCCTATCTGCTGCGTGATCTTTTGCTGAAGACCCATGCCAAGGTGTACTGCCTCATTGGCGCAGCAGACACTGCCGACGCCGTGCAGCAGATCGAGGCGCATTTGCAAAAGCATGGCTGCTGGGAGGAGTCCTTCCGCGCCCGCATTATCCCGGTCCTGGGAGACCTCGCGCTGCCCTTGCTCGGTCTTGAACCCGCCGCCTTTGATGAACTCGCCACCACGGTGGACAGCATTTATCATACAGCATCACACATCAACCACATTGCCGCCTATGCACAGCTCAGGACGATCAATGTGAGCGGTTCTGTGGAGATCATCCGTCTGGCCGCCCAGGGCAGGCTCAAGCCCGTGCACTACCTCTCCAGTGTCAGCATTTTCGCCGCCGGTGAAGCCATGGATGGACAGCCGCTGCGCGAAGATTCGCCGCTCCCGCTGCATGAGAAACTCGTCGTAGGTTACAGCCAGAGCCGCTGGGTTTCCGAGCAGCTGTTTGCGCAAGCCCGTGAGCACGGCCTCCCGGTCCATGTGTACCGCCCTGGCCTGCTCGTGGGTGATGACCGCACCGGCATCTGCCCCGCTGACAATATCATCTGGACCTTCCTCAAAACCTGCCTGGCCGCAGGCGTGGGGCCAGACTCAGGAAACAGCACCCTTCTAACACCCGTCGATTTCGTGGCCGCAGCCATCGTGCGGCTCTCGCTCAATCTCACCGGTACCGGACGCAACTACCACCTCATCAATCCCGCCGCCCCGGGCTTCCGTGAGGTGCTGAAACTCACGCGTGACTTCGGCTACTCCATCCAGGAAGTGCCAGAGGCGCAATGGGAGGCAACACTTGCCGGCGGCCTGGGCGTACAACAAAACCCCATTGCCGTGTACCAGCTCTTCATTCCGCGCCAGGTGCTCTTCAATCTGACTCAAGAGCGCTCCTCCGAATTCTACCACAATGCGCTGCAGGATCTTGAGGGCAGCGGAATCACCTGCCCGCCGATCAATCAGGCCCGCATGAACCTCTACCTCCAGCACCTCTCAAGCATCGGCTTCCTGCCACCCGCCGGGACCTGAAGTGCTCCAATTGCGACTACCGCTCCGTAAAGCGGCGCCTATTGAACCTTGCGCAATGGACTGACAAGCAGAGCATTTCTGCTGGAAGTGGACTCAGTGCCTGAATGCGGCAAACTCGCAGCGGGGCTCATTGCAGACGCTGCTGGCGGGATAAAAGTGTGGCGGAGTACTGGGTTTGCTTCCCAGACTGGCTGCCGGAACCCAGGGGAGCACTCGCTAAAGCTCGCCCCCCTAGGCTATATGACGGAAGGCCGTTGGCCTTCAAGGCAAGGAAGTCAGTCTATCGCACAAGCCTCAAATAGGTCCGCCTTGATAGTTGGAACGCGAAGTGCGACACAGCGCCGGCATGAACGAGATCACCAAGCGCAAAAACTTCATCCCCGTCACCGATGAGCTGATCGAGTACCTCGATCAGTTCGGGCGCTGCTACTCGCTGCCCACGCAGTATGATGAACTGCGCAACTTCTCCGAAAGCTACCCTCTCTTCGACAAGGAGGGCAATGCCACCTACTGGAGCAGCGTACTTTATCCGCGCGAGCTGCAGAAGGAGCTCTATCCCAAGCTCACCAGCATCTACTCGCAGCTCCGCACGGGGGACTTCCATGCGGTGCCGCACCTCTTCGTGGAGCGTGTAGACTACTGCGAATTTGGCAACTCCCGCCCCTTCCGAGTCCGGGTGGTGAACCAGTACAATGACAACTACGACCACTTCTACGTGAAAACTGCGGACGCCTCCCGCGTCTATGGTCTGGAGCTGGAGCACCTGCTCTCCCCGAACCGCATCAACTATCTGATGCACCGGGGCGGCACCCTGGTGGAGGAGCACATCGCCGGTGTGCCGGGAGACGCCTTCATCCGCGACTACCTGCAGCGTCCTGACTTCAACGGTGTCCGTCTGGCCAAGGAGTTCGTGAAATTCAGCGAACGCTGCTTCATCCGCCTTCTGGGCGACATGCGCAGCTACAATTACGTGGTGGACATGACGCCTGACTTTGAGGAGGTGCAGTACCGCGTGCGTGCCATCGACTTCGACCAGCAGAGCTATGAAGGGCGCAAAAGCCTGTACCTCCCGCAGTTCTTCAAAGAGAACAACCCGGTGGTGCAGCTCTGCTCCTCCTGCCTGAACTACCCCACGATGAAGCAGTACCAGGAGGAAGAGCGCAGCCTCATCTCCCGCCGCTACCTCTCCGAGCACCAGCGCATCACCTCCCTGCTGCACTGCATGAAGAACAATGCGGTGGAGCCCTTCGAAAAGGTCGTGCAGCTCCGCTCCGAACTGGGTGAATACCACAACTCCCATCTGTTTGATTCCTGCAAATCCATGGGTGAAATCGTGGAACGCAATCTGGACCTGATGCTGGGACGGCACCTGGAATAAAGCGAGATCGTGCTTGCCGTAGACGCAGTCCTGATTTCTTCTGAACGTTCCATGGCTTTCAAACTTGTCATCATCACCGGCGCTCAGATGGGCGTCGAACGCGCCGCTCTGGAGTGGGCGTTGAAATACGAATGTCCCCACGGCGGCTGGTGCCCGAAGGGCCTGCTCGGATCTGCGGAAACGCTGGACCCGCGCTACAAGCTCAAGGAAGGCGAGACGGAAAACGTGCTGGAGGCTGTCAGTTCCAACGTGCGTGATGCGGAAGCCACCCTGGTCTTTACCCTCGCCGCCAAGGCCGCAGGCACCGCCCAGAAGGCCGTCAGCACCGCCCGAAAGTTGAAAAAGCCCGTCCTTCACGTGCACCGCGGCATCCTCGGTGTTTCTGAGAAGATCGTGGCGTTCATGGACAAGTATTACATCCGGCGCATGCACATCACCGGGTCCGCAGACACCGATGAACCCGGCATCAGCGACTGGGCGATCGGCGAACTTGAGAAAGCCAAGGGCATTCTGGACCGTCGTCCGGAGTAAGCTCTCCCCAGCCTCTTTCCCGAGGATTTTACAGCTTTCGGCCCACCGATTGCGTCTATCCACCTGTACATATCTCCAGCCATTCCCTGCTGCATGTTCATCCTCGCCAATGCCCCCGCCCACGCCGCACTGCCCCCCATGGGCATGCTGGCACCATTTGCCATCCTGCTGCTCTGCATCGCCCTGATGCCGCTCTTTGCGGCGCACTTTTGGGAGCATCACTACCCAAAGGTCGCCGTGGGGCTGGGCCTGGTCACCACCGCCTACTACGCCTTTGTCCAGAACGACTGGCACCCGCTGCACCATGCCGCGCATGAATACGTCAGCTTCATGGCCCTGGTGGGCTCCCTCTTCGTCATCTCGGGAGGCATCAACATCCGAGTCAAGGGCGAAGCCACCCCGTTCGTCAACACCCTCTACCTCCTCATCGGAGCCGTGCTGGCCAACTTCATCGGAACCACCGGAGCCTCGATGCTCCTGATCCGTCCGTGGATCAAGATGAACAAGTTCCGCATCACCCATTTCCACATCGTCTTCTTCATCTTCATCATCAGCAACGTCGGCGGCTGCCTCACACCCATCGGCGATCCGCCGCTCTTCCTTGGCTTTTTGCGTGGCGTTTCCTTCTTCTGGGTGCTGCAGCACTGCTGGCAGGCCTGGGCGCTTGCCGTCACCCTGCTGCTCGTCGTCTTCTTCATCTTCGACACGCGCAACTTCTCCCGCATCCCCAAGGAAATTCGTGAAATGGAAACAGCGCATGAAGACTGGCTCTTCCGCGGCCTGCTGAACATCCTGTGGCTCGGTGTGGTGCTTGCGGCGGTCTTCCTGCCCAAGAGCGTTCAGGAGACCACCCTGCTCGGTGTCTTCTCCATCCCCGCCCTGATCATGTTTGGCGCGGCCGTGGCCTCCTACTACACGACCAAGCCGGAGGTGCATGACGCAAATGACTTCAATTTCGGCCCGGTCAAGGAAGTCGGTTTTCTCTTCGTCGGCATCTTCCTCACCATGATCCCCGCGCTGCAGATCCTGCAGAGCGGCGAGGCGCTGCAGATCAACTCGCCCATGCAGTATTATTTCACCACGGGTGCGCTTTCCGCCTTCCTGGACAACGCCCCCACCTACCTTTCCTTCCTCGCCGCCTCGATGGGCCAGGAGCATCTCTCCGTCGATTCCCCCGCCGACGTGATAAAGTTCGCGGCCGAGCATGCGCCGCATCTCATTGCGATCTCACTCGGGGCGGTGTTCTTCGGAGCGGGCAGCTACATCGGCAACGGTCCCAATTTCATGGTGAAAGCGATCGCGGACAAATCCAAGGTCCATGCGCCCTCTTTCCTGGCCTACATGTTCCGCTTCTCGATTCCCATCCTGCTGCCCATTCTCATCTTGGTGGGGTGGATCATGGTGAAGTGAACCGAAGTTCCAAAGTAACTTTTCAGGTCCCTGCGGAGGCCAAAGTACTCTCCCGAAATCTCTCCCCTCACCCAGCCTCTCCCCGAAAGAGATGTGGAGCAGCGGTGCCGTGGGCGGGGAGAGGAGATTCGCGCTGGAGCACTTGGAAACTTCATTGGAGCCGCAATGCGCTCCCCTTTTCCGAGGAGGGTATGGCTTGGGGCATGCTTTCTTCGGAGAACCGTATAGAAGCGAAGATAGCGGAAGTTAAAGGTTGAGTGAGGGGCAACTGAAAATGCGCGGGAGCGCACATCGGCCGCCCCTCACCATGCCGACTTTAGAGGGGTCCTGAATAGTCACCTTCCAGTTCGCCCCCCCCTCACCGAACTTGGAAGTTCGGTTTACGTTCCGGATTCGAAGGGGCTACTCGTTCAAATAGATCGTGGCACCGCGTGGGGGTCTGCGAGTCCATTTGAACCATGAAGGCTTGCTGGCGTCCACAATCGCCCGGCGCACGGTCGTTTTTGGCTTGGCTGCTGACTTCGGCTTCGATTCTGCAGCCGCTGCAACCTTCGCCTTTTTGGCAGGACGTTTGGGCTCCACCGTAGCCACATCGGGAATCGTGTCGACGCCGATAGGGATCGCGCTTTCGGTGGCGGCGAGCGAGCTTTCACCAATGATTTGGACTGGTGTTCCCGGCGGCGTTTCCTTGAAGAAGATGGCGGCCATTTTGGTGGGCAGCCGAATGCAGCCG
>NZ_JBAQCR010000282.1:0-5883 GCF_049294395.1 Prosthecobacter sp.
CCCATGGCTGGTCCGCCGTGGCCGCGCAGGTGGATGCCGCCATCCACGCCCGCTGGCAGGGCCTGCATTTTCAAACCACGAACACTCACCCCGCCAAAGCCCATGCCCATGGCCACAACCGCCCCAGTCCAACTCCCGTGCGCAGCGACAGCGCCAACGCCCCCGGCCGGTATGCGTGAAGCCGCCATCACCGCCTCCCGCCCGCTGGCATGCAGCGCATCCGCCTTCCCGCAAGTTCATCGCGGTTCGCAGACTCATGTCCGCATGGCGAGCTGTTTCTTGCTCGAGGACCGTGGGCTTCCTTCTTCGCTAAAGCTACGAAGAACACGTCGACGGCGGCGGGCTGAGGACAGCCCGCCCTACCTGCCCTGGGCATGCGAACGCCCGGCGCGAGGTAGGGCGCTTGGTCCTCCAAGCGCCGCCGAGCGTCTCCACGCTCGCTTTCCGGCAATCCGTCTTGGAAAACACCGAGCCACCCAGCACGCACGTGCCACCCAGCGCACGCATTGTAGTACCGCCTTTAGGCGGAATCTGGGAGCGCCTTCGCGGATCGCCGCGCCGCGCATTCCAGAACCAGCTGCTGCGAAGCCGCGAAGCGAACGCGGCACTACGAAACAGCCCTGGATACACGGAGGCGCTGGCGCTGCCATACGCTGCCCTCACCAGCGCGCTCCTGCCACCTCGCACGTGTGTGCCACCCAGCGCACGTATTGTAGTCCCGCCTTTAGGCGGAATCTGGGAGCGCCTTCGCGGATCGCAGCGCCGCGCATTCCAGAACCGGCTCAAGCCGGTACTACAATACGTACCTGGGTGCGCGGCGGCGCTGACGTCTTGACACCACATCCCAACATTTCCTACCACACTCGATTCCTTCTCAAACCATGAAACCTCAATCCATCTCCCGCGTGCTGCACGGGGCCGTAAGAGCCCCGGACCGCCAGCAGGCCCTGCTGGCGGATCTTGATCTTTCCCCTGACTCCGTGCCCGGCTCCGCAGACCTCCACCCGCACGTGGCCGCGTGGCCGTGGCGGTTTGAGGTGTATCACCCCGGGCTGCGCGAGGTGCTGCCGTCGGTCCAGGCCTTTTGCAGCGCCGTCATCCGCCGCGAGCAGCCCCGCCGCTGGGTTTCCCTGCTGGGCCCCTCCGGCGTGGGCAAGACGCATGTTTTGAAGCAAGCCCTCGCCTGCCTGCAGTCCGCCGCCGCACGCGGCCACTGGAAAATCCCCACGCCCACCGGCCATCGCGGTCCGCAAATGGCCCACCTCATCCCCGCCGTGGACCTGGAGGACTTCCGCGCCGCACGCGATTACGCGAAGTACGACATCATCTACATCGAAGACATCGGCAGCGGCGCCGCCCTGGACAAAGGCGCCGGCGCCGTCACCCGCAACCGCATCGCCGAGCTCCTCCAGCTCCGCTCCGGCAAATGGACCCTGCTGGATGCCAACCTCTACCGCCGCGAGATCGAACAACAAATCGACGGCCGCATCGCCTCCCGCCTCAAGAGAGACGGCAGCTGGATGGTCGAAGTGCCGCAGGAGGTGCCGGATTTCTGGGACAGGGAGGAGTGGGCGGCAAAAAAAAGAGCAAAAGAAGATGCCTAACGCGAAAGAAGAATGATGCAAGGATGACTGAACCTTCTACAGTGTTCTGCCCGCATGAAAATCATTGACGAACTCCTGAGCAAACTAGCTGATCTCATTCAGCAGGGACGGTTCATGGAACTGGAGACAGAAGGGCTCGAAATCAAGCCTGTTCCAATTGACGGGGGCGAATGGAAGGAACGGCACAAAAGTGTGAACGCATTCCTAAATACGCGTGGTGGCATTCTGGTTTTAGGTGTGAAGGAAGAGGGCACGGGAGCCGCCCGGCGTTATGTGCTGAGCGGGTGGAAGGAACATGCTGAGCCAAACCTTAAAGAATTTCAGCGCATCTATACCGACCGCAAAGGTGTCAAATTGGACCTCGGCGACTGCTTTCCGCAGATGGAAATACGCACGTTGCTGGGGGAAAGGGTGGCGGTGGTGTATGTGGACGAACTGGCGGCAGACCGGAAATTTGTCTTTCTCAATGGTACGGCCTACAAACGCATCCTGACCGGTGATCACAAGATCACCGAACGAGAGGTTGAGATGCAGGAGGAGTTCAAGGAGGAAGCCACTCACGCCAAAGAACTGCAGGTCGTGCCTGATATGCAGGAGACGGATCTGGACCTGACCAAGTTGAACCATTTCATCTTTCACCTGAATCAGCCACAGCAGGTAGAAACACTGAAGCCGGACCTTGCGGCAGCCCGGGCCTTTCTGGAGCGACGGTGCTTTCTCAAAAATGGCACCGTCACCATTCTGGGGGCGCTGGTCTGTGGCAACCATCCTGGAGACCGCCTCGGATTCCGCAGCCATGTACATGGCTATGTGGACGTGGCGCAGCAAATCGCACAGGATAAGCAGGACTTCGTGGACAATGTTTTGCAGTTGATGGAGTCGAGTCTGGGCTACTTGCTGAGAAACATTCAGGTGGGCATCATCGCGGCAGGTGGTGGTACAGCTGTGCCTCAGTATCCAGAGGAAGTGCTGCGTGAGACGGTGAACAATGCTCTGGCCCACAGGGACTACTCGGTGGACAAGCAGGTCATCATTGCCATCAAGCCAGGCGTCCACATCGCGATCCGCAACCCTGGAAAATTTCGGCAGACCCTGCTTGTTGAAGATGGCAATTCAGACATACCGGTGCGCCGCATTCTGCCGGAAGCCAAACCGCGCAACCCAAAGCTGGCAGATGTGCTGCGAGTGTACCGAAAATGGGAAGGACGAGGCATCGGCATGGCCACGCTGGTGAACCTATGCCTGCAGAACCGCATCGACCTGCCCTATTACCGCATTTACACCGAGGAAGTCTGCCTGCACATCTGTGCGGGCAAACTGATGGGGGACCGCATGGAGAGGCTTTTCGACTCATTTGACAGGCACATCTCCATCAAACTGGAAGGCGGCAGCCTTACTGAAGAACAAAAGCTGGTTCTCGCTTATCTGATCAAATCGGAATGGGCCAATGAGCAATATTTTTATACCATCCTGCTTACCCCCGACAATAATCATTTCGCGGCGCTGAGCATCTTGGAAAAATCGGGTTTGATCAGCAAACATCCGCTCAGCACTCCAGCATGCCCTATCTACATCGCGGACAGAGTACTGGTGCAGCGGAGCTATACGCGGGAACTGCGGGCCATGTTTGGCGCAGCGTTTGACAGTCTTGATGAGACTGCACAGGCGGCTCTCGGCGTGATCTACCGCCACAATCATTACTGCAAGGAAAAGGGCGGCAGCGCCAAACAGGCTGCTTTTGCTCTTTGGTATGAGCGCCGTGGCCCGGAGGGAGACATCAAACAGTTCGATACCTTCTATCGGAAGGTTAGAAACATCTTCAATAAGCTCGAGAGATCAGGTTTTGTGGCGAAGATTGCCGGAACGAGAGGCTACATCTTGTGTGATGACTACAAACAGTCTCACATTCTTTAAACTGAGCCAATTCGAACCTTTTCCCCTACCCGGCAACCATAACCGTTGCTTCAGCGGCGTGCACCTCCATCTGCTCGGCTAGGCGGTTGGTGAACTCTGCGGCTTCGGATTCGAAGACGAGTTCGTTTTCGACGGGGAGTTTGCGCAGGTTTTTGACGGCCTTTTCATCGGCGGGGCTCAGGGAGGCTCCGCAAGCCTTTCAAAGCCCCCTCCTCCACCTCACCCCCGCTTCTTCAGCGGCAGGAACGCGAAGATCAGTTCACGCCTTGCTCTGACCTTGCGGCCGTCGCGTTCGATGAGGGTTTGCTGGGTGAATTCGGTGAGATCGCGCTGGAGGGTTTTGGAGGTTTTGGCGGCGTAGGCTTTGGCGAGGCGGGGGGTGAGTTCGGTGAGGGTGGCGATGGGCACCCAGTCGTGGACGGTGCCGAAATCGAGCGCGAGGTGGCGCTGGCGGGTGTCGCTGGGGCTGTTTTTGTGCTGGAAGCGCTCGTGGACGTAGTTGCGCCAGGTGACGTCCCACTGCTGCTCCCAGACGAAGTGGAGCTGCTTGCGCAGGCCGTCCACCAGCCCCTGCACGGCGTAGAGGAGGAAGGGGCGGAGATCGCCACCGGACTTGCTGGCGTGGTCGAGCTGGCGGTAGTACTCGGCGCGGGTCTCGTTGTAGTGATTGCTGAGCAGAGGCGGCGGCGGGGGCTTGCTGGAGGGTGGGGAGGGCTTGGGTGAAGGGTTGCCAGCAGGGGTGGTCGGGTGGGTGGGCGGTGCTGACGCGGGTGATCAAGAGGTGACTCTAAATAGGGCGAAAGAATGGCCGCAAAAAGGCGCAAAGGAGCGCAAAAAATGAAGAGATTGAGGCGGGGATGATGGGGCCGCATTCCCGCCTCCATTTTTGTCAAGTATTTGCACACTGACCCCGTTTTTCTGGGATGTCTTGGTATGATGTTCGGCGGCAGGGACGCCCGCCCGGAGCCGACAACATGTCGGCGCTCCCAGTGATGAGCTGCGCAGGGAAAAAATGCGGCGTTGCATCATGGGGCTGGCATATTCGGCGGAAGTGAGCACCCTTGATGACTGCTCAGCTCAACACGGAAGAACTGCTCCTGCCATGCCTCCTTGGTTTCGTTTTCTTACTCTCATCTGCACCGTGGCCGCGCTGTCGGGCTGCCGTGATAAAAATCCGCCCCCGGCGCCCCCTGAAGCCATGACGACCCAGCCCACGCCCCGTGTCACCGCCGATGACGTGCAGCGGATCATCCGGCGGGATTTCGGGGATGCGCGCACTGCCGAAGTGCAGGCCCTCCTGAGCCGCTACGGCACGAAGGACTGGCAGCGTGAGCCGGCCCGGGTGCATCTGGCCATCCTCAAGCTGGCCAAGGGCGACGTGAGCCAGCTGAAGCTGCACACAGAGACTGCGTGTTCGGATTACCGGGATGTGCTGAGTCCTGCCGAGTACCGGCGCTACTCCGCCCTGGCGTGGTCCACCCCAAAAGATCCGAAGGCTGAGCAGCAGGCCATGCGTGACGACTGGGAGGAATACCAAAGCTGGCTGGCCCGCAAGACTCCTGCGCCATGAATTTGACAAAGCTCTGCATGAACTGACGGCGAAGGGTGAGCGGGCATCCAACGAATCCAAGACACGCAACAACTTCCCCACTCCTATGAGCAAGCCCATCGAAGTCATCGCGTCTGCGCTCATTCTGTTCCTGCTGGCATTTCTCTTTTTGGTGGAGACGATCCCGCCGCGCGGCCTGACGGCAACGCGGCTGAGTGTGACCAAGCGGCGCATTCTTCAGTACGGGCACCTGCACAACAAGCTGCCTCTGACGCTGGCAGAGCTGCCTGCAAGACCTGGCTACGACAATGAGACGACGGATGCGTGGCAGCGCCCGCTGGACTACAGCAGCGATGAGTCCGGGGCCGTGACGCTGCGCAGCCTGGGCGCAGACAAGCTGCCCGGTGGCGAGGGCGACAACCGTGACATGACGGGGGTCTTCATGAGCCGTGATGCGCAAAACCGCTGGCAGGAGGAACTGGCTGAATGGAAACAGGACCCGGTGCGGCCATGATGACAAGATCACACACCATGAAAACATTTCTGCTATCGGCACTCCTTGGGGTGCTTTTGTCTGTGGCATGCCTGGGGCTGGAGGGCGGGCCGGATTTTCTGAGCGGCATCCCGGAGCTGCGCGAGCTGTCGCTGAAGATGTCTGAGGATGAGCTCCAGGCTCAGGTGGAAAAGCACGGGCTCTATGCCAGGAAGGAACAGCAGAAGGAGCGGGTGTCGTACTGGGTGCTCACTCCCGCAGGCGAAAATGTCATCGTGGGTTTTGCCGCTGGGAAGTGCACGGGGATTCAGAGGATGCAGCCG
>NZ_JBAQCR010000283.1:0-3383 GCF_049294395.1 Prosthecobacter sp.
GAGGTGGCGTGCATTGGCGCGGCCCATGTTGCCGAGTCCGACGAATCCGATCTTGTGTCCTGTGAGAGGCTTGCTCATGTCGGGGCGAACTCACATCAGGCGGTGCCTGATGGCAAACCCTTCCCTACTCAACCATGAAAATCATCATCACCGGCGGCGGCGGCTTCCTTGGCTCCCAACTTGCGCAGAAACTTTTGGAACGCGGCACGTGGTGCGGAGAGGCGATCACGGAGATGGTGCTGCTGGATGCGTTTTTCCGTGGGGAGCCGACGGATGCGCGGGTGAAGCATGTGAAGGGTGACATTGGCGACCGGGCGACGGTGCTGGCGGCGACGGGAGCGAAGTTTGACGTGATCTTTCACCTGGCCTCGATGGTGAGCGGGGAGTGTGAGGAGAGATTTGATGATGCGATGCGGGTGAATCTGGAGGGCGGGCGCAATGTGTTTGAGGCGGCGCGTGCGGCGGAAGGGCGGCCGCGGGTGGTGTTTGCGAGCAGTGTGGCGGTTTATGGCGGGCTGGACATGTCGCAGCTGATGTCTGACGTGACGAAGCAACTGCCGCAGACGACCTACGGCATGACGAAGGCGATGTGCGAGATGATGGTGAATGATCACACGCGCAAAGGTCACTTTGACGGGCGCAGTGTGCGGCTGCCGACGGTGATCGTGAGGCCGGGCAAGCCGAATGCGGCGGCATCGAGCTGGGCGAGCGGGATGTTTCGTGAGCCGCTCAATGGTGAGGCGTGCATGCTGCCGATCCGGCGGGATCAGCCGCATCCGATGACGGGTTACAGGACGGTGATTGAGTCGTTCATCTATTTGAGTGAAGTGGCGGAGGAGAAGCTGGGCAAGGACCGGGCGTATGTGCTGCCGGCACACCGTGTGACACCGAACATTGCGGAGAAGGTGATCCAGGAAGTGGCGGCGGAACGCGGGATCACGCTGGGGCCGATCGTGGATGCATTTGATGCGCGGATTCAGGGGATCGTGGACAACTGGCCGCAGCAGGTGGATGGCGCGCGGGCGGAGGCGATTGGTCTGCCGAGGCCGCCGGAGCTGAAGGTGATCGTGGAACAATATGTGGCGGACTTTGGAATGAAGTAGGCTTTGCCGTGACGGTGGAATGCAGTAGCCTCACCGCATGAGTGAGATACGACCTTTTGCGAATGCGCCGCAGATAAGCTTCAACCCGCGCCTGATACTCACGGGGGTGATCGGACTGTTTTTGGCGGTCGGCCTATTCTCGGGGGTGTATCAGGTGCCGGCGGAGTCGGTGGCGGTGGTGCAGCGGTTTGGCGGTTACTTGAAAACGGAGACGCCGGGCCTGCACTTCAAGCTGCCGTGGGGCATCGACCAGATCACGCTGGTGGAGATTTTGCGGCAGCAGAAGCTGGAGTTTGGCTTTGGCACGCAGGGGGCGACCAATCCGTATCAGTATTCGGACACTCGAGATCAGGAGGAGGAAAAGACGATGGTGACCGGCGACCTGAACACGGCGCTGGTGGAATGGGTGGTGCAGTACCACATCAGTGATCCGGTGGCGTATGTGTTTAATTTTCGTGAGCCGGTGCCTACGCTGCGAGATCTTTCCCAAGCGGTGATGCGCGAGGTGGTGGGTGACCGTACGGTGGATGAGGTGCTGACGATTGGGCGTCAGGAAATGGAAACCCGATGTGCTGAACGCCTGCGCGAACTGGTGGCGACGCTGAACATGGGCGTGCGGATTGATCAGATCCAGCTGGGCAACATCAACCCGCCGGCGGATGTGCAGGCGAGCTTCAGCGATGTGAACCGTGCGAAGCAGGAGAAGGAGTCTGCGATCAACACGGCGAGCGGGAATTATTATCAGATCATTCCCAAGGCGCGTGGTGAGGCGGAGCAGAAGATCAAGGGCGCTGAGGGCTATGCGGCCAAGCGTGTGAACGAAGCGGAGGGTGATGCGGCTCGTTTCAAGTCTGTGCTGGCGGAGTACCTGAAGGCGCCGGAGGTGACGAAGAAGCGCCTGTATTTGGAAACGATGGGAGAGGTGCTGTCGCAAGTGCCAGGCAAGATCATTTTGGATGACAAGGCCTCCTCATTTCTACCGCTCATGAATCTCCGCCAGGCGGAACCGCAAACCAACCCTGCCCCTGCCACACGATGAAAGCTTCTCTTGTTTTGATAATTGTCCTCGCACTGGGGATCGTGGCGAGCTCCGGTTTGTACACCGTGAGCGAGACGGAGCAGGTGGTGATCACGCAGTTTGGCAAGCCGGTGGGAGAGTCGATCCTTAAGGCCGGACTGCACTGGAAGACGCCGTTTGTACAGACCGTGAACCGACTGGACAAGCGGGTGCTGGAATGGGACGGGCCATCGGCCAACATGACGACAAAGGACAAGGTCATCGTGGTGGTGGATGTGTTTGGGCGCTGGGAGATCAGCGACCCGCTGGTGTTTTTCCGCCAGCTGACGGACGAGCGCCGTGCGCTGTCGCGGCTGGATGACATTCTGGCGAGCGAGACGCGCATCGTGATCGCGAAGCATGACTTCATCGAAGCGGTGCGCACGACGAAGGACCGCAAGGCGATCCGTGATGTGGCCAACACGACCACGACGGGCAGCGCGCCTTCGAGTGCGGATTCACGCCTGGGTGTGCTGCCGCCGATCATTTACGGACGTGTGGAACTTGAGGAGGAGGTGCTGAAGAATGCGGTTCCGAAGATCGAGGGGTATGGCATCCGGCTGCTGGATGTGCGTTTCAAGCGCATCGACTACGATCCTTCGGTAAGCCAGTCGATCCACCAGCGGATGATTTCCGAGCGTGAGCAGATTGCCAAGCTGCACCGTGCGGAAGGCGAAGGCGAGGCGGCGAAGATCAACGGTGAGCGTGAGCGTGATCTGGCGACCATTGAGTCTGAAGCGTACCGCAAGGTGCAGGAGATGGAAGGCACTGCGGATGCGAAGGCGACGGAGATTTATGCGAAGGCGTACAACCAGACGCCAGAAGCTGCGCAGCTGTTTGAGTTTTTGAAGACGATGGAGACGTACAAGCAGTTGATCACGGCGGATACGACGATGATCTTCACGACAGAGAGCGAGCTGTTTCGCTTTTTGAAGTCGAGCAATCCGCAGGCGGTTAAACCGGCGGCGGGGGCGGCGAGCGGGGAGTTTACGCCGCTGCACAAGCTGCCGACGCTGATGGAAGTGGGGCGGTGAGGTGACCTAAGGCAGAACGGGCTGAAGACCTAACTACGAACTCGGACCGGCTTCCTCCTTCGCTAGAGCATTTTAAATAATTATATAGCCATCCGGGTAGAGGCCTGCTATAAAGTGGTATGGCAACACTCTCTCTGGATTTACGTGAACGCATTGTCAGCGCCTATGACAAAGGTGAAGGCACGCGTG
>NZ_JBAQCR010000284.1:0-3605 GCF_049294395.1 Prosthecobacter sp.
TCGGGATGCGGAGACGGGGGCGGAACGTTTTGTGGATCCGCAACTGGCGCGTGAGACTTATCTGAAGAGGCTGCAGGCGCATCGCGATACGATCCAGGCGGCTGCGGACCGGCATAATGTGGAATACCACTTTTGTCCGACGGATCAGCCGTTGGAAGAGGTGCTGTTTAACTTTTTGAGTGCGCGGCAGAGGAAGAAGGCTTCGAAGTCTGCGGCGGCGAGAGTGGCTGGGTAGCGTGTTTTGATCGAAAACCTATGACTTTCCAAACCAAGCCAACACATCTGTTTCAGAATCGTCGCGCCTTGTGGCTCTCGAAGTCAAGTGATCGAGGACGAGTTCGAGCCTCCTTCGCTAAAGCTAAGGAGCCCAAGGTAAGAGGACGAGGACGAATGGAGTTTGAGTGTCGTGGAGGTGTTTGTGAGCGAATTGATCGAGGACGAGTAGAAGAACGAGGACGAGGACGATTCCTGAGGAGGGAGCTTTCTGTTGTTCGAACCCTTTATTTCGTATGAGCTGGCTCTTTCCCATATATCTCGCTGGTGCTGCGGCGATCATTGCGCCGATTTTGCTGCACCTGCGACGCAGGCCGCCGCAGGACCGGGTGGAGTTCAGTACGCTGATGTTTCTGGATGCGAGCACGCCGGTGCCGGTAAGCAAGAGACGGCTGGAGAACTGGCTGCTGCTGTTGCTGCGGTGTCTGGCGCTGATCCTTCTGGCGCTGATGTTTGCGCGGCCGTTTTTGCAGAGTGAAAGCGCCACTTCGTCATCGGCGGATCAGGCGACGCTGATCCTGCTGGATCGCAGTGCTTCGATGCGACGGGATGATTTGTGGAAGCGTGGTCTGGCTGAAGCGGAGCGGCTGTTTAAGGCGGCGAAGATCACGGACCGGATTGCGCTGGCGGTGTTTGACCGGGAGCTCACGCAGGTGTGGAGTTTTGAGGAAGATCGAAACACCCCGGCGAATCGCAGTGCGGCGCTGCAAAGCCGTCTGGCTGCGCTGGCGCCGACGTGGAGCGGCACGCAGCTTGATCGGGCGCTGATCGCTGCGGTGCCGTCGTTTGATGCCAGCACGGCGAAGCTGACGAAGCGCATTCATCTCATCACGGATTTGCAGGAGGGGACGCACCTTGATGCTCTGCGCACGATTGCGTGGCCTGCTGAACTTACGCTCCATGTGCATCGGCTGGATCCGGTGACGAATGACAATTTTGCCGTGGCTCTGGCTGCGCGTGATGAGGAGGGGAATGCGGACGCACTCATTCGTGTGCGGTTGAGCAACACGCGTGACTCGGCTTTGCGCGACTTCACGCTGGCGTGGGAAAAAGGCCCGCAGACGGACAGCATCACGGCGCAGATCCCGGCGGGGGCTTCGCGCATTCTCACGGCTCCGCCGAATTCCACCAGCGCGACGACGCTGACTCTCACGGGCGACAGATACGATTTCGACAACCGGCTTTTCATCGCGCCGCCGCAGCCGCGTGCGGTACGGATTCATTTTCTGGGCGATGAGGCCACGCGAGATGAGGCCGCTGCGCCGCTGTATTATCTGGCACGTGCGCTGCAACCCACGGCCACGCTGGCGCCGGTGCTCACGGCGGGGAAGGCGATGCCGGCGCAGAAGCCGGACGTGCTTGTCATCTCGGGAGCCACGCCGTCTGCCGGGACGCATGCCGCTTTGCGCGACTTTGTCAGTGCGGGCGGGTTTCTGGTGGAGGTCGCGTCTTCTTCTGCCGATGCAGTTCTGCTTCAAACGCTCACTGGGATTCCTGGCATCACCGTCAAGGACGGGGATGCCAATGACGACTACCGAATGCTGGCGGATGTCAAAACGGAGCATCCGCTGCTCAAGCCCTTCGGTGATCCGAAGCTGCGCGACTTTACCAAGCTGCGGTTTTGGAAGCATCGGCAGATCGAGGTCAAAGATGCGGGCAACAAGCTGGAGACCCTGGCGAGCTTTGACAACGGTCGGCCTGCGATTCTCAGCGCCCGCATTGGGAAGGGGACGCTCATTGTCCTGGCTTCTGGCTGGCAGCCGAGTGACAGCCAGCTGGCGCTCAGCACGAAGTTTGTGCCGCTGCTGTATGGCTGGCTGGCGGCGGCGGGTTTCAGCCATGATCCAGCGGCGACGCTGCTGGTGGGTGAAAACCTGCCGCTAGATGCTGCTTCCGCGTACACCATCACGGAGCCGGAAGGCAAGACGCACAGTCTCAAAGCGGGCGAGATTTTTACCACGACGGGGATCGGTCTCTACAAGGTGCAAAGCGCCAGCCATACCCAGATTCTGGCTGTCAATCTCCCGCCGGATGAGGGGCGTGTGCTGCCGCTGGCTCCGCAGAAGCTGGCGGAATATGGCATCAAGCTTTCCAGCGGCGCTGACAGTGGGGCAGCCGGTGAAACCACGGACGAGCGGCTTACGGCGACTGACACGGAGCAGCGGCAGCAGTCGTGGTGGTATATTCTCCTTATCCTCCTGGCTGTACTTTTGCTCGAAACGTGGTTTGCAGGGCGTAAAGGAGTCAGCAGTCTCACCACTGCTTGATTAGAGTCTTTCAATTCAATTTCTCCAAGCCTCGTGAAAAGCATCATTTTCTCAATAGCCTTGGTGGCTTCAAGCGGCCTTGCGGCTGACTGGGTCGTCGTCGAAGGCGGGGTGTCTCCCGACAAAAAGCTGGCTGTTGCAGTGCTTCCGCAACAGGGGGCGGCTCTGGACGAGGCGGATGGGAGCGTTTTGCTAATCGACGCGCAGAAACAAAAACGGATTGGTACGTTGGAGGAAGTGACTTCCAATGGCGGAACTTGGGGTAAAACAACGGAGAATGTTCGGTGTGCCTGGTCGCCTGATGGCAAAATCCTGTTGGTCAATTTTCGAATAGGGCGGCTCATGAACGACTGTCAGATTTATCGAATTTCAAACCGACGTGCCATCCCATTGAGCCTGCCTGCTGATACGGCCCATCCCAAAGGCAAGATATTCGAAGTGCTTACGACAACTAATAATCCGGGTTCAGAGGTGGCTTTTTCCAAGAATGGAGAACTCATCAAACGGTCCTATGGGTTCAAGCCAAAAGAAGGGCATTTTAATGAAGACTACTCGAGGTATGGTTTAAAAGGCTTCGATGGAGGAACTTTGTGTTTCTTCTATAAATTAAAAAAGGACTGGAGCATTGAACTGACGGACATTGCTCTGGATGCAGAAAATTAGAGGAGTTGAAAATCACCGCTTATGATCGCACGCACCATTCTTGAAGCCCGCATTGCTGAAGTTCGCGAGGCGCTGCGTCTCGCGCGGCTCATGCGTCATCTCGCTGTTGTGTTCGCGCTGGGGGTTGTGGTGAGGGGCGGCTTGCTGCTGGCGACGCTGAATGGATTTGCTGTTTCGAAGAGGCTTGATCGTTGGTCGATGCTGGGGCTCATCGTGCTGGGGCTGATTGCCTGGATCCAAGGGCGGCGTAACATTTGGAGTGATCGTGACATCGCCCGTGTCATTGAGCAAAAGCATCCTTCGCTGAACGCATTGCTGCTGACGGCCATCGAGCACGAACCGGAGGCTGAGAAGCCTGCCGGTTTCCTGCATGAACGGCTCATTGACCGAGCGCTGGCGCAT
>NZ_JBAQCR010000285.1:0-14351 GCF_049294395.1 Prosthecobacter sp.
GTTCTGGCTCTGACGCTGAGACTGCGTCCAGCGGTAAAGGATGCTCTGGCCAATGCCCAGTTCCTTGGCCACTTCAGGCACGGCCCTGCCCAGGCTGACCATGGCCACCGCCCGGTCTTTGAAATCACTGTTATAACGTTCTCTCTTCACGGTCTTCATGGTGCTTGTCCCTTATTTGGTGGTCCAGAATTTTAGCGCACCTCACTGAGCATTGCATATCATCGGTGGGGAGAGGGGATTCGCTCAATGTCCATGCGATGTTATGCACCACGAAGACTATGTAATTATTTAAAATATTATAGTCTTCAGCCATGAGTTCGCTCGCTTTAGAAATCGAACAAACCATGCAGCAACTTGACGCTGTCACGGCCTCGCGGCTTGAACGTCTCCTGCGCGATGCGCTGGCTTTGGTGAAATCGAACACCGTCCAAGGTGAGCAGAACCAAAGCATTCGATTCCCGCTGGTTCAGGGCGCGAAACCCATCACCAGTGCGGATGTCGCGCGCCTCCATGATGAATTCTGAATCAGCCCTTCTCCCCCGGCTTCAGAATCGCTCCCATCCAGGTGGTGAACTGCGTCATGAAATCCGGGGGCCGGGTGTGCTTGGAGACGCCTTCGTAGAGCTTTAGAGTGACGTGGGCACCCAGAACCTTCTCCAAATGTTGCGCATATGCCTTGGTGAGGCCGACGTTGCCTTCATGCTCCTCAGCGCCACAAAAGCAGAAATAAACCTGCGTGGCGTGGATCGGCAGTCTCTGCTCCGCCGCCTTCGGCCCGCCCATGCCTCCGGGCGACATTAAAATGGCTCCGCGATAGGAGTCTGGATAGAGAGTGGCAAGATCCGCAGCCACCATCGCGCCTTGGGAGAAGCCGAACAATCCGACCCGGGTCAGATCCACTTTCAGCCCCGTCGTGAGCGTTTTCAGCCTGTCCTGAATGTAGGCGTGGTCTGCCACCGGCTCTTCGGACCACTGCTGCGTGTCATCTCCCAGGTCTGTGGTGGCGGGAAAGCCGAGGATCACCGCGCCGAGTGTATCGGCCAGTTTCTGCATGGCTTCCGTCGTCTCGCCGGGCATGGGGCCCAGAGGTGAATATCCACGATAACCCTGCAGCCACACGGCCACTGGTATGGGCTCGGCGGCCTCCTTGGGCACGAACATGAATGGCTTCGGCTTGGCCGCCTCTGAGACTGTCTCTAGGAGAAAGACAAGGACCGTGGCGAGGAGGTGTTTCATGGGGAAAGGCGGCGCAGGTGATCGCAAGCTATAGCGATGCGCCACTTAAGGTGCAACCACGGCCACCACGCCCCCGGTACGCAAAACCGCCTCCGACGGCTTGCACCGAGGGAGGCGGGTGAGGTTTGAACGGACGGGCGGGCTTAGGCCGCGTCTTCGTCCACGATGGCAGGCAGCGCAGGGCGCTCGGTTTCGTGGAGTTCGAAGTTGCGGTTGCTGATGAAGCCAGTGCCGGCCGGGATGAGGTGACCCATGATGACGTTTTCCTTGAAGCCGCGCAGGAAGTCGGACTTGGCAAGGGTGGCGGCTTCGGTGAGCACACGGGTGGTGTCCTGGAAGGAAGCTGCCGAGATGAAGGATTCGGTTTCGATGGAAGCCTTGGTGATGCCGAGGAGGACGGGCTCTGCCTCTGCAGGCTTGCCGCCTTCTTCGGATACACGGTTGTTTTCCTTCTCGAACTCGCCGCGGTCGATCTGGTCGCCCCAGAGGAACTCGGTGTCGCCGGTGTCGGTGACCTTCACCTTGCGCAGCATCTGACGGATGATGATCTCAACGTGCTTGTCATTGATTTCCACACCCTGGGCGCGGTACACTTCCTGAACTTCGTTGACCAAGTGCTCGCGGAGAGCCTGTGGGCCAAGAATTTCGAGGAGGTCATGCGGAACGACTGGACCGTCGGTGATCTGGTCGCCTTTGCTGACGTGGTCGCCGTTGAACAGCAAGATGTGCTTGCTGCGGGGGATGAGATGTTCTTCCTGCTGGCCGGTCTTGTTGTCGGTGACGATCACGCGGCGCTTGCCACGGACCAGACCGCCGATTTCAACCACACCGTCGATACGGGCGATTTCGCAGGCATCCTTCGGCTTACGGGCTTCGAAGAGCTCGGCCACACGTGGAAGACCACCGGTGATGTCCTTCGTCTTGGAGGCCTTACGAGGCGTCTTGGCGATGGTGGTACCAGCCTCGACCTTCTCGTTGTTCTTCACGCTCAAGTGAGCGCCCGCTGGAATGGTGTAGCTGGCGAGAACTTCGTGCGTCTTCGGATTCACCACGACGACCTGCGGATGGAGGTCTTCCTTGTGCTCGATGACGACGGTTTCTTCGTTGCCGGTGGACTCGTTCTTTTCCTTGGTGATCGTGATGCCGGAGATCATGTCGCGGAACTCCAGCTTACCAGCCTTCTCGGTGATAATCGGCACGTTATACGGATCCCAGGTGACGACCTGCTGGCCCTTCTTGACCTTGCCACCGTCTTCGACGGAGATAACGGCACCCGTGACCAGCTTGTGGCTTTCGAGTTCGCGACCGTCGTCGTCGTGGATGGAGAGGATGCCGTTCTTGGTGAGGGCGATCCAGGTGCCTTCGATCGTGGTAACCGCACGCATGTCGGTGTATTTGACGGTACCAGCGTTTTTGACGTTGATGAAGGGCTGCTTGAAGGAGGCCGTGGCAGCACCACCCACGTGGAAGGTACGCATGGTGAGCTGCGTTCCGGGTTCGCCGATGGACTGTGCGGCGACGATGCCGACGGCTTCGCCGATCTTCGCCATGCGATGCGTGGCGAGGTGGAGGCCGTAGCACTTCGAGCAGCAGCCGCGCTTGCTTTCGCAAGTGAGCACGGAGCGGATCTTGAGCTTCTCGACGCCGATCTTCGCGAGGTGAGCGGCTTCTTTTTCGGAAGCGAGCTGACCGGCCTTGATGACGATGCTCTTGTCCACAGGATCATGGATCGTTTCGCAGGAGACACGGCCATAGACGCGGGTCTTGAGATCAACGATTTCTTCGTCACCCTGATAGATGGAGGAGAGCGTGATGCCGTTGACGGTGCCGCAGTCTTCCTCAGTGACGATGACGTCTTGGGACACGTCGACGAGCTTACGGGTCATGTACCCTGAGTCAGCCGTCTTCAGAGCGGTATCGGCAAGGCCTTTACGAGCACCGTGAGTGGAGATGAAGTATTCGAGCACGCTCAGACCTTCACGGAAGTTCGAGGTGATCGGACGTTCGATAATTTCACCGGAAGGCTTGGCCATCAGACCGCGCATGCCGGCAAGCTGCTTGATCTGCGTACGGTTGCCTCGGGCGCCCGAGTTCACCATGACGTAGAGCGGGTTGTGGTGCTTCTTGCCCTCGTTGTATTCCAGGGTGCGGAAGAGTTCGTCGGCGACGATTTCACCCACCTGCGTCCAGATGTCGATGATCTTCTGATAGCGCTCACCGTTGGTGATAATACCACGGCGATACTGCTTCTCGATTTCTTCGATCTGCTTGTAGGCGTTTTCAAGACCAGCGGCCTTGGCGGTCGGGATGACCATGTCGGTGATACCGATGGAACAACCGGAACGGGTCGCTTCGCGGAAGCCGAGCTGCTTGAGACGGTCAAGAGCGTGGACGGTTTCCTTCTGGCCCACGGTCTGGAAGCAACGCCAGATGATGTCGGAGATCTGCTTCTTGCCGACGGTGGTGTTGATGAAGCCGAGGCCTTCAGGCCAGGTTTCGTTGAAGAGAACACGACCTGCGGTTGTCTCGATGACAGCCTTGGTAGGATCGCCATAAGGACGCTTCGGCAGATTCCAGTCAGGATTGCGGAAACGAATCTTGTCGTTCACCGTCAAGCCGCCTTCGGAAATGGCGAATTCAACTTCAGGGGCGTCATTGAAGATCGGCACGCGACCTTCCACATCACCCTTCTTAGCCTTGGCGTCCTGGTTCGGGAACTCACGCAGGTAGGTAAGGAAGTAGCAACCCAGAGGAATGTCCTGGGAGGGATTCATCACCGGTTTGCCGCTGGCAGGGCTGAACAGGTTGTTCGGCGCAAGCATGAGCAGGCGGGCTTCCATCTGAGCTTCGATGGAAAGCGGGACGTGAACGGCCATCTGGTCACCGTCGAAGTCGGCGTTGTAGGCCGTACAAACGAGGGGATGCACGCGAATGGCCTCACCTTCGATGAGCTTCGGCTCGAAAGCCTGGATCGAAAGACGATGGAGGGTCGGAGCACGGTTGAGGAGAACGGGGTGACCCTTGGTCACTTCGTCCAGAATATCCCACACTTCAGGCGTGCGGCGTTCGATC
This sequence comes from Prosthecobacter sp., assembly GCF_049294395.1. Taxonomy (GTDB): domain Bacteria; phylum Verrucomicrobiota; class Verrucomicrobiia; order Verrucomicrobiales; family Verrucomicrobiaceae; genus Prosthecobacter. The sequence continues at coordinate 4,309 of NZ_JBAQCR010000285.1, forward strand.
ATCTTCTTAGCGGAGCGCACGGTGTGCACCAGGCCCATCTCCTTGAGACGGCGGATGATGAAGGGTTCGAACAGCACGAGGGCCATCTTCTTCGGCAGACCGCATTGGTGCAGCAGAAGGTCAGGTCCGATAACGATGACGGAACGGCCGGAGTAATCGACGCGCTTGCCGAGAAGGTTCTGACGGAAGCGGCCGGACTTGCCCTTGAGCATGTCGGACATGGACTTCAGCGGGCGATTGCCTGCGCCGGTCACCGGACGGCCATGGCGGCCGTTGTCGAACAAGGCGTCCACAGCTTCCTGCAGCATGCGCTTTTCGTTGCGGATGATGACATCCGGCGTGCGAAGCTGGAGGAGGTTCTTGAGACGGTTGTTGCGGTTGATGACGCGACGATAGAGGTCGTTCAAGTCGGAGGTGGCAAAGCGGCCGCCTTCGAGGGGGACGAGAGGACGAAGGTCCGGCGGGATGACTGGAAGCACTTCCAGGATCATCCACTCAGGACGGCTGTGGCTTTCGGCGAAGCCCTGGCAGAGCTTGAGGCGCTTGGCGAGCTTCTTGCGGATCTGCTTGGAGCGCGTCTTGGTCATCGCCTCTTCGAGTTCCTTGGTCACTTCGGCCAGGTTGAGCTGGGCGAAGATGTCACGGATGGCCTGAGCACCCATGCCGACGCGGAAGGCGTCTGCACCGTACTGCTCTTCGGCTTCACGAAGGTCGACTTCGGTCAGGAGCTGACCGCGCTGAAGCGGGGTGCTGCCTGGATCGATGACCATGTAGTCTTCATAGTAGATCACGCGCTCCAGCGAACGGGCGGTCATGTCGAGCATGAGGCCGATGCGGGAAGGCATGCACTTGTAGAACCAGATGTGCGTCACCGGCACGGCGAGTTCGATGTGGCCCATGCGCTCGCGACGAACGCGGGAGAGGGTCACTTCGACGCCGCAGCGATCGCAAACGACACCCTTGTGCTTGATGCGCTTGTACTTGCCGCAGGCGCACTCCCAGTCACGGGTGGGTCCGAAGATACGTTCGCAGAAAAGGCCGCCCTTTTCTGGCTTGAACGTACGGTAGTTGATGGTTTCTGGATTCTTAACTTCACCGGAGGACCAGGAGCGGGTGCGGTCCGCAGAGGCGATGCAGATCGACACATAGTCGAACTCCTCGCCGTGTTGGGGTTCCCCGAAGATTTCTTTCAAGCTCGCGTCAGCATTCATGATGTGTGGAGATGGGTGGCAGGTTTTTGCGCTGGGTTTCTGGGGGAAGGAGGGTTAGGCACCCGCCGAGGAGGCAAAGTTTTCAAGGGCTTCCACATCTGCATTGGCGTTGGCGCGCTTGTGCACCTTGACGTCAAGACCGAGGGACTGCATTTCCTTGATGAGCACGTTGAAGGACTCAGGCGTGCCGGCTTCAAGAGCGTGGTCGCCTTTGACGATCTGCTCATAGATGCGCGTGCGGCCCTGAACATCGTCAGACTTGACGGTGAGGAGTTCCTGCAGCGTGAATGCGGCACCGTAGGCTTCAAGGGCCCACACTTCCATTTCCCCGAAGCGCTGGCCGCCGTATTGGGCTTTACCACCCAGAGGCTGCTGCGTGACGAGCGAGTAAGGTCCGACCGCACGTGCGTGGATCTTGTCGGCGACAAGGTGGTTCAGCTTCAGCATGTAGATGTAGCCGACGACGACATCGAGGCTGAAGGCGTCACCTGTGCGGCCGTCGAAGAGCTTCGACTTGCCGTTGAGTCCCATCCATTCATACCCAGGAACCTTCTTGGCTTCCTTGATGTATTCCATGATCTTGGTTTCAGGGATACCATCGAACACTGGTGTGGCGATCTTCATGCCCAGAGCCTTGGCGGCGAGGCCAAGGTGGGTTTCAAGCACCTGACCCACGTTCATGCGTGATGGCACGCCGAGGGGGTTCAGCACGATGTCAACAGGCGTTCCGTTTTCGAGGAACGGCATGTCTTCTTCAGGAACGATGTTGGCGACGATACCTTTGTTTCCGTGACGGCCGGCCATCTTGTCACCCACCGAAAGCTTGCGCTTGCTGGCGAGGAAGACGCGCACCTGCTTGACCACGCCGCTGTCGGCGGTGTCTTCGCTGGACTCGATTTTGTCGAGGTTGCGCTCACGTTCCATGTCGGCATCGGAGAACTTCTGTTCGAAGGTCTGGATGATGTCGAAGATCTTGTTACGGATCGGGCTCGGGTCGATTTCGATGGTGTCGTAGCTTTCGGCCACGTGACGAAGCATCGTCTTGGTGATCTTCTTGTTCGCGCCGACGAGGGGCTCGCCGGTCTGACCGTTCACGATGTCGAGAGGGATCTTCTCGTTGAGAAGGATGTCAGAGAGACGCTCGGTGAGCTGCTCGGTGAGGTCTTCCTTCTTCGCACGATAGTCTTCTTCGATCTGCTTGATGTGCTTCTTGTACTCGGACGGGGAGAGCTTCTCCTTCTCAGAGTCAGCACCCATGCCGCGCTGGGCGATGCGGACATCCATGATGATGCCGGTGCAGCCGGAAGGCACGCGCAGGGAGGTGTCCTTCACGTCAGCGGCCTTCTCACCGAAGATGGCGCGCAGGAGGCGCTCTTCAGGGGCGAGTTCGGTTTCGGACTTCGGAGTGATCTTGCCCACAAGGATGTCGCCAGGCTTCACTTCAGCACCGATGCGCACGACGCCCTGGGCGTCGAGGTTCTTCAGCGCTTCGTCACCGACGTTCGGGATGTCACGCGTGATTTCTTCCGGCCCGAGCTTGGTGTCACGTGCGATGACTTCAAAGTCTTCGATGTGAATGGAGGTGTAGATGTCCTCCTTGACCACGCGGCGGCTGATGGTGATGGCATCTTCGAAGTTGTAACCGTTCCAAGGCATGAACGCGACGAGCATGTTCTTGCCGATGGCAAGCTCACCCTGGTCGGTGCAAGGACCGTCGGCGATGACATCGCCCTTCTTGATCTTCTGACCGCGCTTCACCAGAGGCTTCTGGTTGATGCAGGTGCCGGCGTTGGAGCGGCCGAACTTGCGGAGAGGGTACACGTGGGTGCCCTTGTCTTCGTCGGTCACGCAGGACTTGATCGGGTTTTCGAGGAACTTGTCGTCCTTGACGGGCAGGTTGCCGTCCTTGGTGACGATGATCACGTCAGCCGTCGCAGCGGCGACGGTGCCGTTGGCGTCTGCGACGATCACGGAGCGTGAGTCACGGGCGGCCTTGCCTTCCATGCCGGTGCCGACGAGCGGGGACTCACCTTCAAGGAGAGGCACGCCCTGGCGCTGCATGTTGGAACCCATCAGCGCGCGGTTGGCGTCATCGTGCTCAAGGAACGGGATGAGCGCGGCAGCCACGGAGACGAGCTGCTTTGGCGACACGTCCATGAGGGTGACGAGCGAAGGCTCGACTTCGATGAACTCGCCGCGATAACGGACAGTGATCTTGCTGCCTTTGAAGTTGCCTTTTTCGTCGATCGGATTGTTCGACTGGGCGATGTAGTGCTTCTCTTCCTGGTCAGCGGTGAGATACTCGATCTTCTCGGCCACGACGCTGTCCTTCACCGGACGATACGGCGTTTCGATGAAGCCGAATTCGTTGATGCGGGCATAGCTGCCGAGGGAGTTGATCAGACCGATGTTCGGACCTTCAGGAGTCTCAATCGGGCAGATACGGCCATAGTGAGAAGGATGAACGTCACGAACTTCGAAGCCGGCGCGGTCACGATTCAGACCGCCAGGCCCGAGTGCGGAGAGACGGCGCTTGTGGGTCAGTTCGGCCAGAGGATTGATCTGGTCCATGAACTGGCTGAGCTGGCTGCGGCCGAAGAAGTCACGCACGACGGCGGAGAGCGCCTTCGGATTGACGAGCTTGGCGGGAGTCATGGTGTCCATGTTCACGTCGAACAGGGTCATGCGCTCTTTCACCAGACGCTCGGTGCGGGAAAGGCCCACGCGGCACTGGTTGGCGAGGAGTTCACCCACGGCACGCACACGGCGGCTGCCGAGATGGTCAATATCATCCAGAATGCCCTGACCTTCACGCAAGTGGAAGAGGTAGCGCAGCGCGGAGATCACGTCCTCAGCGGTGAGGATGCGGGTTTCGGTGTCGATCTTCAGCGAGAGCTTCTGATTGATCTTGTAACGGCCGACACGGGTGAGGTCATAACGCTTCGGATCGAAGAACAGACGCTTCACGAGGGCGCGTGCATTCGGCGTGGTGGGCGGATCGCCCGGACGCAGACGGCGGTAGATTTCCTTGAGGGCTTCATCTTCATCCTTGGCGGTGTCTTTGCGCAGGGAGGTGATGAGGAGATCGTCCGGGGAGGCGGTGACGACCTTGACGGACTTGTGGCCAAGCTGGATGAGCTGGCGGATGACGCCGGAGGTCAGCGGCTCGTAGGCACGGGCCACGATGAGTTCGCCGTCCAGGATGTCCTTGAAGAGGATCTTGGTGGCGACTTCTTCTTCGGAGAGGCTGTCCTTGAGCTTGAGGTCCTGGATTTCGTAGAAGAGCTTGAGGATGTCCTCATCGCCCGGGAAGCCGATCACGCGCAGGAGCGTGGTGGCCAGGAACTTGCGACGACGGCGGCGGCGGTCGAGATAGACGTAGAGGAGGTCGTTCGTGTCGAACTGCACTTCCAGCCAGGTGCCGCGGTCAGGGATGATGCGGAAGCCGTGGAGCCAGCGGCCATTGAGATGCTGGCTGGTTTCAAAGCAGATACCGGGGGAACGATGGAGCTGGGAGACGACCACGCGCTCTGCACCGTTGATGACGAAGGTGCCGCGCACCGTCATGAGGGGGATTTCACCCATGTACACGCGTTCCTGCTTCGCACCCTGCTCGTCCTTGAGCTCATAGGTCACGTACAGCGGGGCGCTGAAGGTCTCGGCCTCATGAATGGCTTCGAGGGAGCTGAGCTTGGGCTCGCCGATTTCGTACATGACGAAATCGAGCGTCATCTTCTCATCATAGCTGGTGATCGGGAAGACCTCCCGGAACACGGCCTGGAGGCCGAGGTCTTTGCGCTTCGAGGGCAGGATGTTTTTCTGGAGAAATTCCTCGTATGAGCGGAGCTGGATCTCGATGAGATTTGGGGGCTCGGCGACTTCGTGGATTTTGCCAAAGTTGGTGCGCTGGGACATAAGGCAGTGATGAGGCGGTTAGGGGGCGATGGGCGGTGGCACGGGATGCGGAAGGGGAGTTCCGCGAAGCAACAAAAGAGCAATGTCAGGCGGCCAGCCCGGCATTACTTGCGATTGTCGCGAAAACGAAGCAGCCGGAATCCAGGTGTGAACCCGAATTCAGGCCAAAAAAATTGTCGGAAGCAGGCGGCACTTCGCGTGGTGTCCCGGAACCGTAGCACTGGCTGCGGAGGTTCAAGCGGGGATCACGGGCGGTTGCGGGCATGCGATGGAACGAAACGAACAGAGGATTGAGACTGACTCTAACTTGAAAAGGCTCCTGACCGCGCGGCGCTGCGGATGATGGCAGACGCCACGCGGAAAAGAGCAGGAACGTGAGACTACTTGATCGTGATCTTGGCGCCAGCGGCTTCCAATTTCTTCTTGATCTCTTCGGCTTCTTCCTTTTTGCAGCCTTCCTTGAGGGTCTGCGGAGCGCTTTCGACAAGCTTCTTCGCTTCTGCAAGGCCAAGGCCAGGAACAACGCCGCGGACTTCTTTGATGACGCCAATCTTGTTGGTGCCAGCTTCGGTCAGGATGACGTCGAACTCGGTCTTTTCTTCGACAGCGGCTGCAGGAGCAGCACCACCAGCGCCGGCGGCGGCGACAGGAGCAGCGGCGCTAACGCCCCACTTCGTTTCAAGGGATTTCACAAGTTCGGCAACTTCCAGGACGGTAAGCGTGCTCAGTTCTTCAACGATTTTATTCAGGTCAGCCATAGTATTTTGTCGGTGTCGCCGCAGTCCGCAGCTGCGGATAAATTAAGAGCAAAAGCTTTTGCTCCGGCGAGGAACCATTGGGTGTTGGGGTATTCAGGCCGTGTGACGGGCCATCTAATCAAATGGGGTTTACGCGGGTTGTTCAGCAGGTGCGGCGGCTTCAGCAGCAGGCGCGGCTTCTTCAGCGGCAGCGGCTGGAGCGGCTTCCTCAGCAGGAGCGCCTTCTTTGTCGACCTTCGCCTGGAGCACGCGGGCGAGGGCGGAAGCCGGAGCCTGGAGCACACCGAGGAGCTGGGCGAGCAGCACTTCACGGGAAGGCAGATCAGCAAGGACTTTGATGGCTGCGGTGTCCAGAAGGTTGCCGTCAAGGACGCCAACTTTCATCACCGGCTTTTCAAACTCGGCCTGGAAATTCTTGAGGATTTTGGCAGCGCCGAAGACGTCCTTGGCACCCGTCACGAAGGCGCTCTGGCCGGTGAGGTGGGCACTCAGATCACCAGGATAGCCGGCTTTTTCAGCAGCCTTCTTCACCAGGTTGTTTTTGAAGACGTGAATCTCCGACCCGACGACGCTGAGGCGCTTGCGCAGTTCGGCGAATTTCGCGACCTTCAGGCCGGTGTAATCGACGACGAACAGGAATGGGGAGGCATTGACCCGCTTCAGAAGGTCATCAATGAGCAATGTTTTGAGTTCTTTCATGATACAGTGCTTCTATAAATTAGAGTTTGACGTACTTCGACACGTCGATGCGGAGAGCAGGCGACATGGTGGCGGCGAGGGTGATGGTTTCGACGTAGCGGCCACGGGCGGAGGCGGGCTTGGCGCGCACCACGGCTTCGATGAGGGAGGTGGCGTTTTCAGCAAGCTGGGCCACTTCGAAGGAAGCCTTGCCGACGGAGGAGGCGATGTTGCCGTTCTTGTCGAGCTTGAAGTCAGCACGGCCTGCTTTGACGGCCTTGACGGCGGCGGCGGTGTCTTCAGTCACGGTGCCGGTACGTGGGTTGGGCATCAAGCCACGAGGTCCGAGCTGCTTGCCGAGTTTGCGAACTTCATTCATCGCAGCCGGAGTGGCGATGGCGACGTCGAAGTCGGTGAAGCCTTCCTTCACCTTGGCGATGAGGTCTTCGTTGCCGACGATGTCAGCACCGGCGGCCTTGGCGGCTTCAGCAGCGGCGCCCTGGGCGAAGACGGCGACGCGCACAGTCTTGCCGGAGCCGTGAGGCAGCGGGCAGGTGCCACGAACCATCTGGTCGCTCTTCTTCGGATCCACACCCATGCGGAACGACAGGGTGACGGTCTGGTTGAACTTGGTGCCAGGGAGTTTGCGCAGGAGCTCGGCCGCTTCTTCAAGCGTGAATGCCTTGCCTGCCGGAACCATCTCGGCTGCTTTCTTGTAACGTTTGCTTCTCTTTTGCATGGTAGGTGTGCAGTGGTGGCGAACTGTGACGTTCTCCTGCTTCGGTTGAAGTGATTAGTCGATGATTTCGATGCCCATCTGGCGAGCGGTACCCGCCATGATGCGGGACGCCATGGTGAGATCGGAAGTGTTGAGGTCGGCGATCTTGAGCTTGGTGGCTTCAAGAAGCTGGGCCTTGGTGATTTTGGCGACCTTGATCTTGTTCGCTTCCTTGGAGCCGCTGGCGATGTTCGCGATCTTCTTCAGGAGGTTGGAAGCAGGAGGCTGCTTGGTGATGAAGGTGAAGCTCTTGTCCTTGTAAACCGTGATCACGGTTGGAAGGACGTCTCCGCCGAGCTTGGAAGTGGCGGCGTTGAACTCCTTGCAGAAGGCCATGATGTTCACACCGGCCTGACCGAGAGCAGGGCCGATGGGCGGTGCGGGGTTGGCGGCACCAGCTTTGATCTGGAGCTTGATGAGTTTGATGATTTCCTTGGCCATGTCTTTGTGTTCCTTGCTTGCTTGAGTTGAGATTCAGGGGGCGGCGGGTCGGCTTATGCCTTCTCGACCTGCCAGTATTCGAGATCGACCGGTGTGGAGCGCCCGAAAATATTGACGGACACGCGCAGCACGCCGCGTTCCGGATCGATTTCCTCGACGATGCCGTTCTGGCTTTCGAAGGGACCGTCGGCCACACGAACGGTGTCACCGAGATTGAAGGCGATTTTTGGCACGGCGCCGTCGGCTTTGTCGCCGACCTGGGCGAGCATGGCCTCGACTTCCTTGGCGCGCATCGAGATCGGATGATCCTTGGTGCCGGCAAAGTTCAGGACACCGTCGGTTTCCTTGACGAAGTACCAGGTCTTTTCGATCAGGCGGTTGTGCTCATCGAGAAGATGGCAGTTGGCGATGACGTAGCCGGGGAAGAACTTGCGGTTGCTTTCGGAACGCTTGCCTTTCTTGACTTCGGCCACGCGCTCCATCGGCACGAGAACCTGGAAGACGTAATCACCCATCTCCTCTTTCTCAATGCGGCGGAGCATGCTGTCACGGACCTTCTGTTCAAGGCCGGAGCGGACGTGGATGACAAACCACTGGTCGCGAGGTGCGGGGATAGCTCCCATAAGAGAATTTGGAAAAAGGGGTGGGTGGGGAAAAACGGAGAATTAGGCACCCAGCTTCTGCGCGGCCTCAAAGGCCCACTTGAAACTGATGTCAAACGCTGCAACGAAAGCTCCGAGGAGGATCATCGCGATGAAGACCACCACTGTGGATTCAATCAGTTCGCGATATTTGGCAAAGCCCTTTTCTTTAGGATCCCAGGGCCATGTGGCCTTCTTGAGTTCAAGGATGACTTCGCCGATGTATTTGCGGATGCGACTCATGTGAAGCGTTTCGTTTTCTGCGGATGTTTCCGGGGAATTTTCGCTGGCAGGCCAGGAGGGACTCGAACCCACAACCAACGGTTTTGGAGACCGCTACTCTACCAATTGAGCTACTGACCTGTGTTAGCGAAGAAAGACTTCCCGGAATGGATAACGGATGGAATCAAATTTGCAAGTCCGGCGCCTCGTTCCGCTCCCGGCTGGGAGACGAAATCACCGCCGGGTCTGTGCGCCAGACCCGGCGGGATTCGAGACAAACGAACTAAAGCGGACTAGTCAAGGATGTTGGCAACGCGGCCAGCACCCACGGTTTTGCCACCTTCACGGATAGCGAAACGGATGGTCTTTTCCATGGCGATCGGGGTGATCAGCTCGACTTCGATCGAGACGTTGTCACCAGGCATCACCATTTCCACGCCTTCTGGAAGCTTCACGCTGCCGGTCACGTCCGTGGTGCGGAAGTAGAACTGCGGGCGGTAGTTGTTGAAGAAGGGGGTGTGACGGCCGCCTTCGTCCTTGGAAAGAACGTACACCTCAGCGGTGAACTTCTTGTGAGGAGTGACGGAGCCTGGCTTGGCGATGACCTGACCGCGCTCGATGTCGGTCTTCTTCGTGCCGCGAAGCAGAAGGCCGACGTTGTCGCCTGCACGACCTTCGTCGAGCAGCTTGCGGAACATTTCGATGTCGGTGACGGTGGTCTTGACGGTCGGACGGATGCCGATGATTTCGACTTCGGACATCTTCTTGATGATGCCACGCTCGACACGGCCGGTGCAGACGGTACCACGACCTTCGATCGCGAACACGTCTTCAACTGGCATGAGGAAGTCCTTGTCGATCGGACGCTCTGGCAGCGGGATGTAGCTGTCCACAGCTTCCATGAGCTTGAGGATGTTGGCTTCATGCTCAGGATCGCCTTCGAGAGCCTTGAGAGCGGAACCCTTGACGATCGGAATGTCGTCACCTGGGAAGTCGTACTTGGAAAGGAGGTCGCGAACTTCCATCTCGACGAGGTCGAGGAGTTCTGGATCGTCCACCATGTCCACCTTGTTCATGAACACCACGAGGGCAGGAACGCCGACCTGACGGGCGAGCAGGATGTGCTCACGGGTCTGGGGCATCGGGCCGTCAGCGGCGGAAACGACGAGGATACCACCGTCCATCTGAGCGGCGCCGGTGATCATGTTCTTCACATAGTCAGCGTGTCCTGGGCAGTCGACGTGAGCATAGTGACGCTTGTCGGTCTCATACTCCACGTGGGCGGTGTTGATCGTGATACCGCGTTCCTTTTCTTCAGGAGCTGCGTCGATCTGGTCGTATGCACGTGCCTGGGCGAAGCCTTTCTTGGAAAGGACGGTCGTGATGGCGGCGGTCAGGG
>NZ_JBAQCR010000286.1:0-18273 GCF_049294395.1 Prosthecobacter sp.
CCGTTGTACATGATGGCCACCGCCTGCCCCTGGGACAGATTGCTGAAGGTGCCGCTGATGAAGCCCAGCCCGGTGTTTTTCACCACCATCAGATTGGTCCCGGTGGCGGGTGCGAAGTTCAAAGTGAGGGCGCCGAGGGTGTTGCCGGTGGCGGTGAAGCCAGTGGTGACGAGCGGCACATCACTGAGAGTGCTCCAGACCGCAGGCAGCGCAGGGCGCACCCCCGTGACGGAGTAGGTTTGCGTGGAGACCCCATCCTGCGCGGTGACCACCACACTGAAGAAATTACTCCCCACATCGACGGCCAAAGGACCGCTGGCGCTGCCCGAGTTGACGTGAGTCCCGTTGACCTGCACCGATGAAGTGCTGTCTGCCACGGTGGGTGTCAAGGTCATCGATGTCGTCCCAAAAGGCACCGTGACGGTGTAGCTCGTGGCACTGCTGTCAAAGGCAGGCGAGAGGATGCCGACACTGGGAGTCAAACTGGCCAGCCGCGCATTGGTGGAGGGTGCCGCGCGCGTGACCGTCACCGTGTAAGTTTGAGTGGTGGTGCCATCCTGAGCCGTCACCACGGTGATCAGCGTGTTGTCTCCCACGCTGAGGGAAACGGGCGCACTCGCACTGCCCGGAGACACCGGCAGCCCATTGACCGTCATACTTGCGCCGGCATTCGCCAACGTGGGCCTCAGGGTGATGGAGGTGACAGGATAACCCACGGTGGCCGTGTAGCTCGTGGTGCCACCTGCAAAGACAGGACTCAGCGTGCCGTTGTTCAAGGCCAGGCCGGTCAGATTCGCATTGGTGCTGATCGTGGTGAAAGTCTGGTCGCTGCCATTGGCCGTGCCCGCACCACTCACCGCTTTGACACGGTAATGATACGTGGTGCCAGGTGTCAGGCCGGTCAGGCTTGCTGCCACCGCAGTCGTGCTGCTGTCAGTCAGCGTGGCAGGCGTGGCAGCCACCGTGGTGCCGTAGGAAGTGGTGGGGCCGAACTCAAAGCTCACCGTCGTGGTGTTGCCGCTGGCATTGGCGGTGCCGTTCAAGGTCCCACCGGTGGTCGTGATGGAGGTGGCGGCCAGAGTGGCGGCTGCGGGCGCTGCGGGCGGAGCAGCCGCTGTGGCAAACATAAAGCCGGCGGTGGGCCCCATGGCCACAGTGGCGAAGTTCTCTCCGGCAGAAAGCGTGCTGGTGCTGACAGTCACCGGCACGCTGCTGTTGGACGTACTGTTATTTCCCAGTTGTCCCTGGGTGTTGCCACCCCAGGTCACGATCGTGCCCTCTGCACAAAACGCCGCACTCATAGAACTGCCGCCAGCGAGCCCCAGCACCTTTCTTCCATAAAGTGCCGATGTGCCGCTGGCAGTATTGACCGCCACTGCCGCTGGGCGGTTGGTGGCGCTGTTGTCACCGAGCTGGCCGCTGGAATTGCTGCCCCAGGCCAGTAGAGTGCCATCGGAGCAAAGCGTCATGCTATGGTTCCATCCTGCGGCGATGGCAGCAGGAGTTTTCCCATAAAGTGCCGAGGTGCCGCTCACGGCATTGACGGCTCCTGGCACAGAGCGGTTGCTAAAGGTGTTGTCACCCAACTGGCCGTAAGCATTGCTCCCCCATGAAGCCAGGCTGCCATCCGAGCACAAGGCCATGCTGAAAGCTGTGCCCGCCGCCACCGCCTGGGGAATTTTGCCATATAGAGAGGAAACGCCGCTCACGGCATTGACCTTCACCGGCACGGGACTGTTGGTGGTGCTGTTGTTGCCCAGCTGGCCACTGGCATTGGAGCCCCATGCCACCACCGTCCCGTCGGAGCAGAGAGCCACGCTGTGGGAAGAACCCGCCGCTATCCCAACGACTGATTTACCGTAGAGGGCGGAAACACCGCTGGCCGTGTTCACTGCCACGGGCGCGATGCGGGTGGTTGTGGTGCCATCCCCAATCTGGCCAATGCTGTTGGAGCCCCAGCTGACTACGGTCCCATCGGAGCACAGGGCCATGCTCGTCTCGTACCCTGCGGCAATGGCCACCACCGTTTTGCCATACAAGGCGGAAACACCACTCGCGGTGTTGACCGCCACGGGCGTGGCGCGTGAATTGTAGGTGTTGTCCCCGAGCTGTCCGTACCAGTTCCCCCCCCAGCCGGCCACCGTACCGTCCGAACAAAGGGCCAGGCCGTGGGCGGAGCCTGCTGAAAGCGCCACGATCACCTTGCCAGCAAGCACTCCGGTGGCTGTGACTGGCACTGGCACGAGACGATTGGTGGAAGTGCCATCTCCCAGAGTTGCATTGAGATTCGACCCCCAGCTCATGGCCCGGTTGCCAGCCCAGACCAGCACGAGGTCATTGCCAGTGCCGCCGTAATAGTTGGCGACGTAATTGTATTTCACCCCATTGTAGACAAGCGCCACCGCCTGCCCCTGGCTCAAGTTGCTGAACGTGCCGCTGATGAAGCCAAGCCCGGTGTTGTTCACCACCATCAGACTTGCTCCAGTGACCGGCGCATAGTTGAGTGTGAAATCCACCGTGCTGCCCGAGGCACTGAAGCCGTTTGCAGATACTGGCACATCCGTTGCGGTGGCAAAGGTGGCTGAAGTGGAGCCGGGGACAGCGATGGTGTAAGTCTGCTTGGTCACACCATCCTGCGCAGTCACCTGCACATTGATAACAGTGGTACCAGACCCCAGGCTGATCGGCCCGCTGCTGCTGCCGGAGGTGACAGCGACGCCATTGACCGTCACCGTTGCATGGCTTTCAGACACCGTGGGAGTGCAGGTGACGGTGGTCGTGCCGCTGCCCACTGCAGGAGTTGCATAGCTGATCGTGCCGCCGGCGAAAGCCGGACTCAATGCGCCTGCGCTGCTCGCCAGACCGGCCAGGCTGGCGTCATTGCTGAGAGTGGTGAAGGTTTGATCACTGCCAGGGAAACCTGCTGCTTTCACGCGGAAGTGGTAGGTGGTGTTGGGTGCCAGTCCGCTGAGAGCAGCACTCACGGCGGTGTCACTGCCTCCTGTGACACTGCCAGGAGTTGCGGTCACGCTGCTGCCGTAGGCGGTGGTGGTGCCGTAGTCAAAGGAGACGGCCACGGCGATGCCGTTGTTGGGGTTCACCGTGCCGTTCAACGTGGCGTTCGCGGAGCCAACCGCTGTCGCTGCCAGAGTCGTGACGGTTGGCACCGGCTCCGCCACCAGCGCCAGTGACTGCCCCTCATTGGCAACTCGGGAGGGATTGATCACGCGCTCTCCCGCATTGAGCGAAGTGGTGAGTGCAAGCTGGGGCACCAGGCTGTTGTTCGTCGTGTTGTTGCCCAGCTGGCCGTAATAATTGTAGCCCCATGTTGCCACCGTACCATCTGTACAGAGAGCTGTGCAACTGGAACCAACTGCAGCGATGCCCACCACCGTTTTGCCATGCAGGGCCGAGGTGCCGCTGGCCGTGTTCACCAGCACCGGCACACTGCTGTTGGTCGTCGTGTTGTTGCCAAGCTGGCCGTAGTTGTTGTAGCCCCAGGCTGCGACGGTGCCATCCGCACACAGGGCCAGGCTCAGCCAGTTGCCGGCAGCAATGCCCACCACCGTTTTGCCATACAGAGCGGAAACTCCGTTCGTCGTATTGACCGCCACCGGCACTTTCATCTGCACGCCGCTGTTGTTGCCGAGGTCGCCAAAGATGTTGTCTCCCCAGGCCACCACGGTGCCATCCGAGCACAAAGCCATCGTATGCTGATCGCCCGCCGAGATGGCCACCACGGTTTTTCCGTACAAGGCCGAGATGCCGTTCGTTGTGTTCACCGCCACGGGCACTGTGCTGCTGGTGGTCGTGTTGTTACCGAGCTGCCCGGTGTTGTTGTAGCCCCAGGCTGCCACAGTGCCGTCAGAACACAGCGCCACCGAATGATAAGTTCCTGCGGAGACCGCCACCACGGTTTTCCCATACAAGGCCGAGGTGCCGCTGGCTGTGTTTACCAGCACTGGCGCATTGGTGTTGGTGGTACCGTTGTTGCCGAGCTGTCCATAGGGGTTGTAACCCCAGGAAACCACTGAGCCGTCAGAGCACACGGCCAGGCTGAAATAGGTTCCCGCCGAGACGCCCACCACTGTCCTGCCATACAAGGCAGAAACACCACTCGCCGTATTCACCGTCACCGGAAAGTTGATGCTGGTATTGTTACCGTTGCCGAGCGTGCCGTAGTAGTTGGTGCCCCATGCAGCCAAAGTCCCGTCCGAACAGAGACCCAGACTATGACCGCTTCCTTGTGACAGAGCCAGAATCGTTTTGCCAGCCAGCACTCCGGTCGCAGTCACGGGCACCATCACATTGCGCTGCGTCGCGGTGCCGTCCCCGATCTGTGCCGTGCTGTTGTCTCCCCAGGCAAACGCCCGATTGGCAGCCCAGGCCAGCACGAGATCATTGCCGGTGCCGCCGTAGTAGTTGGCGACGAATTTGTAAGTCACACCGTTGTAGGAAAGCAGCACCGCCTGTCCTTGCGCAAGGTTGTCAAAGGTGCCGTTGATGAAGGGAACGCCGGTGTTGTTGACCACCATCAGGTTCGTACCGGTGGCGGGGGCGTAGTTGAGCGAGAGATTCACCGTGCTGCCCGTGGCGGTGAGGCCATTGACGGTGAGCGGCCCATCGGTGGCGGCGGCGAAGGAGGCGGGAACGGTGGTGGTGCGTGTGACGGTGACGGAATACGTCTGCGTCGTCGTTCCATCCTGCGCAGTGACCACGGTGGTTAGGGTGTTGGTTCCCACATTGAGAGGAATGGCCGTGCTGGCACTGCCGGAGGTCACGGTCACTCCATTGACCTTCACACTGGCGTTCGTGTCTGCCAGCGTGGGACGCAGGATGACGGTGGTGACAGGATAGTCCACCGAAGCGGTGTAGCTCGTGATGCCAGTGGCAAAGCCAGGCGTGAGCGTGCCGTTGTTGATGACCAATGCGGTGAGGCCGGCGTTGTTGTTGAGCGTGGTGAAGGTAAGATCGCTGCCTGTGGTCGTCCCGACATCATTCGAAGCATGGACGCGGAAGTGGTAGGTGGTTCCCGGTGTGAGGCCGGTCACCACCGCGCTGACGGCGGTGGTGGTGCTGTCGCTCAGCGAGTCAGGCGTGGCGGTCACGGTGCTGCCGTAAGCCGTGGTCAGGCCGTAGTCAAAGCTGACCGAAGTCGTTCTCTGGCTGGCATTGACGGTGCCGTTGAATGTCGCGGTGGTGTTGGAGAGGGAGCTTGCCGCGAGGGTGGTGCTGACGGGAAAAGGGGGTGGGGTGGCCACCACTGCAAGCACATGGTATGCCCAGGCTCCAGTCGAAACGCTGGCAAAAACCTCACCTGCATTGAGCTGGGCGGTAATGACGGTTTTGGGCACGCTGCTCCAGATGGTGCTGTTGACGCCGAGCTGGCCGTAAAAGTTGGAGCCCCAGGCAACCAACATGCCGTCCGTGCACAGCGCCGCGCCGTGGGCACCGCCGCAGCCCAGCGAAGCCACCGTTTTGCTGTAGAGGTCTGAGACGCCGCTGGCCCTGTTTACCGCCACCGGCACCGCTTTGCTGGTGGTCGTAGTGTCGCCGAGCTGACCGTTGCTGTTGGTTCCCCAGGCGAGCACCGTGCCGTCCGTGCAGAGCGCCAGGCTGAGCCCAAAGCCCGCCGCGATGGAGACGGGGGTTTTGCCATACAGGGCCGAGGTGCCACTGACCGCATTGACCGCCACGGGCGCATTGCGCTGCACCGTGGTATTGTCGCCGAGTTCATTGAAAATATTCGCCCCCCAGCTGGCGAGGCTGCCATCTGAGCAGAGGGCCATGGTATGGTTCCACCCTGCGGCAATGGCCACCACGCTCTTGCCATACAGGGCGGAGACGCCGCTGGCGGTGTTGACCAGCACAGGCACGGGCGCGACAATGCCGCCGGCGCTGTTGATGCCGAGTTGGCCGTAGGTGTTCCACCCCCAGGTGGACACGGTACCGTCAGAGCACAAAGCCACGCTGTGGGAGTGACCTGTGGAAATGGCGACCACATTTTTTCCATAGATGGCGGAGGTGCCGCTGGCGGTGTTGATCAGCACGGGCACGTTACTGCTGGCGGTGCTGTTGATGCCGAGCTGCCCGTTGGAGTTGCTGCCCCAGGTTGCGACGGTTCCATCCGAACACAGGGCCATGGAGAAAGCCCCCCCCGCAGAGATGGCCACCACCGTCTTACCAGCCAGAGCAGAGACACCATCTGCCGTGCTGACCGCGACAGGCGTGGAGCTGGAAGTGGTAGTGTTATTACCGAGCTGCCCATTCGTGTTGTCCCCCCATGCGACCAGCGTGCCGTCTGAGCACAGGGCGAGGCTGTGGGTGCTGCCAGGGGCGACGGCGATAACCGTCTTGTCAGCCAGAACGCCAGTCGCCACGACCGGAACTGGAATATTGCGCTGCGTGGTGGTGGTGTCCCCGATCTGGCCGGAGTTGTTTTGCCCCCAGGCAAATACCCGGTTGGCCGCCCACACCAGCACCAGATCATTGCCGGTGCCACCGTAGTAGTTCGCGACAAAATGATACGTCACCCCGCCATAGCTCAGGTCAACGGCCTGCCCCTGTGCCAGATTGTCAAACGTGCCGTTAATGAATGGCAGCCCGGTGTTTTTCACCACGGTCAGGTTCGTCCCGGTGGGCGGCGCGAAGTTCAGCGTGAAGTTCACCGTATTCCCGGTGACGGTGTAACTGCTGGCGGTCACGGGCACATCCGTGGCGGAGTTCCACGTGGCATTGACCACTGCTCCTTCAGCAGCGGCCAGCAGGGCTAGGAAAACAAAAAACGCGCATAGGTAAATGCGAAGGGGGTACACCATAAAAAACGCACCTATCCCAGCCCCACGATTACACTTCAAGGAGTTTCGTCTGTCAGTTTTGTGTCGGAATGGCAGGGATTTCACCAGCGCCTTAGCAGGCCCGCGTGAAGCACCTAGGTTTCGGCGCCCGATCCGGCGAGAAACGGACGCTATCACCTCACGGCACATCATACGTGCCCAGAGCCGCGACATCGAAGCGGGGCATGCCGGCTTCGTCGGCGATCTCGTTGAGGGCTTCGACTTCGGCGGTGCTGAAGAGCAGGCCGCCGGCTTTGGCGGTGTGGGCGGCGTTTTGGGCTTCGGGCTGGCCGGGGAGCATGCAGGACTCATTGCCGTGGCCGAGGATGTCGTCGATCACCGCTTTGATGTTCTCGTTGAAGTTGCGGCCGTTCGAGAAGAGGCCGGTGCTGATGGCATCGGGGTGGATGACCTGGAAGTAGAAGCTGCTGGTGCGCTTTTCGCCGGCTGGGAATGGCTTCCCTTTGATGTCGGGATGGGCACCGCCGCCACGCAGGGTGGGCAGGCCGCCGCCGATCATGCCGCCCATGACTTCGATGAGGAGGGAGAGGCCGTAGCCTTTGTGTGCGCCGAAGGGCAGGAGCCAGGCGGCTTCATTGGCATCGGTGGTGGGTTTGCCAGCGGCATCCACGGCAGCGCCGGGAGGGAGGGGCTTGCCTTCACGCTTGAGCTGCTGCACGCGGCCCATGGCCACGGTGGAGGTGGCCCAGTCGATCACGATGGGGAAACCGCAGGCGTCCTGCGTGGGGAGGCCCCAGGAGTGTGGGTTTGTGCCGAGCACGGGGAATTTGCCGCCAAAGGGGACCACTTCGCCCAAGGTGGAGGTGCAATTGGTGTAGGCGATGTAGCCTTTCTTGGCCGCGTCCATGACGTAGCCGCCGCCCCAGAGGTAGTGGAAGGCATTGTCCACGCTCACCTGGCCAATGCCGTACTTGTCGGCCATTTCCATGCAGCGCTCCATGGCGCTGAAGGCCACGCTCTGGCCGAGCTTGAGCTTGCCGTCCCAGGCTTCGCTGGCGGCGAAGGGCTTCTTGATGACTTCGATTTCTGCGCCCGGCTTGCAGCCGCCAGTGGCGCTGCCGAAGAGGTGATCGAGGTGCAGGGCCTTGATGGCGTTGTGGGTGCGGATGCCGTGGGCCGAGGCCATTTCGCAAAATCGTGCGCCGTCATCGGCCTCCGCCTGGGTGTAGCCGCGATGCTTGTAGGCGGCGCGGACGAGATCGTTGTGGGCTTCAGTGGGGACGATGTGGTACGTGGTGGGCATGGTTGGCGGATATTGGAGCATCCGCCCGGACACGCAAGAAGCAGAAATAAAGAAGGCTCCGCTCTTGCGAGCGGAGCCTCCGGAAGTCAGGCCAAGCAGAGGCCGTCACCCAGTCCCCAGCGCCTATTCCTTTTTGGCGGGCTTGAAGACGTCGTGGCAGGCCTTGCAGTTGTTGGCCTTCTTGAATTCGCTGATGCCGGCGGCGTCTTTGGCCTTCACCTTCTGCAGTGCGGCGACCATGCTCTTGCACTTTTCCACCCAGGCGGCCTTCTCGCCACGTGGCGGTGTGGCGGCGCAGATGGCCTGCACGCATTTGATCAGGGAGTCGAGTTCGGCGTCGGTGGCTTCGCCTTTGCCGACCTTCTTGGCGATGGCGTCTTCGGGTTTCCAATTCTTCTTCATCGCGCCCTTGATGAGGTCGTCTGCCGAGGCGGTGCTGAGGCTGATGGCAAGGCAGAGGAGGGAGAGTGCTGTTTTCTTCATGTGGTGTCTGACGTGTTTTATGATGTGATGTATTTGGAGGAGAAGCCGCAGCGCGCACGGCATTGGAAAAACGCATTCCAAGCAGTTCTTTTACCAAGAACTGAGGGCAATATTTCCAATTCACCTTTTTTAATTCAGCCACGCGCTTTGAGTCAATGCTGGAATGGCAAGCGTTGCAGGAATCAATCATCATGCCTTGGCTGCGCACCGCCCATGAGACTCCCTCTCATATGCCCCCCCTTGGCTTGATGATGCTCTTCTTTAAAACTCGGCGCGAGATTGGTGGTTGGACTGCGTTTTACGCCGCCTCCTGCCCATGAAACTCTTTCTTCTCCCTCTTCTGATGCTTGGCGGCATGGCCGCTGCCGCAGACACCGAACTGCTGATTCAGCTGGGTCTGAATGACAAAGAGACCACCGTATGGGATGGCTCCATCTCCGTGACGCCGGGAGAGGTGCAGGAGGTCAGCGGCTATCGTTTTGAGCAGAAGGACACGATCAAGGGCAAGGATGCGTGGCAGGCCAGCAGCCGCACACCGCAGGGCGCAAATGCGAAGGCGCGCGGGAACAATCCAAAGAAGATCGGCGCGATGACCAGGCAACTCGGTCCCATTTTTGAAAACGGAGTGTTTGTGAAACTGAAGGACGTCACGCCGGAGAGCAGCGTGGAGGTCACCACGGCGCAGGGCAAGATCTCCTTCAAGCTGGCGGATGTGAAACCCGGCGAGGCGCTGGATCTGCTGGAGGGCCGCGTGGCGGTGCAGCAGACGGCCTTCAACCTGCGCAAGATGTCACCGGAACGCACGGACGATGACTTCCCTGCCCTGGCCGTGGGTGCCGATGGCCACGGCTTCCTGGTGTATCAGAGCTTCACGCCGGGCCTCGACCGCGATGAACGTGCAAAGCGCTGGGAGAAGGAGCCGGAAGATTTCGCCTTCCTCGGACAGCCCACGGGCGGTGATCAGCTCTGGCTGCATGTGCGCCAGACCAACAAGTGGGAGGACGAGCGCATCGCCGTCACGAAAGCCGGCAAGGACATCTACAAGTCTGCGGTGTCGGTGGATGGCAAAGGTGGCGCATGGATCGTGTGGAGCGAGCGCGTGGATGGGAACTTTGAGATCTTCACGCGTCACTTCAGCGATGGCAAACTTGGCGCGGTTGAAAACCTCTCGAATTCACCCGGCAATGATCTGTGCCCAGTGATCGCGCATTCGACGAAGAACACTGTGCTGGTAGCATGGATGGCGGCGCATGAGGGCAAGTTTGAGATCCGCACGCGCACGCACGCCGCCGATGCCTGGGCACCCACGCAGACGGTTTCCACAAGCAGCGGCAACTGCTGGAACCCATCCCTCAGCACTGATCCACGCGCCGAGGGTAGCAGCGGGCAGTTTGCGCTGGCTTGGGATACCTATGAGAAGGGAGATTACGACATCTGGCTTGCCATTTTGGAAGCCGATGGCAAGGGACCTTTCAAGCCCATGCCGGTGGCGAATACGGCGCAGTATGAGGCGCGTGCGTCCGTGGCGTATGATCATCAGGGCAGCGTGTGGGTGGCCTATGAAAAGAGCGGTGCGACCTGGGGCAAGGACTGGGGCGCTTACGACAGCAGCGACGGCATCGGATTGTACCGCAATCGTGAAATCGGCATCGCCGTGTGGGATGGCAAGGCGTGGCAGGAGCCGCAGGGAAAAATCGCCGATGCTCTGCCCGGGGCCGTGGCCGCACGGCAAGGCAAGGGCAAAGGGAAAGGCAAAGGACGCGGCGCAGATGTGACCTCCCCTGCACCGCCGAAATCACCTGAAGTGCCGGATGGCCTGGCCTTTGAGCAGCCCGCCGTGCGCAAAGGTGCGCCGGGCGCGCATGCGGAGGCCACGGGCCCGCAGACTTACAACAATCTGGGCCGCATCATCTGCGATGCCGAAGGGCGCATCTGGCTCATCGCGCGCACGCGCTTGAACAGTTTCCGCGGCCCGCTGGGCAGCAGCTGGGGCAGCGTGGCGGCGTATCTCGACGGCGCCGAGTGGGTGGGGCCCATCACGATTCCGCACAGCGACAATCTGATGTACAATCTCCCTGCTCTCGCGGCCGGGCCGAAGAACCTTTTCGTGGCCCATAGCAGCGACCACCGCATGGATCGTATGAACGAATTCAACCGCGCCAAGAATCCGGGCGGCAAAGGCGGCAACGCCTCGCTGGATGCGAGCAAGGACCCTTTTGACAACGACGTCTATTTCAGCCGTCTGAGCACCATGGGTCCGGTGAAGGCCGCAGCGCTCAAGCCCATCGCGAACGCCCCGCAGGACAATCCCGCGCCGAGCAAGCGCACGCAGGCCGAGCGCTCTGAACTCAGCGCCATCCGCAGCTTCCGCTCCACCATCGGCGGCACGGAGCGGCAGATCCTGCGCGGTGAATTCCACCGGCACACTGAGATCAGCGGAGACGGCGCGAATGACGGCCCGCTGGAGGACATGTGGCGCTACGCGATTGATGCCGCGTCCATGGATTGGATCGGCAATGGTGACCACGACAACGGCAACGGCCGCGAGTACACCTGGTGGCTGACGCAGAAGACGACGGACGCCTTTTTCCTGACAAAGGCCTTCACGCCCATGTTCAGCTATGAGCGCAGCGTGGTGTATCCCGAAGGGCACCGCAATGTGGTCTTCGCCCAGCGCGGTGTACGCACCCTGCCCCGCCTGCCCCTGAGCGATGTGCGCGTGCATGAGCCCGCGCCGGACACAAACATGCTTTACAAGTACCTCAAGAAATTCAACGGCGTCTGCGCCAGCCACACCAGCGTGGGGAGCATGGGCACCGACTGGCGCAACTGGGGCGGCGAGTTTGAACCCATGGTGGAGATCTACCAGGGCGCACGCCAGAACTACGAGTACCCCGGCTGCCCGCGCTGCCCCACGGAGAACGACGCCATCGGCGGTTGGGAGCCCGGCGGCTGGGTGTCTGACGCCTTTGCCAAAGGCTACAAGTTCAGCTTCCAAAGCAGCAGCGACCACGGCAGCACGCACATCAGCTACGCCATGATCCTGGCCGAGGACTACAGCCGCGAGGGCATCCTCAAAGCCATGAAGCAGCGCCACACGTATGGTGCCACGGACAACATCATCGCCGACAGCCGCTGCACCGCAGTTGATGGCAAAGAGCGCATGATGGGAGACGAATTCGCCGTTAAAGGCGCACCCACGATCACGCTGAAACTCATTGGCACCATGCCGTTTGAAAAAGTGACGCTGATCAAAGACAACGTGGAGTTCCCCATGAACGCGCCGAAGGAAAAGGAGATCAACCTCACCTGGACGGATCCGAAGCCTGAAAAGGGCAAGACCAGCTACTACTATTTCAGGGGTGAGCAGACCAACGGGGAGCTTGTGTGGGTGTCGCCGATGTGGATATCGCTGGAATGATGAAGGATGAGGCTTGCGCGCCCTTCCTCGCTCTCATAAAGCGTCAGGCCACTCCAACATGTCTTCAAAGAACAGCATGAACGTTTGTCCCGACTATAATTGGGAGTCCTATTCTTACAACACCGACAGCGGCCCTGTTATTGTTGGATTTCATACGGACTCGAACAAAATAGAGAAAAGCAAATATCCTTTATGTGCTCGCGTCTTGATCACCATTAAGGCCCCCAATCAGAATGGAGGCCCTTCTCAGGACGAAGCTCAGGTGCTGTGGGACATGGAGGATCGCCTGGTTGAGTTGCTGAACGCCGAGAATGCGCCCTGCCTGCTGCTTGGACGTTTGACACACAGCGGCACAAGAGAGTTGGTATTCCAAGTTGCAGACTACACCCCATTCCGCCCACCCGTCGGACGTTGGATCAGAGAGCATGGTGACTACGAGACCAATGTTTCCGAGCACGATGGCTGGGACTTTTTCTTTGCGTCCGTATGGCCGTCCGCCACTTCATGGGCGCTCATTTTCGACCGTCGTGTCGTGGACAACCTTGTGCAGGCAGGGAGTGATCCATCAAAGCCTCATTCGCTGGAGTTTGTCTTTCGTGGCAACATCGGCGGCCTGGAACAGATGTACGCCGCCTTGACAGCCAAAGGCTATTCCTTGCTGGAGGCATCGGCGTCGGAATTCCGATTGGTCATGGCCCGTAGCATGCCCCTGGATGTCGGAGCGATTTTCAGGGAGAGTCTTTCACATCGCGAGGCATGCCAGCGTTTGAACATCGAGTATGACGGGTGGGGAGCGTCCGTAGTCACATGAAGCCACGCATCACGGACCATGAGCTGACAAATCGTCAAAGTCTGATGCGTGTACTGCCTCTGGCATTCGCCATTCTGGCATGCGTCATTCATCATTCCGCCCACGCCCACCCCGCAGACCAGAGCGAGATGCGCGTGCGGCCGAAGCCGCATCAGCTGGAGATCCGGCTGACGTTTAACATCCTTACGCTCACGCGCTTCACCGGCATCGACACGGATGGAGACAGGAAGATCAGCATGGCGGAGCTGACCGCCGCGCAGCCGCGCATTGGCACGTATCTGAACCAGCACATCCATGTGGAGATCAACCGGCAGAAAGCCATGCTGGGCTCCGGCGTGCGCTTTGCGCCCGTCTGGCCGGACACCGCGCAAACACCGCCGATGACCGAGATCGATTACGCGGCGCGCAATGTGGATGTGACCTTCGTGCAAACCATCGAGGGCAAGGTGCTGGAGGACTTCTGGCTGGGCTTCGAGATCTTCGAGCAGACCGGGCCGATGCAGACGATCCACGGCGTCTTTGAGCAGGACGGGCAGATCGAAGACGTGACCTTCAGCGCGCAGGAGCCGGAGTATCTCTACGACACCGGCTTTGCGGACGACCCCTTTGTGCAGGAGGAGGAAAAGAAGCAGAAGTCCGGCCTCACTGCCGCGCCCGCCGAAGAGATGCCTGCACGACCCGCTGCGACACTCGCCGCCGCATCGAGCTATGCGGCACCGGCGGCTACCGCTCCAGGCAAGCCTGCGGCCACCGTCGCATCTGGGCCCGCAGGCAGCCCTGCGGTCAAGCTCGCCACTCCCATTGAAACCAAAGACACAGCCGCAGCCCCCAGTTCGGAACGCTGGTGGATGGTCCGCGCTGTGGTGATCATGATCATGCTTGTGATAGGGCGCAAACTTCAACTCAGCGCCCGTGCTCGGCTCGTCAGCACCCGTCGCCGCCCCCGGCCACGACCAAGGTAAGCTGCGAGGCAACCCGATGCACTGCGGAGCTGGCCGACACCATCAACCGCTCGTGTCCATGACCACTGCGGACGGCGACGGGACTTCGCCACGCAGTTCCGCGATCTGCCCTTTGAGAGCGGCGATCTTTTCCAAGAGGTTCGTTTCGTCGATCGCGGCGCGCTTGATCCGCTCCTCCCATTGAGACGAGCCATCCTGATTGCCACCGTTTTGCCCCTCCTGAAGCGAAGGAAGCGACGGGCGGATGCGGGCACGGAGCTCGAGGGCGCGTGAATTTTGGCGCAGGAAATTGAGACGACTTTCTTCCCGCTGAAGCTCTTCACGCAGGCGGCTGAGTCGGCTGTTCGGCCTGACTTCACTGAGCAGCGCGCTGCCCGTTTTCGTCTCTGAAGACGATGTGGAAGAGTTCACCGTCCTGGCTGATGCGGAACCCTCGACGGAGGTCTGACGCGATGACTCCACTTTGCTGGTCTGAAGGCGCTCCATGATCTGACGCAGAGCGCCGAGTGCCATCAGAATTTCATCCTTCGCGTTGCGAGATTCCGGTGAATCCGCCTCGGCCTTCTGCAGCCGGTTCAGGCATAGATCCATCCGCTCTTTCCAGTCCAGCAAGGTGGTGATCTGCGTTTCCCAGCCGCCGAGCTGCTGGCGCAGATCTTTGATCTGCACATTGAGTGCGGCACTTTCCTGATCGTACAGCTCGCGGGCATCTTTCGACAACGAGCGGAATTCATCATACATCACCCGCTCCTGCTGCGCGGAGGCGGTCAGTGTGGCGATCTCCTGGCGGAGTTCTTTTTCCTGCGCTGTCATCTGATCCAGACGCTGGCGGGTCTCAGTCTCCTGATGATTGACGGCGTCACAGCTTGCGGTCGCGGTGGCCAGCTGCTGGGTGATGTCTTTGAGAGCGGCATCGAGCTGGGTGCGGCGTTGTGAGGCCTCTTCCACCTGGCGTCCCAAAATTCCGAGGTGCTGTTCTGCGGCAGCCACGTTGGCCTGCCGGGAAGTCAGCGCCTCCAGCGTGACCTTGAGGTCATGCGCAAGCTGGAGTTCCTGCGAGGCGGCCTCGAGTGCGCTGCGTGTTTCCACGAGCTTTTGCTCCTGGCCGGCCAAGGTGGCACCCGTGGTGGTCAGGTTCTGCTCCGTGGACTGCACTGCAGACTGAAGTTCTGACAGCTTCGCCGTGGCTGCGGTGATGCCTGCCTGATGCTCTGCCAGTTCCCTGCGGGCGGCCATGACCGCTGCGGCAGTGGCCTCATGCTCCTGCTGGGCCTGGCGGGCGCCTGCGGTGGAGACTTCACGTTCCTGTTCACGCCGTGAGATCTGGGCTTCGACTTCACGCAGGATCATCTCCTGGTTTTGCTGCCGCATGAGCAGATTTTCCACTTCATGACTCAAGGCCATGCGGCGCTCCTCGGCCTGCTGGCAGTCGTGCATCGCCTGCTGCAGTCGCACGGAGGTGGTGTCGATCTCCGCATGACGGGATTCCAATCGGATGCCTGCCTCTTCATGCTGCTGGCTGAGACGCTGCAGAGCGATCTCGGTACTGATGCGCTCCTGGCGCATGGCTTCGAGCTTGCCGGATTGTTCCTGCGTCTGGGCCTCCAGCTGGTGGGACTGCTGCTCCAGCACGTGAATGTGATCCCCAAGGATGGCTTCCTGCTCCTGGCGTTCCTGCAGGGTCTGATTCAGGGAGGACAGGCGTTTTTCGGCGGCCTGACAGTCATCCTGAGTGTTTTTCAGACGCTCTTCCGCAGTGGCAAGTTCAGCGCGGCAGGCTTGCAACGCATCTGCGGTGGACTGCCGGCTGTTGACCAGGACGACGATCTCTTCTCCGAGGGCGTGGTGGCGCTCGCCCAGCGTTGCCAATGAAGTTTCGGTGTCAGCGATCTGGTCCTGCACCTGCTGGCGTTTGACGCCAAGATCCGCGATCTCCTGAGTGAGCTGCTGAATCTGCTGAACGGACGACTCCTCATGCTGCTGATGCTGTGCCACAGCCCGGCCGAGGTCGGCCAGCTGCGTGGTGGCTTCCGTACACTCATTCAAAGTGATGCCCAGCTTCTCTTCCATGCGGGCGAGTTCGCCGCGGCGGGCCAGCACTGCCTGCGCGAGGGTCTGCTGGCAGGCGCGCAGTTCATCCATTTCCGCCTGACATTTCGTCCGCTGCTGGCGGAGCATGATCAAGGTCTGCTCGTGCTGAACGGCCTCTGACTTGAGTTCACCCAGCGCGGTTGCGGCAGCCACTCGCTGGCCCGCCAGCTCTCTGACCGCGTTCTGCAAATCGGCGTGGTTCTGATGGGTCTCCTGCACGGCCTGCCGGGCTTCCTGAAGCCGCGCCCGCTCATCGGCGATGGCGCTGCGCGTGATGTTGAGGGAGGCCTCGCTTTCGCGGCACTGGGCGGTGAGCTGCGTAAAATTCTGCTCCAGGGCCTGGTAGCGCGAAGTCAGATCCACGACATGACCGGTGGCCCGGCTGCCGGCTTCTTCCAGATAGTTGAGGCGCTCTTGTTTGAGCTTGAGGTTGGCCTCCGTCTGCTGGGCGCTCACCTCCATCCGTGCGATATTGATCGTCAGTTCCTGATGCCGCGTCTCATGACGAAGCACCAAGCCGCGCGCCTCGACAATGCGCTCCTGCTGGCGGGTCACCTCATCGATGGCTTTTTGCAGGAGATCGGAGAGTTCTGAGCTGCGCTCTTCCAGCAATGCCGACTCCGCCTTCAGCCCTGCAAGCTGCCTGGATGCGGCAGCCACCTGCGCCTCCACCGACTGCTTGTGGTTCTCCCATTCGCTCAACTGCTGCTGCGTCTGCTGCAGCCGACCCTGATCTTGCAGATAGCGGGCATTGATCTCCTGAAGCCGGCTCTGCAACAGCTCCCGGTGCCCGTTCAGTTTGACCAGCTGCTCGTTCTGGCTGGCCTCAAGACTGAGGAGACGGTTCACTTCCGAAGTCTTCTGTTCATGCAGCCGTGACATCTGCCGCACTTCATGGGTCAGCGCCCGGTGCTGCTCCTGCACGGACTGCAATTCAGAGTGCCAGCGTTCGCAGGTGGCCTGGGCATCAGCGGCGGCGGCATTGAGTTCCACCAATCTCCCGACGGGCAGACCTGACGTCTTCGGCGCCTTGGCTTCCCGACTTCCGTCTTTTTCAAAAGCGATGTTGCTCATAAGTAACTTCGTTGCAGCAATTCCTCAACTTACATCAATATTACGGATTGGTTAAGTAGTTTTTTGAAATTCTTTGTACTTAAACGGACCAGTTTGCAAAAAATGCCATTTTTCGGCACGGCTCGGTGCCCGACTGCCGCTCGGTGCAAGCTTTAGCGCCCCTTTTCGCAATATAAGCGGACACCGTCAGCACACATCGAGGTGACGTTGGCGTCTTCACCCTTGCGCCAGAGTTCCTCACTCACACCCGCCTGCATGGCGATTGCATGCTCGGCGAGCGCGTAGTTGCGGCGGTTTTCCTCCACGCTGACGCCCGCCTTGAAATCGGCGGCCACGCGTTCGTAAACCTCGGCAACGCGTTGGCGATAGGTGCTCAGGTGCCATGCCACATCGCTCCCCGCGCCAACGTGCGTCAGGTAGAGCGTCTTGAAATTGGCAGCCAGGAGGCGGTCCAGGGACTGCCCATAAGCGACAGGATCAAACTGCGGCGGCGCGGCAGTGACGGAAAGATAGCGGCTGTTTTCCAGCCTCATGCCGGCCACATCGCCGGTAAAGCAGACGTCCCCGATGATGAAGGCGTGATGGTGCCGCGCATGGCCCGGGGTATCCCAGGCGATGATTTCAATCTCGCCAAGGCTCACGCTTTCCGTGTCCTTCAATGCAACCACGCGTTCCGCAGGGACAGGCAGCATTTCGCCCCAGAGTTTGTCCATGAGATGGCCATAAACCATGCGGGCGCTTTCGATGAGCTTGGAAGGATCGATCAAATGCCGCGCGGCATTGGGATGGCAGTACACCGTGGCCCCCTGCTGCGCGAACCACCCGGCAGCGCCGGCGTGGTCGAGGTGAATGTGAGTGACGAAGACTTTCTTGATGGCGGATTCATCGACACCGACTTCACGGATTGCGGCGCGCAGGGTTTCCAGTGTGGAGCCCGGGCCGGTTTCGATCAGGGCAAATTCGCCGCCGCTCTCAATGAGGAAGGCCGCGATGACACCGGGAATGCCGATGAAATGGAGATCGAGGGTGTGAATGCGCATGGGAGTGCGATCAAGAAGGGCAAGATGAGTGCAGCGTCAAGGGGGCGGCGCATGGCTGCTATAAAGGCCACTGGGCAACTGATCTGACGGATCAGACAAGACCCGTCAGAAGAAACAGTCGCTTTGGCAAACGCGGAACTTTGTCTGAGGCGGAGTGCTGCGGGCTCGGAGGCTGATCTTTACCCACAAGTTGGTTGGGGGCGCAGTCTGCGCCAGACATCGGTGATGGTATCGAGCTTGTTGAGGCCCTGCCATAGCACCTGCGCTCCGGGGTGGCCGTCACCTTTACGG
>NZ_JBAQCR010000287.1:0-7495 GCF_049294395.1 Prosthecobacter sp.
CTCCTGCTCCGACTGAAGCAGCCACCACCGCAGCCGCACCTGTGAGTGCTGCTGCGGAGTATCAACCGACGGCCGCGCGCCGTCCGCAGTCCAATTCCCCGCCCCCCACGCCCGCCCCTGCGCCGCAAACGGCGACCTCTCTGCAGAAGATGAAGGAGCAGGGCATGTACCGGAACCAGTATTTCAAAGACGCGGAGTGCTTTGACTGCGGGCATAAGTTTAAAACCGGTCGCTCGGCCAAGTCTGCGAACTGCCCTGCCTGCGGTGCTTATATTTCGTTGGAAGATGTGGAGATCAACATGACCTCCACGCAGCCGATCAAGACGCGCGGCAATGTTCTCATACGCAAACGCGGCAGGCTTTCGGCCAGCAGCGTGCAGTGCCGGGACCTTGAGTGCCATGGCATCATCGAGGCGAATGTCACGTGCTCGGGTGACGCGACTTTCCGCACGACGGGCAGCATCATCGGTGAAATTCACTGCCAGCGCTTTGTGGTGGAGAAAGGTGCGGATGTGGCTTTCCTCAATTCGGTGCATGCCACGGATGTGGAGATTCAGGCACGTCTCACGGGAACGATCCACAGCACGGGTCCGGTGCTGATCGGCAGCAACGGCTCCATCAATGGGGATGTGACTGCGCGGTCGGTGTCGATCGAACCGGGAGGTGAGTTGAATGGCGCGATGAACATTGTGCGCGGCAAGCAGATTACTCTTTCGCCTCCGACAGTGCCGCCGCCTGTGGCCTGATTCGGCTGCGCCATGAAAAAGCGCCTGCTGCTGCTCCTGGTGGCCGCGTGCATTCTCGCGATGCGAGCGGGTTCATTGAATGTTGTTCGTTCCTGGCTCAACTACGCCCAGCCAATGGTCACGCGTGAATCTCTTTCTCTGCCCTACCCTGCGCCGCCTCCGCCAGAAGAATGGCGCCGCATGGATGCCGGGGCTAGGATGAGCCATGTGCGTGCGCGGCTGCTGCCAAAGCTGCAGGAGGAGCTTGCGGCGCGGAAGTGTGCGCTGGGTCAGCCGGCGTTCGTTCGGATCTTCAAGGAGAGTCGTGAGTTGGAGCTGTGGTTGCAGGGGGGCTCGGGCGAATGGACACTGTTCCGCACTTATCCCATCGCGTGTTTTTCGGGGACGCTGGGGCCGAAGACGCGTGAGGGGGACCTGCAGGCGCCGGAGGGTTTTTACAGCGTGACGCAGAAGATGCTGAATCCTGCCAGCAGCTACCATCTGGCGTTTAACATCGGGTACCCGAATGCGTATGATCTGGCGCAGCAGCGGACGGGGAGCCTGATCATGGTGCACGGGGATGTGTGCAGCGTGGGGTGCTTTGCGATGACGGATGCGGTGATCGAGGAGATTTATTTGGTGGTGGAGGCGGCGGTATCCAGAGGAGGGAGTGTGGCGGTGCATTGTTTTCCGTTTCGGATGACGGCGGAGCGGATGGGGAGAGCGGAGGAGGCGCACCGAGGTTTTTGGGAAGAGCTGGTGCCGGTGTATGAGGTGTTTGAGAGGGAGAAGCGGTTGCCGCTAGTCGTGGTTGAGGGTGGGAAGTATTTGGTCAGGTGAGGGTGTGGCGGTGGAGATAGCGGAGAGTTTGTGGTGGGAGTGTGGGGAGATAGACAGGATTAACAGGATGCAGGATTACAGGATGGAGAGAAGTGGAGTGGTGGGGCTTTGGAGTGTCAGGGGATGCGCGGGCCGTGCCGTGGTGAGGGTGTGGCGGTGGATGAGGTGTTTGGGATGGAGCGCGGGGAGGTGGACAGGATTCACAGGATGCAGGATTAAAGGATGGACGGAGGTGAGGTGGTGGGTGGAGTGGGAGCGGTAGAGAGAGAAGGACTTAAAGGACGGAAAGGACCCAAAGGACGGGGGCGGTGGGATGATGGGGGTGGAATTTTTTGAAGGGGATTTTATTCGGTGTTCGACCTGACAGGCGGGACGCCCTATCCTCCGTTATTCATTTTATGCGCTCACTGACTCTTACTGCTACCAGGACTTTTGAATGGACGACGCTGCCGGAGGCTGCGGCTCCGGGTGTGGGGGAGGCGCTGGTGGGGATTCGGGCGATTGGGATCTGTGGGACGGATTTCAGCGGGTACTTGGGGAAGATGCCGTTCATTGAGTTTCCGCGGATTCTTGGGCATGAGCTGGGGGTGGAGGTGCTGGCGGTGGGTGATGGGGTGTCGCATTTGCAGGTGGGGGATCGGTGCTCGGTGGAGCCGTATCTGAACTGTGGGACGTGCCATGCGTGTCTGCGTGGGAGCACGAACTGCTGTGAGACGCTGCAGGTGCTGGGGGTGCATTGTGATGGGGGCATGCGGGAGCGGATGGTGCTGCCGGCGCACAAGCTGCATGCGTGCAATGCGCTGGACTTTGAACAGCTGGCGCTGGTGGAGACGCTGGCGATTGGGTGCCATGCGGTGAACCGGGCGCAGATCTCTCCGAGCGATGATGTGCTGATCATTGGCGCGGGGCCGATCGGGCTGACGGTGCTGGAGTTTGCGCGGGCGGCTGAGGCGGCGATCACGGTGCTGGAGCTGAATCCTGCGCGGCGGCTTTTCGTGGAGCAGAATTATCCGGGTGTCCAGGTGGTGGCGGCGCTGCCGGATGAGGCGGCGTTTCAGATTGTGTTTGATGCGACGGGGCACGCGGGATCGATGGCGGGGACGCTGAGGTATGCGCGGTTCACGGGACGGATTGTGTATGTGGGGATCACGAAGGAGCCGGTCATTCTTGATGATCCGCTGTTTCACCGGAGGGAGCTGACGTTGTTTGCGAGCCGGAATGCGGTGGCGGCGGATTTTCCGAGGATCTTGGGGATGATGCAGTCGGGGCAGATTGATACGAGGCCGTGGATCAGTCACCGGTGTGAGTTTGGGGAGCTGCCCACTCAAATGGATGCGTGGCTGCTGCCGGACTCGCGGGTGATCAAGGCGGTGGTGAGGCTTGAAGCAGGATGAAGGCGGAGTCCTGTTATTGTTGGAGATGGAGCCTGCTAGAGCCTTGTTTTTTAGCAATGGAATGGACAAGCAAAGGAATGAACTGAAGAATTTATTCCATAGCCAATCAGGGCGTCCGTGAGGCTGCGTGAGCGTTGTTTTAGACAAAGGAATGTTGTGGCAAAGGAATGCCGGAAAAATCCATTCCACTGCCAATCCATTCCTTTGCCAAATTTTCAGGGCGTCCGTGATGTCAGCGCCGGTTTTTCACGGAAAGATATGTGATCTTGGCGCTGGGTTCATGGTCTTTGGGGCTTTGTCATTGCTTCGACATTGATTCGCTTTGCTCACCCTTCCGGGGCAGCCTATAGCTGTCTGTCTCGCTCCGCTCGGCTCGGATTTACTCATTCGTCATTTGGCGCTAGCGCTCTACCGTCCGTTCAGATCTGTTTATCAACCATACTCCCCTGCCCCAACCATGCCTACTCTTACTGTTCAGCCACGCGCGCGTCTTTTTCACGGTCACCTTTGGGTTTATGCGACGGAGATTCAGAAGCGGTTTGGGGATCCGAAGCCGGGGGATGTGGTGCATTTGCAGGATGTGAGGGGGAAGCCGCTGGGGAGTGCGATTTACAATCCGGCATCGCAGATTTCGGCGCGGTTGTTTTCGTACCGGCGTCAGGACCTGGATCTGGACTTTTTCACGCGGCGGATTCAGCGGGCGATCAAGGTGCGCGAGGCATCAGGGGTGGATCTGAATCTGTGCCGCATTGTGTGGAGCGAGTCGGACGGGCTGCCGGGGCTGATCGTGGATCGCTACGGTGACTTCCTGGTGGTGCAGACGCTGACGCTGGCGATGGATCTGCGCAAGGAGCTGATTATTCAGGCGCTGAATGATGTGCTGAAGCCACGGGGCATCGTGGAGCGCAATGAAGGTGCGGTGCGCAAGGCGGAGGGCATGGAGCAGATCAAGGGGGTGATCAGCGGTGAGATGCCTGAGCCGTTTGTGGTGCGGTATCAGGGCAGCGCGTTTCATGCGGACCTGCTGGAGGGGCAGAAGACGGGGCTGTATCTGGATCAGCTGGACAACTATCAGCTTGTTTCTGCATTGGCGAAGGGGCGGCGGGTGCTGGACTGTTTTTCGAATCAGGGCGGCTTTGCGCAGGCCTGCGCGCTGGCGGGTGCGAGCGAGGTGACGGCGGTGGACATCAGCGAGCAGGCCACGGAGGTGGCGAGGCAGAATGCGGCGATTGCGGGGGTGCAGATCAACTGCGTGGCGGAGAACTGCTTTGATTTCCTGAAGCGGAACGAGGCTGCGGCGGCACGGTATGATTTGATCATCCTGGATCCGCCGTCGTTCACGAAGACGAAGAGTTCCGTGAGGGATGCGCTGCGGGGGTACAAGGAGATCCACCTGCGGGCGATGAAGATGCTGGAGCCGGGCGGGATCTTTGCGACGTTCACGTGCTCACACCATGTGAGTGCGGAGGAGTTTCACAGCAGCATCACGGATGCGGCGGTGGATGCGAAGAAGACGCTGCGGCGGGTGACGACGTACACGCAGCGGCCGGATCATCCGATTCTGGCGACGATTCCGGAGACGGAGTATCTGCGCGGGTATGCGTATGAGGTGGTGGCGAGCTGGTGAGGGGGCACCGAATTGGTTCCCGGAGCGGAAAGCTAGCCAGATTTGATTAAACCAACAAAGTAAAAAAACACTAACCATATTTCAATCATATGGCCACTCTTGAAGATGCTGCTGAATTACTTCGACCTTATCGAGCCGAGGTAATTGAAGAAAAAGAAGGGTTTTTCGTAGCTAAACTTAGTTCTGTCGCAACAAGCGCAGTGCATTTCAAAGTCCCTGTTTCAGCCGTTGATAACTTTCTAAAAGTAAGGAGTACAATTCACCTCGAGAATGACACCTCAATTTTTTACCCAGATTACTTTGAGCAAGCGATCGAGACAATGGGATCTGGTTCGGCGCAATTTAGAATTTTTCGACGCAATCCAACTTTTTCAATTAAAAGCCCTGATGGACAAATCGTAATTGAATTAAGTGGAGCCTCTGAGGCATTTTTATTTCAATTGGGTAAGTCAGAAACATTTCGCGCATTCAGGAGAAGGATGCTTGGAATGCGTATGGAAATGGCTAGGCGTCAAGCAGATGGTGAAATAGTGCAAATGCGCACGTTATTTTCGCGTGTTCTGACTGTTAAAGTTAGAATAGCAGAGGGTGGCGCACACGCCGGAGGTAAAAATAGACTGCGCGATATTGCTATCTCCGGACTATTCAACATTGCTTTTGCCACAGGGGTCGGCCTCACTCTTTCGACGTCTTGGGAAAGGAGTTTTTATCAACTGGGCCGCAAGGGTGAAGAAGAACCCCACTTCCCCAAAAGAATTTACAATAAAGATCTGGTGGCATATTATCAACTAGCTTTGTCGAGTGACAGTCCGATTCTAGCATTTCTCACTTTATACAAAGTTCTCGAGTTCTTTTTCACATCTGCCTCTGAAAATGTTCTTCACAAAAGGCTCGCTGATAAAATAGCACATCCAGACTTCACTCATAAGAGCTCCACACAACTTCGCCTCGTCGCTTCTATGGTCAGAAAGTTTGATCAGAAGATGGATGAACAGCGAATGCTGGCAACGGTACTAGAGCAGCATTTCATGCCTGATGAGATTATCAGTTGGATTGAAGAATTTGAGTCCTCCGAGCCTTATTTCACCAAACCTCAGTCAATTTTCGGACAGCCACAGACTCTTGACATCAATTCGGACAGGATTCACGCTTCTCTAGCAGCCAGAATTTACCTGATTAGGAACGCACTCGTCCACAACAAAGAAGGAGAGCTTTCTCGATTCACTCCATTCTCTGGCCAGGAGGCCTTTTTGTTCAAGGAAACGCCACTAATGCTCTTCCTAGCAGAAAATTTGATTGCGAAGACAGGCACTGATTTATGATCGCCTTTTTATTGCGCCGCGACCCGTTGGGTTAAATGGACGTGTAGTTTGGAACTTAGCAAAGCATTATGAATTACTACAATTTGTCGTGTGTGAGAAAAGCCATACTTAGAATCTCTCCCTTCGATAGATGCCGCCAATTGTTCTATTCTTACCGCCTCGATTGTCGGTCTGAATGCGGCGAGCCGCTTTAAGATTGAAAATTCAATCTTTGGTATTGACTCTTGGGCCAAGATGGGTTGAAATTTCAATCTATGAAGAAAATTGCCCAATTGAGCCGCCGTGAGCGAGAGGTGATGGACCTGGTGTTTGCGCAGGGTGAGGCGACGCTGTCGCAGATTCTTGAGGGGATGGAGAAGGCGCCGACGCGGGCGGCGCTGAGGTCGATCCTGACGATCCTGGAGGGGAAAGGACAGCTGAAGCACCGGCAGGAGGGGCGGGAGTTTATCTACCAGCCGGTGCATTCGCGGGAGGAGGTGGGGCAGAGCACGCTGAGCCGGGTGATAGGGACGATTTTCGGGGGATCGCTGACGCAGGCACTGGCGGCGTACCTGAGCGCGCCGGGGACGAAGCTGAGTGACAATGAAGTGGCGGAGCTGAGGGGCTTTCTGGACAAGGCGAAGACGGACAAGAGGCCCAAGAAGACCTGATGTTTCACCGCAGAGATGGGAACGCCGCAGAGACTGTACCTGAGACGATGTGCGGTGTTCCGAGCCTCTGCTGCGCAGATTTTTTCAATGATTCACAACCACGTTAGCAAACTACAACGCAATCTATGAGCACTGAGCTTTTTCTTTCTTTCACACCGGGCTGGCTGCTGGATGTGACGCTGCAAACGACGGCACTGCTGGCACTGACTGGAGGGGTGGCGCTGTGCGTGCGGCGGATGGCGGCGGCGCGGCGGCATTTTATTCTGGCTTCGGCGCTGATGCTGATCCCGGTGGTGATGGTGTGCAGCTTTATCGCGCCGGTGTGGCGGATTTCATGGGGGGCGCTGCATTCTCCGCAGACTGCGGGGGGACTTGAA
This sequence comes from Prosthecobacter sp., assembly GCF_049294395.1. Taxonomy (GTDB): domain Bacteria; phylum Verrucomicrobiota; class Verrucomicrobiia; order Verrucomicrobiales; family Verrucomicrobiaceae; genus Prosthecobacter. Next base: position 6,936 of record NZ_JBAQCR010000287.1, read on the forward strand.
ACCACGGTGGCGCTGAATAATGAGGATGTGCCGCCAACGGTGGCTTCGACGGTGTCGGTGACGGTGGCGCAGGAGGAGGTGCCATATTCGCCGCTGTGGGCGGTGCTGTGGCTGGGGGGCATCTGCGCGGGTGCGGTGGTGCTGGGGGGCTCGGCCTGGACGCTGCGGAGGCTGAGGGGGGAATCTCACATGGTGGTAGATGCTACCATGCAGCGGTGTTTTGCGGAGGAGGCGGGGGCTTTGCACCTGGAGCTGCCGGAGGGCTGCCTGCGGATGAGCGCGGCGTGTGCGGTGCCTATGACGTGGGGCATTTCCAAGAAGACGGTGCTGCTGCCGGTGCAGGCGGCGGGATGGGAGGAGAAGCGGCTGAGGCTGGTGCTGCGGCATGAGCTGGCGCACATCGCGCGCGGGGATGTGCTGGTCACGCTGCTGACGACGGTGGCGGCGCTGCTGCTGTGGTTTCACCCGCTGGTGTGGGTGATGCTGAGGGCGAGCGCGAGGGCGCGTGAGCAGGCGTGTGATGATATGGCGCTGGAGCGCAGCGGGGTGAGTGCGGATGA
>NZ_JBAQCR010000288.1:0-2000 GCF_049294395.1 Prosthecobacter sp.
GCATAAGCCTGCGCTGCGCCCCGGCCCTGCCGCTCCCTCCGCCGCGCACGTCCTTCCCCGGCGCATTCGTCGTTCCTCCCTGCTCAAAGACAATCCCCGCACACTCGCCGCCATTTACTTGGCGAATTCACCAAATAGTATTCCCTTGGCCACCGGAGGTCTCCACCCCATGGTATCTCCCCACGCAGCAGGCATCTTCACCCCTCCCCCCATGAAAAGCATCCAAGTCTACGATCCACCCATGTGCTGCTCCACCGGCATCTGCGGCACAAACATCGACCCCGACCTCGTGAACTTCGCCGCCATGCTCGCGCAGTTTCACAAAGCAGGCATCAAGGTCGAGCGCTACAATCTCGGCCAGCAGCCAGGGGACTTCGCGTTGAACGATGCCGTGAAGGCCCTCATGCTCGCCGAGGGCACCGAGGTCCTGCCCCTCATCTTCTGGGATGGCCAGCTCCATCTCAAAGGCCGCTACCCCAGCAAGGACGAGCGCCCCGCGTGGTTCCAGGCAGCATTCCCACACGAGGAGGCCGCCACATTATGAGCCTCCCCCTTTACCAGCCCACGGCCGCCACCACCACGCGCTTCCTCTTCTTCACCGGCAAAGGCGGCGTCGGCAAGACGTCCCTCTCCTGCGCCTGCGCGCTCCGCCTCACCGAGGCCGGCAAGCGCGTCCTCCTCGTCAGCACAGATCCCGCGTCCAATCTCGATGAAGTCCTGGAGACCACCCTCACCAGCGCGCCCACGCCCATCCCCGGTGCACCCGGCCTGCACGCGCTGAACATCAATCCCGTCGCCGCCGCTGCTGCGTATCGTGAGCGTCTCATCGGCCCCATGCGCGGCATCCTTCCCGAGTCCGCACTCCGCAGCATGGAGGAGCAGCTCTCCGGCTCCTGCACCGTCGAGATCGCCGCCTTCGATGAATTCTCCGGCCTCATCGGCGATCCCGCCGCCACGCGCGACTACGATCACGTCATCTTCGACACCGCACCCACCGGCCACACCCTCCGCCTCATGAGCCTCGCCAAGGCCTGGGATCAGTTTCTCGACACCAACACCAGCGGCACCTCCTGCCTCGGCCCCCTTGCCGGTTTGGAAAAGCAGCGCGTCATCTACGAGGCCACCGTCCACACCCTCGCAGACGCCGCCCTCACCACCCTCGTCCTCGTCAGCCGCCCCCAGGCCGCCGCCCTGCGCGAGGCCCGGCGCACCTCCGCAGAACTCCGCGACATCGGCGTCGGAAATCAATGCCTCGTCATCAATGGCACCTTTGAAACCCTCTGCCCAGATGACATCACCGCCCAGGCCATGCAGCAGCGCGGTGCCGCCGCACTCGCCGCCGCAGACGACTTCATCCGCAGCATGCCCAGCTACATCGTCCCCCTGCGCCCCATCAATATCCTCGGCATCCCCGGTCTCCGCGTCCTCCTCGCACCCGCAGCACCAGAGAACGATGAAAGCCCCGGCGCAAAGCCGCAGCCGCAAAGCTGGACACCCCCGCAGATGGAAAGCCTGGAGAGCCTCGTCACCACCCTGGAGCAGCAGGGCCACGGCGTCATCATGACCATGGGCAAAGGCGGCGTCGGCAAGACCACCGTCGCAGCCGCCATCGCCGTCCTCCTCGCCCAGCGCGGCCACGCCGTCCACCTCAGCACCACAGATCCCGCCGCGCACCTCGCGCAGACATTGCACGGCCAGGTGCCCGGCCTCACCCTCAGCAAGATCGATCCCGCTGCCGAGACCGCCACCTATCAAAGCGAAGTCATGCAGGCGCAAGCCAGTGCCATGGATGCCGCAGGCCGCGCTCTATTGGAGGAAGACCTCCGCTCCCCCTGCACCGAAGAAATCGCCGTCTTCCGCGCCTTTGCACGGGAGGTCGGCCAGGGCACGCACCGCTTCGTCGTGCTCGACACCGCCCCCACCGGCCACACCCTTCTCCTGCTCGATGCCAGCGAAGCCTATCAGCGCGAGCTCGAGCGCCAGGCCCGCAGCACCCAGCC
>NZ_JBAQCR010000289.1:0-14496 GCF_049294395.1 Prosthecobacter sp.
ACGGCGATCCGCTCATCGTCGGAAGTGATGGCGACGTCTCCATCCTTGGGGTCCACTTCAGTGGTCCATTTGGCAGGAACCTCGTATTTAAGAATGGGATCCTTGGCCGGATAAGTTTTCTCATCCGCTGCAGACGCCGGAAGAAGGGAGAGGGTGAAGAGACCGGCGATCAGGCAGAGGGTATGTTTCATTAAGTTAGGGAATAAATTTAAGCCATCAGGCTTAGTCTTCAGCATCGGGCACGGTCAGGTCAAAGCAAGCTCTACCGGCGCAGGTTAACTCCCCCAACGAATCGCTTGCCCGCACGCCTGAATGCTCTCTCATCCTGCCATGTCCACCCTCGCCCCAGCCGCCGTTTTGTATGAAGCGAAGCAACCCCTGCGCATCGAAGAGGTGCGTGTTCTCCCTCCCCAGAAAGGTGAAGTGACGGTGCGAATGAAGGCCGCTGGCGTGTGCCATAGCGACCTGCATGTGATGAAGGGCGACCTTTCCATGCCGATGCCGATCATCCTCGGTCATGAAGGCAGCGGTGTGATCGAAGCCGTGGGTGAAGGTGTCACTTCAGTGGAGATGGGTGATCATGTGATCCTGGTGTGGCGCGGCTCTTGCGGGAAATGCGAGTACTGCAGCAGCGGACGCCCGGCGCTGTGTGACATGGGCACGGCGATGCGCTTCACCGGACTGATGCCGGATGGCACGACGCGCTTTCAGAATTCGGCAGGTGAGAGCATCCGGCATTACGCGGGGGTTTCAGCCTTCTCCTCGCTGGCGACAATGCCGCAGGCCTCGGTGGTGAAGATCCCCAAGGAGTTCTCGTTTGAAAAAGCGGCGCTGATTGGGTGCGGGGTGATCACCGGCGTGGGCGCGGTGGAGCGTGCGGCGAAGGTGCAGCCGAACAGCACGGTGGCGGTGATCGGCTGCGGCGGGATCGGTTTAAACATCGTGCAGGGTGCGAGGATGGCGGGGGCGCGGCAGATCATCGCGGTGGATAAATTCAGTCGCAAAGAGGGTGATGCACGGCAGTTTGGCGCGACGGATTATGTGGACATCAACGCGGGTGATCCGGTGCAGGCGATCAAGGACCTGACCGATGGCAAGGGCGTGGACTATGCGTTTGAGGCGTTCGGTTCTGGGAAGACGGCGGAGCAGGCGTTTGATGCGACGAAGAAGGGCGGCATGTGCGTGATGGTGGGCATCACCAGCGCGGCGGATCGTGCGTCGATCAATGTGAACCAGCTCGTGTATGCGGAGAAGACTCTGCGTGGGAGCCTGTATGGGAGCACGCAGCCGCGCACGGATTTGCTGCTGCTGATTGGCATGCATCAGTCCGGGCGGCTGATGCTGGATGAGCTGGTGACGAAGCGGTATCCGCTGGAAGGGATCAATGAAGCGTATGATGCGCTGCAGAGAGGCGAGGTGGCGCGGAGTTTGATTGTGTTTGAGTGAGGTTTCGGAGTGCGGCGGCGAGAGCTGCCACTTTCGAATGTCTCGCGGCACGTGCGTGCTGACCGGCCTGCGACCATCACCTGCGGTTGGTGCCGGATGTTTCATCGCATGCGCGTACTGAGAGCCCTGCGAAAGCGGTAGCTTCGTTCGTGCCTCACTGCGCAACCGCAGTCCAAAAAGGAGCGCGCGTCGTTGCGTCGTTATCCAATCGCCCGCTTCAGTGCATTCTTTGTGATGCGCTGCACGCGCTCATCGGGCCCGTGGGGGCGGGAGAAGTGGCTCCAGGGGATCATGTGGCCGGGGGGATCGCTGAGTCCCTGGCTCCAGAAGATGGTGGTGGCGTTGAAGACGATGTTTTTCTTCGGGCCTTCGAAGAGGGTGGCGGCGTATTTGCCGAGGCGGACGCCACTGGCCCAAACGTTGCCTTCGGCGACGACTTCGAGGCCGGGGCGGGCGGTGTCGGGGTCGCCGTGGAATTCCCAACCGACGAGGCCGGGGATGCTGTCGCCCCGCTTCATGCCGGTGCCTTCGAAGAGCCAGTGATCGGGCTTGGCGCAGGTCCAGTCGCCACCGCCATTGAAGGGGACGATGGTGCGTGCACCGATGATGTCCCGCTCATCCGGGCCGGGGTTTTCGAAAGGGCCGAGGACTTTGGAATAGGCCTCTTTTTCTTCCTCGCGGAATTCACCGTAGCAGGTTTCGCGGGTGAGGCGGCGGTTGGCAGCGCCCTTTGCATTCGGGGTGAAGGGCGTAACCATGTAAACGTCATTGGCGGAGAGCCAGAGGACGCTGAGGCCGTCGGCGATGGCCTGCTTGACGTTGGTGTACTGGCGCATGTCCCAGTATTCGTCGTGACCGATGCTGATCATGGTTTTGACGCGGGTGAGATTGGCGGGATTGAGGTTGTCCACGTTCGAGCAGTAGGTGACGTCGTAGCCTTCCTTTTCGAGCCAGTAGCAGAGGGGGTATTCCCATAGCAGGAATTCGCCGCTGCCCATGCTCTGCGGGTTGTCGAAGATCTGCACGTACTTGCCGTAGGGGCGGTCAAAGCTGACGCTGACACCGGGGGCATGCGCGGCGCGTGGATCAGTGTAGAGGGATTCATTGACGGGCCAGCGATTGTAAGCCTGCCAGGTGTTGTCGCTGCATTGGAAGAGGATGTCGGCGGGGCGGTCGTCGGTGACGATGAAGATGATGTAGCTCTGCCAGTAGGGCTTGTCGGCGGCCTCAGGGATCGTGCTCAGGCGGCCGAGATAGACGCCGCTGGGCCAGTCGGCGGGGATGGTGAGGGAGGTGGTGGACTCCCACTGGCATTCGCGGAGGCGTTTGTCGGCCATTTCGGGCACGGGCTGTTCTTTGCCTTCGAAGGGGCCGAGGGTGGTCATCAGGCGTGAGCCTGCGCCGTCGTAGTAGCCCATGCGGAAGACGTCGATGGTGAATTTTGCGACTGGCTTGGTACTGACGAAGATGTCGAGCTTTTCACCGGCCTTGACCGACTGGCGGGAGCAGTAGCCTTCGATGAGCGAGGTGCGGTAGGACTTCGAGTCATCGGGCCGCATGCGGGTGAGCTGGAAGCTTGCGCCGGGTTTGGCGTTTTCGGTTTTGATCAGATCAGGCTGACGTTTCGCAGCAGGTGCGGAAAATACTTTGCGTGCACCCGTCATGGCTGCGACGGCGCTGGTGGTTTTGATGAAGTCTCGGCGATCCATGAGAGTAATACGAGAGCGCGGCGGCGGGTATAGCAGGCGACGCAAATAACTTCGCATTCGCAAGATCTTCTTCCTGGCCCCGTAGGTTGTGAATCGTGAGCACTTCCGTTCCAGAGATTCGCCTTTCGCGACGCAGCTTCCTTCATGCCGGTGGCGTGGGAATGCTTGGCATGGGGCTGAACCAGCTCGCGGCGCTGGGTGCGTCAGTCAACAAGAGCAGCATCGGGCTGGGCAAGGCCAAGTCGGTGATCATGATCTTCAATGGCGGTGCGCCGAGCCATATCGACCTTTGGGATCCCAAGCCGGACGGGCCGGTGGAGATTCGCGGCGAATTCAAAACGATCCGCACGAACGTTCCCGGCATTCATGTGACGGAGCTGCTGCCGCAGATGGCAAAACGCATGGACAAGCTGGCAGTGATCCGCTCCGTGCATCATGGGCATAGCAGTCACAATGGCGGCATGCACTGGGCCACCACGGGGCGGCCCTATCGGGTGGACAGCACGCTGATCACGCCCAGCCCTACGGATCTGCCCGGAGTAGGCACGCTTGTCGGCTGGCTGGCGCAGCGGGATGGCTTCAGCAAGGGAGTGCCGCCGTATGTCATCACGCCGTTTCCACACTGCGACAGCAAGGTGTACCTGACACCGGGCCAGTTTGGCGGCTGCCTGGGCACGCGCTTTGATCCCTATGTGCTGGACGATGATCCGAACGCCGCTGCGTTTCGAGTAAGGAACATGGGGCTGGATGCCAGCCTGACCCCCGCACGTTTTCAAGAGCGCCTGGCGCTGCTGAATCAAATGAGCGCCGCCTCACGGCCCATCGCGTCAACGCAGACGGCGCAGATGGACATCTTCAATGAGCAGGCTACGACCATGCTGCAGTCCGGCAAGGCTGCCAATGCCTTCGACCTGACCAAGGAACCGGACAAGGTGCGCGAGCGCTATGGCCGGCACAGCTGGGGGCAGTCTCACCTGCTGGCGCGCCGTCTGGTGGAATCCGGCACACGGTTTGTCACGACGGTGAACGGCCCCTCCATCACGTGGGACACCCACAAGGACAACTTCAACGGGCTCAAGAACCGGCTGGTGCCGCCGATGGAGCAGGCCTACTCCGCGCTGCTGGACGATCTGGAAGAACGCGGCCTGCTGGAAAGCACGCTGGTCGTCTGGATGGGTGAATTTGGCCGCACGCCGAAGATCAACACCGACGCCGGCCGTGATCACTGGCCGGGCTGCTACAGCGTCGTGCTCGCCGGAGGCGGAGTGCGCGGCGGCCAGGTCATCGGGAGTTCGGATGCCACCGGGGCTTTCCCCAAAGATCGTCCGATCACACCGGCCGACATTCATGCCAGCATCTATTCGGCACTGGGATACGATTATCGCGAGATCAGCTACACCTCGGCGGATGGGAGGCCTGTGGCCTTGACAGAAGGTTCGACGATCAGCGAGCTGTTTTGATTTCCTGCCGCACCGGCTATGATGCGCCGTGCCGACGAAAAAGAAAAAGCCCGCCGCCAAAGCCAAGCCTGCCAAGAAAAAGTGGCAGATCTATGTGCTGCTGTGTAAAGACGGGACGCTGTACTGCGGGATCACCAATGATCTGGAGCGCCGCATTTCCCAGCACAATGCCGGCAAGGGAGCGCGCTACACACGTGGCCGCGGGCCGGTGAGTCTGGTGCGCTCCTGGCCGCAGAAGAGCAAATCGGCAGCCTTAAGAGCTGAATTTTCTTTCAAAAAACTTAGCCGATGCGCGAAAGATGCGTATCTAGCGGCATGATGCGCATTTACGCAGGAGAAATGTGACATTTGCGAAGGGTTTCCGAGACAGCGAGCCTTTTTTGTGGTACAGGGAAAGATGGTCACCACAAAAGCAGTCACGAAAAAAGCGCCTTTCTCCCGCCGGGTAGTTGATCACGTCACCGATGAACTGGTGAACGTACTTTCTACCGGTGAAACCTTCGAGTTTAAAGCCCTGTTTTCGAAAGTCTTTGAAGGATTGAAGCTGAAGAATGCGGTGAGCGGCGGCGAAGAGATGCTGCGCCTCCGTTCGTATGAAAAGATCCTCAAGCTGACCAACTGCGGTCTGGTGAAGAAGGTGGGCAAGACCTACCGCGCCCTCGAAGGCATCGAAAGCGCCTCCAGCGCGCATCGCCTGGCCCGCCTAGATTCCGCGATCCTTGCAGCAGCGCAGGCCACAGCCTGAGTTGTTGATCCCTTGTTTTAGCAAAACGGCACGCTGCGTCCTTGAGATGCACGTGCCGTTTTCTTTTGTCTATCCTGCCTGTGGCAGGAGTGGTTGCCTCACAAGGATTCGAACCTTGAATAACAGATTCAGAATCTGCTGTGTTACCATTACACCATGAGGCAGTGAGTGGCGGGCGGAGAGAATAGAGGCCCCCGACGTTCTTGCAAGTGCGAGGGCAGATTTTTTCAACCCCGTCCGGTCAATTCTTTTTTGTGGGCCTTGGTTTCGGCCACGATCACCCCGCTGAGGCAGATCAGGCAGATCAAGTTTGGAATGGCCATGAGGCCGTTGGCGGCGTCTGCGAAGTCCCAGACAGCCTGGGCTGGCTGCACGGAGCCAAACAGAACGGCCAGCACCCAGAGAAGACGGTAGGGCTTCACCGCGCGCGTGCCGAAGAGGTACTCTGCGGCCTTCTCGCCGTAGTAACCCCAGCCGAGAATGGTGGAGAACACGAAGGTCATGAGGCCGAAGAGCAGAAAGATGGGGCCGACTGCGTGCAGATCCCCGAAGGCAGCACTGGTGAGAGCCCCTTTGGGCAGCCCGTCTTTCCAGTGACCGCTACTGACAATGACCAGGCCGGTCATGAGGCAGACCACGACGGTGTCCCAAAAGGTGGCGGTGCTGCTGACGAGCGCCTGCCGGACGGGATTGCGGGTCTGAGCCGCCGCCGCCACGATGGGTGCGCTGCCCAACCCGGATTCGTTTGAGAACAAACCGCGGGCGATCCCCGCCTGAGCCACCTGCTTCAAAGTGGCACCTACAAAACCGCCGACCGCGGCCTGACCGCTCCAGGCCCCATTCCAGATGTCTGCAAAAGCCTGCGGCAAGGCGGCATAGTTTTTGATCAGCACCAGCAAACAACCAAAGACATAGCCGACGGCCATGATGGGCACGAGAAGCTCACAGACTTTGGCGATGCTCTTCACGCCGCCGAGCACCACGGCAGCAGTCAGCACGGCCATCACGCTGCCAGCCACCCAGCGCAGCACGACATCGGAGTCGGGTTTGATGTGCTCACGGAGAAGCTCCACGATGCTGTTGGCTTGGGTCATGTTGCCGATGCCAAAGGCGGCGATGCAGGTGAAGATGGCGAACAGGACACCGAGCCACTTCTGCTTCAGACCGCGCTCCAGCGCATACATGGGCCCACCGGCCATGCTGCCGTCTGGCATGGTGATGCGATATTTCACGGCCAGCACGGCTTCGGAGTATTTCGTGGCGATGCCGAACACGCCCGTCAGCCACATCCACAGCACGGCACCGGGGCCGCCCATGGTGATGGCTCCAGCCACGCCAATGATGTTGCCGGTGCCGATAGTGGCAGCGAGTGCGGTCATCAGTGCGCCAAATTGCGAGACATCCCCCTCCCCTTCTTTTTCACGCGAAAAGGAAATCTTGATCGCCTGCGGCAGGAAGCGCTGGATGAAGCCGGTGCGCACGGTCAGGAACAAATGAGTGCCAAACAGCAAAATGATGAGGGGCAGCCCCCAGACAAAACCGGAGAGGTCGGAAGCAATTTTGGCAAAGTCCATAAAGCCTTCTAGGGGGGAAGATGCCTTCCGCCAAGCAGAAACGATGCCCTAGGCGCATTTCTCCTCTTCGAAGACGTTTTTTGGGGGAGGCGACATTCCCATTGCGTATTTCAGCGCCAATCCGCTATCTTTGTGGCCCCAATCCATCCAAATGAAGCCCTCTCTCTTCCCCAACCGCCGTACTTTCCTCCGCAACACCGCCGCAACTGCCGGCAGCATTTTTCTCCCCAATCTGCTGATTGGCCAGGAAGGTGCCGTCAAAAAAATCAATGTGGCCGGCATCGGTGGTGCAGGTGGCAAGGGAGCCTCTGACGTGGGCATCTCCGCCAAGGGTGCCAACATCGTGGCCATCTGTGACGTGGACCGTGAGCGCCTGAAGCAGGCGCAGCAGAAGTACCCGGACGCGAAGATGTTTGAGAGCTTCCGCGAGATGTTCGAAGCGATGGGCGACAAGATCGACATGGTCACGGTGTCCACCCCGGACCACGCGCACTACCCTGCAGCGATGGAAGCCATCAAGCGCGGCAAGCATGTGTGCGTGCAGAAGCCCCTGGTGAACCGGATCTGGGAAGCGAATCAGCTTCATGAAGCCGCCAAGAAGAAAGGCGTGAAGACCAACATGGGCAACCAGGGTCACACCGGCAAGGGCATCCGCTTCCTCAAGCAGTGGGTGAGCGAAGGCATCGTGGGCAACGTCAAAGAAATCCACGTGTGGACGAACCGCCCCATCTGGCCCCAGGGCAATGAAGCCAAGGCCAAGTACATCAATGGCACGGTGCCGAAGATCAAAGAGAAGAAGAAAGGCCCGGACGGCAAAGACATCATGGTCGACACCGCCGAAGATCTGTTCAACTGGGAACACTGGCTGGCCGCCTGCCCATCCGTCCCCTTCACCGATGGTCTGCATCCCTTCGCCTGGCGCGGCCACCGCGAATACGGCGCAGGTGCCATGGGCGACATGGGCTGCCACCTTCTCGATGGTCCGTTCTGGGCTTGCGGCTTGGGCGAACCCTACAAGATGGAAGCTGAGTGCAATGAACTGACGGACGTGAGCTGGCCGAAGTCCTCCCATGTGGTGTTCTACTTCAAGACCGAGAAATACGGTGAGATCAAACTGCACTGGTATGAAGGCAGCCTGAAGCCTGAGCGTCCGGCTGAACTGGAAGCCGACCGCGACTGGGACAAAATCAAGGGCGGCTTCCTCCTCCGTGGCGACGCCGGCGTGATCCTCAACACCGACGACTATTGCGGCAGCCCAAGGCTCATCCCGGGCACCAAGATGACCGATTTCCTCGGTGGCAAGAAGCCTGAGCTGAAGCTGGAAGGCTCCTTGGCCGAAGGCGAACCACAGCTGGAACTGATCCGCGCCATCGAGCAGGACAAGATCTGCGGCAGCAATTTTGATTATTCCGTGCCGCTGACCAAGTTCTGTCTCCTCGGCAATCTGGCCATTGCAAACCCAGGCAAAGTCATCAACTGGGACGCCGCCAAGCAGGAGTCCGACAATGCGGATGCGAACAAGCTCATCACCCGTGCGGCCTACCGCCAGGGCTGGGATTACAAGTCCATCTAATCGGGCTGCAGGCCTGATGCGCCAAATCTAAACAACGACGCCCGGCAGTTCACACTGCCGGGCGTTTTCTTTGTGAGCTTCAAAGCCTCATGCAAACAGATGCGTGAGAGGCTGGCCTTTGTCGGCCACGGTGAAGGGACGCTTGCTGGGGGAATAGATCACCTGATCAAGCGGCAGGCCGAGGGCGTAGCCGATGGTGGCGTTGAGATCGGGCGGGCCGACCTTGTCAGTGGCGATGCCGGCGCCGTCCGGGGTGGTGGAGCCGTATTTGATGCCGCCTTTGATGCCGCCGCCGACGATGACAGAGGAGAAGATGGGGTAGTGATCACGCCCCTGGTTCTGATTGATCTTGGGCGTGCGGCCGAATTCGGAACTGACCACGATCATGGTGCTGTCCAGCAAGCCGCGCTGCTCCAGATCAGTGATGAGCGCCGCGAGGGCGGTGTCGAGGGTGTTGCAAAGCTGCGGCACATTGATGAAGTTGGCCACGTGTGTGTCCCAGCTGCCGAGGCTGACTTCGATGAAGCGCACGCCGTGCTCCACGAGACGGCGAGCGAGGAGGCAGCCCTGGCCGAAGGTGTCCTTGCCGTAGGCCTGACGCACGGCGTCGGGTTCCTTGGTCAGATCAAAGGCCACCAAGTCTTCGCTCTTCATGAGCTTCACCGCGTCATCATAAACGTCTGAGTAGGCTTTGACGCCGCGAGTGTCCCACTTGCCCTGAAACTCGGCATCCAGCGAGCGAGCAAGATCACGGCGCATGCCGAAGCGTTCATCGGTGACGCCTTTTTGCGGGGAGACGTTTTGCAGACCGGCCTCGGGATTGTTCACCATGAGAGGGCCGTGCCTCTTCGCGAAGAAGCCTGCGCCGGGATGACGGCTGTCATTGCCAACATACACATACGGCGGCAGTGCGGGATTGCCGGGGCCTTGGAAGAAACTCAGCCATGCGCCCATGCCGGGATGCTTGATGGTGCTGCGCAGGCCAAAGCTGGTGTGCATGAAGTAGTTGGCCTGTTCATGCGCGGCGGTGTTGGTGGCCATCGAATTGATGACGCAGGCGTGGTGCATCTGCCTGGCCATGCGCGGCAGGTATTCGCTGACCTGCACTCCATCGGCGCTGGTCTTGATGGCCTTCACGGGGCCTGACACCTCTTTGTTGTCGGGCTTGGGATCCCAGGTGTCCAGATGGCTCTGGCCACCGGTCATGTAGAGGAAGATGACGTTACGCGCGGTGGCGGCCTGCTTGGCGGTGGCGCTGCCTTCACCGACGGCGAAGGCTTTGCCGGAGAAAAGATGCTCCACGGAGGGCAGCAAACCGACCCCGAGGCAGGACTGGGCCATGCGGGTCATGACAGCGCGGCGGGAGAGATCGTTGTTGGGCGTTTTCATGGTGAATTCAAATGAGGTGTTGCTGAGGCAGGGCGGGAATTATTCGACGAAGATGAAGCGCTGCGTGCTGAGCGCTGCGAGGGTGATGTCCTCCCACAGGGTCTTGGAGGAGGCGTAGCTCTCCACGGTCTGGAGCATGTGGGCCTTCTCCTTGGCGTTCGGTGTGCGGGAGTAGAGGCTGAGGAAGAGCGTGTCGATCTTCTCGTCGTTGGTTTTGGCCTTGCGGAGATTGATGCTGAGCGTGGACCAGGCGCTGGTGAGCTGGTTGAGCAGGGAGCCGTTCATCATCGTCAGCGCCTGTGGCACACTGGCTTCGTCGCTGGCGTTTTCGATGATCTCGCGGTCGCTCTGACCAAACTCACGCAGGAAGTGACCACGCGGTGCGGGAGACGGCAGCTCCGCGGCACGGCTCCAGGTCTGGTGGAGCGAGCGCTGGAAGTTTTCGAAGCCCTTGATGCTTTTTTCATCCTTCATTCCGAGCACGGCTTCGTCGGCCTTGATGATGGACATGACTCTTGGATCCAGCGGTGTAGCCTTGGCGTCCACGCGGCTGTCTTCCATGAGATTCATCATCGCCATTTCCATGGGGCCGTCTCCACTGACGGCGGCGAGTTCCTTCTGGATCTCCTGATTGCCGGACTTTTTCGCGGCGGCGTAGAAGCACTTGGAGACCTGCTCGCGCAGGATGCGCTGGCTTTCGCCCAGGCGCCGCTGGATGTCGCGGGCCTTGACCTTGTCGTCCGTCTTGCGCGCCTCATCCAACTCTTTGCGCAGCTTGTCGAATTCCTTGTTCTGCTCGCGCATGGCGGCGGCGACTTCTTTGGCGGCTTCGTAGAGCAGCGGAGCCTCGGTTTTGTCGAGAAGCTGGGCCAGATGATGGCGGTTTTCGAGATCACGACGTTCGCGTTCACGGCTGCTCCAGTTGGGCTGATCGGGATCAGGGCTCACCAACGTGACGAGTGAATCCCACACCTGCTCTGAGCGCATGCGATGGAAGACCGGGCCCTGGAAGTAGTAAGGGGTGCCGGGGGAGACTTCCTTGGTGCTCTCACGGGCGAAGGTCTGCGTGTTGAGCAGGAGGCGCAGGTAGGCCTTCATGTCGTATTTCAGCGCGACCATCTGCCGCTCCAAAAAGTGCATGAGCTCGGGATTGGAGGCGACGCTATTGTCCATCATTTCGTCCACCTGCTCGTAGAGGCCGGCACCAAAGACGCGCTGCCAGAGGCGGTTGGCGATGATGGTGGTGAAGCGTGGATTTTCGGGAGAGGTCAGCCACTGGCCGAATTCGCCGATGGTGTTCGACTCCTTCTGCAGCGGCACGGGCTTGCCAAACATGACGGAAGCCTGAACGACATCCTTGGGCTTGGCGTCCTTGTACTTGTAGTCGTGTGGCAGACGGAGCTGGCCTTTGTTTTGCACCACCAAGGTGTCACGCAGCGAGCGGGTCGCTTCATTGAGCGCCTGGCGCATGAGATCGCGGGTGTCGTTGTCGAGGGACTTGTCATTGCGGATCATCTTCTGCACTTCGTCTCCGCTCTTGGAGCGGTAGCTGGAGGCGCTCATGTTGTGCGTGAAGGCCGCCATTTCGTAGAACTGCTTCTGCGTCCATTTGTCGAAGGGGTGATCATGGCACTGGGCGCACTCCATGCGGGTGCCGAGGAAGATGCGGGTGGTGTTGGAGAGATTGTCCAGCGGCATGCCGCGGTCGCGCATGTAGTAGCCGATGGCGCCGGTGTCGAAGCAGGAGCCTTCGCTGGAGACGAGCTCGCGGGCGATCTGATCATACGGCTTGTTCTCCCGCAGCGCGGCGCGGAGGTAGTTCAGGTAATTCAGCGACGTGGTGCTGCCGGCAACGCCCTGGCTCTGCGCACGGAGCACATCCGCCCAGTAGTTGAAAAAGTTCTGCACATAGCCTTCGCTGGCGAGGAGTGAATCGATGAGCTTGGCCCGCTTGTCCGGCATCTGGCAGGCATAGAAGCCACGGGCTTCATCCAGCGTGGGGATGCGGCCCACCACCGTCAAATACACACGGCGGAGGAAGGTGGCGTCATCGACAAGGGCGTTCGGCTTGATCTGGTGCTTCTGCCAGCTTTTGGCGAGCAGTGCATCGACCTGCTTGGATGCGGCAGTGGTGTCCACAGGGGCGGCATGCAGCGCGACGGCGAACAAGGTGGTGGTGAAAAACGCAAGTGTGTGGCTGGCTTTCATGCCAGAACCAACGCAGCGCTCCGAAGGCAGATGTCAGCATCGCTTCAGGATGCCAAATCCTGCACACCAAATGGCAATCCAGTCATTGCCAGCCATGACGGCAACGGCGCAGGCACGAGAAAATCATTTCGCGGAGGTGTCATTGAGCAGCCCTTTGACCACATCCACAGCTTCCCCCATGCCCTTCATCAGCTCAGCAAGGCCCGGCCCCAAAATCCAAGAGGCGTAGGCAATAGCCATCCACCAGGCGACGGCATTCACAATGATCATGGCCGTAACCAGCACCTCCACCCAGCGGCCCCAGACGAGGAGGTAGCCGTTTTCATCCTTCTTCTGGCGGAAAATATGGTCTGAATACAAGGCCACGGCGGCCCACCACAGCAACGGCGGGAAAAACAAAAAACCCATGATCATGCGCCGCATCACCGCGCCACCGCGTTGATTGTAGGGCACGCGGTTGTAGTCACGATAGCGAGCCACCCGACGGCGGGTGGGCAACACGGTCAATCCGTCCGCAACGACCAACCCGTCGGCATGAAGTTCCAAGAGAGACGAAACGGGACGCCACTGCTCCTCGTCTTCACGCTTCACCAGATCACTGTCCCGGATCGAACCGTAGGCGAGAAAATTGCGCAGGTCGTCCTTTGAACACGGACCGAGTGTCTTCTGGCCTTTGGCGATGTAATAAGCGGCATGCACGAATCTGTAAGGAACCAACGGCTCTATGTTAGTTCGGAGTGCGGGTAATATGCAATAACCGCACCAAGATGTATTGTAAGTTTTTTATATTCAAACATGCCCGGTGTGCGCGTACTCCACTCATGCGCCTCCTCACCCTCCTTGCCGGCCTGTCCACCCTGACTCTGCACGCCCTGCCCCCTGCCACCACCTCCAGCATCAAGGCCGGATTTGCCGAGCGGGACATCACCCCGGGGATCGGCATGGAGCAGCCGGGCGGCTACGGCAAGAGCTTCCACCGGACCTTCCACGACGCCTGCAAGGTGCGGGTGGCGCTGTTTGATGACGGGAAAAAGACGGCAGTGGTGATTGGTCTCGACTCGCTGGTCGTACCACGGCAGATCGTGCTGGATGCCCGCGCGCAGATTGAAAAAGCCACCGGAATCACCGGGGACGCCGTGCTCATCTGCGCCTCGCATTCGCACAGTTCCGGCCCCGTGGGCATGGTCATGCCGGGTGAATATGACACAGCTTCTGATCTGGTGAAAAAGCTGGCCTATGAGGAATCCTCCTGTGCCGATCCGGGCTACCTGCTGCGGCTGACGCATGAAATTGTCGCCGGAGTGGTGGCCGCCAATCAAAACAAAGTGCCGGTGCAACTGGGCTGCGGCTTTGGCCATGAGGACAAGGTGTCCTTCAATCGCCGCCTGCGCATGAAGAACGGGCAGAGCTGGAGCCACCCCGGGGCGGGCAATCCGGACATCCTCGAATACGCCGGGCCCATCGACCCGCAGGTCGGTGTCATCGGCGCGTGGGATATGCAGGGGCAGCTGGTCGGTGTGGTGGTGAACTTTGCCTGTCATGCCACCACCAATCCCGGCGGCATCTCGGCCAACTGGATTCAATACCTCGAAAAAACCATTCAGGGAGGACTCGGCACGCATGCGCCCGTGGTCTTCATGCAGGGGGCCTGCGGTGACATCACGCAGGTGGACAACCTCAGCACCAGCCAGCGCCCCAAGCCGGAGGAATGGAGCCAGCTTGTCGGCGGGCGTGTGGGTGCGGAGGCCATCCGTGTTTTGTTGTCGATGCCACGGATCACCGCCGCGCCGATCGATACGCGCCAGGAAGTTTTGAAGATCAAACGCCGGCCGCCTTCGGCGCAGCGTGTTGCCAAGAGCCTTGAAATCGCGAGCAAACCGAGAGTGGCAGGAGACAGCACCGACTACCTGTTTGCGAAGGAAATCCTCATGCTGGACCACCTCAACAAGACCATGCCCCTCGTGGATTGCGAGGTGCAGTGCATCAAAGTGGGGCCCGCGTGTTTTGTTTCCGATCCGGCCGAATACTTCGTGCAGTATGGCCTGGACATCAAAAAGGGCAGCCACCACGCCTTCACCTTCCCGTGTGAACTTTCCAACGGCATCGTCGGCTACGTGCCCACGGAAGAAGCCTTTGGCCCACATGGCGGCGGCTATGAGACACGCCTGACCGCCTACTCCAATCTCGAAATCACGGCGGGAACGCAGATGGCGAAGAAGGGCGTCGAGCTGGCAAACCAAATGGCCGCTGAGCCCAAGCCCGAGCCGCCGAAGGCTCCGCCGTTCGGCAAGCCCTGGACCTACGGCAATGTGCTGCCGGAGCTGGAGTGAGGCAGGCGGTCGGTAGGTCAGAGAGCATGTATTGTAGTTCCGGCTTCAGCCGGTTTCTGGAC
>NZ_JBAQCR010000290.1:0-30076 GCF_049294395.1 Prosthecobacter sp.
GATCAGGCGAATCCAAAGCACAAGCGGCGGAAGAATGATCCCATATGTGGCCAAATCCCTCGTCCTACCCCTGATCGAAGTTGCTGCCAAAATTGCCGAATTTCGCGGCATCCCCCGCGACCTTATCTTCGCGGCCAACGATTTGAGAGACTTCCCTGCCACATGGCGAAGGTTGTTCACCCAGCTGCGCCCGGTATCCCCCGAGCAGACGGCAACCTTTCTTGATGCCTATGGCGAAGGATTGGAGCCGAAGGCGGTCAAGGCGTTCATCACGGAAACAGATAAACTCATTCTGCGTCAGGCCATGGCCAGCTACCGGTTGCTGGACATGCTCTCCGGCAATCTCCAGCTCGTGGTCGAAGGCGGTGTCGGCACCGGAAAGTCGTGGTATGCCATCGAGCAGGCACGCCGTCTGGCCGAAAACATCGGTGGCGACTCAGGCCGGGATGTCCTCATGATCGCCTACAATCTCGCGCTGTGTGAGCGGCTTCGTTCCAGCGCCGGAAAGCTGGGCCTGCAGCGCGGCAGAATCACCGTGCACAGTTCGGAAAGCATCGCCGCCTCCATCCTTGAGTCATCAGGCATTGCGCACGAAGTGCCGGCGGACAGGGAAGGGGTGGAACGCTATTTCAATGAGACGCTTCCACTGCTTGCCATCGAGGCCCTGACCACTGAACCCGCCAAACTGGGCCATCTGCTCGGCAAGTTTGATGCGCTGGTCGTGGATGAAGCACAGGATCATGACACTTCATTGCCGGGTGATTCATCACAACCCGATCACGTCGGCTGGTGGTCGATCTATGTCGCGCTCCTGCGCCAGGGTTGGCAGTCGCCCATGGCCATCTTTGGTGACGCCGCGCAGCGTCCACCGTTCCGCGCACCGGACCGTTTCCTGCTGAACACCGTTCGCGAGCGGCTCACCCAGCACGCCCACCTCCGCCTGGGCCGAGCTTTGCGCTACACTCGCCCCATCTATTGCTTTTTGAAGGAACTCCAAGGCGAAGGCTCCCATGATCTCGCTGCAAGCCTGCAGACCGATGGCCAACTACCCGACGGCCCCGAGGTTGAGATTCATCAGGCCACGGCCAAGCAAACTCCTGCCGTTGTGGAGCAGATCCTCGACCACTGGAAAACCTCCGGTCTCTGCGTTCCTTCGAAGGTTCTGATCCTGCACGACCGCAGCCAGATCGTCAATACCCCGCTCGCGGGTCTGGAGCGACTGCTCGACCACCCTTTGCGACCCTATCTCGAAACCCTCGACCAGCCTTCCGGCAACGCCATCGGCCACACCTCCATCCACAAGGCGAAAGGCCTCGATGCCCTGGCGGTGATCCTCATTGGTCTCCCGTCTTTCGATCAACTCACACGCCCCTACGACCGCTTCACCTACTTCATGGGCGCCAGCCGTGCCCGGCAGTTGCTGGCCTGCGTGCATTCAGCCTAGCGGCGGACTCTTACACCCGTTTCGACCATGCCACAGCCGCACGTAGCTGCGTGTCCTAAATGGCCGTTGACGAAGTCAGGGTTGCTTTAAGAAGGCAGGGAAGGTCTTGCGGACTTGCGTGTATTCATCAAAACCAAGTTCAGAGTGCTCGATCATGTGATTAATCACCGGGCGGATGTAACCATCCAGCTCTGCAAACAGCTCCTGTCGGTCCCTGGGGCTGGGGATCAATGACTCAATCCTGTCACCGATGTGAACGATTCGAGTTCGGAATCCAGTCTCGACACCTGTGGTGGCATCCTTTTTTCCGGTGAGTTCTTTGAATCGTTCGAGCACCTTGTCATAGGCGGTCTGGTCTGAGGAGACGTATCGGGCGATGATTTTCTTGACCTCCGCCATGACTTTGAACTCGGTGGGGAACGCGAGGAACTCCAGCAAAGACAGTGCCTGAACGAATCGAATGGTGTCGCTGCTGGCTTCCAGCATGGTGGCGTAGAGCGTTAGGGCGTGATAGACGATCTTTCCGACCTCCCCTACGCCAGGGAATCGTTGCCACTCGGGTTGTCGAAGCCAGATGCCAATCCCGCCTGTGAAAGCGAATGGGAATGCTGCTCCCCCGTAGAGTCGGGACGACTTTTTTTCCGGATCATAAACAAGGCAAATGCTCATGGCTGGGTCCGACTTCGTTTGGCCCGCCCGTGCCGGAATGGCATGAGGCTTTTCCAGTTTGCAGCTGTAGTAGCGCACAAAGTTGAGGCAAATCTTGTCCACCTCTTCTGAGAGGCGGCGGATAAGATCGAGATGAACTTCGTGATCTGCTTTCGCGATGAGCTGCGGGTCCAGAGCTGCGGGAAAAACCAGCAGTGCGTGCTGTTTGAGATTGCCGAGGGTCGCTCCCGCGTATTCGGACAGGCGTATCGCCCGATCATCTGGGTTTGCCACTTCGTCGAGATGATCCAGGCCATCGAAGTTTGCCGTGCCAGGAGGGTAATAGGTGATGCCGTTGGGGTAGTGAACCGAGCGGTCACTGATAGCCCGAGTCAGTGGCATGATGATCAGTGGAATGCCCTGATCAGTGAAGAAGGAATATGCTTTCAGGATGTCTCCACGACACTGAGCTGCATAAACCTCGTCTGTGCGGTCATCTGCCCAATCTTCATACCTTGGTCCGATCTGGAGAGCAGCGATGTTTTCTCTGGCTTGCTCTGCAACAGCGGCTTCATCGGTAGGATCAAGTTCTGCTGCACTCTCCTCTTCGGGATAGGATTCAAGAAAATCGGTCGGGCCGACTCCGAGGGTGCAGGCGAGGCACCAGTGATCGCAGCATTCGAGATTGGCAAACGATGTTACACCTCCCGCCCACTCCCAAGGTTCATGGGCGTCGATGGTGTATTGACACTTGCAGATCTCACATTCTCTGACCAAGGCCGCTTGATAGGGGCTGATGTTCAGATCTTCGAATGATGCCCGATGGAAAGGTTTGCGTGCCATGGTGATTGAGTGGTCGGGCTGTTTTCATGTTGTGGGCAAAAGCCCCACATGCCGGAAGTCCTCGGCGATAGGCTCGGTGCGCACGGAGTTTCTCTCGAAGCTTTTCAGTCCCACGGCACTGCCGCCAGAAGCCGGGTCGTAGGTGTCGAGGAAGAAGGTGGACATCTGATGGCACTCGGGACACTCCAAGTATTGCAGCAGTGGTCGGAAGAGATGAAGGTTCTTCTGGCGGTCTCGTAGGTAGAGGCTGTGTTTTTCAAGATCTGCCCTTGAGACATGATCCTCGCGCAACTGGGCAAGGGCATTATCGCCAGTGAGATCCCGATAGTGATAGCGGTTGATCTGTCGGATGGAATCGAAGTGTGTGTCGGTGATGAACAGCAATTGGTAGTCAGTCAGGAACTCGGTTGCCCGATAGACGGTTTCGAGCGCCTTTTCGGCCTCGGTGAGAAGATTTGCTGAGACGCTGGCCGATGCGATTCGTCCGTGGCTGTCATCGTTTCGCAGGGCCATCAGATGCCTGATCGCCTTCTCCCATGTTCCATTGGCAGTCAGTTGCGTCACTTCGACGAATGGACTGGTGCCTTTGAGTCCACGAAATGCCTTGCCTTCATTGACTTCCTTGAGAATGGCGAACCAGTCGCCGAAGTTGGTGCCGCTGCGCCGTTGAGAGAGTCGTTTCCCGATCTCTCCCAGATACATGATGGGCTGGCCGGACGACCGGCTCATCAAAACGGCGATTAAGGCTAGAAAACAGGTGTGCCCCTCAGCAGCTTTCATGACGGCTTTGAGCCGATGATAACGATCAGCGCCCGCTACCTGCAGCTCTCTCCAGACGTAAGCCAGTGGATGTGGGAACTGAGTCCGGACGCGGTAGTCGAACTCTTCCACTTGCTCACCTGCCCTGTGTCTTTGACGGGCCAATTGCCCTGCACCTAGCAGTCGTCGGCGCGATCCATGTGCGGTCGATTCCATCAGGATGGCATTGGATTCCTCGTCAATGTGGTTGATCCACTTTGTGAAGGCCATTCTGGCGTCGTTGAGCTGTTGAATGCTGGAGACAAGCTCCTCATCTGCGAGAGGCACCGGGAACTCACGCAGGACATGGGACGAGACTCGATACATTCCAGCCATGCTGGACATCACCTGCTTGGCGTTGCCGAGGCGATGGGCCAGCGGAGAACGTAGGAAACTCAAAAGCACCTGACGCTGTGCCGGATTAAGGCTGGCATGAGGACGCACCACAATGACCGTGTTCCCGAACGTGACCGGACGCCCATCCCCTTCGAACACCCCTACAATGAAGCCCGTGTCTCCCCGATAAATGCTGCGAATGCAGAAATCGCCGTCTTGAAGGTAGTGCCGAACGATTGCCGGGCGGGTGTTAGGCTGAATATCAGATAGATCCACCCGCCCATCTCGCGTGATGTCGGTCGCCCGAATAGCAAGAACGCCGACCTCGCCCTGTCCAGGTTGTCGCTCTGGGTTGCACGGGACCACCCCCATCAAGACATCGGCAACCGATCCCAACGCCACCCGCTCACCGAGCACGCCGATTTCCTGACGGAGTTTTTCAGTTTCTTCGGAATAGTATTCGTGGCTGCACGGATAGCCTTCATCGAGCTGGCCCTGATAGACATAGCCGAAGCGGCTTTTCCCAGAGGGCTGCTTGATCAGTGATTGCAAAGCGGACGCCAGACGCAGAGGAGGTTCAGCCAGTGCTTCAGTCGTGATCTTGAAAAATCGAATGGGGCCAGGTTGCCGTTGAAAGATGACCGTGGTAAGCCGGACCGCACTGTGAAACGGAAGGCCCAGTGCCGTAGGCACGTCATCGTGTTCATGCTCGATCACGACCGCGCTGTGAGCTGGAAAGAATTCCTGCCGCCATGTGCTCGACCGAAACGAACTCACGAAGTGAGTCGGCACCAGCATGGCAAGGACTTCGACTCCATGTTCGCCACTAGCCTGACTCATGAGCGTTTCGGCCACGGCTTCCGCGATACCCAGTCTTCCAAAACGTTCACGCCACTCCGCAGTCATTCTGAGTTCTCCTAACAGTGGAGGAAACGCGAAGATATACTTTGCGTCTGATTTGCTAACTGCAGAAATCGCACCCTTTACGAATGCCTCCCCGCCATCCAGGCATTGAATGGCTGCACCGGCAGGTAGCGAGGCACTCAGGAACCCTGCTGGCCATGGCTCGTTCGATGCATCTTTCGTGTCAGAGGAGTACTCGGCTGAAGTCACAAGGGCTATCGCCTTCGGAGCGTTTTCCCCGGATAGGACTGCGAAAGCAGATGTCAGGAGGTCGCGATAGTAGTTCATCGGCTAGGGGGCTGGATGGCTTTTGAGATGGCATTCAGGCCGGAGGCAACGGATTCAATGATTTGCAGATTGGCTGCATAATGATCCGATGTGCTAGGAGGCAACCCGAAGAGTTGCAATGAATCTGCGAGTCTGGAAGACCCAGGGTGGGCGTCACCTTGCCGTAGATCATTGATACCCGCTAAAGAGCGTGTGAGTTCTTTCCCATCAAACCCAAGCTGATCGAGGAGCAGAGCGAGGCGCTTTAGGCTGCGATACTTTTCATCCTTCGCCTGCTTGAGATTCCCTTCTGACAACTGCTTGTTGATGACGTCCTGATCCAGTTTCTCGACGACGTTTCGGCTCATTTCCTTCGCCAGTAGGCAGGTTTGTTCAAAGGACTCATCGTGGAAGCGGTGGACTCGTCGTAGTATCATTTGTGGATCATCCAGACCCTTGAAAATACCTGTCCCCCAGACCTGCTCACTCGTGATTTGCAAGGTCTTGATGGCTTTGATCAAAGACTTCTCCGGGGCAACGGTTCGAGCCGGAGTAGCGAGGTTTTGCGAGGCATGCAGCTCAACTGAAAGCCCCCCTTCTGGAGGAAGATTGTGAGCTGTCCAGATGCGTTGCGTCCACTCAGGCAATTCTGCAATATCCTTGGCTGCGACGACGACGAGGTGGTGGTCATTGATTCCGAAGTGGACCCTGGTGACTGGGGAAGGGCCGATGCTGCCGGTGTCGCGAGAAAACCACTGAAAAGCGACATTGTCCCTGCTGAGCAGGGTTCTCAGCACAGAAGTCCTGAACCAGATCCAGCCACGGTAGTTTTTCAGATCCTCGCCAGCGAGTGGCGGATCTCCCTGATTTCCCACGATGAACGGGATGCGTGACGGAACTTCGTCATTTCCAACACGCGGGCTGTTTGCCGCTGGTTCGATCCACTCGGTCATCCATATACAGCCTTCGGCGTGATCCAGTTTGCGACCAACAGCCTTCTTCTCAAACGTTTCGGATTTGAAGGATGTCTCGGCAGCGGGATGAGGCATTTGCGGAACGTCATCGGCTGGGTCAACACTCTCCCTCCACAACTTTAGCACCGCCATGGATTGCCCCCATGGCATTCCACCTTCGTGAATAGGCCCCCTGCTTCCTTCCCAATGACCATTGGTGAACTCACGGCGGTGAATGCCTTCAGGCCAGCCAATTTGAGCCAATGACTCCTCGACAGCCTCTCTGAGGATGAACGACCCTATCAGCAAAGCAGCCTTTCTGGCGGCCAAGTAGTCTCTGAGGTGCTCGGAGCGGATGAGCAGCTCGTCAGGCTCACCATCATGATCCCGTTTGAGTTTCACCACTTCGATATAATCTTCGGACGGTCGCAGCCAGACGTCTTCTTTTCGTAGCAGTCCGAGGGAGAGTTCTATCTCTTGCAGCAGATGCCAAATGTCAGGTTCACCCGTATCAAATGCCTGCCTGAGAACTGGATACATGGCAGAAGGCACTCCATCATTTCCTTCATATTCGTGTGGACCGATGAATCGGTCTTCATCCGCCCATGCCCAATGCGGGTTGTTTCGCTGAATCGACTGCCATGAGGCGTTGGAGAACTCTTCGCGAGTCCTCAGCGGGACAATGAGGCACTCTGTGGAAATGAATTCCTTGCGATAGCCTGCAAAGCCAGAAACGGCTTCTTTCTTGGTTTGGCTGCGCATCAATGGAATCCATGTGCTGGTCTGTAGTTTCTTTGATTCCACATCTGCCTGCTCCAGCCATTGTTGCAGCGTCAATTTCATAATAGCTCTTCGGCGTTTTTAACTCGTTGCTGAGCCAAACCTTTGGCTGGGATTGAGTCATTGACCTTACCTGCGCCCTGTTCACCAGCACGCCGGTGGTTGAGGGTGAGGAGGCGTTTGAGGAGTTCTTTGCGGGCTTCCGGGGTGATGGTGTAGCGGGTGCGGTCGTTTTCGGGGAGGGTTTCGACTTGTTGGAAGTCGTGGCCGAGGGTGATGGCGGGTCCGTCTGGGCTGTCCTGGTGCCAGCCGTAGGCGGTGAGGACGGCTTGGTCGAGTTCGCGGTGGAGGGAGCGGAGTTGGAGGATGGCGTCGCGGGCTTGCTCCTGGTTGAGGGTTCCTGCGGTGGCGCGGTGTTCTTCGGGGACTTCGCTGCGCCAGTCGGTGTGGGAGGCGCAACGACGCTGATAAAGGGTAGCGAGGCGGGCTTCGAGACCGGGGGCGTGGAAGAGATTGTAGATGTCCGTAAGGCCGAGCCAGAGCTGTAGCATGAGGACGCGGCGGTGCTCGTGGTAGCGTTCGCCGATGTCGGCCAGTTGGGCATTGGCGGTCTCCCACTGTCCGGCGGGAAAGGCGAAGGTCTCGAAGCAGTCAGATGGGGAGTATTGAAGTGTTTCGCCCAGCCGCATGCTAAATTTCCTAGCCCAGATCTCATGTATCGAAGACTGGATTACGGCCAATAGATCCCACCTGTCACTCGTAAGAACGTAGGTTGTATTGAGGAATACACGACCTGTAGGAACAGCGGCAAAAGCCACGTATTTGGTGACACGTGAAATGACGAAGCAAGTGCTTAGACTCTTGAGGACTTCGTAGCATTGCTGATTGTATCGGTAGTAGCGCCACCAATACTTCTTAGCGATCGCATTCTTCTGGGCCAGCCGTGCTGGTTGAACTGAATTTTCGACAATCGAAAATGGTTCTGGATATTTCTGGGCTTTTTCAAGTGGCCAATCAAAGAAGTTTATAATTGATCTTCCTGGTGCAAAATTTGGACTGTTATTGAGTTCGTGCCCGTTGGTAACAGGAAATACGACATCTGCATTTTTGGGGTTGCTTTTGCGCAGTTCGTCCGCTTGCGAGTGAGTCAAGGTGAAGCCGTCTCCGAGAAAGATTGAACCTTGAAATATTCGATTTTGACTCGCGGTTAAGGTGGCTGGAGGGGCCTCAATCGGTTCATCGTCCAAATGAGCGTTAATTGTGCCGACACATCGACCGTCGAGCATTCGCATGCCTCTCCATTGCCCCTTATAAATAGCTATTACTGAAACCACCAAATTTGCAATTCCTGGCCAACGAACTCCTCTGACTGCCATATTAATGGTGCCGGACTGTGACAGAATACGTTCGAGGCTGTCTCGCCTTAACTCGCCGTCCTTGATTGAATTAGTGGTTATAAATGCTGCAAATCCACGATCACGGATCAGCGAATAAATTCGAAGGACAAAGAAAACGACGAGGTCGTTTAGGCCCGCAGGCGCGAACGCCCACTGTGCGTATTCGCAGATCGGATAGCCCAACCTGCCGCTAAGATGCTTACGCCCCAGATACGGCGGGTTTCCCAGAATGCAGTCGAAACCGCCGTTGGCGATGATTTCGGGGAATTCGAGGAACCAGTGGAAGGCTCTTTTGCGTTCGGCCACCGCTGAGGCAGAGGCGACGGCAGCCCCAGAGGGGGGGGGGCCCGCCAGGATGGAACGGAAGGCGGCATCAGTGATCAGATTGTCCTTGTTGCCAGCAGTCTTCGGCTGATAAAATTGGGCGATCGGGATGGAGGCGATCTGCCGGAGCATGGCGCTGTCCTCATGGCTGGTCGCATTGAACTTCAGCTTCTTGGCGGCGATTTGAGCTGGGGTCTTTTCCGGTAGAGCGGCGATTTCCTGCCAATGAGCGAGAATGTCGTCGAGCTTGGTTTGCAGATCCGCAGCAAGTGGAAGCTGACTGTGGCTAGCGGCTCGTTCCTTGCGCTCAGCTTTGTTCCGTTTGCGAAAGGAGGCGGCGATGTCCTTGTCATCTTCACCCAGAGTGGCGAAGGCTTCATCGGGCACACCTTTGTCCAACTCCTCCCGGTTCACAAAACCAACGATGGCGTTGCCGCATTTGATGTGGTGGTCCAGGAAATTGAGCGGTTCACCGGGAACATGAGCTTCCAGCCAGAGAGCCACCTTGCAGAGTTCGACGGCGAGTGGGTTGAGGTCCACGCCGTAGATGCAGTGGCGGATGACTTCACGGATGGCTTCGCGGATTGCAGCGGGGCTGGGCTGGTCATCTCCCGTGCGGACGATGGCGAGTTCTGTGGCGATGCGACGGGCAGCAGCGAGGAGGATATGGCCGGAGCCGCAGGAGATGTCGGCAACTCGGAGGGAGAGGAGTGCGGCTGCGGGATCGGGTTGTTTGAGCTTCTCGGCGATGAGGTGATCGAGCGAGTGCTTGATGAGCGGCTGGACGAGTTCGTCCTCGGTATAGTGGGAGCCGGTGGCGGCACGTTCGTCACCCTGAGCGAAGGCGAAGTGCCATTTTTCATCAAGGCTGGAGACTCGCGGTTCGTATTCGAGCAGGCCCTGATAGACGGAGCCAAACTCTTCGACATTGAGGGCGCCGTAGTTCACCCGCATTTTCTGGTTGGTGACAGGATTGGTGAAGAGCGTGAGCTGGCGGAGAGCGCCCAGGAGGGTGGCGTTGTCGAGTGAGCAGTCCTCCAGCAAACCGAGAGAACCTGCATTGAAGAGGTCACCTCCAAGCGGAGCCACACCGAGCTTGAGGCCGCGACCGGATTCATCTACGAGCCGGAAAAGAGCAAGAAGGGCAAGCCACGCATCCTGGTGCCGGGCTTCGGCAAAGTGGGGTTTCTCAGCCAAGCGACGGAGGCGGGCGAGCGAGTAGCCGAGGTCGTAGATTTCGCGAAGACGTTTGTCTGTGCCTGGGATATGGGCGAGGCCGCGCTCTTCGATGACCATGAGGAAGAGGAGCCGGTAGATCAGGCGCAGGAGATGGGCGTAGAAGTCCATCGAGAAGCGCCCGTTGGTGTCGGCAGTGGCGAGTTCGCGGAGCCGGTCGTTGGAAGGGTGACTGAGGAAGCCGTTGCCGAGAGAGAGGATGACGATGTGAACGGCGGCGCTGAGGCCGCTGCGAATACGCGAGCCAGAATCGAGGGAATCCTGATGATAAATCTCTATGGGAGCTTCGGCCACGGCGTCTTGTTTGACCGGAAGACGGGAAGCGTGAAGCAGGCGGTAGAGGAGGGCGAAGTCGGCGAACAGCTCCTCCGTGAAGATGCGCTCCAGATCGAACTCGATGAAGGTGAGTTTGACGAGGCGGGAGGAATCCCGGAGCAGGCGGATGAGACGGCCATTCGAGACGATGCCGTAGAGGTGCTCGGTGAGATTGATGTATTCCTGAAGCAGCCCATGCGGGGACATGCGCGGGGCATTGGGGACAGTGCTGCGGCGGTCGAGCGACTCATGCCAGCCGAGGAGGTGAACGGGAAGCTGGTCGCGGGTGGTGTCGCGGTGGGAGATGCGGTAGGTCTTACCCTGAATGGTCTCGGATTCTGCGAGGCTGAGCTGGTAGCCGAGGAGGCCGAGGAGCGGGACCATCCATTGATTGCGGGTCTCGGTGGTGCCGGTGGCTCCCTCGCGCAAACGGCTGATTTTCACCTGGTAGGCAGACCAGTAAGCACGGGCAGCAGCCCAGGCATCGGCAATCTCATCTTTGACCTTGGCAGTAGGGTCGAGGCCGAAGTCTTTGGCGGCCTGATGTGAGCGATCCCCACGCTCGATGGCATCGAGGATGTCAGCAGAGAGGATGGAGCCTTCGAGGCGGATGGAAGGGTGAAGCATGTGTGTCAGGCAACGGTGGGTAGGTTGCGGAAGGGGATCGAGGGGTTATTCATGAAGTCCTCGTATTTGAAGTGCTTTGCCAACTGGTTGAGCGAAACCGTCTGACGTCCGGTAAATTTCCGAATAGTCGCTCCAACATTGGTGATGATGGTTTCGGCGATAACAATTTCGGTTCGGATGTCCTTAAGCACTGAACCGGGACCGGCATAAATTAGCGTGATGCGGCCATCACATTTCTCCATTCGAAAGACAATGATGTGGTCGGGCTGGGAATCAAACCAGATACCCGTCGATTCCCTGCGGATCTTGATCTCCACCGATTCAAAAGAACCATTCCTTTGCAGAGTTGCGTCATGCCCCATCTTCGATGAGTCATGCAGTTCAATGTCGAAGAAATGTTCGGCCACTGCCTCGCCAAGATCACCAACCAGCCGACCATCAAGGGTGAATTTAAGAAAATCGTGACCAGCGGAGTCTTTGAGCTGATCGACGGCCCTTTGAACCTGCTGCAGGGGCTTGGAAAACTTGTCTGGAAGCAGCCAAGTGGATTTGTGAATGTGGGAGCGTGCCATGATTTGGGCGGTGGTTGTTCAGTTCTCCTGAGCGGGCATCAGCACGTAGATGCCGAGGACGTCCATGGGCAGGACGGGATAAACGACGCCGAAACGTTTCTTTTCGACAAGTGAGGAGAACCGCTCGTGAGCATCCACGAGATGTTTGCAGCGCTCCTCGGCAAGGGCGTCGAAGGCGGGGCGGAGTTCAGGGAGTGCTGCCACTCGGTCTGTTATCAAACGTGCGCAACGGTCTGGAGAAAGATCGCCCACGGGTTTTGCAGATGAGAGAAGCTGGTGGGCATCTGCTGAGGATATGAAGTCTTGATCCTCTAAAGAACCTCGGTAGCCCCAGAGAAGCATTTCTTCCGCAACAAGCTGCTGCCCGCCGGAGCGCTTTTCCTCAATGACATTCCGGCAGCGGAACATGAGCAAAGTCGTGGGCTTCTGCACCGCATTCGTACGTATGACGGCAGTGCGGGCTGCGCGGCTGCGATACCGCTCGATGCTACGAGCGAGGGTCATCTGGCAGAGCTGCTCGACGAGTGGGTGATTGCGCCCCAGGTAGATGTGATCCTCCGGCGTGGGTGACTCGAAGGAGACCTTCACGGATGATTTCGCAGGAAGGAGTGTCTTCACGCTCTGCGGCAGATTGGCTGTGTACAGAAGGTAGCCGTTCTTCTCGCGATCAATCTGCACACCGAACAATGACCGAAGGCCATCGACAACATAGTTTTCAACAACCTGGGGGGAACCGATGGCTTCATCGTTTTCACGAAGGTCCTGCTCGATCTCATCCGCCTTGATGGCATGCTGGGCAAAGATCGAACGGCTCTGACTGGCCCGGTCGGCGGCTTTTTTGTATTTGTCAGAGACTTCGAGTTCGAGTTTTCGTGCCTCGTCGAACTCCTCAAAGTTGAACTCGATCTGATTCACGTCCGAGCGCCGGGTGCTGATTTTCCGGTCTGGATTGAGAAGCAGCGACTGGGTGATGGTGTCGATGATGCTTTTACTGTCCTCCGGGAATGGCACATTGATGCCCGTGGCTTTCTTGATCTCGCGCACTTTCCGCAGGATCACATCGAGCACCACGCCATCCACGGCGCTGTCCTTGGAGAATAGGAGGTAGGCTTTCACTTCCTTCGCCCGCTGCCCGAAACGATCTACACGCCCTTCGCGCTGTTCAAGGCGGTTGGGGTTCCATGGCAGGTCGTAATGGAGGACAGCAGTGAAGTGCTCGTGAAGGTTGATGCCTTCAGACAGACAGTCAGTGGCAATCAGGACTCGCTGGGGGTAGTCGCCCATGGCGGCAATACGGTCTCGGCGGACCTCATCAGGGTCTTCGGAAGTGACCACTCGCACTTCAGCTTTTTGAAACTTTTTGGCCAGAAGGGGAGCAAGCTGTTCGCCGAGATAAATCGCTGTCTGGATGTAACGGCAGAAGATCACTGGATTGAATCCTTGGTTCAGCCAGTCCTCGATGATCATGCGAGCGGCCTCCAGCTTGTGATCGAACTTCGGTCCAGTGAGAGCAGCGAGTTCCTTCTCAAACTCCCTCATCCGCCGCTGTTGGGACTCGGACCATCCGGTGCTCTCCACCACCTCGACGGGGGCAAGATCGGATTCGTGCCCTTCGGGGTGATCATGAATCGGGCTGGATTCATCCTCATCTGCCCCCGGTGCCAGTTCATCCCCAAGCTTGGAACGGCGAGCCCTGAACATGGCTGCACCGGCAGCCGGACTGGACATGACACCACGCAAGAGGCCAAGAGCCGTCCAGTAGTGAACCCGCTTCTGACGCTCCGGTGATTCGTCGCCGGCGACGAGGTTGCGGGCGAAATCAAGCACCTTGTCGAAGAACGCGAGATAGGGCTTGGACAAGTCATAGTCGAACTCACCGGAGTCGCGCTTCGGAAATGGCGTGTCCTCATTCATCCAGCGCTCCACATCCTGTCGGCGGCGTTGGATGAACTGGCGAGCAAGCCGCTGGCGCTCTGGCTGGGATGCGGTGGCGACATCCAGATTTTCAAAGGTCGGATCAAGCAGGCCGAGCAGCGATCCAAATTCTTCAGGCTTGCCGCTGTGGGGTGTGGCGGAAAGCATGATGAGGTGCTGCCCCTGTTTGGCGGCAATGTCTTTGACGAGTGCATGGCGTTGCATTTGTGATGCGGCGGCACCTTGGGGGCGGGCGCATGAATGAACTTCGTCCACGATCACGAGTTCAGGACATTCATTGATGAAGGTGGCCCGGCGGGCATCGGACTTGATGTAGTCAATCGAGAGGACTTGAAACGGGTAGAACTGATAGACGGACGTATCGCCCTGGATTTCACGATCCAAGCGAGCCTGTGTATTCGAGCGAATGACCACCGCCTCGACGCCGATCTTGTCGCGGATTTCCTGCTGCCATTGATCACAAAGATGAGGCAGGCAGACGACGGCAAAGCGGCGGATTTTGCGACGATCCAGCAACTCGCGAACGATCAACAGCGCCTCAATGGTTTTGCCGACACCGACATCGTCGGCAACAAGCAAGCGCACCGTTTCCTGGCGCAATGCCATGACAAGAGGCACCATTTGGTAGCTGCGTGGTCGGAATGAAATCTTAGCCAGAGAGCGAAATGGGCCTGCTCCGCTGCGAAAGGCAAGACGTGCCGCATCATGCAGGTGGCGGGCGCGAGCGAAGTCACCAAGATCCTCGGCCCCAGGACAGGGAAACTCGGCATCACGTGGGGTATCGGCACCTTCGGCCAGAGGGAGAAAGACACCGGTGAGTTCTTCATCAGAGCCACCGAGCGGCTTGATCATGAGAAGATCTGCATCGTCCGAGGGCTGCACGACCCAGTCGCGTTCGCGGATTCGGACGAGTGTGCCGGGCTGGCGTGAGAGTGTTTGAGGCATGGCTTGTTAGCGAACTTTTTTGAAAATGTCGGGGTATTTTTCGACGAGGGCGGAGAGTGCGTCCTTGTAGTGCCAGGTGATCACCTCGTCGCCTTTGTTTCGAATGGCCTCCCGCTTGGTTTTATCATCCTCCATGACGCTATTCTCGTCATGAGGCGAACCATCGCAGAAGACCCAGGTATCAGGTGCGTAAAAGAAGTCGGGGCGGACATAAAGGCCGGGAACACCTTTTTGGGCAGCATCTGGAAGGCGGCGCCCCTCCTTGTAGAGGAACTTCAGAAAGGTTTCTTCCGTGGAAGATGTTGGGTCTTTGTCCTTCATCAGTTGCTCGAACTGCTGGTCGTAAGTGAGGTTGCTCTGCGAGGTGCAAACCTCAATGGTGCAGGCGGCCATCTTTTGTAGGGCATCCTGAATCAAGAAGCGGTCAAGGGTGAGGTGATGCGGCTGGTTGTAGTAGCTGAGCAGGTCATCGTAGGTCGCCCGCTCAGTGTGCGTCTCATCCTCAAAACGACACAAGCGTATTGCTTCAGCTACCACACGCTGGAAGGCGTCCTTGTCCGTGGCGAGTTCGGACAAGACGCCGAGGCTGCCTTCGCTGGCTTCATAGAGGAAAAGATTGGGTGTGTCGCTTCCGCCCATGGGCTGGCTGCCGAGTTCAGAAGACTCGATCTGGAAGGTGTTTTCAATCGCACGCTTGAGCGCATACATGAGCGAAAGGACGCCGTCGCGATTCAGGCCAAGGCTTTTGACCGGCTCGATGTAGAGCGCATCAGCGGTGGAGTGAGTTTGGATCAACACGGAGCGAATTTCCTCCTTCGAGGGTGTATCCTGGTTGGCGCTTTTCCAGAAACCCGTGTTCATACCCAGAGGGAACCCCTCTTCTTTACGACCACGGTCACGGCGATTGAGCTGCACCAAGCGAGCGGCGGGGATGAAGGCGAGATTTAGCAGATCGTCATCACCCGAGCGAACCACGGCACGCTGAACTCGGGACATGTCGCCATCAGGGACGGAAAAGTAGGTCTCGATTTCAAAACCCAAGCGGCGTCTCTCCTCTTCTTCGCAGGTGATGTATTCTCTGACATCGGCTTTGCATTCCGTCAGCGGGAGTACATCTACGAAGTCTTCACGGTTCTTGGATTCAGTGAGATCCACCCCAGTGAAGGGACAACAATTTAGCATGCTCTCTGCGTCACTGAGCCAATAACCCGATGACTTGCAGACACGAACCGTGCGAAGCTGCGTGGCAATCTCAGGTTGAATCACCTGGTTGACGCGATACTTCGCTCCGCTGTGATAGATGATGTTCCCAGGGCCGAACTCACGCAAGGCAATGAGGCGCGGTCGTGAGATGTAGTCGCCGCCATCACCTTCGCTCACAAAGACGCGGACTGGCAATCGCGTGAAGTTGTAGCCAGGCAGGAAGCCCTCCGATGCAAGATAGCGGAAGACGTAAAACTCGGTCATCTCGGTGCCACCACCGGAACTCTCATTTTTCAGGAGCTTGAGTTGGATGGAGGCCTGATCCTGGAGGCGCTTTTGCTGCTTGTATTCATCGCTGCCGAAAATGAGAAGCCCACTCTCGATGCTTTGGGATGCCTTGGTCAGGCTGGCGCGGGCCTCCCGATAGAGGGTCCGCCATCGAGTGAGCGCTGCATCAAGAGAGTCCGGAATGGCGACGATGTGTTTGTCGAGCCACTCCGGGGTAAACCAGCGCTGTTCTTCAAGATTTGCGTGCAACAAGCCAAGCACCTTTCGAAACTGGTTGGCGATCCGGGAGCGTGTTGGATCGTCGAGCGTCAGGCGGGCGCGAACATCTGGTCGCAATTGAAGCGTGGGATGCTCGACTTCGAGGATGTCGGTGACAGAATCGTGGAGCTGCGGGAGGCCTACATCCGACAGGACAAAGGCATTGAGGTGAGATTCGAGCAGTTCGCGATTGGCGAGATCTAGTCGAGGTGCCTCGACGGATCCAGAGACGAGCTTCTCCCGGTTCTGGAAATAGTGCCGGTCGTGGGGGGAGTAGGAGGAGCAGTAGGTGAAGACGAGAGCCGCCGGTCCGCTGCGTCCTGCTCGTCCACTGCGCTGGGCGTAGTTGGCCGGGTTCGGCGGGGCATTGCGCATGTGGACAATGCTGAGGCTGGAAATGTCGATACCCAATTCCATCGTCGGAGAACAAAACAGGGCGCTGATCGAGTCGGCACGGATTTTAGCATCGTCCGGGGAGCCGTCAGGCAGCTTCCATTCAGCTCGGAATTGCTCCTCACGTTCTATGCGCGGTTCATTTTTTAGCTGTCCGGTGTGATCGGCTCCAACGAGGTTTTTCAGGGCAGAAAAGTCAGTCAAATAAAGTGACTGGAAGAAGTGATTCGGCTTTTCTCCATAGTCCCGATAGCTCCGCAATTTCACTTCGTCGCGACGAACCGTTTTCTGGTCGCCTGCTCTCCAAAGAATATGGTCGAGCTTGAGCTGATAGACGGACACTTCCGCGTTGGATTCGGAGCGGGCCTTGCGTGGGGTCAAGTAGTCTGCTCGGCACAGGGCGTCGAGCAATGCCGGAAGGAAATCGTCATAGGACTTCCGATCCATCACCGTGCCTGGAAACTCCTCTTTGATGAAATGTTTGACGTATTTGCCGAAGGCACTGGCAATGCCCAAGGATCCGCTGCGATTCTCTCGCCGGTGCAGTTTGCAGGTGCGTAAAACGACGGGACGGAAAACATCTGGGCCTTCAAAAGTCCATGGATTGCGAAGCTTGTCCCTAAACTCTTTGTCCGCTTCGATCAGATGGGAACTTTCCAACAGCGTCTGACTATGGACTGCGTATTCCAAGCGAAAGTAGTCGAGAACAGTCCGAATGAAGACGACTCGTTTTTGAGGACTGAGATCGCACACAAGTGGCACATTCGCCCAGCCGGGTTCATGCGCTGCGTTTGATTCGAGATGTTCGTAATCAATGGTGAGCAGCGCACATTTCTCCAAATTGGGCAGAATCACACGCCAGCCGCGACGAAGATCGTGGATGGCTTGATAAGCCAGGTAGCGGCTAAAGACCTCTTCGTATTGGGTGCGAACGGCTGGAAAAGGATTCGGATCTGATGAGCGTGCGTAGCTGGCGAAGTCCAATTTCAACTCGCGGAAGACAGCTTCGCCAATCTGTTTGTAGTTGAGCGTCTGTCCAGGTGCGGAAGCCAACGAGCGGGCTATGGCTGCGCGAACACGAACCACGCGAATGAAGTCATTGAAATGGCCGGCTTGAAGTGCTGCATCCTGGCGATTGTCTGTGAAGCTCAGGATTTTTTGATCCTTGATATGAAAACCACGTGCTGCCATTTCCCGGAGCACAAGAAAGGAGGTGATCGTCGTCGAGGTGCTGCGACCTTCGTTGCCGAGAGTTGTCAGCTTGGTGCGCTCGTTCGTGTTGCCATCAAAGAACAGGCCGGCAGTGGGATCGAAAAGGAGTCCCTTCGGCGCTGAACGCATGAACCACCCATGGAACGGTAAGCTCGTCGACCCGAACTCGACACGTGCTTCTGCATCGTAGGATACCTGAATAGGTATTCGGTCGGCATAGTCCTGCTTCACCGTTCCTGCGTCGAGATTTTGAATCCAGGCGGGTGGAAGGTTTTCGAGATCTTCGGCTGGATTCCAAATATCCAATCCGCCTGGAATGATGTATCCAGCGATATGATCTTCGCTGATCGCTTCCTGATTGGTGAAATCACGGGGCAGCAACCTGCCTGTTTTTGTGTCATGGAAGACGCAAATGTAGGTTTTCCCGGAGGCTCTGCTGAACACGTGGGGAAAGATGAACTTCTCGCCCGTCTGGTCCGAGTGATGAACGCCGGGTTCGAGTGTGACGAAGCGGCCGCCTGGAGTGCCAAGGGTGGAATAGACAGAGCCTGTCTGGGCAAAGAACTGGTGGAGTCGGAAGGGCAGGATGGTGTAGCGCTGGCCAGAGGCTACGAGGCGAAGGTTGATTTCACTGATCCATAACAACAAGCCAGCGAGGTGGGGAATGCATGCCTCCACGTCCTCACCGCTATCTGAGGCGAGCATCGAAGCGATGTCGGGCAGTTTGCGTGGAGTGCCACGTTTCAACCTGCCGCCCGATTCGTGGTCAACACTGAGAGCAATCTTCCCTTCCAACCAAAGGGCGGTTGGGAAGGTCATCAAAGTTTCAGCGCCAGCTGCGGATGGTATGGGTGCATGGATCGCCTTTGAAAGCTCGGCAGGCCCTGGGGCGCTGTCTGATCCAGGCAACGACCTGGCCAGAGTTTCTCCAATGATCTGGTCCGGTGTAAACGGCTCCCCAAATATCTGCTCCGCGACCGATGCCACAGCAATCCTTTGATCATGATAGCTGCCGCTGGAGACCATAGTCGCGGATGTGCCTATGGTTGTGATATGTGATTTGCAGCACCCTCGGATCCGCCGGATCAGCATTCCAATATCAGCTCCCTGCCTCCCACGGTAGGTGTGAAGTTCATCAAAAACGAGGAAACGGAGTGAGCCATAGATGGAGTCTCGGATCTGCCGCTCTCCGTGCCGAGTGAGCAGCAACTCCAGCATCATGTAGTTCGTGAGAAGAATGTCCGGCGGCGAGTCGATGACCTGCTTGCGGATTTCGGATTTGGTCTGTCCTGTGTATGCCGCAAACTTCAGCGGAAATGGCTGGCCGGTGGTGGCTTCGTAGGAGGCAGCGAGTTTTTTCAATTCCTCCTCCTGGGAATTGATGAGGGCGTTCATCGGATAGACGAGGATCGCTTGCACGCCCTTGCCCGCACCGTAAGAGAACAGATGGTTGAAAATCGAGCCGAGGTAGGTCAGTGACTTGCCAGACCCCGTCCCTGATGTGACTACAAAACTGCTCGGCTTAGCTCCCAGCCTCATCGCTTCAATTTGATGCGAGTAGAGAGAAAATCCTTTGAAGACCTTCCCAACCTCGGCGTGCAGCGTTTTGTCAGCGACTAGGGCATCAATCGACCCGTTTTTCTCGAACGAGGGGTTGAACTGAATGAGGGGATCAGGCCAGAGCTTGCCCGTTTTGAGCGCCTCTTCGACCTTGTCCCGAATATCGGAGTCGTGAATATCAATGAAGCTCTTGATGTAGTCCTGGTAGCCTTCCAGAATTTTGGAGTGAAGGGAGAGTGCGTCCATGGGTTACTTTATTCGGCTGATTTTGCATGCAGCCCAAATGCGCTATGCGTTCTGTGCCCCAGACATCCTGGCAAATTCAAAAAAAGTGACAATTGGGGCGCTGCTGGGGGATTCTGAGGCATGATGCATCTCGCATCCTAGCAATTGGCGAATTAATTCCACATGTTTTACTGCACAGACGCTGTTAAAATAAAATTTATTCCTATAAACATGGTTGTAGGAGATCCTGATTAAGGTTTTTCTGCCGGAGATAGGCCACATACAGGGTGGCCGGGATGGTGATCCGCAACGCGGGGCCGGTGAGCAGTGGGACCGCCAGAATGACGGTCAAAGCCCAGCCAACGGGTCCTGCAAAAACGGCCAAGCCACGAGCGAGTGCCGCATTGCCAGCCAGCGCCAATCCACGGTTCAGAATGGCTCTTGATACGAAATTAGCCGCCACCATCGCCATTTGGTAGCTGGCAAAGCCGCCCGCCAGAATCGCGCCCTGTAGCGCAGCCAGCAACGCGGCGGGGGCTATTTTCACCGGATCAAAGGTTGCATCTCCCTGCCGGTCCTTCAGGTTCCGTGCAAAATCTACTCTCTCCTCATCGGACATTTTTTCCCAAGCATTCTCCAAAACCTTTGCGAGCAGACGGCGTTCGATTTGCTCCACATCTGTGTCGGCTCCATGCTCCACATCTGTGTCGGCTCCAGTTAGGGGGACCTTCATTTGCACGCAGACGTCTCCGATGACTTCCCTGTAGAGCACTCCTTCCCCAAGTCGAATTAACGAAGCCACATCATCTGCCCCATACCGCTGGATTGCTGCAGCGACAAGTTCCCAGGCCTTAGGTAGATCTTGCGCATGTGGCCTAAATCGGTCGTCTCCTAGAAGATACTGGGGCCAGCGGGGCTTCCCCTCCGCCAAAGTGAGAATTTCGACAAGAGGCTCCAGGTCGCCGTGGCTGCAAAACTGGAGAAAATCAAGAGAGGGATCTGCGCGGTATTTGAGTGGGAGCATTATCCAAGAAGTTTAGGTTCGTCCATGGTGGTGTCTATCGTTTCGGCCAGACATTAAAGTTCTGGTTGTTAGCAACTTGAGCAGCGTTTGGCTGGCACAGAATACAAATCCAAGAAGCCCCATGAAAAACAAGACATAGGGGGGCAATTCACAAATGCTCCTAGGAAGCAAAGGAAATTGACGGCGCAGAGGACACTCAATGGGGATGGCGTCGTGATTGCCCTGACCGGGGCATGGCGTGTCACTCTGCGGACAAGGCGTTGGTGCCAGGGGCGGCGGCTGTTGGTCATGCGATCCTCCCTTCATTGTTCACATCCCATGTGGACAACAGGTCATCCGGGAGAACGATCTCGGGCCGTTTCGCGTGGATTAAGGCGAGTGCCTGACGAAGATCCCAGGCGTTCATACGCACCAGATGACTGGCCACCACCATGACGGAACGACTTCTTCCAGCATGGCAGTGGACCAACAGTTTGGGATGCTTCAGTGCGTACTCCCCGACAATCTTCACGGCACGATCAAACAGCCAAGGGGCGTTACCTGGACCGTCCCGGAGGTTGAAGCAGGTCAAAGCCTCCACCCCGCAGTCCGCTGGCGTGCAATCATAGAAGTGTCCGTTGAGGCAAAGAATGGAGCGGATTCCGGCGACCTCCATTGCAGCACGGTTCTCAGCATCCACAAAATTGCCAATGGCGATGGTGTCGGTGATGAAGGTCATGTGGTTCAATCTGGCTTCTGCTCCTCCTCTCTGACGATCTGATCCATGGGCTTGGCATCATCTTCCATGGCCTGGGCATCCATGGTGCCACTGCTTTTCATGCGCATGGCCCGCACTTTGCGGGACATGGCGCTGCCTGTGGAGGTCACGCCTTTGGCACTGTAGGTGACGTTGCCGCTGGATCGGGCGTCCATGTGCATGGCCGTAGCACTGGCGATGGCATCCTGATTGGCGGCCAAGAATAGGAATTCCCAGCTTTTTTCATCGCGATAGAGGCGGATTAGATCACTGATGTGCTTCACGGTGTAATCGCTGGAAGCGTTCTCCATGCCGTCGGTGAAGACGGTGATGATGACCTTGCCGGGCTGGTTGGCGGCAGGGAGTTTTTGCAGGCGAGTATCGGTTTCTTTGATGGTGCGACCGATGGCGTCGAGCAATGCGGTGCTGCCGCGTGGAACGTAGGTTGCGGCGGTGAGCTGCGGTACGGCTTCCAAACGTATCGCGGCGATGGGCACCTCGTAAGCATCATCAAACTGGATGAGCGTGAGGCGGGCCTCGCCAGGAACATCGAGCTGGGATTTTACGAAGAAATTGAAGGCGGTGACGGCGGGCTCCTGCATGGATTGCATGGAACCGGAGCGGTCGAGGATGTAGGCGATTTCGGTGAGGTGGGGGTTCATAGGGGTGTTGTAGGCTGGAAAATGACAGTCAAATTGAGTTAGGGGAGGTGGTGTGAGATTGTGGCCTACTTGGCAATTTCCTCCTTTACAGCGGCGATAAGCTCGGCCCTGGAAGCGCTAAGTTTTGCTGCCTTTTCCGCCTCCGTTAGTGGCGGGCCAGATGCTGGTAGCGGCGGTGGTGCCGGGAACCACTTGTTGAGGAAGAAGTCCTCCGGTTCGAGAAATTCGAGCAAGATTCTTCGCACAGGTCGCACCTTCTCCATCTGTTGCTGCAAGAAGGCCTGACAGCGCGGACTTTGCCAAAAATGCGCCAATGCATGGCGGTCACGCTCGTCGAGATGCTCTGGCAGGCGGTGAAAGGTATATCCGCTGCCCACGAGTGTTAAATGCGCAGGCACTGGCAGCGAGAGAGCATTCAGTTCGGGAGCGGTCGCGCAGTCAGCCCCCAGTGGCAGCAGCCACATCATGCGCATGTGGCGGCGCAGGTCGTCCGTGCCATGAATCATGCGCACGTCCGGAATGTGCAGACCGCTGCCGCCGCCTGCCTTGCGAAGCAGGTCATCGAGCGGCTTGCTATTGATGCAAAAATGAATGCCTGATGGAAGAATGGCCATGGGAGGTTTGTCTAGACATTCGCATTCTCTCACAGGGGGTGGGACATTTGCGGGGCGACAGATAAAGTTTATGAGGTATTTCTTCGCTAACATGTCCAAAGCATCATCCTCCCGAAGATCACGAGCCAAGGCTCCCACCTCGGTCATTCGAGCAGGAACCAGTCGAGTTGCCCTTTGGCGTGTGCTGGAGATCCACAAGATCGTCCTCACCGGCAGACATCCCAACTGCTCCACCTTGGCATCAGAGATCGAGGTGACACCCAAGACCATCCAGCGGGACGTGAGCTTCATGCGGGACCAACTGGGATTGCCTCTGGAATATGATCCTCTCAAGCATGGGTACCACTACACGCAGCCGGTGCATGAATTCCCCATGCTGCATCTTTCCCGTAATGACCTGGTGGCCTTGTTCTTGGCGCGGCATGCGCTGGAGCCGCTGCGGGGAACGCGGCTGGAGCGCATGCTGAGCGAGAGCTTCAGCAAGATCGCGGAAGCCTGCCCTGGTGAGATTTCCATCGAGTGGCATGAGCTGGATGAAGCTTTTTCAGTGAAGGCTTCTGGTGTGCTACCGGCGGATGTGACGCTGTTTGGCGATCTGCTTGATGCGGTGCGGGCCTGCCGGGAGGTGAACTTTGATTATCACAAGCTCACCGGCAGCAAACCTGAGCAGCGCTTGGTTCATCCTTATCATGTGGGGCAGATCGAGCACGGCTGGTATTTACTGGCCTACGATCCGGCACGGAAAGCGGTGCGCACCTTTGCCCTGCAACGCATCACGAACCTGAGCCTGCTGAAGACGAAGTTCGTGCGTGATCCGCGCTTCAATGCACGGGATCATCTGGGCGGTGGCTTTGGCGTATGGAGCTATGCAGGAGAGGAGAAGCGCACACACGAGGTGCACATTCGCTTTGAAGGCTACGCTGCCCGCGTGGTCGGTGAGCGCCAGTGGCACTCCACGCAAGCCATTCGGAAGCTGAAACCGGACGGCAGCGTGATCGAGTTTCAGGCGGACCTGTCCGGCCTGGAGGAAATCACCCGCTGGGTGCTCAGCTGGGGCAGCAAAGCCAAAGTGTTGGGGCCACCCGAACTCAAGAAGCGTGTGAGTGAGGAACTCACTAAAATGACAAAGGGCGGGTGATGGATGAGATTCCCTTGCATGGAACGGCACGCACCAGCAGTTAAGTCTCGCGACAATCTTCGACCCTCTTGAAAGCGATCACCGTCATGGCAGGCACTCACCCACTACCGATTCTCATCTCTGATCAAGGAACCGAAATCTTGCTTGAACGCATTCCTCTGACCGGCGCTTCCGGAACGAGTGCCTACAACGAAGACTGGCTTCAAGACCTGCTCTACAAACACCCGCAATCGCTACCCATTGCCGAAATCAATCCTTTGTTCGCCGGTTTGGTTCCGATCTGCCGCGAGCTGCTGACGCCCGCAGGACCTCTGGATGTCCTCTATGCCACACGAGAAGGCCGTCTGGTGGTGCTTGAAGCCAAGCTGTGGCGCAATCCCGAAGCACGGCGGAAGGTGATTGGTCAGATTCTCGATTATGCCAAGGAGCTGAGCCATTGGAGTTACGAGACGCTCGATGCAGCTATTCGTGCGGCACTCCGTCGCGACCAAGGAACCGCAAGGTCTTTGTTCGAAGTGGTTCGTGAGCAGCACGGGGGACTCGACGAGGCCCAGTTCATCGACGCAGTCTCACGCAACCTTCGGCGCGGTGAACTGCTGCTGTTGATCGCAGGCGATGGTATTCGTGAGAACGTCGGAGCAATCACCCAGTTTATTGAGGACCACGGAACACTGCACTTCACTTTTGGCCTGATCGAGATGGCGATCTACCAGATGCCGAACGGCATGCAGCTGGTGCAGCCGCGAGTCCTTGCCCATTCAGAGATCATTCGCCGGATAGTCGTTGAAGTGCGCGGAGGAGAACTCGCCGAGCCAGATGCAGATTCACCCGAAGTGGAGCGGGAAGCGATGCCGAGACCCGATCTGGAGCAGCAGCGGCTCAAGTTCAGCAATTTTTGGAGTGAGTGGTTGGAGAAATATCCTCTCGACGATCAGAGCCAGCCGGTGAAACCACCCTCCAAGGGCACCAATCAGTTCTTTGACCTGCCTAAGGAATCAAAGGGCCGATTATCTGCCGTTGCAGCGGAACAAAGCGGGAAGGCGGGGGTCTATATCTCGTTTCGAAGGGAACCTGTCAGTGACCGGATTTACTCCGCCTTGATGGCTGACCAAACCGCGATCAACGCGGCAATTGGCCAGCCGGTTCAGTGGGCGTCCAGCGACAAGTGGCATTCTGTTCAGATTTGGCGTGATTTTGGCGATCAGATGCTGACGCAACAGCGGGCCGAGGTGCAGGAATGGCTGGGCGATCTGATGAATCGTTTCGTCAACACGTTCCGTCCTCGGATTGACGCTGTGTTGCGTGATCAATAGTCAGTGGATCAAGCAGCTCCACCATGAAAAAATTCTAAAGCGCATGACAAAAGCCCTTGAGCGCGACCTGAAGAAGCTCGAATCCCGAGCTTACCATGCTGCGGAATGGGCCGAGGACACTCTGCGCTGTTACCACGCCACGATTCCAAAATTGCAAGAGGAGGCTGCTGCGCGGTTACGGGTGCTTTACGGCTGGATGTTCGTTCCGTTGACGTTGTGGCCGTTCAACATCCATGAGATGCTGAATGACCTTCTTGCCATTCTGGAACAAGGCAAACGCTTGAGCCCTCAGCAGTGCCTCATTATCGACTTGCTGCCTGCACCGCCAGACGAAACCATCTGTGCGGCTGTGGCCGATCATGAGCGCCACGTCCAGAGCGGCAGCTACGAGAACAATGTTAATACGCAGGCCAAGTTCGCCCAGGCCGAGCTCACCATAAAAAACGACCCTGAGCTGGAGCGCCAGTGGGAGTGCATTAAAGCTACGTTCAATGTCCAAGCGTACGCCGACTACAAAGGTGTGATTCGCCGCACCATGGATACGGAGCGCAACCTGCGTCCGTCGTTTTCCGTGAACCTGCGCAGCCGGGCAGATGCCTTTCGTGCAGCGTTCGACGCTTTTTGCCTGCGCTGGCATCTTTATGGCATGCAGCACGATGAGCCGCTGCTGCTCAAGCTCGCCGTCAACATCACGCCGTATGGCACGATGATCCACATTCCCTCATATTGGTCTTTAGATACGACTCG
The DNA here is from genome assembly GCF_049294395.1 of Prosthecobacter sp. Taxonomy (GTDB): domain Bacteria; phylum Verrucomicrobiota; class Verrucomicrobiia; order Verrucomicrobiales; family Verrucomicrobiaceae; genus Prosthecobacter. The sequence continues at coordinate 25,697 of NZ_JBAQCR010000290.1, forward strand.
CGACATCCGCTGGGAAGCCATCGCCAGCCTTCACCGCGTTCGTGTTACTGGCCGACAGGGAGTTGCACTCGCCGAGGGGCGGGCTGAACGGATGAAGCTCGCCGAGAAACTCCGGCAGCTCGATCAGGATGCCCTGCGGCTCAAACTGAAAGGCGAGAAGAAGCACACATTTCTTTGTGAAGGACTCGGCTGGGTGCCTGAGACGAGCGCTAAACGTCTCAGCAGGTTGCGGGCGGAATTCAAAAAGTAGGACACACATTGCGGACATTCAGTTTCCTGGCTTGATGAAGATGTGGGCTTATCGCTTCGGCCGTCATGCTTCCCTCATCCAAATTCACCGACAGCGAAACTCCACCGCTGGCAGATAAACCAGCGCTTCCCGCTGAAGCGTGCCAGCTTTCTTTACCGACACGGGTTGTTTGTGACGTGTCTGAGGTCAGTGCCTTTTCACCAGGATACAAAGGGACGCACGTTCCGGTGGTGGTCGCCTTTGGTGGAGGACGATTGCACGAATGCCGGATGAGCGGGCTCTTCGATTTGAACCGTGCGCTTGCGGATAATTCAGAAGCGCTCTTTCGCTCCGTTCGCAGACTTGATGAGGAGCACAAACTGAACCAATGGGATGATCTCACCTTTCAATTCGGTCCGCGATCCTTTCTCTACGCCGACGAATCCAGGGTTCTGGGCTATGCAGAGACATCACAGGAGGCTGAAAAGCTGGTGTCGAAGTTTGGCGAGAATTACAAAAAACCACCCATCCCGAGGGGAGGTTCATTTTATCTCATCAGGACAGGTCGTGAAATCAGCCGTGAACTTGTGGAACTCGGCACAGAAACCATTCTCGACGATGAAGTCTTCAGCCTCCACTACGGCCATGGCAGCTGGGAATGGCACGAGGATTTCATCGCCAAGCTTCGCGGCAGCAGCCATGGCCTCTCCATCTTTGAAGGGGCGCCCGGCACCGGCAAAACCTCCTACCTGCGCCACCTCATGGGCGTGCTCAAGGACACGCACCGCTTCTATTTCATTCCCACGGCCACCATGGGAGTGCTGTCCAATCCCGACTTCATCGGCTTCTGGGCCGAACAGCGCCGCCGTCATGCCGACAGGCAGTTCGTCGTCATCCTGGAGGATTCCGACGCCGCGCTTATGATTCGTGGGGCGGACAATAGGGAGCAGGTCAGCGCCATCCTGAATCTATCCGATGGAATGCTCGCCGACTTTCTCCGACTCCAGATCATCTGTACCATCAACTGCAAAGCCGCCGACATCGACCAGGCGCTTCTTCGACCAGGAAGGCTGCTATGTCATCGCGTCTTCCACCGGCTCGACTACCCACAGGCGTCGCTGCTTGCCCAGAGCCACGGAAAAAAGCTCCCTGCCGCGCAGGACTACTCCCTCGCAGAGGTCTTCGCGGGATACGAACCCAAGCCCATTCAGCGTCCGCGCATTGGCTTTGCTGCTTGATTTCACACCCCCCCCCAATTCCATGAAACCCATCCCTGATCTTCCGTATCCTGCTGAGGAACTCTCTCATTTGCAGAAGTTGAGCAAACTCTTCGAGGACTGGCATGCGTGCTTCACGACGGGCGCTTCCCAGCTCGATAAACACCAGATGAGATCGTTTGACGGATTCTACCCGCACTACTTCAATCAAAAGTTGCGGATACTCTACATCGGGCGTGAATCGCGCCAGATTTCCGGCCTCAACTACTTGGAGGTGCTTTATCCCGCGTATCGCAACGGCAAGGAGCTCGGCGATCACATCCTGAACGCCGACAAAGTTTATTGGCAATATGGTCACCAAGCATTAGCCGCGACATTGACGAATTCCCCTGCCTCTCTACAAGAATCCGCTTATTCATGAACACAACCAAACAAGACGAAAATCATACCTTTCAGTCCATCTTTCTTAAAGGGTTCAGCAACCACAGAATCAAGGTGCCAGACTACCAGCGTGCCTATTCATGGGAGAGTAAGCAGATTGATTTATTCATCGGTGATCTCGTTAGCAATGCTAACCGTGGCGGTTATTATTTTGGGCACTTCATTGTTGAAGACAGCGCATCTTATGTGGAGCTCGTGGATGGGCAGCAGCGATTCACAACTGTGGTCTTGTTCCTCCTTGTCTGCCAAATTAAGCGGCCTGATTTATGCATTCAGGGCATTTTTGATCTTGTGGAGCGTTTTGAAACAGTGGGTTACGATCAATCGGCTTTGTTGAAGATCCGTAAGATGAGTCCGGGTTGGCTCGAAGGGCGAGGCAATGCAGAACCGAAGAACGAGGCCATCATAGAAGCTTTTAGCCTTGAGGAGAAGTCTTTCACCTATTCCCAGCGAAGGCTGGCTCTGGCAGTCTGGCAATTTCACAGGGCCTTTGAAAAGGGACGGCTGGAGGCATCTCACATACCTAGTTACATTCAGATGTTGTGCGATTCTCTATGCTCATGCCACGTTGCTAAAGACAAGACGGTAGCAGTGAACATTTTTGAGATGCATAACACTCGCGGCGTGCCGCTGAAGTTGATCGAAGTCGTCAAAGCCAAGCTGATGAAGGCTGTTTACGATGAAGGCGGGTCGCAACGGGATAAAAACATTGAAAGCATTCAGTCGGAGTTCGCCATCATCCATTCCGTTGAGGAAAGATTGTCTGTCTCCAGCTTTCGCGGAGAAATGACACTGGAGGCCATTCTTCGCCATCATCTTCGTGTGGTGGACGATGGAGGTAAAAAGAGCGGTGAGGCGATGGACAAACCTCCCAGAAATGCCAGCTCGGATGATTTGATTCGCTATATCAGCGATAAGTTGAGTGCGACATATGCCATGGCACTAGCAACCGAGCTCAGGAAATCGGCACAGATTATTTGTGATGTGCTTCCAGAATGGGACAGGTCTGAAAAATTAGTGGGTGATGTGATGATTTTACATCGCGGACTGAGCTGCGAATTCTTTCTCCTCATCTGCCGAATGCTTGAGTCGTCAGAGGGCATGGCAGACGGGCAAGTTTCTGGGGCCACTCTGCGCTTGTGGGAGAAACTTCTCTTCACCCATGATTTCCACGGCCGTCACCATAACCTGAAAGGTATGAGAGATAATTTTCCAAAGCTCTTTTCTGAGTTTGGCCCGGACGAAAAATGCATCGCCGAAGTGATTGGAAGATACCTCAACCTAGGTTTTCGTGATGACAAAACCGGAGGCGACCTTCAAAAGGTTGTTCGTGATCATTTGGTCAATGCCCAAGGATGGTTTCTTCAGAATGCCTTTCTCGGGTGGCGCAGCAAATTGATCTACGCACTTTACAAGTATGAGATTTTCAAAGGTGCTGATATCCGGAGTGTCATGAAGGAAACCATTTCTGTGGAGCACATCCTGCCGCAAGGGTGGGATTGGAGCTGGATTGATGAGAAAGATTCGCCCTCCAAGAACTTCGATTCAGATCACGATCGTGAAAAAAATCGTCGCGAACGCGGACCTGATATTGACGCGTTCATCAACGGCCTGGGCAATCTTCTTCTCGTGACTCGGGAGCAAAACTCCGCGCTCAGCAACGAGCACCCCGCCTGGAAGAGCTACCTAGACATTTGCGATGGAGGTTCTTATGCCGAACATGAGAGCAATCGCGAGTGTTGGAAAGCATCAGAAAAGTGGAAGAAGCTCATTTACGATCGAGGGGAGAATATCTTCAAATTCATCCTGGAGGAGATGCTCAAGTGATTCCGAATGCTGAAGGCCAAATTACGCAGCCGGGGCATCCTTTGCCAAAGTCATGGAAAGAGTTGGGAAAGAACTGAGTTCCCGGATGCCCAGCTTCTAAATCTCCTCTAGTGCAGCGGTCAGCGCCGGGAGGTTGGCGTGAATATCACTGATGATGGCAACGGGTTTCATGTCAGGCAGCTGGATCAACCCGCTTCGAGAACTGCGTGATGGGCTTCAGGCTGCGGCGGTGATCACAGTGGCTGACAAACAGCGTCCCACTGCTGATAAAGTAAATGGCATCTTGTTTGAACCTGATGCCAAGCTTGCAGGCCTCCTCAAATGGAATGGCGGCTACAAAACCCGGCTCGGCGTGATTCGTCGCAGGCGAGTATCCCGTGATGGTTCCAATCAGATGCCCGCCTCCTGCCAGTTCGGATCTAAGCGTCTCACTGGCTGCTTGACTCTCCTCAGAAGTCCACGCCTCGCCCGTCGTGGCGTAGGCTGTGATGATGGCGAATGAATCCGGCAGCTCAGAATTCGGGAGGTCAAGTTTGAAGCGTGTGTCGAAATAATCTGGGGACATCAGGGCGGTGGAAGGTGAAAAAAATTATGGTTCCTACGTCACTGGCATGACAGCAGGCATTTTGCTCGGTCTGCTCATCAATGGGCTCTACAATTCATTCA
>NZ_JBAQCR010000291.1:0-3077 GCF_049294395.1 Prosthecobacter sp.
GCTGACAACAGTGTGCTGCGGACGCTGGTGCGGACGGCGCTGTTTCTGCCCAAGACGGCAGCGGAGCAGGTGAAGGCGCTCATGGCGCTGCCGGCATCATTCATTCATCCCGCATCACGGGACTTTCATGCGTGGGGCGTGGGTGGTGTGGAAAATCTGGCCGCCAAGCATCCCTTTCTACGAGCGCTGGCGCGGCATCCCATGGCAGTGCCGTTTCATTCCATCATCGCCACACGCCGTGCGGCGGACTGCCGTGCGAGCAGTGACGGGATCGTGCCCTACTGGAGCGCGCATCTGGATGGAGCGGATTCGGAAACTCTCGTGCCTTACTCACACCGCTGCACGGCGAAAGCGGAAACGGTCCAGGCCGTGACGAAGATCCTGGCCGGTATCCGATGAACGACGGTCCTACCCAAGAAATCATGACAGCTCCTTTAACAGAATCCCATGCAACCGCATCAGCCGCGCTCGTCTTCGAGGCGCGCGGTCTGAAAAAAGAATACGATGAGGGCAGCGTGCAGGCGCTGCGCGGGGTGAACTTTCGCATCACGCAGGGAGAGTTTGTGGTGATCATCGGCCCGAGCGGCTGCGGCAAAACGACGCTGCTGCAGATGCTGGGCGCGCTGGATGTGCCGAGCGCGGGCATCCTGCATTATCGCGGCAGCTCGATGGCGGAGATGCCGGACCCTTCGGCGTACCGTGCGCGTGAGATCGGCATCATTTTCCAGGCCTTCCATCTGCTGCCGACTTTCACTGCGGTGGAGAATGTGCAGATGCCGATGTTTGAAACGGAGCGGCCTGCAGGCACGCGAACTGAGCGGGCGGTGGAGCTGCTGAAGTCTGTGGGATTGGGGCATCGGCTGGGTCATTTTCCCGCGAAGCTCTCCGGCGGTGAAAAGCAGCGGGTGGCGATCGCCCGCAGTCTGGCAAATGGCCCTGCGGTGCTGCTGGCGGATGAACCCACGGGGAATCTGGACAGTGAAAACTCGAAGCACATTCTGGAGCTGATCATCCGGCTGCGGCGTGAGCAAAACATGACGCTGGTGCTGGTGACGCATGATCTGAACATCGCGCGCATGGCCACCCGAACCATCGAGATGAAGGACGGCCTGATCGTGGCTGATCAACAAACACCCCAATCCGCAGCCTGATATGAACTTTTTTTCCATTGTTGTGCGCGGCCTGCTGCGACGCCCTGTGCGCACCGGGCTGACGCTGGTGGGCATCTCCGTCGGGATCGGCGCCGTGGTGGCGCTGGTCGGCATCTCGCGCGGTTTTGAAGCGAGCTGGGCGACGGGCATGAAGGTGCGCGGCACGGACATCGTGGTGAGCAACATGGGCAACGCGCTGGCACCGAAACCGTTCAGTTCCGAGGTGCGGGACCGGATCGCGAAGCTGCCGCAGGTGGCGGAGGCCTGCTCCATCTATGCGGATCTGACGAGCGTGGAGGATGCCTCGATGATGGTGGTGTCTGCGCGTGAGTGGGGCGGATTTTCCTGGCAGAACCTGAAGCTGATCTCCGGACGCATGCCACATGATGGTATGGAGCTGGCGGCGGTGCTGGGGCAGACGGCGGCGGAGACGCTGAAGAAGAAGGTCGGTGACACGCTGCAGATTGAAACGAAGGAGCTGATCGTCACGGGGATCGTGGATGGCGGTGCGATGGTGGAGAACGGATCGGTGATTCTGTCACTGGCGCTGTTTCAAAACATCACGGGTAACGAGGGGCGGATCAACGTGATCGACGTCCGTGCCGCGCCGGGATTGAGCGAGGAGCAGATGAAGGATCTTTGCGACAAGATCAATGCCGCCGCGCCCGAGGCGCGAGCGATGGTGGCGGGGGAGCATCTGGGCAACAGCCAGGCGTTTCGTTTCATCAGCGCGATGAGCTGGGGGACTTCGCTGCTGGCGGTGATCGTGGGGGTGCTGGGGGTGATGAACACGATGCTGATGACGGTCTTTGAAAGGAAGCAGGAGATCTGCATCCTGCTGGCCATCGGCTGGAAGCCGGGGCGCGTGATTCGCATGATCTTGTGGGAGTCGGCCCTGCTGGGATTTCTGGGCGGCATCGTCGGAGTGATCATTGGCACCATTGGCGTGAAGGTGCTGGAGACGCTGCCGGCGATCCACGGCATGCTGGAGCCGGATTTTAACGCGGGACTGATGGCGGTGGCTGTCGGCCTGGCCGTGGTGGTGGGCGTCATCAGCGGGCTGTATCCTGCATGGCGGAGTTCACGACTGACACCGAGCCTTGCGATGCAGGGCTGAAATTTTAACCGAATACCTATTTATGAGAACTCTTCTTCGATTGATCTGTCCGGTGCTGCTGGCGGTGTCCGCTCATGCGGATGATGCCGCGAGTGGGCTCGCTGCCAAACTGGGGGCGATGCAGCAGGATGGTGCCTCTGTGGTGCGGGTGAAAATGGAGGTGCAGGGAGGCAGCAAGTCCACGCTGCAACTGCAGATCAAGCAACGCCGCAGCAGTGCGGGCACGGAAGTGGTGTATCAGGTGCTGTGGCCGAAGGAGAGAGCTGGCGAGGCGGTGCTGCTGCGCAAGATGGGCGACGGGGGCGCGACGGGGACGGTGTTTGTGCCGCCGAACACGGTGCGGACTCTTGACGGCAGCCAGATGAAGGATGCGCTGCTGGGCAGTGATCTGAGTTATGCCGATGTGGTGGAGAATTTCTTTCTCTGGAAGCAGCAGGCGATTGTGGGTGCGGAGATGGTGAATCGTGTGAGCTGCGATGTGCTGGAGTCGAAGCCTGGAAAAGGGGAGCGTTCAAATTATGGCAGCGTGAGGACGTGGGTGGACCGCCGACGTGATGTGCCGCTGCGTGTGGAGAAGTACAGTGCGTCAGGAAAGCTGGTGCGGAGGATTGAGACGACGCGGGTGGCGAGCAATGACAAGAAGCAGGCCGTGCCGGCGAACCTCACGGTGAGCGGGGCAGGGCAGGGAAGCGTGACTGAGGTGAATGGCGCGAGTGTGAAGCATGGGGTGAGTTTTAGTGACCGTGAGTTTACGCCGGCGGGATTTATGGAGGTGGGTGCGGTGCGTGCGGGTGCGGATTGATTGAGAG
>NZ_JBAQCR010000292.1:0-4586 GCF_049294395.1 Prosthecobacter sp.
GACATGCTGAAGGCCGTGGAGGACACGGACTCGGCCTTTGACGTCATCTTCAGCGGCTTTGCCGTGCATCATCTGAATGCCGCAGACAAGCAGCGCCTCTTCAGTGCCTGCGCCGAGCGCCTGGCTCCGGGTGGTCAGTTCATTCTGGTCGATGTCGTGCGCGAGGACGGCCAGACACGTGAGCAGTACCTCGACAGCTACCTGAACAGCATGCGCACACAGTGGACGGAGGTGCTGCCGGAGCATCTTGATGAAGCCTGCGCCCACGTCTCCGCCTACGACTTCCCTGAGACCCTGGCCGATCTCACGCAGATGGCCAAGCAGGCGGGACTGTCGCAAACGCGGGTGCTGGATCGTTTTGCCCAGCACCACGTAATGCTTTTTCTAAGTTAGATTTGGAAATTCTCATTGCCAGTTTCTCGGGCTGTTGGTTAGGCTCGCGAAATGCGATTATTGCTCTGCTGTTTCTTGCTGACCTGCATGGCGGCAGGCCAGGATTTGACCTCAAAGGTGCGGCGGGATGACGCGCCGCTGGCGAATCCAGGCACCGTCGTGCTGAGCTATCGTAATGCCGTGGGAGCCGCGCGTGACAGCGTGGTGACGATCTGGGTGCGGCATTGGAAGCCTAGGAACGAATGGCTGGATGACCGTTATGACCTCATGCCGCATGACACACGCCGGCCCGCCGGCAATGGCAGCGGCATCGTGCTGACCAAGGAGGGGCTGGTCATGACCAACTACCATGTGGTGAACGGGGCTCAGGAGATCATGCTGCGGGCACGTGGCAGCACCGAGGATATTCCGGCTGAAATCGTGGGCATGGACGGGGCGACGGATGTGGCGCTGCTGCGGGCAAAGAGCGGCACATGGCAGCCAGCCACCCTGACAAACAGTGACGCCACGGAGCCGGGAGATGTGGTGCTGGCGCTGGGCAGCCCCTTTGGCCTGGAGCAGACCGTGACTCTGGGCATTGTCAGCGCCACCGGACGTGCGGAGATCCACGGCCTTGCCAGCAGCTTGCAGGATTTCATCCAGACCGACGCCGCCATCAATCCGGGCAACTCCGGCGGTCCCCTGATCGATGGCCTCGGTCGCGTCATCGGCATGAACACGGCGCGCTATGGCGGAGAGGGCATAGGACTTGCCGTTCCGGTGAATCTGGCGCTGAAGGTGGCGGAGGATCTGCTGAAGAACGGCCAGGTGCGGCGAGGCTTCCTCGGGGTTCGACTGGTCGATGTGACGGACGGCGTGATCGCGGAGCTGAAACTGGGATCCGCCGTGAAAGGAGCCGTGGTGATGCAGGTCGAGGAAGGGCAGCCGGCGGCGCAGGCCGGTCTGTTGCCCGGAGATGTCATCACTGCGGTGAACGGGCAGGCGGTGACGAGCCGTGCGCGCTTTCTCATGCGCATGACGACGTTTCAACCTGGAGAGCGCGTGAAGCTCGCGCTGACACGGAACAACGAAGTGCAGGAAGTCCAGGTAGCACTGATTGAGACGCCCGGAACCAAGCCGCCGCCCCAGGCGCTGGAATGGGAACTGCTCCCGGGACTGCGGGTGGTGCTGGTGGACGAAAAGCTGCGCAATCAGCTTCTGCTGCCGAAGAACTTTCAAGCCTTGCGGGCGCTCACCGATTTCAAAACAGCGGACGGCACACTCAAAGTGGCGGCGGGAGATTTTATTTTGCGGGTCAACGGACGTGGAGTCACTCGCGCCCTTGAGGACAGCGATGAGCAGTACATCGAAAGGCTGCGCCCCAAGAAACCCCTCGTGCTGCTGCGACTGCAGCAAAAGTCCGGCGCACAGACGGACGTCGGCTTCCCACTGCCTGCCGTGAAGTAACCCGCAGCCAATCATTTCCCTATCATGAACACACCTCTAAGGTCCGCACTCCTCCTGCTCACTGCCTGGATTCTCATGCCGGTGCACGGCGCTGAGCCCGTTTTGGAACAGGCCAACGGGCAGAATCCGGCACTGCTTGGATTTTTGGGCACCCCGGGTCCGGGCCCCTACCTGCGCGGCACGCCGGTCTGGCATCGCAGCGGACAAATATTCGCGCTTGAGCCACACGCCGTCGGACTGCACCGGCTGAGCATCTGGAAACCGGACCCGAAAACGTTTCGTGCCGCACGCACGGCCATGTTCAATGTCGGGGAGTCATGGTGCGTTTCGCAGCGCGGCGACCTGCTCTGCGCGCAGTCGCCGCGCAAGGACGACGAGGCGCTTGACCCTGCCACCAACCGGATGGCCTGGCGGGCGGGGGCGTTTGGCTGTTTCCGGATGCAGGACGGCAAACGGCTGTGGAAACTGCCGATTCGCGAAAACGAATTCGTCACGGGTGCGGCGTTCACCCTGGACGACAAGATGGTGGCCGTGCTGAGCATCTGGAGCAATCAGAAGAGCCTGCGCCTGCTCGATGCCGCCAGTGGCATGCTGTTGCGCCAGCATGACTTCGAGGGGCGGGCGTCAGGGAGCGAATTCCAGTCATGGCGGCTGATGATGCGTGCCGATGAAATCTGGATGCAGCACAAAGAAGAGGAGAAAACCGTCCTGCTGCGCCTGCCCCTGAGCACCTTGCAGCCGGTGAAGGTGAACTGCCCACCGCTGGAGGAGCTTCGGGGTGGAGTGTCGGTGGCGCCGGATGGCAGGCACATCCTGCTGGAAGGAAACGGCGAGGTCACCTGCCTCGGCCTGAACAACGGCAAGTGGAGTACTGTTTATGAAGACCATGACTACCACCCGGTCAGTGAAGGCGGGGGAGTCGGAGACACCCTGCACAATGCCATGTTCACTCCGGATGGTCGTTCCATCGTCCTTGTCTCCGATGACTCCGCACGTGTGACGGATCTGGCCTCGAAGAAGACGCGACGCATCAAGCTGGATCACTGCCAGGGGGGCACCCTGTCGCCTGACGGCGGACATCTGCTGCTGGAGCACGAGCATGGCCTGGAGATCATCAGCCTGCGTGAAACGGATGCCACCAATCCAGCGCGGCACCGCCAGTCGGTGCGCCGGCCCCATCTGCTCCGGTTTGCCAAAGACGGCGGGACGCTCTTCTGCAACGATTCCGAAGGGATCTGGGTCTGGGACATGGCAACCCGCAAACCGCGTGCCTGGTTGAAGAGCCAGCATCATCATAGCTCGGTCGAGAGCACCTTTGACACCCTGGCTTTGGTGGCCAATGAGACGGAGGCCCTGGCGGAAGAACACGACAATTATCTGCGGTGGAAGCTGCCAGCACTCAGCGGTCCGCCACCTGAAAAACCCCTGATAGTGAACCCGGAGCTGGCATTTGGCGGGGTGAGTTCGGCCCAGTTAGGCGATTGGTCTTATTCAGGTGTCTTCGTCGACCCTGCGGAAAAGTGGTTCATCACGGCGAACAGCCTCGCGCAGATCGTGATTCGTCGGGGGCTGGGTGCTGGCATCTCACGCGGGGTCAAGGACAAAACGCCGCCAGTGAGCTCGCAGCATTGGTTTTTCGGCCAGGATGACAGCTTCACCTTTTTCGGTGAGACATCCTCGGCATGGCTGCGGCTGGATTTGCAGCAGGGCACCGTGGCGGAACTGTCCACTGCCCGCTACGAGCCCATCGCAGTGCTGCCCCGGCGGCAGTTCGTGATCAGTGAGGGGAATGCGCGCATCTGGGCCAGCAGCTTGGACGGCAAAACAAAACTGCCCGACTTCGAGAAACCCGCGCGCGGTTATTCTCCCGATCTCAACATCAAGGCCGCGGTGAGCGCGGATGAAAAACGCTGCGCCTGGATGCTGATGGACGACGTGCGGCAGCGGCAGCACTTGTTCGTATGGGAGATCGAAACCGGCAAACTGATCGGTCAGACGCCCATGATGACCAACGACATCAGCTGCCTAGCGCTGCAAGCCGAGGGCACTATGGTGGCGTGCGGACACCAGAACACCGCCATCTCGCTGTGGGATGTGGCAAAGCTCACGCCGCTGCCAGCTCCTGCTCCTGCCGCCATGCCGACGACTGCGCCCCCCAGACCGGCTGCCACTCCCACGCCGAATTCACCAGCGCCTTCTGCCACCGTCCGGCGTGAGCATCGATTCGGCAGCGGCTTGTGGGATTTTCGTGAAAACGGCACGGTCACGAAAGGCGCAAGTCTGCCGGAGGCTGGCCTGCTGCGTGTCGATTCCGCTCTATTTGAATCAAAGGCGCACCAGCTCACGCAACCGTATGACTTGAATCGTTTTCAGAGCGCCCAGATGAATTTCGACGCCGAAACGCGCCCCCGGGCTGGTGAACCGCAGTTCCGGCCGCTGCAAAGCCGCCAGTACGTCAATGTTTCTGCGGGCCTCATCCAAATCAGTGAAGGGCAGGCCGGGGATGTCTGGGTGTCCCGCCAGGTCGGCAATCCAGCAGGTTCAGGCGGTGCGTTCCTGACTTTCACCGATGCCTTCACCTTGCTGGGCAACGAAGACAAAAACGTCATGGTCGAGTTTGACGTGCAGTTTCCCGCGCTGACCAAGTCATTCATCGATTCCAGCTTCAAACCGGTGGTGATCGAGCCGGACGGCGCGCTCAAGGTCGCGGCGGACGCCGTGTGGATCGCCGCGCTGCCGGAGAAAGG
>NZ_JBAQCR010000293.1:0-6071 GCF_049294395.1 Prosthecobacter sp.
CGAATGTGGTGCAAAAGCGCGCCTGCCTGCATGGCGGGTGGCGGGTGGCGGGTGGCGGGTGGGGGCCGTGGAGCAGGATGGGGTAGATGCTGGCATCTCTTGGTCTGGCTTAGGGGTATCATCCTGATCCCCGGTTTGGGAGCCGCGTGCAAAAGCGGGAGCGTGAGGGATCAGGATGACCCCTCTCCTAATTTCTTCGCCCCAGCGGTGCCCTGGCATCCCACCGCCAGCGCTCCACTAGAAAAAGCGGAATCATAAAGATCAAACGACACCTGCCCATTGATTGCTATGATCAAATCGTTAGTCTCCTCATGATGAAACTCGATTCCAGAGCCACCAAGAAAACCCAAAAGCAGGAGGGCGCGCATTACACGCCTGCCGGGCTGGCGGAGTTTGTGGCCCGGCATCTGGCGGCTGTCTGTGATGCTCCTCATCCTCGGGTGCTTGATCCAGCAGTAGGCGATGGCGAGCTGCTGCTGGCCTTCGGCAAGGCCTTCGAGCGAGATTGCACCTTGAATGGATTCGATCTCGATGAAGTGGCCGTTGAGAATGCTGCCACACGGCTGCTTGCAGAGCTTCCGGAGCACACCGGCAAAGTACTGAGACAGGACTTTCTCGACTTTGCCTTGGAGCACCGCGACGACTCCTTGTTTTCCACCCCTGCCAGCTACGATGTGGTGATCGCCAACCCACCTTACGTGCGAACCCAGGTCATGGGTGCCGCACGCTCGCAACTTCTCGCACAGCAGTTCGATCTTGGCGGCCGGGTGGATTTGAGCTTTGCTTTCATTCAGGGCATTGCCGACGTGCTCCGCGAGGGAGGAGTGGCTGGGATCATCGTCTCCAATCGTTTCATGACAACCAAGGCGGGTTCACAGGTGAGGGAGCGCATCCTCTCCCGTTTTGAGATCCTGCACATCTGGGACTTTGGCGATACAAAGCTGTTTGAAGCGGCGGTGCTTCCTGCGGTGCTGCTGGTGCGGAAACGTCACCAAGTGGATCAGCCCAATCCTCGCTTCACTTCCATTTACTCGACCGCCGAGCCGCCGGTTCATCATGCCACCACGGTCTATGAGGCATTGTCGAACGGAAGCGGGGCCGTCGCCGTTTCCGGCACGACGTTTCTCGTGCAGCACGGAATACTTAATCACGGTGATGCCCCCAATGGCACTTGGCGCATCGCCACTGAGAGTGGAGACACATGGCTCGACACGGTGCTGCAGCATACATTCTGTACGTTTGGCGAAATTGGCAAAATTCGCGTTGGCGTGAAGACCACAGCAGACAAAGTCTTTGTGCGAAAAGACTGGACTGCCCTGCCGGAAGAAATGCGCCCGGAACTGCTCCGCCCTCTGATCACGCATCATGCAGCACGAAGGTTCAAATCGCTGCCTGCCGACCGCCAGATTCTCTACACACATGAGGATCGGGCCGGTAAAAAGGCGGTTATTGACCTTGCCACCTATCCACGCAGCCGCTGCTATTTGGAAAGCCATCGTGCCACTCTTGAGGCCAGGACCTATGTGATCGAATCCGGGCGTCAATGGTATGAGATTTGGGTGCCTCAACACCCGGCGCTCTGGCCAGTGCCCAAACTGGTGTTTCCAGACATCACTGAGAGCCCCACTTTCTGGATGAGCCTGGACGGTGAAGTGATCAATGGTGACTGCTACTGGCTGGCTGCGGAGGACCGTACCGACAACGACCTACTCTGGCTCGCCCTCGCGGTGGGCAACTCCCGCTTCATCGAAAGCTTTTACGATCATGCCTTCAATAACAAGCTTTACGCAGGCCGACGCCGCTTCATGACCCAGTATGTGGAGAAGTTTCCACTGCCCTCTCCAGATCTGGCTGTCTCGCGCGAGATCGTGTCACTGACCCGTCGCATTCATGAACTCACACCTGGTGCTGAAGCCGACGCTCTCGCTGCAACGATTGACCGCCTGGTCGAGTCAGCCTTTGGCCTTGCCGAAAAAGCCCTGGGGTAGAGGAATTTGCAGCTTTTTATTCAACACCCTTCCCTCGAAGCGAAGGAACCGGCTGAAGAACATTTCACCGGTCGTAAGCACCAAACGAGTCAGCTTGACGTGATCGCCCAAATGTTCCGCGCCAAACACGGCATAACGCACATCGCAGTGACGAACGGTTCCTTCGGGAAAATCATTCAAATCCAGCGGCTCTTTGCTGGCTGGCTCCACCAGACCGAGGTCGATTGTGGGCGAAGTCTGGAGCTTCACCTCCAGCAGCTGGTTGCACACATCGGGAAATTGGCCGTCATCCGCATAGCTCTGATATCCAAGTGCCCTGCACACCAGGCGATGAAGTTCAGCACCACGATTGCGCTCTTGATCAAACCCAGCGTTCGCAAACGAACAGCCCACCAGACTCTTCAAATGGTGGAAGACTGATTGAATTGGCATGACCAAACCACGGACGGGATCGTCGGTGGGCTTCCCCTGTGGAGGGCAGGTCGCTGAACCAATCAATGGCATAAGATGTTCAGTGTCCATGGTCGAAATGAGTTCCACAGGTATTTCACCAGGAACAAATCTCGCTTGGTACTTCTGCGTCAAGGTGCCGGTTGTATCGAGCTTTGCGAGCATGGCACCAGTGATGACTTTCACCCTGGTCACGCATCCGTCCTTGCCTACTGCAACCAGCACGTAGCGGCGGCGTGGCTGTAGTTCCTCATTCCAAACTTGGAGATTGTTCGAAGCCTGGACGTAGGTGTCAAAGTTCTGACCTGGAAAACGAGCATGCGGCCTGCACTTGCGGAATGATTTCGGAATGGGATAGCCCAGGATCCTGCACACCTCGCTCTTGACCACTTTCGAGCGGGTCCGCAGCGGCATGCCTGCCGTGGAGAAGCCACGAAGGCCCGCATCCAAAATTCGTTCCAATTCCTTGGTTGGAATGTGGAGCAGAGAATCTTTTGCCAGCACGTCGAAGATGCTCAATCCGCTCGCAATAATCGCCTCCACATGCTTTGCGATATTTCCTTCATTCCCGCTCATGCCACACCATCCTTGGTGAGAAGTTGAGGGACACTGACACCCATCGCCATGGCGAAGAGCTCCAGCGTGGCCAGTGTCACATTGCGCTCACAACGCTCAACCTGCCCAACATAGGTCCGGTGGACACCGCACTCGATGGCAAAGTTATCCTGGGAGATTCCGGCTCGGGAGCGATACCGGCGGACGTTGTCCGCAAGAATCTGGCGGAGATTGGCTTTTGGCATTCTCGACTCTTGACCGTGTGATGACCATGAGGCGACAGACTATAAGTAGCATTTAGACTTAACCGAGGCCCAAGCAAACCGCGAAGCTTTGGCGAGAAGTATTCTTCGGAGCGCGGACTTCAGTCCGCAGCAGGTCGCCGTGCATGGAGGGTGGTGGTTAGGCGGCGGGTGGCAAGCACGGTGATGCTGGGCTTGGAGAGGCCACGAGGGGATGCGGTGTGCAGGGTGCTGGCGGAGTGCTGCGGACTGAAGTCCGCGCTCCTCACCTACCTCGCTGCTTTCACCTGGTCCCACACTTTGGTGTACTTCGCGAGGTCGGGGCCGAGGTCTTCGATGACTTCGCACTTGGCCTGCAGCTCGGCGGGGATGGTGACGGCGGGGTTCTTGAGGAACTCGGGGCTGACTTTTTCCATCGCGGGTTTGTTGGGGCAGTAGTAGCCCATCCATTCCATGTTTTCGGCGGCGATGGCGGGATCGAGGACGAAGTTGATGAAGGCGTGGGCGAGGGCGGGCTGCTTCGCGGTCTTGGGGATGATCATTTCATCGCAGCCGAGGGTGACGCCTTCGCGCGGGATGAGGATCTCGACCTTGGGGTTTTCCATCTGCACCTGGAAGAGGTCGCCGCTGTAGCCGTGGACGAGGAGGAACTCGGCGGAGTCGATGCCGCTCTTGTAGCCCTCGTTGTCGAAGCGGGCGATGTTCTTCTTCCAGCGGATGAGCACATCGCGCGCGGCGGCGAGCTGGGCTTCATCGCGCGTATTGATGCTGTGGCCGAGGGACTTCAGCGCGGCGCCGATGCTCTCGCGCATGTCGTCCAGCAGGGTCATGCGTCCGGCCAGGGCGGCGCGGTCAAACAGGGCCCAGGTGGCTTCAGCGGGCACGCCTTTCATCTTGTCCGCACGCACGGCGATGCAGGCGTAGGCCAGGGTGTAGGGCACGCTGTGCGCCATGGTCTGGTCCTTCACCTTGGCCAGCACGGCGGGGTCGATGTTCGGGAGGTTGGGGATGAGCCTGGGGTCCAGCTCCGCCAGCATGCCCTGCGCGTGCATCACCTGGATCATGTAGGCGGTGGGAAATACCAGATCATACCCAGCAGCGCCCGCCTTGAACTTGGCGAACATGCTTTCGTTCGAGTCGAAGGTGTCGATGACGACCTTGCAGCCGTGCTGCTTCTCAAACTGCTGCACCACCTCCGGGCTGATGTAGTCCGCCCAGGTGTAGAGGTGCAGCGTCTCCGCCTGCGCGGAGAGCGTGGCACAGGCAAACACCAGCGTGAAGAGCCATGCGATGCGCTTCATGGCCGTGGGAGTGCGGGTCTTAGGCGGCCAGGGGCTGGCGCAGCGGGATGCGCTGCTGCTGGCGGAAGGCGGCCTCGGTGTTGAAGGCGGCGAGGAGCAGGAGGCTGAAGCCGAGATCGCTCACGAGGGAGTTGCGCAGAAAGAACCAGGTGGGCAGATGCCCGGGCTCGCCGGTGGTCACGGCCTGCAGCCAGCCTGCGAGATCGCGCGAGTAGGCGGAGACGGGATTGCTGAGCCAGGAAACGGTGTTGGTGAAGAAGTAGAAGACCAGCGAGCAGCCCACCACGCCCAGCAGGCTGCCGAGCATGCCCATCTGCCCGCGCCAGAGGCTGGCCAGCAGCGCGGCGGCGGCAAAGCAGCCATACACGACCAGCGCCTCCCAGTGCAGCACCTGGGCACCCGTAGCGGTGAAATCGATGGCCACCAGCAGCAGCGGAATGAGGATGAAGGGCACCCGTTTGGAAAAGACGAGCGTGCCGGTGAAGGCCAGCGCCATCCACGGCGTGAAGTTCTCCAGCACTTCAAGAGTGACGTAGCCTTTCAGCTTGGCCCAGCGAAACGCAGCGGCGGCGACGATCAAGGCAAGCGGCAGCAAAAACGCACGGGAGGCGGGGCGGGAATCAGGGGAAGACATAGCGGCAAGATGCAGGTTCTGGGGCTTCTGGCAAGGAGCGGGTGAATGATGAATGAGTAAATCCGAGACTCTTCTCTGAATTCTCTGCGAGGGAAGAATGAGGCCCCTCATCTGCCAGGAATGCTTTTCGCAGGCTCCATGGACAGGCGTCTTTACCGCAGAGGGGCGGAGAGGCAGAGGTGGCAGAGTTCAGATTCATTCTCTGCTACCTCTGCTACCTCTGCTTCTTTGCCCCTCTGCGGCGAAACTGAACGTCCCTCCCGCAAATGATCCATAGACGGCAACCAATGCCAGCTAAACCGCTCCCTTTTTCCGCAAAAACGGCACCAGCTCATCCACGCCAAAGTCGGCCAGCACCTCGCCGTCCCAGTCCATGGTGGGGGCTTTGCTCTGGCCGCTGAGGTCGATCATGGCCTGCATGGCTTCGCGATTGCCGGAAACGACGACGGCTTCGTAGTCAATGCGCTTGGCATCAAGGTATTCCGTGACTTCTTCGCACCAGGGGCAGCCCGTTTTGAGATAAACGATGGGTTTGATCATGGGGCCATGATGGGGTGAAAGCCCGGCAGGGGCAAGCAATGCGTACGTGATTCTCGGTTGACCACCTCCGTGCCCTGATTACAGTCCGCCCGCTGTTTTCAGAGCCTTCATTGAGTGCTCCGAAGCCCGTCCCTTTGAACGTCAACTCCCCATGCGCTATCTTCGACCCCCAACAGCGCAGCAGGAAGCGTTCCAGCGGATGGAACGCCCGAAAGGAATCTCCAGCGTGCTGCAAGAGTGCGCGGAAATGACTTTAGGGCAGGCAGGGCCAGTGCGGCCCAGCTTTGAAAACCGCAGCAGCCCGTGGTGGTGCTGTGGCAGGCCGCGTGTGCGGTCCGCCGCGTGCCGCGGACCCGTGGAA
>NZ_JBAQCR010000294.1:0-14680 GCF_049294395.1 Prosthecobacter sp.
CGTCTGATTTGATCAAGGGCGCGGAAGAGGATGCGGCCTTTGCGAAGGCGCAGGCGCAAGCCCTGGCGGAGACGCAGGCAGCGGTGGCCGCGCAAACCGCGATGCCGCCGGTGCAGCCGGACGCTGAAGAGGTGCGCGTGACGTACATCCCTGAATCTGTGAAGGCGCAGATTCGCGACCAGTTGCGCACAGAAGTCTTTGCGCAGGCGCGCGAACAGCAGTGGGCGGCGCCGAACTCCGCTCCGGAATGGACGCAGCGGATCAAGCTGTTTGGGGACATCCGCACGATGTACCAGGGCTTTAACTTTCCAAAGGGGAATGACAGCACGACGGGAGCTTTCCCGAACTTCAACGCGATCAACAGCGGGCAGCCGTTTAACTTCGGGGTTGATAACCTGGGCCTGATCCCGCCGCAGCTCAATGTGGACAAGAGCCGTGACACGTACCTGATGCGGATGCGCCTGGGCTTTGACATTGACCTGCAGGACGGTTTCACCGCCGGCATCCGCTTTGCGACGGGCAGCACGAACACGCCGGTGTCCACCAATCAGGCGATGGCAGCAGCGGGGCCTGGCGGACAGGGCGGCAACTTTTCCAAGTATCAGCTGTGGCTGGACCGCGCGTTTGTGAAGTATGAGGCGTCTCTGACAGAGAACACGGATGTGGCGATGTTTCTGGGCCGGTTTGACAACCTGTTCATGACGTCCAGTGAAATCATGTGGGATGAAGACGTGGCGCTGGATGGCGCGGCCTTCAAGCTGAAGAGCACGTGGAACCCCGACTTCAAGACGTGGCTGAGCGGCGGTGCGTTTGCCGTGTTCAACAGCGCGCTCAACTTCCCTGACAACAGCACCACGAAGGGACAGAGCTATGACAAGTACCTCTTCGCCGCGCAGTTTGGCGTGGAGTTCAAGGTCACCGATGACATCGAGGGCAAAATGAGCCTCGCGTATTACGACTGGGAAAACATCGAAGGTCGATTCTCCAGCCCGTTCGTCCCGGCCTCCGTCAACGACGCTGGCGACACTGACAACAGCCGGCCGCTGTTTGCGCAGAAGGGGAACACGTACCGGAAGATCCGCAACATCACCCCGACGGCGGGAGCATCCCCCGGGGGCAACCTGAACGGCACGGTGGCGCAGTTTCAATACTTCGGTCTGGCCACGAAGTTCCGCCAGATCGCCTGGGCGGGACGTCTGGACTTCAATCATATGAGGCCGCTGCAGGTGTCCCTGCTGGGCGAGTTTGTGAAAAACGTGGGGCTCGACCAGACTGCGATGCGCAATCTGAACCGGGCTGACCCGGTGGTGAACAACCGCAGCGGCGGCACCGGCAACTGGGAAGGCGGCGACACCGCGTGGTACATGGGCGTGAACTTTGGTAAGCCGACCACGCTGTTCAACGAACGCGGCGACTGGGCATTCGGCGTCGGCTACCGCTACGTGGAGTCTGACGCGGTGGTGGACGGATTCACGGACTCGAACTTCGGCGGCGGCGGCACGAACATGAAGGGCTACACGCTGAGCGCGGCGCTGGCGCTGTCCAAACAGACCGCGCTCCACCTCTCCTACATGGCCGCCGCGCAGATCGCGGGACCGGCGCTCCGCTCCGACGTGATCATGTTTGACCTCACCGCCCGATTCTAATTTTATGAAGCAACGCATTGCATCCCTCATCGCCTTTGCCGGCCTCATGACCGGCGCCACTCATGCCGCCGAGGAGGCGGACCCAGCCATGGCCGTGCTGAAACGCATGCGCGACCAGCTGCGCAACGTGATGATCCAGCAGCAGAAAACGGAGGCTGAGCGCGCGACGCTGCAGGCTGCGAACCTGGAGCTGGAGGAGAAGGTCAAGAAGCAGGAGGCGGAGTTCAAGAAGCTGGCCAAGGACAGCAACGCGCAGAAGGACGCCGATGCCAAAGCCATCGCGGAACTGAAGGCGAAGGTGATGGAGGAGGAGCGCGAGAAGGCGCAGCTGCAGGAGGCGCTGGCCAGCTGGAAGGCCGGGCATGAGAAGCTCAAGCAAGCGGCGATGAAAGTGGACGCGCAGCGTGCGGAGCTTTCGGCACGGGTGATTTTGCAGGACCGCAAGCTGGCGGATTACCAGCGCAAGAATGACGAGCTGTTCAAGGTGGGCAGCGAGATCCTGTCGAAGTATGAGGGCTTTGGACTGGGCACGGCCATCGCCGCGCGCGAGCCGTTCACACGCAACATGCGGGTGAAGCTGGAGACGCTGGTGCAGGACTATGGTGACAAGCTGGTGGACAGCAAGATCAAGCCTGACGAGGCACCGAAGACCGCCGCGAAGCCTGCACCGAAAGATGACCCTGCCAAAGTGCAGGCACCCGCCAAACGCTGACATGAAAAAGATGCGCTCAAACCTGTGGTCTTGCGTGCTGCTTTGCTGCGGCTTGAACAGCCTTATAATGGCAGAAGAAAGCGACCCGGTGGTGGGAAGCATCGGAGACATCGAGCTGCATCAGAGCGAGGTGCTGGCCTCCTTTGGCACGCTGGGCAGTGTGGACCGGGAGGCGCTGGCACGTGACACTGCGACGCTGAACAAGCTGGTGAGATCCATGCTGGTGCAGCGGGTGATCCTGAAGGAGGCGCTGGAAAAGAAATGGGAGGAGGAGCCGGGGACGGTGGCGCTGCTGAAGAGCACGCGTGAGGCCGCGATCGCGGACAGTTATTTGAAGGCGCTCAACCGCCCGCCGGAGTCGTACCCCAGCGAAGCGGAACTGAGGACGGCGTATGAGAACGGGCGTGCGGCGCTGACGGTGCCGAGGTCGTTCCGGCTGGCGCAGATTTATGTGGCCGAAGAAACCGGTGCGGAGAAGAAGCTGAAGGCGGTGCAGCAACGGCTGAAGGAGAAGCCGGCCAGCTTTGCGCAGGTGGCGCGTGAGATGAGCGAGGAGAAAGAGAGCGCATCACGCGACGGGGAGATCGGCTGGCTCAAGGAGCAGCAGATCCAGCCGGAGATTCTGGCGCAGCTGCCGCAGCTGAAGGTGAACGCGATTTCCGCCCCGGTGCGGCTCAAGGACGGCTGGCATATTCTCAAGGTGCTGGACGTGCGAGAGCCGTTTACGCCGATCTTTGACCAGGTGCGGGTGCAGCTGGCGCAGCGCATGCGCAATGAAAAGAGCAGCGCCAGCATGCAGGCGTATGTGTCGGAAGTGTTGCACAATCACCCTGTGGCCATCAACGAGGTCGCGCTGTCTAAGCTACTGCAAAATGCTCCGTCAAACGACGCGGGCGTGAAACCTTGAATGTCTCCGATATGAAGCTTTTCCCCCTTATCTTTTCCAAACCGCACCGGTTCTCCTGCGCGCATGTGCTGCTGGTGCATGTGCTCGTTGTTCTGACAGGCGTGGCACCGACGCCGCTGATCGCGGACATGCTGAGCACGAACATCGGGATCGCCACGGGTGGTGGTGGCAGCGGTGGAACACCTGCTGCGACAGCGCCGGGAGCGGCGAATGCGATCGACACTGCAGCGGCGACGGCGCAGGCGCATGCAAACGCGCAGGACATGCTGACGCGCAACTCGATGGCGCTGGAAGCGGTGAACGCCATGCAGGAGGCCGCGCGGGCCGCAGCAGCGGGAGCGACGAATGCGGGAGCAAACCCGAACTTCCCCGGACAGACGCTGCCGGATGTGCCCAATGGTCTGGGCGTGGGCGGGCTGGACATCAATGGTGCGCCGACCGGGGCGAATGCGCCGACGCAGTCGCTGCAGAACGCGCACACGATTGTGACGATCCAGCAGACGCAGCAGCAGGCGCTGCTGAACTGGAACACGTTCAACGTGGGCAGTGACACGACGGTGAAGTTTGACCAAAGCGCGGGCGGCGCGGATGCGGGGACGTGGATCGCCTTCAACAAGATCACGGACCCGTCGGGCAATCCGACGCAGATCCTGGGCTCCATCGAGGCGCAGGGCCAGGTGTACATCATCAATCAGAACGGCATCATCTTCGGTGGAGCGAGCGAGGTGAACACCCATGCGATGGTGGCGTCCGCGCTGCCGCTGAATGACAACCTGGTGACGCGCGGGCTGCTGAACAATCCGGATTCACAGTTCCTCTTTTCGGCCAACGCACAGCCAGCAGGCACCAAGGGACCGACACCGGCCTTCACGCCGCCTTCGGTGCCGGCGTTTGGGAAAATCGGCAACGTGACGGTGCAGGCGGGGGCGCAGATCACCGCGCCGACGTCTTCCGCGAATGTCGGCGGGCGGGTGGTGCTGGTGGGGCCGAATGTGACGAACAACGGGACGATCAGCACGCCGGACGGGCAGACGATCCTGGCGGCGGGGATGGAAGTGGGCTTTGACGCGCACAGTTCGGAGGATCCATCGCTGCGCGGGCTGGATGTGTATGTGGGAGATGTCGGCAGCTATGGAGGAACGGCGACGAACGCGGGGCTGATCGAAGCGCCGCGCGGGAGTGTGGAGATTGCTGGCAAAGTCGTGAACCAGAACGGGTTCATCGACAGCAGCACCTCGGTGGCGCTGAACGGACGGATCGACCTGCTGGCGAACTACAACGCGGTGCCGAACATCAACTACAATTCCTCGGACCCGACGCTGGGCGGACCGTTTGTGTACCAGTCGGCGAACTCGACGGGACAAGTGAACGTGGGGAGCGGTTCGGTGACGCAGATCCTGCCGGAATGGGCGAGCACGGAAACGGTGGTGGGAACGGAGCTGGCGCTGAAATCGCAGATCAATTTCCAAGGGCTGAGTGTTTACTTCGGGCAGAACTCGGTGGTGCTGGCACCCAACGCCAACGTCAGCATCAGCGCGGGCATCTGGGATCTGCTGATGGCCCCAGGGAACACGGATCTGGAGTTTGTGGCCTCCAGCGGGCAGATTTACATGGATCAGGGAGCGGTGATCAATGTCGCGGGGTCAACGGCAGTAGCCACGAACCTTTCCAAATACATTTTGACGATCACGCTGCGCGCCAACGAGCTGGCGGACTCGGCGCTGCAGCGCAATGGCAGCCTGCGGGGAGAAACGATCACCGTCGATCTGCGCAACCAGGGAGTGCGGAGCGATGGCACGAAATGGGTGGGGACGCCGCTGGCAAACCTGACAGGCTACCTCGGCATCATCAACCGGACGGTCGGGGAACTGACCACCGCCGGGGGCACGGTGACAATGAAAGCCGGTGATTCGGTGGTGATGCAGCAGGGGGCGCAGGTGAATGTATCCGGCGGCTATGAGGACTTCAGCGGAGGCACGGTGGCGACCACGCTGCTGGCCGTGGGGGGAAACCTGGTGGACATCGCCAAAGCAGATCCGAACGTGGCGTATGCCGGCATCTACACGGGCAGCACGTCCGTCACAGACACGCGCTGGGGGACCACGGCGACGACGACCGGGATATTTGCCACGCCAAGCCATTATGAAAATGGATACAGCAGCGGGGGCAACGGAGGCAGCCTTGAGATTGCCGCGGCAGCCATGGCCCTGGATGGCAGTTTGAAGGGAAACACGATCATTGGCCCGCAGCAGCTGGAGACAGCGCCGCAGCAGAGCAGCCTTTCCCTGGCATTCCAGACGCAGCAGGTGAGCCGGGCGCCATTGCGGTTCCCCACCTATTCTCCAACGCCCCCCGCCATTGAGTTTCGGAACGGCGGAGTCACGCAGACTGCAGCCGATGCCTTTGCGCTGAATGGCAGCGGAGCACCGCTGGCGCTGCGGCAGGACCGGCGGGACACGGTTTATCTTTCGCCAGAGCTGCTGACCACGCAGGGCTTTGGCTCGCTGCTGGTGAACAACGGTGACGGGGACATCACCCTGCCGAGCAATGTGGCGCTGACAGCCGCAGCGGGTGGTACGATCCAGCTATACGGAGCGAATGTGAACATCCAAGGAACGCTGTCTGCGCCGGGTGGAAAACTGGAACTGATCGCCTACAACATCTCGCCCTACCTGACGGCGCTGTTGAAAGCGCAGGGATCATATGCCGTGGTGCCACCCGTGAGTGCCACCCGTGGCAAGGTGACGGTGGGAGCCACTGCGGTGATCAGCACCGCCGGGCTGGTGATCAACGACCGGAGAGATGCAGCCGCACCCCTGACGGTGCCACATTTCGTCGCCACCAGGAACGCGAGCGGTGAGATCGAATACCGCAGCACGACGCAGGGTGGAAGCATCAGCATTCAAGGCTACATAGCCGAACTCGCGGCGGGGAGTTTGGTGGATGTTTCAGGCGGACTGACAGCGAGCCAGGCGATCACGTATGGAGCAGGCGGCAGCCTTTCAATCCAGGCTGGAAATGACCCGTTGATCGGATCCCTGGTGGGCGGGCACCTCACACTTGACGGCACCCTGCAGGGCTACTCTGGCTCCACGGGCGGCGCGCTGGCCTTGAAAGCCCCGACCATCCAGGTGGGAGGCAGCGCGACCTACCCGAACACGCTGCTGCTGGAAGCAGGCTTTTTCAGCCAGGGCGGGTTCAGCAAGTTTACACTGCTCGGACTTGGTTCAGACATCACGCCGCCTGCCGGTGCGCAAACCTTTGCGCCCGCCATTCTCATCACGCCGGGCGTGGTGATCCGGCCGGTGGTGAGCAGCCTGCAGGCCAGCATTGAACAGCAGAACGGAAAGAGCGCGATCATGCTCACGCATTTGCTGCAACCAGAAGGCTACCGCAACCCAGTGACACTGGACTTCGAAGCGGCCGGGGTGACGAATTTTGTGGACAACCAGCTCGTGGTGCGTGGCAACATCGTGATGGGAGCAGGGGCGCTGATTGAAACGGATGCGCTTGGGAGCGTGACGCTGCACGGGCAGACCGTTGAGATGAGAGGGAGCATCGTGGCACCGGGAGGCACGGTCACGATCAAAGGAGCCAACCACTATCCTGAAAATGGGAATTCGAGCGTGGCGTTTGCGACCGTGCATTTGAGCAGCACGAGCAGTGTCTCGACCGCAGGCAAAACGGTGCTGCTGGCGGATATCTATGGCCGGCGGGTGGGCACGGTGCATGCCGGTGGAACGATCAAGGTGGAAGGAAACATCGTGGCGGATGCCGGGGCGGTTCTGAATGTCTCCGGCACGAGCAGCGTGCTGGATTTGCTGGCTGCGGAAGCCGGGCTGGAGGTGGCGGCGCAGAATTCTGTCTCCGGACTGAACTCGGTGGCAAGCTCCGTTGCGGTCCGGGTCGACAGCAATGGAGGGCTGATTGAACTGAACGGCGGGGAGTTTTTATTCTCGAATGCAACGCTGGTGGGGAACGCCGGCGGCAGCACCGCGCAGGGAGGTGTGCTGACCGTCACCTCCGGTCTGTTTATCTTGCCGGGTTTTGCGAGGGATGACAAGGACACGACGCTGATGGTGGCCCAGGACATGGGGGCATTCACGCAGCCGGTGTTTGCCAGCGGTCAGGATGTGGTGGGCAAATCACTGGTGAACGCCTCGGGGTCGGGCATCACAGCCCAGGGCTACTTTGGGGCGAACTCGTTTCTCAATGGCGGGTTTGATTCACTCAATCTGGAAGGCAACGTGCAGTTCAGCGGCGCGGTCGATGTGACAGCCAGGGGCTATTTGAAAGTGGCGGACGGCGGAGTGATCGCAGCGAATGATCTGGTGCGTCTGACCGCAGCCTATGTGACCCTGGGCAAACCTTTGAGAGAGCCGACCCGCGACGAGGAGCTGGTCAATCCGTTCATTGTTTCCAATCCAGGGCTGGGAAACAGCCCGAGCTACTTCGGTCCGAGCCATGGCAGCGGAAGACTCGAAGTGGTGGCTGATTTGATCGAGACGGGCTTTCTTTCGCTGAAGAACATCGGCCAGGCGAGCCTGACAGCCCGGCAGGAGCTGCGCGGCAATGGGTATTTCGACATCGCGGGTGATCTGACGATCACGGCGGGGCAGATTTATCCGACGACGGCCTCCACCTTCACCATCACGGCCTACAATCATGCCGGGGGCAATGGTTCGGTGACGATTGCGTCATCCGGCAGCACTCCGGAGTTCCCACTTTCAGGCGGTGGCAGGCTGAACATTTATGCGGCGACGATCACGCAGAAGGGCACGCTGCGCGCGCCGTTTGGGACCATCACCCTCGGCTGGGATGGCACAGGCACGGCGCCCAAAGGTCTGGTGACGAATGTGAGCGTGCCGGTGACGCAGCAGATCACGCTTGGCAGCGGGAGCGTGACGTCTGTTTCAGCCATTGATCCGCAGACGGGTCTTGGGGTGCAGATTCCCTATGGTCTGGTGAAGGATGGCAGCGTGTGGATCGACCCCACCGGTCTGGACATCACGAGCATCGGCGTGCCGGACAAGTCGGTGCGAGTGTCTGCGACGAACGTGAGCACGGAGGCGGGATCGGTGCTGGACATTCGAGGCGGGGGCGGGTTGTACGGCTACCGATGGGTGTCAGGCAATGGCGGCACGCAGGACATCCTCGCTTCGAGCGGAGTCTTTGCGATCATTCCGGGCTACAGCTCATTGGCCGCGCCTTACGCGCCCTATTCGACGTCGAGTGTGAACGCCAGCAATCTGGGCGGAGACAAGGGCTATGCGAATGACAGCCTGAAAGTGGGAGACCAGATTTACCTCAAGGGCAACTCACTGGTGGCGGCGGGCACCTACACCCTGCTGCCTGCGCGGTATGCGCTGCTGCCGGGGGCCTTGCTGATCACGCCGAGTGCGGGAACCGCGACTGATGCGCTGGTGAAGCCTGATGGGGCGGTGATGACGAGCGGCTACGTCTTCAACAGTCTGAACCCATCGGTCTCGGGCAGCCTGTACCAGCAGTATGAGATCGCCCCGCAAAGCGTGGTGAAGGCACGTGCGGAGTACACCGATTATTCGGCGACAACCTTTATCACCGCCGCACAGCAGGGCCTGAGCCTGCCGGTTTCACGCACGGCGCTGGACGCGGGCTATGCACTGATCGGCGCCCAGCAAAACATGCAGCTGGACGGGAATGTCTCAGCCAGCGGGATGCAGGGCGGACGTGGCGGGCGGGTGGACGTCAGCAGCCCGCTGGACATCATTCTGGCAGCACCGGGTGCGCCGGCACAGAGCGGCAAGCTGGTGCTGAACGCCACGCTGCTGAGCGGGTGGAATGCGGAAAGCCTGCTGATCGGCGGGGACCGCACCTTTGGCACCAGCACGAGCACCGTCAATGCGCGCAGCAACCAGGTGACATTGGATGCCGGGGTGGCCCTGACTGGCACTGAAATCATCCTGGCAGCGAAGCAAACGATCACGCTGGCCATCAATGCGACAATCACGCAGACCGGCACCCAGACCGCTGCTGATTCTCTGAACCTGAGCGGCAATGGCTCGCTGGTGCGTGTCAGTGGTGTGGCCACGGCGCAGACGCTGCGCACCGGGGTGACGACCTCGGCACTGCCGCAACTGAACGTGGCGGCGGGCGTGCGAATCAGTGGTGCGAGCATCACGCTGGACTCCAGCAATGTGACCGCGCTGGACAACAGCGCCAGCCTCACCTCCCAGGCGGTGAATTTGAACAGCGGCCGAATCTCCGTGCTGCTGACCACCCCCGGCGCTTTGCAGACCACCGGCAGCCTGGTGCTGGGTGGCACCACCCTGGCGGGCCTGCAAAACACCGCAGCGCTTTCGCTGCTGAGCTACACCTCCATCGACCTGTATGGCACGGGCACCTTTTCCAGCACGGGAACCCTGGCGCTGCATGCGGGTGAAATTCGCGGCTTCAACCAAGGCGCAGACAGCATCAACCTGACGGCATCCGCCATCCTGCTGGACAACAGTGCGAACAGCACGGCCGGCACGGCGGGCACGATGTCAGGCGAGCTGAATATCACGGCCGCGACGATCACGATCGGCCAGAACGCGCTGGCGGTGGCGCAGTTTTCGACGGTGGCACTGAATGCCTCCGGCGGCATCTTGATGCAGGGAGCGGGATCATTCACCGCGCAGGGCGACTTGAATGCCGTGACGCCATTCATCACCGGCGGCAGCAACGCAACGCAAAGGCTGGTGGCGGGAGGGAGCCTGAGCCTGACGCAGCCGACGGGCCCGCTGGCGACGCCGACGAGCCTGGGACTCGGTGCGCAGGTGACGTTTGAAGGAGCGAGCGTGACGGCCAGCACGGCCATCCTGCTGCCCAGCGGCCAGATTTCCCTGCATGCCAGAACGGGAGATGTGAGTGTGAGCGGCAGGCTGGACGCCGGAGGCAGTGTGCGGCATTTCTTTGACCAGATACGCTACACGAATGCGGGACAGGTGATCCTGACAGCGGACAACGGCAACGTGACGCTGAACTCGTTCGGGAGCATCAATGTGGCAGCGGCGGCCTACGGCAGCGGGGGGACGTTTACCGCCAGCGCCGTCCATGGGCAGGTGAGTCTGAACGGAGCCCTGACGGGACAGGCGGGGATCGCAGGCACGGCAGGCTCCGCCAAAATCGATGTGAGCGCCCTGCCCTCCTTCAGTGCGCTGAATGACAAGCTCAACGCGGGGTCATTTACGCAAAGGCGCGATGTGCGTGTGCGCAGCGGGAATGTGACGATTGAGGGCCTGGTGACCGCGCACGAATTCTATCTGGGAGCGGATCAGGGATCGATCACGGTGAATGGCGCCATCGACGCCTCCGGGGCGACGGGCGGCACGATCAGACTGTCTGCCAATGGCAGCCTCACGCTGAACACGCTGAGCGGGACAGGTGGCAGTGTGGTGGGAAGCAGCCGCAGCATCACGGTGAGCAACATGACGGGAGTCTCCGTGGGGCAGTCGGTGAGCGGTACGAACATTGCCGCAGGGACCTACGTCACCGCGATCAATGGCAATCAGGTGACCCTGAGCCAGGATGTGACGGCGGCCGTGCCGACGAGCACGAGCCTGGTCTTTGGGGCGCGGCTGAGCGTGGCGGCGGCCGACTTTAACAGTGCCGGCAAGGGAGGATCTGTGACGCTGGAATCCGGCACGGACCGCAATGGCTACATCGGCACCAGCAGTGTGCTGGGCGGGGCAAACGCCAACAGTGTGAACGCCGCTGACAAGGTGACGATTTTGGCAGGGACGCTGATCGACCTCTCGGTGGCCTCCAAGGTGGCGGGTGCTGCCACGGTGGTGGGATCGAGCGCGTTTCAGGGGAAATTCAGCGGCACGCTGCACATCCGTGCGCCGCAGATCAACACGACGAACAACTCGCAGTCCGGCAGCATCAATGACATTCTGGTGAGTGCGGTGGATGGCAGCATCGTGGACGCATCGAGCATTACGGTGGAAGGTTACCGCATCTATGATCTGACGGGCGCAAGCGGAGCGAGTGTGGCGATTTCCTCTTCGACGCAGTCAAGCATCAACACCCATGCGCAGGCATTTCTGGGCGCGTCCGGGAGCACCTCGGCCACTTATACAAGCATCACCAACCGGCTGCTGGCGAACAATGCAGGGCTGTCCTCCGTGTATGTGCTGGCGCCGGGGGCGGAGATCATCAACCGCACCGGCAATCTGACGCTGGGAACTGCCACCTCGGCGGCTGCGGAGGACTGGAACCTTGCGACCTTCCGCTATGGCCCCAAGAGTGCGGCGGGCGTGCTGACGCTGCGTGCGGCGGGCAATCTGGAATTCTACAACACGCTGAGCGATGGCTTTCAGGTGCCGACCACCGGCATTGTCGTCGAGCGGATGTGGATGGCCACGCTGATGGCACAAAGCGGCCTGCGCCCGCTGAACAACCAGTCGTGGTCCTACCGCATGGCGGCGGGAGCGGATTTCTCGGCATCGAATTTCCGCGAAGTCG
Organism: Prosthecobacter sp.; assembly: GCF_049294395.1. Classification (GTDB taxonomy): domain Bacteria; phylum Verrucomicrobiota; class Verrucomicrobiia; order Verrucomicrobiales; family Verrucomicrobiaceae; genus Prosthecobacter. Next base: position 11,753 of record NZ_JBAQCR010000294.1, read on the forward strand.
TGGCGCTGAGCAGCCTGGGAGCCAACTCGGGATCTCTGCTTCTGGGCAAAGATGCGGGACAGGCGATTCCCACCAGCTCCGGGCTCAACTCGTCACCCGGTGAGAGCGCCGTGACGCGGCTGGCCATCAATCCCAACAACAGCACCTCGACCACGACGGACACGACGACAAGCAACCGCTTTCAGGTGATCCGGACGGGCACGGGGAGCATTGAGATCGCCGCCGGACGGGATGTGCAGCTTTTGAACCAGTTTGCCACCATCTACACCGCAGGGGTGGCGGTGGCGGCGGCGACGACGGTGTTCGCCGCCGGTGACTTTGTGCTTCCCATCGTCACTGTGACCTCGCTGCCTCAGACCTCGCTGGGCGCAGTGCAGCAGCTCTACGCCCCCCAATACAGCATGGCGGGGGGGAATGTGGATGTGTCAGCCCAGGGGGACATCATCCATCTGACGAAGGATTCGCAGGGCAACCTGATCATGGATTCGCAGCGTCAACTGCCCAACAACTGGCTGATGCGCCGAGGGTATGTCAATGATGCGGGAATTTATGGAACCACGCGGGTTTCCAACGGCATCCCGCAGACCGTCAATGACGTGGCTTCGTCCACGACCTGGTGGATCAACTTCAGCAACTTCTTTGACGGCGTGGCCGCGCTGGGCGGTGGCAATGTGACGCTGAAGGCAGGACATGATGTGCAGAATGTGAGCGCACACGCGACCACCAACGCCCGTGCGGCGAGGGGGACGCCCAGCGCGGCGACTCTGCTGGAGCTTGGCGGCGGGGATGTGGTGGTGCAGGCGGGCCGCAACATTGACGGCGGCGTTTACTACGTTGAGCGCGGCACCGGCACTTTGAGCGCAGGTGGAGAGATCACCACCAATTCGACGCGTTCCCCCTCTCTGGGCCTCCTGGGGTCGGCGGCAAGCATCTACCCTGAAGCCACCTGGCTGCCCACCACCCTGTTTGTGGGCAAAAGCAGTTTTACGGTCAGCGCGCGTGGCGATGTGCTGCTGGGCCCCGTGGCAAACACCTTCCTGATGCCGCAAGGGGTGACCAACAGACATTGGTACAAGACGTACTTCTCCACCTATGCGTCCGACAGCAGTGTAGCCGTGACTTCGCTGGGGGGCGACATCACCATCCGGCAGGCCGCAACGGTGCCGGACTCCACCACGCCGGAAAGCATGCTCAGCCTGTGGCTGCGTAACTCGCTGCTGCTCAACGCCAGTTCGGCGGCGTACTACCAGCCCTGGCTGAGACTGGCGGAAACCAACGTGGACCCCTTCAGCACGCTGACCACACTGATGCCTGGCAGCCTGAAGGCAGCGGCCTTCTCCGGAGACATCAATCTGACGGGCACCCTCACTCTCTCGCCGTCGGCCACGGGCACCCTGGAACTGCTGGCAGCGGGCGCGGTGAACGGCCTGCGGCCCAATGGCGTCTCGACAAGCATCATCTCCAACAGCCAGACCACGGTGTGGACTTCCGCCTCGGTGAACCTTTCGGATGCCAATCCGGCATCCATTCCCGGAGTGCTGACGCCGTATGCCTATTATCAAACCTACTTCAACCCGGCCGCGCCGACTGCCTTCAACAACCCCATTGCCCAAACCACGAGAAGCACCTTTCTACAGACGATCGACACGTTGTTTGCCGAATCGGGATCGACGTCCGGGATCTATGCATCCACCCAGACGAAGCAGGCGCTGCATGCGGCAGGACTTCTGCATGCGAACGACGCGAACCCGCTGCTGGTTTATGCAACCGGGGGCGACATCTCCGGTCTGACGCTGTTCTCTGGAAAGCTGGCGCAAATCCTGGCGCAACGTGACATCACTGACATTGCCTTCTACATCCAGAACACCCAGACCACGGACGTCTCAGTGGTGTCCAGCGGGCGAGACATCGTGGCCTACAATGCGAACTCCGCGCTGCGCTCCCTGGCGGTGGCGAAAGGCAACCTGCCGAACGCGTTCGAGACGCCGAAATCGGGCGACATCCAGATCAGCGGACCGGGGACACTGCAGGTGCTGGCGGGGCGGAATCTGAATCTGGGCACGGGATCGAACGACAAGGACGGCACGGGCGTGGGGATCACGAGCATCGGCAACGGGCGCAATCCTTATCTGCCGTTTGCGGGAGCGGATTTGATCGTGGGTGCAGGCATGGGGGCGGCGGCGGTGGGCATCGGCGGTGGGACACCGGACTTTGGGGCGTTCATCACTTACATTTCCACGACGGCGACGGGTGCGCGTTATCTGGCGGAGCTGGCGGAAATCCTGGGCGTGGCTTCGGTGAATCTGAATGATCCGCTGCTGACGGCGGACGAGCAGAAGCAACTGGCGATGGCGGTCTTCTACCTGGCGCTGCGTGATGCAGGGCGTGACCACAATGATCCGGACAGTCCGAACGTGGGGACTTATGCCGAAGGCTATGCGGCCATCGCGAAGCTGTTCCCGACGACGAGCGAGGGGAGCATCCAGACGCAGGCGCGTGACATCCGCACGAGGAGCGGCGGGGACATCAGCATTCTGGCGCCGCAAGGGGGGCTGCAACTGGCCTCCACAACGATCGGCAGCACGCTGGCACCACCGGGGATCATCACGGAAGGGGGCGGGAGCATCAACATCTTTGCAGGCAAGAGCGTGGACATCGGGATCTCGCGTATTTTCACCCTGAAGGGCGGCGACATCATGATCTGGTCCACGACGGGAGACATCGCGGCGGGGTCGTCTTCGAAGACGGTGCAGTCCGCGCCGCCGACGCGGGTGCTGATTGATCCGCAGAGCGCGAACGTGGCGACGGACCTTGCGGGTCTGGCGACGGGGGGGGGCATCGGCGTGCTGGCGACGGTGGTGGGCGTGCGTCCGGGGAACGTGGACTTGATCGCACCGATCGGTGCGGTGGATGCGGGTGATGCGGGGA
>NZ_JBAQCR010000295.1:0-5772 GCF_049294395.1 Prosthecobacter sp.
AGCCCCACCTTCACCCTCGTCCACGAGTACCTCGACGGCCGCCTCCCCATTTTCCACTTCGACTTCTACCGCATGGACTCCGCCGCCGAAGTCATCGGCATCGGCTGGGACGAATTCCTCACCGAACCCGGCGTCATCATCGTCGAATGGGCCGACATGTTCCCCGACCTCCTCCCCCCCCACACCCGCTGGTTCCAAATCGAACCAAAGCCAGATGGCTCACGCATCGTGACTGAGCGTGCCTCGTGAACATGAGGCTGATTCTGACAGGATTTGGTCGTCGTGATTTGAAATCTCGGCATTGAATGAATGTGAGTGAATCCCTTTGAGAAAATCCTGTGAATTCTGCCATCCTGTTAATCCTGTCCAAATCGGACCTTTGATGCCCACCACACTCCTAGCCCTCGACCTCTCCACCGCCCACGGCAGCATCGCCGTCGTGCGGGGCGATGACGTGCTCTTCCGCTCCACCTTCCAGTCCGAGCGCTCCCACAACGCCCAGGTCTTCGCCCCCTTGCGCGAAGCTCTCGCGGCTGCAGGCGATCAACTCACCGGCATCGTCATCGGCAACGGCCCCGGCTCCTACACCGGCGTCCGCATCGCCATCGCCGCCGCTCAGGGCATCGCACTTTCGCGCAATGTCTGGTGCGTCGGCTGGTCCTCCCTCACCGCGCCGGACCTGGATGCTCCCGCCAGTTACAACATCATTGGCGATGCCCGCCGCCAGAGTTTCTACCTGGCCCGCGTCGAAAACGGCCGCCTGCTGCCCGACCTCGAAATCGTTTCCGCCGAAATCGCCCGAGAAAAAAACGCCGATTGCGAAATAGTGTACACGTTCGACGCCAAATGTCCGCTCGGCCTGTCCCTCCGTTCCGCCAAACCAGACGCCGCCAAGCTTGCCAAAATCGTCCAATCCTTGCCTGCCGCCGAGCTCGCCGCCCTCATCGATCAGCCCCTCATTCCCCACTACCTCGCCGAAGCTTTCATCACCCTTCCCAAGCGCCCCACCCCATGACTCCCGAACTCATCTCCAACCACGTTTCCGAATGGGGCGAAGGCCCAATCTGGCACGGCGACCGCCTGTTGTACGTTGATATTGAAACTTATAAGATAATTGCCCTCACCCCATCGACAGGTGAAGAAAAGATCTGGGACGTCGGCCAGCGCGTCGGCACTGTCGTTCCCCGCGCCAGCGGCGGCTTGGTCTGGGCAGGCGACAACGGCTTCTTCTTCCTCGATGAATCCACCGGCATCAGCACCCCCATCGCCGATCCCGAGCCCAACCTCCCCGACAACCGCTTCAACGACGGCAAGTGCGATCCTGCCGGTCGCCTCTGGGCTGGCACCATTTGCCTCCAGAAGCGCCCTGATGCCTCTCTATACTGCCTGCATACCGATCTGCGTGTCGAAAAGAAATTCGGCCCTGTCACCAACTCCAATGGCATCATTTGGAACCGTGCTGCAAACACGATGTACTACATCGACACGCCCAGCAAAAAAGTGCGCGCCTTCGACTACGACAACGCCACCAGCGCCATCACCAACGAGCGCGTCGTCTGGGACACCAGCGCCGATCCCTCCTCCCCCGATGGCATGACCATCGACAGCGAAGATCGTCTCTGGATCGCCTTCTGCCACGGCGCCAAGGTGGTCTGCTTCAATCCCGCCACCCAGAAGGAGGAGATGCAGATCGACTTCCCCTGCGTCGAAACGACCGCCTGTGCCTTTGGCGGCCCTGATTTGCGCGATCTCTACATCACCACCGGCAAGAAACCCGACCTTGAAGAACCCCTCGCCGGACGCCTCTTCGTCTGCCGCCCCGGTGCGCAGGGCGTGCCATCCAGTGCATTTGGTGGATGACACCGTCTCAAGCTGTGGCCAGTTGGACGCATGATTCGTCCTGCTCTCTTCCTATTGGCTCTTCAACTCGCCAATGCTGAAGTCCCCCCCCAGAAGGTGGATGTGTGCGTGTATGGCGCAACGCCCGCAGGCATTGTGGCTGCTGTGACGGCAAGGCAGGAGGGGTGTTCGGTTCTCATCGTGGAGCCCAGCCGCTGGGTGGGCGGGATTCTCGGTGCGGGGATCAAGCCGATGCAGGACTGCGCGGCTCCGCAGGCGGTGGGCGGGCTGACAACGAGCCGTGTTTTCAAGCTGGGTAAACAGCCACCTGCCATCCGTCAGGCCTTCGCGGCGTGGTTGGAGGAGGAGAAGATTTCGGTGCTCTTTGAACATCGTGTGCAAAAGGTGGAAAAGACCGGAAAGGCGATCACGAAACTGGTGCTGGAGCTCGCGCCGCCAGACAAGAACGGGGTGCCTGCACCCAAGGCTGCGCAATCCGATGCGGCCGTGGTCGAGGCGAAGGTGTTCATCGATGCCAGCTATGAGGGAGATGTCATGGCGGCGGCTGCGGTGCCGTATGCGTTGGGGCGCGAAGCCAAGGAGGTCTTCAATGAAGAACTGGCAGGCGTCGGGCCGACGACGAACTGGACGCCCATTGATCCCTATGTAGTGCAAGGGGATGCCAAGAGCGGCCTGCTGCCGCTGGTGGATGCAGATCATGGCCTGCCGAAGGGCGCGGCGGATGATTACACGCAGGCCTACAACTACCGCTTCTACGTGACTCGCGATCCGGCGAAGCGAATCGCGTTTGAAAAGCCGGCGGCTTATGACGCGAAGGATTTTGAAGTGGTGGGGCGCTATGTGGAGCACCTCGTCCGCAGCACAGAGGGTGAGGAGAAGCTGCTCAAGCGGCTGCGGGACATTTTCCCCGGCTGGCTCAACAGCGGTGAGTACAACTACAAGCGTGATTCTTTGGTGACGATCGCGCCGCTGGGAGTGAGCCGGTATTACCAGGATGGGAATTGGGAGGCAAAGTCGCGCATCTGGAGGCAGCACAAGGACTACCTCAGTGGACTGCATTACTTTCTGAGCACTGACTCACGCGTGCCGGAGAAGTTCCGCGCCGAGACGGCGGCGCTCGGACTGGACAAAACGATGCACGCCGACACCGACGGCTGGCCCAATCAGCTCTATGTGCGGATCTCGCGACGCATGCAGGGGCCTTATGTGCTGACGCTGGCAGATGTGTGGAACAAGACGCAGGTGGAGGACAGCGTGGGCTTGGCGCTTTACGGTGTGGACATCTATCCGGTGCGTCGTTACGCCGTGGCAGATTTTGGCACCGGGAAGATGGGCGTGGCAACGGAGGGCAACATGTTTGTCGGCGGCTCCCAAGGTACGGGGCATCCTTATCCCATTCCGTATCGCGCGATCACGCCGAAGGCAGAGGCTTGCAGCAATCTGCTGGTGCCGGTCTGCTTCTCGGCCAGCTACATCGCGTATGCGTCTGCGCGCATGGAGCCGGTGTTTTGTGTGCTGGGTGAGTCGGCTGGCATCGCTGCCGCGCAGGCGATCCATGAAGGTGTGCCGGTGCAGCAAATGGATGCAATGAAGCTCCGCAGCCGCCTGCTTGAGCGCGGTCAAATCCTCGCATGGACAGGGCCGACGTTGCGGCATGAACCGGGCACGGTCGAGGCGGGAGAGTGGGACTCGAAAGAGGCTTGGAGCGAGGCCAAACCGGGATGGGAATGGCTGTTTCCGTTCATTGATATGGACAAGGACGGGAAGATTTCAACGACAGAGCATGCGGCGTTTCAGGCCTACAAGAAGCAACACCCTGACTGGATGAAGAAGCTCAAGGCGGGGAAAGCAGACTAGAGGCCCCCTCAATAATCACCGGAGCTTTGCGGCGGACGCCGATGTAGACGGGGGAGCGCTGGCGTTCTAGCCACTTGTGTTGAAAGGGGAGTTCGGTGTTGAAGGCGTGGAAGTGCCAGGGGCCGTCGTCGGTGCGGATGGAGTATTGCAGGGCGCGGCCGCCGTCGAGGAGGGTGGCATGCTGGACGCTCAGCTTGCGGGCGATCTCGGTGACTTCGCTGACGTTCATGACGCCGCCGTCGCCGGAGAGGACGAAGACGATGGTGCCGTCCTGGCGCATGCCGATGAGGGATCGGTAGCTGATTTTGGAACCGTCGAAGAAGGCGTCGGGCTTCAGATCCACATAGGAAAAAGTGGTGTGGTTCTTCATCACGGAGGGATAGACCTGGCAGCCTTCCTGAATGAGACCGGGGACTTCATTGAGCAGCGACTTCGGCCCGCACCACGGGCGGCCGTCTCTGACGAAGAAGCATCCGCTCCAGTCGCCGAAAGGGGGATTGACCTGACGGCCTTCGTGATAGACCCACCCCATGGGGAGTCCCTTGGGATCGCGAAAGTTCGCGGTGATGGTGAACCAAAAATTGCCGTCTTCCATGCGCTCCCTCGCCGTGGTGAGGGCAAACTTCGGCTGATAGGTCATCATGAAATCAAAGCGGTCAGGCGAGAGGGTGACGATCTGGATCTCCGCCCCGAAAACTCTCTGGGCGATGCTGGCCAGGGTGCCACCCTGGCGCCGGACTTTGAGGGTGGTCCAGCGCATGCCGGTCTCGCGATGGCGCTCGATTTGGGCGGTGTCGAGATCCCCGGCGGTCAAGGCGACGGCGGGTTTCCACTCGCCGCGCTTGGTGAGAATCTGGAGCGGTGCTTTGGAATCACGCACGCTGACGGCGACGACATTGCTGTTCAGATTGAAAAAGACCTCACCGGCAAGCCAGGCCAGCAGCGCGCCGGCAAGGGCGAGCAGCAGAAGCAGCTTGAGGCATCCGCGTTTTCTAATCATGGGGGTGGGGCAGCATGGAGAACAGTGAGTAACGATCAAGAGCCGATGTCATGCCGATGAATGAAGATTGATTCGGGCCCGGCCCTGTTCGAACTTTGAAGGTATGAAATTGAAACTGTTCTCCGCATTGTGGCTTCTCATTTCCCTCGGTCTGCAGGCGCAGACTCCTGCTCCGGCACTGACGCTGAAGGCCAGCACGGATCATCCGGATGCCTTGTACAAGGTGGGTGAGACGGCGACCTTCATGATCGAGGTGCTGCATGACGGCAAACCCCTGGCGGATGGGAAGGTGGTGTGCGTGCTTTCCAAGGATGGCGTGCAGCCGCAACCGCCGCAGACGCTGAATGTGAAGGACGGCAAGGCAACGCTCATCGGAAAGCTGGATGAACCCGGCTTTCTGCTGATGCGTGCCACGAGTGACAAGGCATCAACCATGGCCGGCGCAGGCTATGATCCATTGCTGCTCAAGCCCAGCATGCCTGTGCCGGAAGATTTTGATGCGTTCTGGGATGCCCAGAAGGCGGCGCTGGCGCAGGTGCCGGCGAAGGCGGTGCTCACACCCGTGACGACGGGGGTGCCGAAGGGTGTGGCGGCGTTTGATGTGCAGATCGACTGCGTGGGCAAACCGGTGAGCGGTTACTTTGGCAAACCGCTGCAAGCCAAGGCCAAGTCTCTCCCAGCGATCCTTCATGTGCATGGGGCCGGTGTGCGCAGTTCGACTCTCGGCAGCGTTTCCTGGGCGCTGAACGAAGGCGGAATGTTGTCGATGGACATCAATGCACACGGTCTGCCCAACGGGAGGCCGAAGGAGTTTTATGACGCGCTGGTGGCGGGAGAACTGAAGGGCTATCCGAACGCGAACCCGCAGGACCGCGAAAAGATCTACTTCAAAGGCATGTTCCTGCGTCTGATCCGTGCGATCGACTTTCTCACGGCGCAGCCGGAGTGGGATGGGAAGACGCTGATTGTGTATGGTTCCAGCCAGGGGGGCTTTCAGGCGTTTGCGGCGGCGGGGCTGGAGCAACGGGTCTCATTCATCTGCGCAGGCGTGCCTG
>NZ_JBAQCR010000296.1:0-1940 GCF_049294395.1 Prosthecobacter sp.
GGCCTGAAGGCCCTGCTGGATGGCTCGGCGCTGGCACCGTTTGTGAAGCGCATCTTCGGCTGCGAATTCGGCGAGGATAAAAACGGCCGCATCACCTTCCCCAAACGCGTCATCAGCCACACCACCAAGACGCAGTACATCTTCCGCATCAACAAAGGCATGCTGGAACCCCACGAAGACGTGAACGATCACATGGCTCCGGAACTGCGCCCCATCCCCTTCCAGCACATGATCTATGTCGGAGACGGCCCGACGGACGTGCCCTGCTTCACCCTGATGAAACGCTATGGCGGCCATGCGGTGGCGGTTTACAATCCTGACGAGGCCAGCCGCAGCAGCTTCCGCAAGTGCTACCAGCTCACCGGCCTTGCCGACCGCGTCAAACACATCGCCCCCGCCGATTACCGCCCCGGCAGCCATCTCCGGCTGCTGCTTGAGGAGATGGTGACGGACATCGCCGACGGCATTGTGCGCAAAAAGCGCCAGGAAATCGAGGAAGGCACCGTGTCAGCACCGCATTTTTAGCACACGGCAATGCCACGGGCCCGCATATCACGGAACCATTCGACATAAGCCGGCACCCCTTGCGCAATGGTCGTGGTGGGTTTGAATCCAATCAGAGCCTTGGCCTTGCTCACATCGGCAGAAGTCAGCGGCACATCCCCCGGCTGCTCAGGCAGTTGGTTGATGATGGCCTTTTTACCAATCGCCTGCTCAATGGTGGCGATCAGATCATTGAGAGTGACGGTCTGGGAACCACCCAGGTTGATAATGTCGCAGATGGGACCGCTGGTGTAGTTGAGCGCCCCAATGATGCCATCGACGATGTCGTGGACGAAGGTGTAGTCTCGGGCGGTGCTGCCATCCCCAAATTTATCGATCGGCTTGCCGTCTTCGATGAGGCGGGAGAATTTTGAAATGGCCAGGTCAGGGCGCTGGCGCGGGCCATAGACCGTGAAAAAGCGCAGGGCGACGGTCTTGATGCCATAAAGGTGGCTGTAATTGGAGCACATTTGCTCGCCCGCCATCTTGGTCATGGCATAGGGGCTGATGGTTTGCAAAATGGGGTCGGCCTCGGCAAAGGGCACTTTTTTGTTCACCCCATAAACCGAAGAACTGCTGGCGAAGACAAAGTGCTTCACCCCGGTGCGGCGGGCAGCCTCTAGGAGGTGAAAGGTACCTTTGATGTTGGTATCAATATAGAGCTCGGGCTGCTCAATCGAGGGGCGCACACCTGCACGGGCTGCCAGATGAATAACTGCGTCAAAACGGCCCAGATCAAAAGTCTCATGGACAAACTTCGGATCAGAAATGTCCCCCTCACAAACCGTCACTTTCGAACCGAAGGACCTTAGATTCTCACGCTTGATTGTGGGATTGTAGTAGTCATTGAAGCTGTCAATGATTGTGACTTCCCCTGCCCCTTCATTAATAAGGCGCTCAACGGTGTGGGAGCCAATGAAACCAGCTCCGCCTGTGACAAGAATTTTCATGCTTAGAAAGGCCTGGGAGGACGTGGGTGCCGATCACCAGATGATTAACTAACGATCAAGGGTCCGACAATTGCAAGGCATCAGGAGAAAGGGATTGACGCAAGGGGGCGAAATTCGCTAAATATATAGAATTCTCCGAATCATCCATTTTCCGTCCTGAACCATGAGCGAATCCGAAAACACGCCCCCAACACCACCGTCAGGCTCGACGCCCAAAACGGCCGCCGTCCCTCTGAAAAAAGAAACGGTGCGCATCACCCTGCGTGGTCGCCCAGGTGCAGGTGTCACCCAGCCGCGTGAGTCCACCTCGCCTGTTTCCCCTGCCACAGGCGGAATTCCAGCCTCTTTCAACACGACATCCGTGGTTCCCATGATGTCGAAGAAATCCACGGCTCCGATTCAGCTGCCTTCCGCGCCGCTGCCTCCGCCTGCGCCCAAGTCCAGCAC
>NZ_JBAQCR010000297.1:0-20654 GCF_049294395.1 Prosthecobacter sp.
CTTCACCTGGATGTTCGAGGCCTTTGCGGTGGCGGTGCTGCAAAGCGCGGCCAGCACCCAGGAGGCCTGCGCCCTGCTGGACATAGGCTGGGAGGCGGCCCAGCGACTCATGGAGCGCGCCGTGGCAGGGAGTGGCCTCTGGACTGACGCGATCAGTCCAGAGGTGCTATTCGTTCGTATACTGGAGCATTTTTAAATTCTGACGCAGCCAATCAGAAGACTGTGACAAGTGCGATGTACACGGTCCGTTGGTCTGGGGTGATCGGGCAGCGCTGGCCGACAGACAGGAGTGTCTGTCGTACTCAAATCCCTTTATGCCAGCTTGTAGCAGTCGGCCCACTCGGCGCGTGGGGGCGGGCCTGCGAGGCGTGCGTTGGCGGCGTCGTTGTTGATGAAGCGCTTGGTCTTCGGATCGAACTGAAGATCGACGTTCAGATACTCGGCGATGGTGCCCAGATTGAGCACCTGGGTGAGCACGCCGGCGACGCTGAATGGGGACTCGGTTTTGCCATTGCCCATGCAGGCCTGGATGAAGCTCTGGAAGTGATTGTGCTTCGGCGGATGGAGGGCCATGGCGTCCTTGAACTCCACCATCTTGGCGCGTGGATACACGATGGAATGGCGGTCATGGGAGCCGCGCTGAACGATGTAGTCGTTCTGTTTCCGATAGAGCAGGGAGCCGGCGCTGCCGAGATTTGGGGTGATCAATTTGCCGTCCGAGTCGCGATCGAGGAATTTTTCCGCGAGGTCGATCTTGGTGTCGCCGCCGGCTTTCCAGTGCAGCTCCACGGCGGGCAGTTTCTCGCCGCGCTCAGGGAATTCAAAGCGGATGTCTGAGCTCAGCGGGTAGCTGATTTGGTTGTAGTCTGCGAGCGCCAGGGGGGTGATTCGCGTGGGCAGGCCGAGCTTGAGGTGATCATGGACGAAATCGATGATGTGCGCGCCCCAGTCGCCGAACATGCCGCCGCCGTAGAGGTGGAAGCCGCGCCAGTTGAAGGGGTGATACATCTTGCTGAAAGGCTTCAACTCCTGCGGGCCGCACCAGAGATCCCAGCTCTTGAGGGACTCGGGCATCGGCTCTTCGGGCGGATAGCCTTTGATGAGCGCGCGCTCGGCTGCGTTCATGAACCACAGCGAAGGCGACTTCCAGGCGTCGATCTTCACGATGTCATCGACGATGCCTGCGGCGAGCATTTGCTTGAACTGCTCCGCACCGGCGGAGGTGTGGCCTTGGTTGCCCATCTGGGTGACCACCTTGAACTTCTTCTCCGCGCGCATGAGGATTTCCGCTTCCTCAAAGGTGTGGGTGAGGGGTTTCTCCACATACACATGCTTGCCCAGTGCCATGGCGTGAATGGCGGCGGTGAAGTGGGTGTGGTCAGGTGTGACGACGCTGACGGCGTCGATGTCTTTGCCCATCTTGTCGAGCATCTCGCGGAAGTCGTGAAAGCGCTTCACGTCCGGGAAGGCCTGCAGGTTCTTCTCCAAGCCCTTGGCGGTGACGAAATCGACGTCCGTGAATGCCACAGGGACGGCTGCGCCTCCTTCGGTGAGCCCGGGAATGACACTGCCTGCACGTCCGCCGATGCCAATGCAGCCGAGATTGATGCGTCGGCTCGGTGGCAGCTTCGGATTGTCCGCGGCGCGTGCGCTGGTCAGGTAAGCAGGCAGGAAATTGAAACTCAATCCTGCGGCGACGGATTGTTTGACGAAACTGCGGCGAGTTGGGGCGGGGGAGCTTGCAGGTGTGTTCATGGTTTGGAAAGGGGGCGAGAGTATAATGAAGAAAGTGAAGGCCTCAATACTTGGGGAAGATGCTTGGTGTGGGGAAGCGGTCTTCGAGGCTGAAGTTTCCGCTGTCGAGGTACTCTTCCCGTGGCAGGTGGAGATCGGGCCAGGCTGCGGGGCGGATGCGGACGATGCGGGTGGGGCGGAGGCCTTCGGTGATGAGGTCAGTCTCAAAACGGATCTGGATGCCGCTGCTACCGAGGGGGGCGTCTCCGGGTGTTTGGGTGACATCGAGGATGGAGCCGCGTGCGGCCATCTGGGAAGGGCCTGCGGTGCCGCCTTCGGTGTGCTTCAAGGTGTTCTCGGCTCCATTCACCAGCACGGCGCTGCGCTGCTGGAAATCGGCGTAGAGGGCGGGGTCCATGCCGCCGAAGAGGGTGGCGGTCACCGTGGCGCGGCCGAACTTGCCGTACTCCACGGCGTCCACCCAGGCGGGCATCCAACGACTGCGGATGAAAGTTCGGTGGGACTCTGTCTGGCTTAGTGCGGCGCGCTGCGTGGCGGCATCGTCCAGCCAGATGTCCGAGATGTGGAAGCGGGTGAACACAGCGCCGGGCGTGGGCTTCCACATGAGGCCGAGCAGGACGGACTGGCTGCCGACCGATTTTTTGCCGCTGCCGGGCCAGATGCCCTCAGCGATGAGGTCTGCCGGTGCCAGGCATTCACGTCCACGCCAGATGCGAGTGGCGGCGTCGAAGGTCAGGGTTTCCTCGGTGGCCTTGGTATCTGCGCCAGCTTTGGGCTCGCGGCTGGCGGTGATCACTCCTTCGTTGTTTTTGAGATCGAGTTCTTTGAGTTTCCAGACCAAGCCCTCGCGCAGGCAGTGGCTGGGCTCGTCTTCGAGCAGGAGGACGTGGTTCTCGGCGGGGGCGATGCCGATGCCACGACTGTGGTTTGCGTCTTTGTCCTTGTTGTTCACCGGCAGCACCGGCACGGCGGAGATCTGCGGGTCGGGCGGAAGAAAGGCCCGGACGTGGAGGACGGTGCCGAGCGGGATGTCCCGCAGGTCCGCCGGTGCGCCATGATAGCAGACCATGCCATAAGGCAGCATGGCGAAGGGGTGGGGATCGTTCCTGCGAAACACGCCATTCCCCGCCACGCGGATGCTGCCGCGACGGTTGGCATGATCCACGAAGACCAGCTCGCCCCGGTAGGAGTGGGCTTTTTCCAAAGGTGGAAACTTGCCCGCCACAGGCCGGAAGGGTTCGTCTGCGGCAGGTGCGGTGGTGCTGAGCACGCACCCAAGGGCGGTGAGAAGGGTGGCGGCGAATCTCATGTCTTTGATGCTTCGTTCCGACTCAGTATTTCGTGAAGATGGATGGGGAAGGGAAGCGCTCGTCGATGCTGGTGGAGCCGTCGCTGAGGTATTCTTCGCGGGGAACGTTGACGAGGGGCCAGATGTTGGGGCGGACACGCACCGTCCTGCCGGGGCGAATGCCTTCAATGATGAGGTCGGTCTCAAAACGGACTTGGATGCCGCTGCTGCCAAGTGGGGCTTCGCCCGGTGTCTTGATGACTTCCTGCAGAGTGCCGCGCGAGGCCATGTGTCCGGGGCCGTAGGCGCCATGGGTGTGCTTCAAGGTGTTTTCGACTGCGTTCATCATGGCGGTGCTGCCTTTGGTGAAATCGGCGTAGAGGGCGGCGTCCATGCCGCCGAACAGGGTGGCGGTGATTGTTGCGCGGCCGAACTTGCCGTACTCGACGGCATCGATCCATGCGGGCATCCAGCGGCTGCGGATGAAGGCCTTGTGTGTTTCCGCCTGGTGGTGGGCGCTGCGCTGCATGGAGGCATCATCCAGCCAGATGTCCGAGATGTGAAAGCGGGTGAAAATGCCATCCGGTGTGGGTTTCCAAGTGATGCCGAGCTGCACGGCCTGGCCACTAAGGGATTTCTTTCCTTCAGCGGGCCATGTGCCCTCGGCAATTAACTCTTCGATCCCGAGGACTTCCTTGCCGCGCCAGACGCGTGTGGCGGCATCGAAGGTCAGTTTTTCCTCTGCGGCTTTGTTGTCCCCACCTTGCTTGGGTTCACAGCTGGCGATGATCATGCCCTCGTTGTTTTTGATGTCGAGGTCTTTGAGTTTCCAGACCAGCCCCTCGCGCTGGCAGTGGCTGGGCTCGTCTTCGAGGAACAGGACGTGGTTCTCGGCGGGCAGGATGCCGGCGCCGCGATTGTGGTTGGCGTCGAGGGTCTTGTTGTTGACCGGCAGCACCGGCACGGCGGAGGTCTTGGGGTCCGGGGGGAGGTAGGCGCGGACGTGCAGCACGGTGCCGAGCGGGATGTCCCGCAGATCCGCCGGTGCGCCGTGATACCGCACAATACCATAAGGCAGCATAGCGAAGGGATGCGGATCGTTGCGGAAAAACATGCCCGAGCCCTGCACGCGAAGGCTGCCGCGGCGGGTGGCGTGATCCACAAACACAAGCTCGCCGCGGTAGGTGTGGGCTTTGTCCAGAGGAGGGAACTTGCCCGCCTCGGGGCGGAAGGGCGCGTCCTCCGCAGATGCGGTGCATGCACCGAGACCAAGGAACGAGGACCCCAGAACGAGAAGAAAGTGTTTCATCATAGCGAGATCACTTGATTGCTGTCGCCAAACTGGTCGATCTCCACGCCGAAGCGCTGGGCCATGAGGAGGAGGAGATTGCTCATGTGGGCGTCGGAGTTGGCGGGGCGGCTGCAGAGCTGGTAGTGCGCGGTGGTCAGCGCGCCGTCTGCGCCGAGCGCGTAACCTTGGAAGCTGGTGCTCTTTTTGTTGAAGTCGAGATGGCTGCCATGCTTGAGGCCGAGGTCCGTGCCGCCGGCGAACACCAGCGGGAGGTTGGCGTTGCCGTGGCTATGGCCGTAGGACATGCCGCTGCCGAAGAGTGCCATGGTGGTGCCCAGAAGCGGCTTGCCACTGAGGTCATTCGTCTCCGCGAGGCGGGTGAGGAAGTAGCCGAACTGCTCGATGGCGAAGGTGTCATAATTGGTGAGCTTCTCCATGTAGCCGAAATCGCCGCCGTGGTGGCTGAGCTGATGGCGCGACTCAGTGATGCCGATCTCAGGAATGGAGATGGCGTCTCCCTCACCGCCGAGACTGAAGGTGGCCACGCGTGTGACATCCGTTTGGAAGGCGAGCACCATGAGGTCATAGACCGTGCGGAAGTAATCGCCCGCACGGGTGGCAGCGATGTCGCGGTTGGTGCGCTGGCGATCGGCTTCAGAAATCACGGGCAGGGGAGTGTCGAGCCAGGCATCGGCCCGGCGCGTACGGATTTCCGCCTCACGCACGGATGTGAGATACTGTTCCAAACGGCCCTTGTCCGCCGAGCCCATCTTTTTCTCGAGCTGGCGCACTTCCGCGAGGTTGGCGTCCAGCACGCTGCCCTTGCGGCGCAAGGCTCTGCGCTGGACTGCTTTTCCGCCTTTCGGCTCTTCAAAGAGGGAGGCGAAAATCTCACTGCAACGACGCATCGCGGGCAGGCGCACACCGTCCGCCGTCCACGCGAGGGAGTCCTGCGTGATGGCGACTTCCATGGAGGGGTAGCGTGTGTGGGGCGCGGAGACCTCGGCCATCTTTTGGTCCACGGAGATGGTGTTGCGGTCAGACGGGCCCAGCTTGCCGCCGGTGAGCCAGACGGAAATGCAATTGTGGTGATGGCTCAGCGCTCCCGGGTGATGGAGACCGCTGATGGGCGTGATGACTTCACGATGCTTCTCCAAAGGCTTCAGCGAGCGGGAGAACTGATAGTCTTTTCCTGCCGTGGTGATCTGGTAGTTCAGCGAGTGCACGCCATTGGCCAGATAGATGAAGGCGCTGCGCTTGGGCGTGGCCGTGATCTTTTCCGCTGCCGCCGCCTTCAGCGGCACCATGCACTCAAGCAGGGGAAGCGAGATGAAGCTGCCCAGCGCCTTGAGAGCGTGGCGGCGGTCGATCAGCCAGTTTTGGGAGAGGTAGTTGCTCATGGTATGATTAGGTGGCGTGATAGTGGTCGGGTCAGCGTTTGCGGATGAGGTCGGAAAGGGCGACGGCGCGGATGATGTCTTTAATACGATAGCCGTTCTTCTTGGCTTCTGCCTGGATGGCTTTGAGGTCGTCTTGATCGTCGAAGGAAAGGGCGCGGCGGAGGCCGTAGGTGCAGAGGTGCTCGATGAAGGCGAGGGCGACTTCATCGCGATCTTCGAGCAGCAGGCGTTTGAATTCGGCGGCGTCCTTGAAGGCACGGCCGTCGGGCATGGTCCCAGATGGATCGATTAAGGGATCTTCGCCGACACCGGCGGGGACTTTTTCACGGGTGCGCCACTGGCCGATGGCATCGTAGTTGTCCCAGGCGAGGCCGAGCGGATCAATCTTCGCATGGCAGGCGGCGCAGTTCGCATCACTGCGGTGGGCTTCGATCTTTTGGCGGAGGGTTGCCTTGGGGCTTTGCGCCGTTGGGGGTTCAATGGCGGGCACGTTCGCCGGAGGTGGGGGCGGCGGCTTGCCGAGGACGACCTCGCTCAGCCAGACGCCGCGATGCACGGGACGATGGCGCGTGCCGTCGGAGGTCAGCCCGAGCACCGCGCCCATGGTGAGCAGCCCGCCACGACGATCTTCGGGCTTCAGCGACACACGCTGGAAGGCGCCGGACTTGGGCTCCGGCAATCCGTAGAATTCACAGAGCCGGGCATTGGCCATGGTCCACTGGGAATCAATGAAACTGTCGAGGGAGAGGTTCTTGCTATACATCTCGCGGAAGAACTCCACCGGCTCCGAGCGCATGCTTTCTTCCAGCCACGCGTCATAGGCTGGGTAGAGCTTCTTGTCCGGCGGGAACATGCCCACGCGGTTCAGTTGCAGCCACTGGCGCGCGAAGTCGTCGATGAAGCGGCTGGCTTTGGTGTCTGCGAGCATGCGATCCACTTCTTTCGCGAGGGCATCGCCCTTCAGCGCGCCGCCTTTGGCTGCGGTGGAGAGCGCAGCATCCGGCATCGAACTCCAGAGGAGGTAGGAAAGCCGGGTGGCGAGTTCTGCGTCGGTGAGCTGCTCGCGGGCCACGGTGTCGCCCTCGACGATGTAGATGAAGTGCCGGGAGGTCAGCACTCCCTGCAGCGCGACGCGATAGGCGTCGGCCATCTTTTCACCTGCCGCGCGTTCATCAGCGTAGGATTTCAAATACTCCGCCAGCTCTTCGGTCTTCACCGGACGACGCCAGGCGCGCTCGGCGAAGCGCTGCAAATGCTCTGCGACCACTTCAGGCGTGGCATCATCAGGCGGCAGCACATCCTTGCGCCGTGCTTTTTCCGCGTCCGACACCAGCGGGCCCTCCCATTCGATCCAATCGAGCAGCACGGTGGAGAAAAGGCCGTTTCCTTTGTCGTCGAACATCTGCGGTGCGTTCGGGTTCAGGAGCGTGGTCTCGCTGCTGTGGGTGAAAATGTATCCGCCCCGGCTGCTGAGCGCATTGCGGAAGGCGGCGCCCTGCCGGCGGTCCACCACATCCGTGGCCACCACGCAGAAGTCCAGTGTTGCGGGCATTTCGAGAAACACCTCGAACTCATAGACCTGTGGATTGTCTTCCGTCGCGGTGATGTCGAACTCCACCATGCCATCCACGGTCTCTTCACCCGTGCGCTTGCCGATGCTCAGGTGGGCGGTCTGGCCACCGAGCGGGCGGATGCCGCTGGCCTGGATGCGCAGCTTGTAGAGCCCGCTGTGCTCCGGCCCGACCTTGCCGAACCAGTTGGGCGAAAGCGCATTTTGAGTGTTGCCAGGAAACATCAGGTAGCGCAGCGGGCGCTTGATGCCGAAGCGGTCCAGCGCCGCCTGCTGGTCCTTGCCGCCGTTGTAGCGGATATCGGCTGCGGTCTTGTGGACTTTGCGCGCCTCGGCCGAGGAGGCCGTGGGAAAGGCGCGGTCCAGCACCAGTTCTGCAGCGCGGTAGTAGCGATCCACATGCGACGGCGAGAGCGAGAGCTCCGAGCCGATGCGCTCAAAACCGTGCCACAGCGTGTCCTCATTCAGCTCCCCGGGTTTGGCGGGATCATAGCGCACGCCGAGAAGATCATAGACGGTGTTTTGATACTCCTTCCGGCTGAGACGATACAGCGCCACTGCAGGCCGGGCCGCCATACGCGCCGCACGGCCCTCCTTGATGTGAGCATCAAGGCTCGTCACAAATGCCGCGATCTCCTCCTGCGTCGGTTGTTTTTCCTTCTTGGGGGGCATCTCGCCGGAATTGACCTGCTCGATCATCTCCGCCCAGTGATGGGTGTCGGCACCCAGTTTGAAATCGCGCGAGAGCTGGTCGATCCGCAAATCTCCCTTCTCCTTCTTGGGTCCATGACAGCTGATGCAGTGTTTCTGCAAGAAGGCGTCATACGGCTCGGCTGCGCGGACGGCGTCCGGCAGGCCAGAGGTGACGATGAGGAAGGTGGAGAGGCTGAAAACGTAACGGGTCATGGAGTCTTGAGCAATACGTGGCCGGCTCAGTCTTTGTGCGACGACCCCGAGTTTTCGGGGGGGGGCGGCGCGGTTGAGATTCGTTTAACGAGCCTTCTGGGGCAATGTTGCTGCTGCCGGGATGGAAAGGAATGGTTCCTTCACCATCCTCCAGTGGGCAATTTTTGTCCATACCTGCACTTTCAAACAGCGCCCGTATTGCACCTTCTCCCAGTGCTGCCAAAGCGTGGGGAATGGTTGTCTCCCATTTTCGTTTTCCCCGACTGATGTTTTCGCTGAGCGCGCTCCTTGCGGCGCATTTGCAGGCGGCTGAAAAGCCGAAGAAGAATGAGGCCGAAGAACTGCCGACGATGGTGATCACGGCGTCCCGCACGGCGCAGGATCAGAAGAAGGTGCCGCAGTCCACCAATGTGGTGGAGCAGAAGCGCATCGAGCGGTTTCAGGCGACCAGCCCCTCTGAGATGCTGCAGGAGCAGCCGGGGGTGTGGGTGAATCAGGTGGCGGCGCAGGGATCGCCGGTGATCCGCGGCCAGATGGGGAACAAGCTGGTGTATCTCTGGGATGGCGTGCGCATCAACAACGGCGGGATCTTTTCGGGGCCGAATCCGTTCTTCAATCAGTTTCCCATCGATGCGGTGGGTCGCATGGAAGTGGTGCGTGGTGCAGGTTCCGTGCAGTATGGCAGCGATGCCATCGGCGGGGTGATCAATGTGTTTTCCAAGCGCGGGGAGTTTTCCGAAAGCCTGAACGTGGGCGGAGATGTATACTCGCGCTACGGGAGCAACAACACGGAGTTCACCAATGCGATGAATGTGCACGCGAGCAATGACATGTGGGCGTTTGCGGCGGGGTGGTCGGTGCAGGATGCGGGGAATTATCACACCCCCACTGGCCCCTTGCAGCCCACCAGCTTTCATACCAGCGGCGGGTATGCGAATCTGGCGTTTCAGCCGGTGAAGGGGCATGTGTTTCGCCTGTCATGGGTGGGGAATGAGCGCACGGATGTGAGCAGCTATGTGCAGTCAAAGCTCAATGCGAACGGTGTGCCGCGCATCTACAGTCCGCTGGAGCGCCGTGGCATTGTGAAGATGGACTACACCGCACAGGATCTGGGATTCCTGAGTGATGAGCTGAAGGTGTACGGCTACTACCAGTACTACGATCAGATGCGCGAGCGGCGGGTGCAGACGGCGACACAGTTTAACAACACCATCACGAATTCAGACCAGGACGTGTGGGGCGTGGGCATTCAAAATGCGGCGACGTTTGGCCGGAACAAGAACACGCGGCTGGTCTATGGCATGGACTACCGGCATGAGAATCTGTCTTCGGCGCAGATGCTGAATTCCACCGTGCTGGCCACCGGCGTTACCACCGTTTCCCAGCCTGCGGGCATCACACCGGACGGCACGTATGAGGTCTTTGACACTTTCGTGACGCTGGACTTCAAGCCGGTGGAAAAGCTGCTGATGAATGTGGGTGCGCGCTATGAGAACACGCATCTGCAATCGAGGCCAGAGGCGCTGGATGTGATTCCCGGGGCGGGCTACACGGTGAATGATCTGGCATCGAACAAGTACTGGAACGCGGTGACGTGGAACGTGGGTGCCGTTTATCAGGCGACCAAATCCTTCGATCTGGTGGCGAATGTGGCCACGGGCTTTCGTTCGCCCACCTACAGCGATCTGCTGAGCGCGGGGACACCGGTGTTTTCCAGCCTGACGGCATCGCTGCCCAGCACGATGATCAATCCGGAGAAGAGCATCACGTATGAGTTTGGTGCGCGCGTGCACACGGAAAAGCTCAAGGGATCGCTGACGGGATACCTGACGAAGCTTTCAGATCTGATCACGTCCACGACTTCAGGCACGGTGGTGATCAGTGGGACAACTTACAATGCGACGCGGAATTCGAATTCGGCGCAGGGTTACATCACCGGCGTGGAGTTTGCGCTGAGCTATGATCTGGACCGGCATTTCACGATCTTTAACAACACGACGTGGACCTATGGCCAGAACCAGTCGCAGAATGTGCCGCTGCGTTTCATTCCGCCGTTGTACGGGAATTTTGGTGTGCGCTTTGAAAGCGACGAGAAGCGCTACTGGGTGGAGCTCTCCGAGCTGTGGGCGGGGCCGCTGATCCGGCACAATCCGAGCGATGAAATCGATGCGGGTTTCTCCACCGATCCGGCCTACGGATCTTCCAGCGCGACCAACCCGCCGATCAATCAGAACTTCCAAATCCCGGGTTTCTTTGTGACGAACATCCGCACCGGGTGGAAGGTCTGGGAAGAGGGAAATCGTTCGTTCTCGCTCACCGTGAATCTGAACAATGTCTTCGACACCAAATACCGCCAGGCATACTCCCAGCAGCAGCGCCAGGCGGCGGGCTTCAATGTGGTGGTGGGCGGACGTCTTACTTTCTGAGCGAGTCATGCGTGGCATCTTCTGCTGGCTGGGTTGTTTCCTGCTTCTGGCCGGGCAGATAGTTGCTGCGGAGCCGCTGGACTGGGCCTTCATCGGTGTGTGGGATCGCTCCATGCCGCAGGTGGAGGCCGCGTGTCGTGAGAACGGCATTCGTGCGGAGTTTTTCAAAGGGCAGAAATTCAATGAGACGCAGAAGGCGGAGCTGGCGGCGCGGTTTCGGCTGGTGTTTGTACTGAATCTGGAGGCGGAGCAGGCGCCTGCACTCACGCAAAGGCTCAAGGAGTCGCGTGCGCTGAATGCTGAGCAGCGGGTGATTCCGCTGGATACGCGTGGCAGCCAGATGGATCTCGAAAAAGCGGGGCTGCTCCTCAAAGACGAAGCCGTGCCGGCGTACTGGCGGCCCAATGGCACGGTGAACGTGCGTAGGCTGATCCGCTACTGTATGGTGAAACACTGCGGTCAGCCGGGGGAGATTGAGCCTCCGGTGCTCATCCCGGATTCGGGCTACTATGATCCGGCGCGTGAGGATGCGTTTGCGGAGATCGGTGAGTTCATTGCTTTCAAGCGCGGGAAAAAGCGCTGGGTGGAAGGGGCGTCTGTGGCGGTGCTGCTGCTGCAGCAGTCGTTTTGGATCACGCATGATCTGCGGGTGATCGATGCGCAGATCACTGCACTGGAGAAACGGGGGCTGAATGTGGTGCCGGTGTTTGGTGACCGTGAGGAGAACGTCACGAAGCTCACACGTGCAGCTGCGCCGACGATATTGATTGAGGATCGGCATGGGGCGATGTGGCAGAGCACGGCTTTGCTGAAGGAACTGGATGCTCCGTATCTGCGGCCCATCTCGATGCTGGCCACCACGAATGAGGAATGGCTGAAGGATCCGCGCGGGCTCTCGCACCGGGATGTGGGGATGTTTATGGCGCTGCAGGAGTCCTGGGGCACGCTGGAGCCGGTGGTGGTGGGCGGATTGAAGGAGAACATCCAGGGATTCCGGCTGCATGAGCCGATCCCGGACCGCATCGAGGCCTTTGCCGCACGCGCGGCACGCTGGGCCTCGTTGAAACGCAAGAGCAATGCGGAGAAGAAAATCGCGCTCATCTATTACAATAAAGGACTGGGGCAGGATGACCTGATGCGAGGAAGTCCCACGGGTGGGTTTCTTGACGCGCCGGAGAGTTTCATGCGCTTCCTGCCGCGCATGCAGGAGGCGGGTTTCACGCTGAAGAACACTCCGGCCAACACGACTGCGTTGATTGAATCCATGAAGCGTGGCGGGCGCAACATCGGGCCGTGGGTGCAGGGTGATCTGGAGAAGATGGTGGATGAATCGCAGCCGGTGCTGGTGCCGCTGCATCAGTATGAGCAGTGGTTCAACACGAAGCTCAGCGAAGCGGCGCGGAAGACGATGGTGGAGAAGTTTGG
Source organism: Prosthecobacter sp. (assembly GCF_049294395.1). Classification (GTDB taxonomy): domain Bacteria; phylum Verrucomicrobiota; class Verrucomicrobiia; order Verrucomicrobiales; family Verrucomicrobiaceae; genus Prosthecobacter. The sequence continues at coordinate 12,062 of NZ_JBAQCR010000297.1, forward strand.
CCCGCCACCGGGACGCATCATGGTGGTGAAGCGCAATGGCGAGCCGCACATCGTTTTGCCGAAGCTGGAGATGGGAAATCTCATCCTCATGCCGCAGCCGGAGCGTGGCGAGAAGCAGGATGAAAACCTGCTGCACAATCGTGATGTGCCGCCGCCGCACAACTACCTCGCCTTCTACTGGTGGCTGGAGGAGGAGTATCATGCGGATGCGATTGTGCATTGGGGCACGCACGGCACGCTGGAACTGCTGCCGGGCAAGGAGGCCGGGCTTTCCAAGGACTGCTGGAGCGACATCTGCGTGGGTCACATGTCGGTGGTGGATCTGTGGATCACGGACAATCTGGGCGAGGCCACGCTGGCTCGCCGACGCTCCTACGCCGCGCTGGTGGATCACCTGCCGCCGCCCACGCTGGCTGCGGGACTCGATGACGAATTCAAGAACCTGCACGAAGACATTCACAAGTTTCGCACGCTGGAGGATGGACTGCTCAAGGAGGAATATCGCAAGCGTGTGAGCCAGCAGGCGCGCGAGGCCAAGCTGCATGGCAGTGGTGCTGAGGTGTTGGATGACGCGGCGGTCACGCGGCTGGATGAGCATCTGCACAATCTCTTTGAGTCACGCACGCCGCTGCGTCTGCACGTGCTGGGGGAAGGACCGCATGAGGCGGAGATGGTGCCGTATCTGGCGCAGATTCTCGGCGAGCCTTTGCTGGATCATCTGGCGGCCACGCGTGGGATTCATCGTGCCGCTTTGGAGCACAAGCAGCAGGATCGCGCCAAGGCGGTGGAATTTCTACGCGCTGCTCTGGATGGTGCGCCGCCTACAGATGTGCGCATGACGGCGGAGCTGGAGAAGGATCTGGAATTTGCACGCGATGCGCGCGCACGCTTGCTGGATGCAGGCAAGGAGCATGCGGGTTTGCTGACCGCGCTGGGTGGTCATTACATCGAGCCGGGTCCGGGACCGGACCCCATCCGTAATCCCGCAACGGCTCCTGGTGGTCGCAATTTGTACTCGCTCAATCCTGAGGAAATCCCGACACGCCCTGCGTGGGAAACAGCGCGCAAGCTGGTGGATGAACTGCTGCGCACGCGCAAGCCGAAGAAGATCGCGATGGATCTCAATGGCATGGAAACGATGCGCGACTTTGGCGTCATGGAGGGGCAGATTCTCGCGCTGCTGGGAGTGCGGCCGATTTGGAATCAGAACAACCTCGTCATCGATGTGGAGCTGATTCCTGCGGAGGAATTGGGTCGGCCACGCGTGGAGGTTTTCATCGCCATGGGTGGTCAGTACAAGGAGAACTTTCCCACGCGTGTGGCGCTGCTGGACAAGGCTGTGCGTCTGGCTGCCACGGCCTCGGAAAGTGTGAATCCGGTGCGCGAAGCGGTGGCGGCCACCAAGGAGCGCCTGCTCAAGCGCGGCTTCTCCGCTGCGCGTGCGGATCAGTTTGCTGCGGCGCGCATCTTTGGCACGAAGCCGGGAAACATGAGCGGGACGCACATCCTCTATCTGGTGCCGCGCTCCGGCGTGTGGGACAAGGACGATGAGATCACCGATGTGTACACCGACAACATGAGCTTTGTGTACACGCAGGACACATGGGGCGAGAAGGTGGACGGGCTGTATGATGAGGCGCTGCAAAACACGGACACCGTGCTGCGCGTGTGGGCTTCCAACATGACGAGCCAGCTTTCCAATCACCACGCCTATGAGTATCTGGGCGGTCTCAGCATGGCAGTGAAGAAGGTTACCGGTAAATCGCCCGCCGCTGTCATCTCTGATGTGCGCGATCCCAGCGGTGCGCGGGTGCGTGATTTCGAAGAAGTGCTGGCGTCCAATTTGAAATCCGAGCTGCTGAACCGACGCTGGCTGGAGGGCATGAAGTCGCATGATTACGCCGGAGCAGGGCACATCGCCGAACTGGTGAAGAACACCTTTGGCTGGTCGGTGACTCGTCGAGAGAGCATCACGCAGGAAACGTGGGATGAGGTGTATGACGTCCTCGTGAAGGACAAGCATAAGCTGAACCTGCCAGAGTGGTTTGAGCGCGTGTCGCCGCATGCCATGCAGGAGATCAGCGCCACGTTGATCGAGGCCGCGCGCAAAGATTTGTGGAAGGCCACTCCGGAGCAGTTGCAGACTTTGACGAAGCTCTATGCGACCTCGGTGAAGGCGCATGGAGACTCGGGTGGTCTTGTCAGCGGTGGGAACACGCGCATGGCGGATTTTGTCAGCGCCAAGCTCACCGCGCCGGGAGATCAGGAATCCGCCGCACTGGCGCAGGAGATGAAGGCAAAGCTGCAGCAAAGCGCCGCTGTACCAGACGCGAAGGTTGAGAAAGTGAGCGGACCGCAAATCGGTGAGGCGAAGGAGCAGGCACCGCCCGCTGAAAGCAAACCGCAACCCGAGGGCCCCGTGCTGGAACCGACGTGGAATTCATTCGCTTGGTTGATCGGAGCCGCTGCTGTGCTTCTGATGGCGTTCGGCTTTTTCAGGAGGGCCGGGTTCACTTCATGAAGCTGCTCGAACAACTCCTATCCCTGATCTCCGAGGCGGTGCTGCTGCCCACGCTGGCGGCCATCATCATCCTCGTGGCGTGGAGCGCCGTGCTGCTGGGCGGGCTTTTGCGTGAGTGGCTGGGGCGTCGGCAGGTAGGGGCTGTCATGACCGCATTGCGGCGTGCGCACGTGGAGGGCGGGGATCAGGTGCGGATGCTGAGCATTCTCAGCACCGCCACCACTGGGCTGCCCGCACGGCTGCATCAGCTCCTCGCGCAATGGGGCGGGGCAGGGGATCTGGCGCATTGTTTGGTGGATCTGGAGATCGAGGTGGCGGCTACGCTGTCGCGACTCACATGGATGACACGCATCGCGCCCATGCTCGGACTCATGGGCACGCTCATTCCGCTTGGGCCGGCGCTCACAGGTCTGGCCTCCGGAGATCTAGCCACGCTTTCGAGCAATCTCGTCGTCGCCTTCACCGCCACCGTCGTGGGTGTGCTGCTGGGCTGCTGCTCCTACACGATGAACCTCGTACGCAAAAACTGGTATCAGCGTGACCTAAGTACACTGGAGCACCTGTTCACGAACGCCAACAAGCCCGTCCTGCCATGAAGAAGCGCCTGTGGGACGAGTCCGAAGGGGATGACCCCGCCGCCGGGCTGATCAATCTCTTTGACGTGTGGATCGCCTTTGCCGCCGCGCTGCTGCTGGCCGTGGTGAGTTTTTTCAATCTGCCCAAGACTGCGCCCACTGCTTCCACGGATGCGCAGGCCGACAAGTCGCCCACGGCGGAGAGCATTGATGCCGCGCGCACGAAGATCGAGCGCTTCCAGGAAAGCAAAGCCAGCAAGAGCGGCGAAGGTGAACGACTGGGCACGGCGTATCGGCTGAAGTCCGGCGAGATCATTTACGTGCGCGACAAGCAGAAGTGAAGCCTGTTTGATGCCTGAGAAAAATGCCCCTCGGTCAAGGTGATGGATCGTGGGTTTGGGGGCTGGGTCTCTGAAGAAAACGCGACAGCGTCTTGGAGTGCGGTGGCAGAGATGCAAGGCGCAAGCCTGCATCGACGACACCGCTTTCGAGGGGTGAGGAATGCGCCTCGGCCTCAGCTCCTCGTCCGGCCTGCGAAAGCGGCGTCGCGCCTAGGCTTGCCGCACGCAGTCCAAGACGCTGTCGCGTTCGCGTAAGTATTGGGCCGGACACAGCCGAGCGGTCATGAAAATGAACGATACACCGGCTTATCCGAGTGCCATTCATACCTGGGAAGTTAAGAATCTCATTCGCTGGAGACAAGCTTTGAGCGAAATGTCGCAGGGTCTGTGCGATTCTAATTCAACGATTGATGCATGGTGGAAATAACGCTTAATGCATCGTGAATCATCGCATTCTTTATCTCCTGCTGGCCGCCACCCACTGGGCAACTCCCGTCCATGCTGCCGCTCCGGTGTCTGGTCCCGCGCAACTGACTCTGGCATCCATCTTCACTGACGAAGAGTACAAGGAGGAGAAACTGGAGACGTTCCACTGGAGCAAGAAGGGGGCGTATTACTTTGCGCTCGAACCGCTCGGCAAGGACAAGGATGGCAAAGACATTCCCGGTAAAGATCTGGTCAGGCATGACGTGGCCACGGGCCTGCAGACGATCATCGCTTCCGCGAAAACTCTGACGGCTCCCGGTGAGAAGAAGCCGCTGAGTGTGGACAGCTTCGAGTTCTTCAAAGACGAGTCGCAGGTGCTGCTGTTTGCCAACACGCGCAAGGTCTGGCGCAAGAACACGCGTGGCGACTACTGGGTGCTGAATGTGGCGACCGGAGCTCTGCGCAAGCTCGGCGGAACTGCCGCGCCCGCGACGCTGATGTTCGCCAAGGTTTCACCCGATGGCAGCCGCGTGGCCTATGTGCACAAGAACAACCTGCTTGTGCAAAGTCTGACGGACATGAAGATCGCTGCGCTGACGGCGGATGGCTCCGCCACACTTATCAACGGCTGTTCCGACTGGGTGAACGAAGAAGAGCTGGACCTGCGCGACGGTTTTCGCTGGAGTCCCGATGGCACGCGCCTGCTGTTCTGGCAGTTCGACACCCAGGACGTGAAGCGCTTCACTTTGGTCAATCATGCGGATGGCCGCTATCCGCGCATCACCTCCTTTCCTTATCCCAAAGCGGGTGAGAAAAACTCCGCTACGCGCCTCGGTGTCGTGTCTGCTGCAGGAGGCGGCATCACATGGATGAACGTGCCCGGAGATCCGCGTGAGCATTACCTGCCCCATGCCGAGTGGACACCGGATGGCAAGGCGGTGCTGCTGCAGCAGTTTAATCGTTTGCAAAACACACTGCATGTCATGCGCGCCGATCCTGCCACGGGTGCCACGCAGCTCGTGCTCACCGAGACGGACAAGGCCTGGGTGGACAACAAAAACAGCATCCGCTGGATCGGTGATGATTTCCTCTGGCTCAGCGAGCGCAGCGGCTGGCGCCATGCCTACCGCGCCACATTGGCGGGTGAAGTGACAGCCATCACGCAGGGTGAGTTTGATGTCATTGACGTCAAACAGGTCGATGCCAAGGGCGGCTGGCTGTACTATTACGCCTCTCCCGCCAATGCCACGCAGCGGTATCTTTATCGCATCAGCCTCAAGGGTGGTGAGCCGCAGCGGCTCTCGCCTGCGGATCAGCCGGGCACGCACAACTATGACATGACCGAGGATTCGCAGTTGGCGGTGCACACGTATTCGACTGCGATTTCGCCACCTGTGATTCAACTGGTCTCGCTACCAGATCATCGCACAATGCATGTGCTCAGGTCGCAGAAGAACCTGCGTGATAAGCTGGCGGCGCTCAAGCTGCCGAAGGTCGAGTTCATGCGCGTGGACATTGGCGGAGGCATTTCGTGCGATGCTCTCTGCATCACCGCGCAGGACATGGACAAGTCGCGCACGCACCCTCTGCTCATGCATGTGTATGGAGAACCCGCTGGGCAGACCGTGCGCGATGCCTGGAGCGGGCAGCGCGGTCTCTGGCACTGGATGCTGGCGCAGCAGGGCTATGTGGTCGCCAGTGCGGACACACGCGGCACACCGAGCCCGCGCGGACGTGACTGGCGCAAGAGCATCCATCTTCAACTCGGCATTTTAAACTCAAAGGAAGAAGCGGCGGCCACGCAGGCATTGCTGCAGCGCTTCACCTTTCTCGACCGCCAGCGTGTGGGCATCTGGGGCTGGAGCGGCGGAGGCAGCAGCAGTCTGGATGCCATCTTCCGCTATCCCGAGCTTTATCAAACTGCCATGGCCGTGGCACCCGTGCCCGACCGCCAGCTCTATGACACCATCTATGAGGAGCGCTACATGGGCCTGCCCAAAGCCAATGCGGAAGGCTATCGGCTCGGCTCTCCCATCACCCATGCGGCGGCTTTGAAGGGGAATCTCCTCATTGTACACGGCACGGGCGATGACAACGTGCACTACCAGGGCACGGAGAAGCTCATCAATGAACTCGTCGCGAAAAACAAACACTTCACCGTCATGCCTTATCCGAATCGTGACCACGCCATCAACACCGGCAAAGGCACCCAGCGACATCTCTATGAGCTGATGACGAACTACCTGCATCAGCATCTGCCCTTGAACTGATTTTCCAGCTTGCCCCGCAGGACACGCGCCTATCAGAACGAGGTTGAATGTTCAAGGGCAGGGCAGAAGATGGCATCATGAATGAGTCCATTTGTCCTCCTGCCACACTGCGCCGCATGACGGTGGTTTCCATGGGGGTGCTGCTTGTCTTTCTGTGCAGTTGTACGCAGGGCCCGGCAGATCCGGGATCAACGTTTCACCAAGGCCTGCAGCGGGATGCTTGGCGGACTCTGTCGGCGTACAACACGGCGCTGTTGGCTCATCGCGAAAGAGTCCGGATAGAAGTCCCTCCCGCCTATTGGGATCAGGGCATCCAGCAGCTGCAACCTGTGAAGGTGTATACGCATCGGGGAAATCTCGTCGTCGTTCAGAGCGTAACCGACGGTGCAGAGCACGGGAAGTACATCGACCTGCCAGTCTCTTCGTTTCATCCCGTCTCCGCATGGTTTTTCCACAAGCACGTCGTGGACGGCTTTGTCTTCCGTCCGGCTTGCGAGACTGGGGTGTTTAATTACACGCGAGCGGCTGCGCCTGTGTACTCGAAGTGATGTGGGGCATAAGGCAGCACGCTGCCTCTGCGATCTTCACGTCAGTCCAGCCTCAGCCAGACGCTCCTTCAGATCACTGGCCAGCAGGGCCTGCAGGATGCCTTCAATGCGGCCTTCCATGAATTGATCGAGGTTGTAGAGCGTGAGCTCGATGCGGTGATCGGTGACGCGGTTCTGCGGGTAGTTGTAGGTGCGGATCTTTTCTTCGCGTCCGCCGCTGCCGATGAGGTTTTTGCGGTTGGCGGAGTATTTGGCGGCTTCTTCCTGCTGCTTCTTTTCCAGCAGGCGTGAGCGCAGAATGCTGAGGGCCTTTTCCTTGTTCTTGATCTGGCTGCGGCCGTCCTGACAGCGGACGATGGTGCCGGTGGGAATGTGCAGCACCTGCACGGCGGAGTCCGTGGTGTTCACGCCCTGACCGCCTGCGCCGGAGGAGCGGCAGACTTCGATGCGGACTTCGTCGGACTTGAGTTCGAAATCGACTTCCTCGGCCTCGGGCATCACGGCCACGGTGGCGGCTGAGGTGTGGATGCGGCCCTGCGCTTCCGTGGCAGGCACGCGCTGCACACGGTGCACACCGCTTTCGTATTTCATGACGCGGTACACGTCTTCACCGCTGATCTTGACGATGACTTCCTTGAACCCGCCGACTTCGGAGGGGCTGGTGTCCAGGGATTCGATCTTCCACCCACGGCCTTCCGCAAAGCGCGTGTACATGCGCAGCAGATCGGCGGCAAACAGGGAGGCTTCATCACCGCCGGTGCCGGCGCGGATTTCGAGAATGATGTCGCGGCCTTCGAGCGGATCGGGCGGCAGGATGGATTCCTGGATGGCCTTTTCGAGATCGACAAGACGCTGCTCCAGCACGGGGATTTCCGCAGCGGCCATCTCGGCGAATTCCTTGTCCTCCTGTGACTTGGCCATGACGCGGCTCTCGGCCAGTTCCACCTGCGTTTTCTCAAACGCATCCCATGAGGTCAGCAGGTTTTGCAGGCTGCGGTGTTCGCGCAGCATGTCGCCCGCCTTCTTGGCATCGTCGTAGAAATTCGGGCGGCCGATGATGTCTTCGAGATCCGCGAAGCGGGTGCGTTTACCGGCGATGACGCCTGAGTAGTCCATGAGGAGGGAGGGGGAAAATGACGAATAACGAAATCAGAATGACGAATGGCGGGTCCGAGCGAGGCCACGGTGGCACCTGAGGGGATCGGCTTTAGGCTGCGCGGAGCGAAAAGAAAAACGGTGTCCAGCACGAGGCATGGACACCGTTTGACTAAAAGGAGGGGGCTGTGAGCTACGCTTCGGCTGGAGCTTCGGCGGCAGCAGGAGCGGCGGCTTCGAGCTTCGGAGCGGTGCGGCGGGCGCGGACGGAACCGTAGCGCTGGGCGAACTTGTCCACACGGCCGGCGGTATCAATGAAGCGCTGTTCACCGGTGAAATACGGGTGGCAGGCGGAGCAGATGCCGATACGGAGGTTTGGCACGGTCGAGATCGTGTTGTACACGGCACCGCAGGTGCAGGTGATCGTCGTCTCGGTGGTCTTGGGATGGATGTTTTCTTTCATGGTGGTGGAGAACCACGTGGTCAGGCGAGGCGCGGAATGCAGCTTTCGCCGGAGCGTGGGGATGAGCAGATTAGTGGAAATTAAGGGATGGTCAAGGGGGGAGTGAAAAGGGGGAATCCGGGGGCAGGGCTTACGCATGAAGCGAGGCGAGGATTTTGAGTCGGAAGGCAGGGGCGAGAGCAGCCCGGCGGCGTTTTCTGCGCAGGCTGAGCTTGGAGGGCTCGTCACGAAGGGCCTTCATGGCCATTTCGCGCAGGATGGAGAGGTTGTGCGCACCATTGTTGTCGCGCACCTGGCAGTGGTCTTCACGGAACGTCACATCCAGCACCCAGTGGCAGCGGTTCTCCACTCCCC
>NZ_JBAQCR010000298.1:0-10949 GCF_049294395.1 Prosthecobacter sp.
GTGCCGCCATGATTGGACCGGCTGCAATGAACGGCCCAAGGCCGGGAATGGCCAGTGCGCCAATGCCGGCGATCCAGCCCAGCGCACCGCCGATGATGCCGCCGGTGCCCGCACCGGTGACGGCGCCTTCCGGAGCCTTGGTGTTTTTCTCGTGGGCGAAGTCGTGGCTCGTTTCTTTGTCAGCAAACAGCGCCGAGATGTCGTTGTTCGAGAAGTTCGCAGCCTTGAGTTGATCAGCGATTTGATCAGCCTGGGCGCGGGAAGTGGCAATGCAGAAGACAGATTTTTTGGACATAAGGGTTGGTTTTGGGGTTGGGTTTGGTTGGGTTGAAAAGGGTGTGTTAAAAAAGGGCGGGATCAGTTGCTGTCGGATTTCACTTCCAGCTGGTTGGTCACATTCCCGGCCTTGGCCACGTGCTCGGCGATCTCACCGATGATGCGTTTTTCCTCAGCGGAGTTCACCGGGCCACGCAGCGTCACCTTGCCGCCGTTGGTGATGATCTTCACGTTCTTCGCGTTCATCGACATGTCTTTCCCACCAACGATCTCCTTGCGGATCTGCGCCGTGGTGTCGAGGTCAGGCTGGCTGTTGCCCTGGTCCAGCGGGGTCAGAGTGCGGGCATCACGGTCACGCATGTTGCGTTCGGTGTTGTCGGCATTCTTCGTGGTGCTGGTTGTGCTGCCATCCTTCGTTGTGCGGGTGGCAGGGCTGCCATTGAGCTCCTCGGCCTGGGCCAGATGAGCTTGGAGTGCTGGCAGCATTTTGGCCGCCCACGTCTTCACATCATTGTCCTGGCTGTCCTTCGCGGCGTCTTCAAAACGACCCACGCATTTCTTGTGGCCGCTCACCGCGACATCGAGAAACTCTTTGTCGAACTCAGTGCCGCTGTACTGCTCCAGCTTCTGAAACATTTCAGCATGCTTGGCATCGATCACAGCGGACAGCTCCACGCCCTTGGTGGCCGCGAGCTTCTTCAGCTCCTCATTGGCGGCGGTGTGCTCTTTGACGATCATCTCGGCAAAGGTCTTCACTTCCGGGCGGGTGGCTTTCTTCACGCCGAGTCCGGCGATCTGCACCGTCGCCATGCCGGCGGCGGCCTCATGCTTGACGAATTCCACGTCAGCGGTGTTCAGGGTGTCTTTCTCTGCTGCCACACCATGCGGTGTGAGGAGGAACATGCCGCACAAGGCGAGCGTCGTTGTTGACAGGAGTGTGTTAGTTCTGGGTTTCATGGGGGGGTTGTTTGGTTTTCCTGCGAAGTCGTGTTGGACTCGCAGGCCAAACAATTACAGGCCATTCAACTCATATGCGATGGGGTGTTACCCTACTCTTTTATTTTACACTTTTGTTATAGTGCCGTGGCAGCACCACACGAAACGTGGAGCCCGCACCCGGACTGGTCTCCAGTTCCAGGCTCGCATCCAGCAGCTCGCACAGACGCTTCACGATGGAAAGCCCCACGCCCTCTCCGGGCAGCTGATTTGCCGGAAGTGTCGCGGACTGCGCAGGCACCGTGGGTGCGTTGGCCAGATCTCCCGCCGTGCGGTCCTGGGCATGAATGTCATCCGCCGCGTGCGCGGTTTGCGTGGCTTCATACAGCTGCCGTGCCAGCGGTGCCCCCGGGCCAGCGTCCAGTCCAGGGCCGGTGTCCTGCACACAGAACATCCAGTCATTCGTTTCACTCCCCTGGCCGGGCCCCCAGATCACGGTCACTCCTCCGCTCTGGGTGTACTTGAGCGCATTGAGCAGCAGGTTTTGCAGGATGCGCTGGATCTTGGCCCGGTCGCCATGCACCCGCAGAGAGTCCGGCCCCAGCATCTTCAGATACAGTCCGCGCGCCTGCGCCAGTGGCGTGGAGGTCAGGCAGAAATCCGCCAGCAGCACCCCCGCATCAAACGGCACCACCTTGCGGGTTTCCAGTCCCGCATCCAGCCGCGCCAGACTCATCAGGTCCTTGAGCATGTCATTCAGAGATGCCACGCCCTTCTGCAGCAAACTGGCAAATTCATGCCGGATCGGTTCCGTCACATTCTTGCGGTCCAGCACCGAAGTCGCTCCGGACACCACGCTCAGGCTGCCCTGCAGATCATGCGTGGCTTCACGCCATGCGACCGCACGCGCCCGGTCCAGATCATTCAGTGTGGCCAGCGCCTGCTCCAGTTCACGCACATGCCCGTTCGCCTCCGCTTGGTGCAGCCGCCAGTACTGCGTGGCGCTGTCGCTGATGCCTTCCCAGCACAGCTGCGCCCACGCGCGCCGTGCCGTCGGCAGGACGGGCGGCTCCAGATGAGGATGCGCCGGCGCATAGGCCTCCAGCTCCTCCATCACCGCCATCTGCAGCTGGCCCCACTCCTGCGTCAGCTCCCGCAGCTGGTAGCCCTGCTGCCAGCGCTGCAGACCATGCTCGATCACCTGGTCCTTTTCATTCTGCTGCGCCTGCGCGCTCTCCACCTGCGGCCACGCGCGCAGCCTCAGGGCCAGTGAATCCAGCACGCCGGGAATGTGGTCGTTGAACTGCAGCCGCGTCAATGATGACGCGATGTCCAGTTCCGCCACACTTTCCGTCGCAGTGCGCCAGCGTTGCAGGATCACCTCCCGCTGCTTTCCCAGGTGGGCCGCCAGCGTGCTCAGCTGCTCACGGGTCCGTGCCATTGCCTTGGCCGCGCTTACCACTTGATGCGCCCCTGGTGAATCTGATCCTGCAGGCTCAGCTGCGACCACAAATATTCCTCGGTCGCATCAATCATCATCTCATCAATGAAACGATGCATCGTCGTGGCGATGAACAGCGTGGACGCCGCGCCAAACTCCAGATGCAGGCCTTCAAACTGACGCAGGTGGTAGATCAAAATCGCGCGCAGGTGCATCAGCTCACGCAGCATTTCAGGCAGTTCATACCCCTGCCTCAGCCGCGTCGCACCGTGCTCCTCCGCATCTTTGAGCGACTTCTCCGCCACCACATCACTGCCGTAAAACCGCAGTGTCTTCACCAGGTTCTCAAAAATCTCAGGCAGGTGGTTTTTGAGCGCCACCGTGTTCAGGGTTTCGCTCGCGATGATGGCGGCGTCGCCATGCACTCGCGAAAGCCATTCATTAAGGATCACCTCCTTCTGCGTGCCGAGGTAGTCGGCGAGTTGGACGTTCACACTGGCGGGAGGGCTTTCGGGCGGTGGTATCGTGGGGGCTATCATTGGGATTGAACTCATGTCGTGGTTGAAAAATCGCAGGAGTGGATGGCTGGCGGCGCGGTGCCTGAGCCTCTGCAAAAGATTAGGGAGCGCGCGCCTCATCCGCCATGGGGTATAACCCGCATCACCTCATGACAAAGCGATGCTGAATAGTCTCAAGCCTCGCCGGGAGCAGCCGGATACGTGATGATCTCCGTGGCCCGGTTTCTCTCAGGATCGGCCTCCGCTCCCTTGGTGCAGATCCCCTGCCCTCCGGCATCCGCAAAAATAACTTCCGCACGCGTGATGTCTGACGAGTTCTCAGCATGCACGGAGATGAGGATGCTCCCGTCCTGCAGCAGGTCGTGGTCACGTCCGGCTTCCCGCTCCTGGATGCTTCTGCCGATCCAGCCGCCGCAGACCGCACCAGACACGGCTCCGATCGCCGTACCCGTCAGCGCAGCCAGAACGGGACTCGCATCAATGAAATCGCCGAAGCCCGGAAGCGCCAGCACGCCGATCCCCGCAATCCAGCCCAGTGCGCCGCCGATGCCCAGCCCAGCAATGACGCCTTCAGGCATCTTCGTGCGCCGGATCTGCGCAGCTTCGCGGCCCGCATTCTGATCCGTCAGCAGTGCGGAAATGTCGTTGCTGGAAAAGCTCGCAGCCTTGAGCTGATCAACGATTTGACCCGCCTGGGTGCGCGAGGAGGCGAAGCAGAAAACAGAGGTCTGAGGCATGGTGGTTGAGAGTTTAAAGGGTGATGGCTGGACTGAATTCGCCGCTGAGCCTGCAGGTGGTCGGAACCAAATGCGCCCCGCTGCTCGTCATCGCACAATGACCAGTCCCCCTCGGTTTCGCCATGGAGTGTTCACCCCATTGGCCGCAGTGGCGATCTCGCTAGTCTTTCACCATGAGTTCCTCCTCCCGATCCGGCTGCCTCCTCACGCTGCTTCAGCTTTTCGCCGTCTACCTGCTCAGCCACGGCCCGGTGATGGCCCTGTATTCCAGCCAGCGCATCCATGGCGACGTCCCCGCTGCGGTCACCACAATCTACCAGCCCCTCACATGGCTGTATGAACACACCCCGCTCGGCACCCCCATGACCGCCTACGATGCCTGGTGGAAGAACCTGCTGAAGAAGTCCTGAGCCGCGCCCGCAAAAAGGAGGAAACGGTCGCCCGCTTCCCCCTGGAGGTCGTTGAATTATGCCGCAGGCGTTAGAAGCGGAATTTCACGCCCAGACGCGCCACGGTGAAGTCAGTGTTCGTGCCGGAGGCAAAGTAGTAGTTGCCGTCCACAAACACGCCCATGCAGTTGAGGCTCGCAAAGCGGGCTTCAAGACCACCACCCACATGGAAGTCACCCCGCGTCGTCGCGTTGGTGCCCACGCCGCCGCCCGCCATCACATACGGGGCGATGCAGAGACTCTTGATCGGAGCACGCAGAACGATGCTGCCATCCATCTGGTGATGTTCGCTGTTGGTGGCATACACGCCGTAGCTGCCCTGGAAGCCCAGGTACTCGCTGACGAAGTATTCTGCCAGGACGCCACCACCGGCGACGCCTGAGCCGCCATGGCTTGGAAAGAAGGCACCACCAAAGGCGCCCATGGCAAAGCCAGGTGCAAAGCAGTCACAGCCTTGGGCGGCGGCGATCGTGGGTTGCACGGCTTTGGAGTTGTCCGTGGTACCAGCGAATGCGCTGGTGGCCAGGGTGAGAGTGAGGAGGAGTGAGGTTATTTTCTTCATGGGATGCATTGCGTTTGTTTATTGACGGAGCCTTTGGAGCAGAAGTCCAAAGGCCTCCCCCCTCTAGGGGGTGGTGGCATTTTCTACCATGGGGTCAAACCCTACCCCGGCGGACGCTCCTCCCACGCGACATTTCATGCAAAGTAGGGTTTCACCCCATCGCAGTTGCCGTCCCTGCCGACGACGCTTGCCCCCAAGACATGAATCACCCACCTTCCCCGCCCCTCACTGAACCACCACTCAGGTTCAGTGTCGAGGCTGCACGCCAGCTGCTCGAGCAGGCGCTGGAAGCCGAGAAATCTGTCGAAGACACCGAGACAGACCTCGCTCAAAAGCGCGCCATCAATGCCTACACCGGCGCCTCCGCCCTGCTGCCGCCCGAGGTCATCGCCACCGCCGCCCCCGAACAGAGACACTCTAGTTGAACGAATGTCAGCAGGTAGGGTTTCACCCCATGGTTAGTTTTTCAGCGCTGGCCGATAACTGACGCCCAGCAGCCGTACCAGCAAAGGATCAAGCCTTGCTGGCTCGAATGCTGTCCTTCCAGTACAAGCATGAGTGAATCCCTGTTGAGCCAATTGTCCGCCCATTACCTGGCGGCATTGCGCACCCATTTGGAGCAAGGCCGCCAGGCGAGCCTCCTGCCCGCCCATGCACTGGGTACGGAGGCGGTAAACATGGAACTCGAGACACTGGACCTGGCCAAAGTCCACCATCAGGCCCTGGCCGTGCTCATTCCCCCTGATGGCTCGCCCAGCACTCGAAGCAAGATGACGCAGCGTGCGGAGGGCTTCTTCACCGAAGCCATCGTCCCCATCGAAAAAACCCACCGCCTGGCTCGCGAGTCCGGCGCCGACTTGCAGCAGCTCCAGGAGCGCCTGGGTCAGCGCACGCTGGATCTCGCAGATTCCCATCGTCACCTCCAGCAGGGCATCACCGAACGCATGACCGCCGAGGCCGCGCTGGAGAACAGTGAACGCACCTCCAGCCAGCTGCTCCTGGACTCCCGCCAGCTTGAGCAGCAGCTCAAGGACATGGCGCACAGGATCATGTCCGCAGACGAGGTGGAGCGCAAAAAAATGAGCCTCCAGCTCCATGACGACATCGGCCAGTCCCTGCTTGGCATCCACATGCGGCTGCTTACCTTGAAAAAGCAGATGGCCGCCAGGCATGAAGGCATCACCCAGGAAATAGCCACCACGCAGCAGCTGGTGGAGGCTGCCGTGAAAACCATCAACCACTTCGCCCACGAGTTCGGCATTCCCCATGAAATTTAAGCGCACGGATCTTTCGCGTCTCTACCACGCAGCACTGCAGCACTTCTTAAAGGAAGGCCCGGGTGCCAGCATAGCCCCCGCTCACGAGCTCGGACGCCAGGCCATCGCCCTCGGGCTGGAGACGCTCGACCTCGCACGCATGCATGAGGTCGCCCTCGTCTCCCTCGTGCTGCCCGGTTACTCCTCCAGCACCAGCGATGGTCTCATGGGGCGCGCCGGCCTGTTTTTTGCCGAAGCCATCACACCGCTTGAGGAAACTCACCGCGGCGCGCGCGAGGCCAATATCCAGCTCAATCACATGGTCCAGACCCTCAGCCTGCGCACCCAGGAGCTCGCCGCCACCGTGGAGGAGCTCCGGCAGGAAGTCGAACAGCGCAGGGCCATGGAGGAGTCCCTCCGCATCAGCCAGCAGACCTCCAGCGACCTGCTCAAAAAATCCCGCGAATTGCAGGAGGAGCTCCGGCAGCTCTCGCGTCAGCTCCTCACCGCCCAGGAGGAGGAGCGCAAAAAAATCAGCCGCGAGCTGCACGATGTCATCGCCCAGACCCTCACAGGCATCAATGTCCGCCTCGCCGCCCTGAAGACAGACTCCACCGTCAGCAACAAGACACTGCAGGGCAAGATCTCCAGCACGCAGGAGCTCGTGGAAAAATCCGTCGACATCGTCCACCGCTTCGCACGCGAGCTGCGCCCCTCCGTGCTGGATGATCTCGGGCTCATCCCCGCGCTGCAGTCCTTCATGACCTCCTACATGCAGGACACCGGCATCCGCGTCAGCTTGCAGGCCTTTGCCGGCATTGAGCAGGCGGACGGCGCCATCCGCACCGTCCTCTACCGCATCGCCCAGGAGGCCCTCACCAATGTGGCGCGCCATGCGCAGGCCAGCCAGGCGGACCTGAGCATCCAGAATCCCCACGGCGGCATCAGCATGAAAATCACCGACAACGGCTGCGGCTTCACCGTGAAAGGAAAAAGCAGCGCCAAGAAGAACAACCGCCTCGGCCTGCTCGGCATGCGTGAGCGCGTCGAGATGATCGGCGGCACCTTCTGCGTGGAGTCCGCCCCAGGCAAAGGCACCACCATCCTGGTTGAGCTTTCATCCGAGGCCACAGCGCCAAACCCAAGTCAGTGAACCCGTCCTGCGACACCACCTCCCTGGAATGCCCATGAACACTCCGAGTGAATCACCCGCCGAAGTCCCCGCCTCGGCGCATGGCCTGCACCAGCAACGCATGCCCGACTCCGCACCGCCCCAGCTCCATCAGATCATTGCCCTGGCCGGGGAGGCCCTGCGCACCAGCGAGGCACGCTACCTCACCTTGTTTGAGCTCGGGCCCATGGCCATTTATTGCTGCGATGCAGCAGGCAGGATTCAGGAATACAATCTCCGCGCCACAGAGCTCTGGGGCCGCAAACCCGCACTGGGGGACACCGATCAAAAATTCTGCGGTTCGTTCCGGCGGCTCCACCCGGACGGCACTTGCATCCCCTTCGCTCAGTCCCCCGTCGCCGATGTTCTGCATGGCCTGCTTCCCGCCATTTGCGATGTGGAGGTGCTCATCGACCGGCCGGACGGCACACAGGTCACCGTGATCATGAACATACGGCCGCAAAAAAACGACAGCGATCAAATCACCAGCGTCATCAACTGCTTTTACGACATCAGCGAACGCAAGCAGACCCTCGCCGCCTTGCAGCTCGCCAACACTGCCATGGAGTCTGCCGGAAATGCCATCTTCATCACCGATCATGGCGGCATCATTCAATACATCAATCCGGCCTTCACCCTGCTCACCGGTTATCAATCCGCTGAAGCCCTCGGTCAGAAGGCCAGCCTCGTTCGCTCAGACGCCCATGACCAAGCCTTCTATCAAAACCTCTGGCAGACCGTTCTCTCCGGCCATGTCTGGAGCGGCCAGATCACCAACCGTCACAAAAACGGAGACCTGTATGTTTCCGATCAAACCATCGCCCCGGTCAAGGACGCCAAGGGCGACATCATCCACTTTGTCAGCATCCAGGAGGACATCACCGCACGCAAGCACGCCGAGGAGGTGCAGCACCGCGCCGAGGTGCTCGCCGCTTCCAATCAAAAGCTGGAGCTCGAAATCCTTCATCGCAAAACCGTGGAGGACGCCCTCCGCACCAGCCAGGCCACGTCCGACGAGCTCCTGGAAACTTCACGTCAGATGCAGCAGCAGCTCAGGCACCTCTCACACCAGGCACTGCAGGCTCAGGAAGACGAGCGCAAACGCATCAGCCGTGAGCTTCATGACGTCATCGCCCAGACTCTCACCGGCATCAACATGCGCCTCTCTCTCCTGCAAAAGGAGAACTGCACCAGCACTCAGGAGCTCCGCGAGAAAATCGCCCAGACTCAGCAGCTCGTCGCAGAGTCGGTGGACACCGTGCACCGCTTCGCCCGTGATCTGCGCCCCGCCATGCTCGATGACCTGGGCCTGATCCCCGCACTCGAGTCCTATTTGAAAGACTTCACCCAGCAGACCGGACTTGAGGTCAATCTGAAAACGGATGCAGGCGTGGAAGAGCTGGGCAGTTCCGGCCGCACCGTCCTCTACCGCGTCGCGCAGGAGGCCCTCACCAATGTCGTCCGCCATGCCAGAGCCACACGCGTTGACATCAGCATTCAGAAGCACGACGGCATCCATAGCATGGTCATCACAGACAACGGCCAGGGCTTTGCCGGAGACGACGCCTCCCCGGCCAAAGGCTCCAGCCGTCTGGGCCTCCTCGGCATGCGTGAGCGCGTCGAGATCATCGGCGGCACCTTCTGCGTCGCCTCCGTGCCCGGCCAGCACACCACCGTCCTGGTGGAGATCCCCGCAGATTCAAACGAACTCATGAAAAATCCCTCCCTCCTCCATGCTCCCCATCACTATCCTGCTGGCTGAAGACCACCGCATCATCCGCGAAGGCCTGCGCGAACTTTTGCTGACAGAATCCGACCTCCACGTCATCGGCGAAGCCGAAAACGGCCGCCAGGCCGTGTCGCTCACCCGCCAGCTCTGTCCGGACGTCGTCATCATGGATGTCTCCATGCCCCTGATCAATGGCATCGAGGCCACCCGCCTCATCATGCAGTTCACCGTCAAACCCAAGGTCCTGGTCTTTTCCTCCCACTGTGACGACGTTTACATCGCGCAGGCCATGGCCTTCGGCGCATCGGGCTATCTCGTCAAACAAACCGACACCCTCTTCCTGCCTGAGGCGATTCGCGGAGCCCATCATGGCACCGCCTTCTTCTGCCCCAGCAAACTCACCCACGCTGCCCTCTCATGACCCCCATCACCGTTCTTCTCGCAGATGATCACACCATTGTCCGTGAAGGCCTCCGCGCACTGCTCGCCTTGGAGCCTGACATTCAGGTGGTCGGTGAAGCCGCCAACGGTCATCAGGCCGTCGCCTTCGCCAACAAGCTCGCCCCGGATGTCGTCGTCATGGATCTCGCCATGCCCCTGCTCAGCGGGCTCGACGCCATCTCCCGCATTCGCGAATGCACCCCCGCCTCCACCAAGATCATCGTGCTGACCGCCTACGACGAGGAGGCCTACATCCAGCAGGCCAGGGATCTCGGCGCCGCCGGGTACCTCGTCAAGCAGAGTGACTCGCAGATCCTCGCCCGGGCCATCCGCGAGGTTTATCAGGGGCACGATTTCTTCAAGCCCATCCATCACTCGTTGGTGCAAATCCCATGAAGCACCCCGGCTCCAGCCCCCCACCGGCACGGAAATTGAGGTAAGAATTCTCCTCTTGCCAGGCAATCCCGCTGTAAACTGAACTCATTATGAACTCCATCAACGTCCTGCTCGCCGAAGACCACCAGATCGTCCGCGAAGGCCTGCGCGCCATGCTCAATCTGGAACCCGACATCAAGGTCGTCGCCGAAGCCGAGAACGGCCGCCAGGCCGTGGAACTCGTCACCAAGGTGCGCCCGGATGTCGTCGTCATGGACATCGCCATGCCCCTGCTCAATGGCATGGAGGCCACCCGCCAGATCCTTCAGGCCTTTCCCGGCACCAAGATTCTCATCCTCTCCGCCCACAGTGATGATGCCTACGTCGCCATGGTCATGGCCATCGGCGCCTCCGGTTATCTCATCAAGCAGACCGCCGCCCATGTCCTCCCAGAGGCCATTCGCGCCGTCCACCAGGGCAAGACCTACTTCAGCCCCATCATCGCCAAACGCCGCAATCATCAAAAGCAAAAAGACCGCGATCAGGGCGAGCTCCCCGGCAAGACCGTCCCCACCCTCAGCGCACGTGAAATGGAGGTCCTTCAGCTCATCGCCGAAGGCAAGGCCAACAAGGAAACCGCCGATGAACTCCACATCAGCGTCAAGACCGTCGAAAAGCACCGCCAGAGCCTCATGGACAAGCTCAACATCCACGACACCGCCGGCCTCACCCGCTACGCCATCTCCATGGGCATCATTGAAAACAGCGTCCAGGTGACGATCATCTGATCCCCTTGGGGTGTAGACCCCATGGCTAAACCGGGGGCCGCATTGGATGATGTGCCTGCCATGACACTCAACCCCGCACACACCGCGCGTCTTCACCCGGTCGCCAGTCACGAGTCCCTGACCCCACGGCCGCAGCAGCAGGTCTTGCCACCCACCTCCGAGGCTGTCGCATGCCGCGCCTTCCTCCCCTTTCAAAACCACGGCGAAGCCAGCGGCCGCGATGTCCAGGACTGGCTCCAGGCCGAGGCAGAACTCAAGGCCGAGTCCCTC
>NZ_JBAQCR010000299.1:0-4893 GCF_049294395.1 Prosthecobacter sp.
TGTCCAGTGTGTGGCGCATCACATAGAAGGCCAGCGAGTTCACGCCGACGACAAGGAAGGGGAAGGACCAGCTCCGCCATTGCCTGACATCGATGATTTGATACAGCGCTGCTAAAATCAGCAGGCAACCGCCGCCGCTGAAGAAGACCCAGGCCGGTGTCCACAAACGCTTCACAATCGGGCAGATGCCGCCGAAGTGCAGCACAAAACTGAAGGCCAGGCAGGCCACACTCGCCACCATGAGCTGCCTGGCCGGCTGGTCTCCTCGCTTGATCCAGGTGCCTGCCATCACTCCGAGGATCATGGTGGCGATGGTGGGAATGAAGTTCAGGGTCGTGTATCCTCCGAGATAGCCCACGTAGGGGCGCTCACGCGGGAACTCGTTGAGCAGCCAGCGGTCAAAGCTCCAGCCCACATTGCGGTTGTGATTCCAGTGGGCAAAAAAGCCGGTGAAATCATGCTGCCAGCCTTCCGGGGTGTTGAAGTCCATCGGATTGGCATGCGGCGGCATGATGGGATAGCAGGCATACATCAGCCATGAGGAAGTCAGGATGAGTCCAAACCAGATCCACCGTGTCCGTGTGCTGCAATAAGCCAAAGCATACACCGCCATGTAACCCAGACCGGTCTGGGTCAAAGTCTCGTCAAAGGTCCAGTGCGTCATGTCACGGTCCACACTGCGCAGGAATATCCCCAGGAATATCAGCGCCACTGACCGCCACAGCGCATGCAGTGTCATGTGCCACTGCGACTGGCCTTTTCTCGAACGTGCCGAAACAGAGAACACCAGCGAAGCCCCGGTCAAAAAGGCAAACGACGGGTGGATCAGGTCGTTCAGTGAACAGCCCACCCATGGAATGTGGGAGGAATGATGACCTAGAAACTGCCAGATCGCGCTGTCGGGAAAGAGCACCGCTACGTCATCCAGTTGCAGCAGACGCAGACCAAGCAGAAACATCACGATGCCTCGATAGACATCGAGCGAGCCGATACGTGGAGGCGTGGCGGGCGGGGTGTTAACGGAGTTCAAGGTCAGTAGTAGTGCTCCAGCTTGCGTTTGCTGATGCGGTCCAATCTGGCGATATTGGGTATGAGATAGCGCGTGTTCCCCCGGTCCACAACGACCAGCCGCCCATGGCCGAGGGGTTGGATGCTTTCATCCGTCTCCACTTCAAAGCTGGTGTCCCCCCGATCCGTGGTGACATGCCATTCGTGCCCATTTGCCAGACGCACGATGCGGTGGATGACCTGAATAATGGGGACGAAGTCTCGCCGGGCCAGCGCCTCTAGCAGCAGGGTGCGCGAAGGTTCGGGCAGGCTTTGCGGATCTTCGATGCATAGAATCTCACGCGCGCCTTCGGACTGGATGGAGATCCAGTGGTCCTTCTCAGTCAGCGGGAACAGTTTGACGGGATGCACATTCGTATGCCTGATGCCGTTGCTGTCCACCAGTGCCAGCCGGCCCTGGCTTTCCTTGGCAAATTCAATGTTCAGTGGCTGCGGCGTGCTCATGCGTGATTCACCTCCAACATGGCCTGATGCAGTCGCGCATAGGTGCCGCTGCTCTCCAGCAGTTGCTCATGAGACCCAATTTCCTTGATGCGGCCTTCCTCGATCACCACCAGCCGGCTCGCCTTGCGCAGAGTGCCCAGGCGATGCGCGATGGCGATTGTGGTGCGGCCTTTGACGAGGTGATCCAGCGCCGCCTGGATTTCACGCTCCGTTTCAGTGTCCACGGATGAGGTGGCTTCATCCAGGATCAAAATGGCCGGGTCGACAAGTAGCGCACGTGCGATGCTGATGCGCTGCCGCTCACCGCCAGAAAGCTGCTGGCCGCGCTCTCCCACCAGCGAATCGTAGGCATCCGCCAGCCGCATGATAAAGTCATGCGCACGTGCCGCACGCGCCGCGGCTACGATCTCCGCACGCGTCGCATTCGGTTTTCCATAGGCGATGTTTTCCGCGATTGTGCCATAGAAAAGATAGGGCTCCTGCAGCACGAGGCCAAGGTTTCTGCGGTAGTCCATCACATCGACATCACTCAGATTGAAGCCGTCCACGAGCACCGCACCTTCGCTCACTTCAAAGAAGCGGCATGCCAGGTTGACCAGCGTCGTTTTGCCGGCACCGCTTGGCCCCACGAATCCCACCATCTCGCCCGGCGCGATTTTCAAACTGATGCCTCGAATGATTTCACGTGATCCGTAGCGGAATTTCACATCACGGAATTCGATCTCGCCACGCAGGCGGCCCACCTTGATCGCATTGCGCTGCACCGGCACGTCAGGCTTCACATCCAGCACATCAAAGACGCGGTGCGCGCTGGCGGCTGCCCGCTGCATGGAGGCGGTGAAGCGGCTCATCGAGTCCATGCGTTCGTAGAAGCTGCTGATGTAAAGCACAAAGCCGGTCAGCACCCCCACCGTGATGCTGTCATGCGCCACACTCCAGGCGCCGACCGCCCACACGATCAGCAGGCCCAAGTCCGTCAGCAGCTTGATCATCGGTGTGAAGAACGACCAGGTCTTGTTCACGCGGTCGTTGGTGTCAAAGATGTGCTTGTCCGCCACGCGGAAGCGCTCGATCTCGCGTTGCTCTTGGGCAAATGCCTTGACCACACGCACGCCGGGTATCGTGTCCGCCAGCACGCTGGTGAGCTGGCTTCCCGCACGGCTGGCGGCGGCAAACCCGCCGCGCAGATGCTCACGCACGCGCTGCACCAGCCAGGCAACGATGGGTACTGGTCCCAGTGCGGCTACGGCCAGCAGCGGATTGATGCTGAACAAGATGACCGCCGTGAAAATGAACTGCAGCACGTCACAGAAAAAGTCGATGAAGTTCACCGAGATGAACAGGGAGAGATGCTCCGTGTCCGAACCAATGCGTGAAATGAGGTCTCCGGTGCGCTTGCGGTTGAAGTAGGTGAGCGAAAGCCTCTGCAGGTGCTCAAACGTCTCCCGCCGCATGCGGCTGGTCACATGCTCGGCAATGCGCGCCACCACGAAAGTTTTCCCCCAATTCAGGGCCCAGGTCAGCAGCGCGGCCAGAGCCAGTTCGGTGATGAATACATAGACCTTCCGCACATGCACCAGTTCAGTCTGGCTTTGCAGCGGGATGAGCACGTCATCCACCAGAGACATGGTGAGCCAGGGCGCTATCATTTGCGCCCCGGTACTTGCCATCGTCAGCACCAGTCCGAGAAACAGCAGCCGGTACCATGGACGGGCAAAACTCAGCAGTCGCAGCAGCGGCTTCCCTGGCGGTATATACCCTTCGGCATCTTCAGCGGCAAAGATCTCCTCCTCATCGTCCTCTTTTTCATTGCCGCCATTTTCGGAACCAGCAGCATCACCGCTCAGCGTCCGGCATTGATCACGGAACCGGGCCAGAAATGCTTCTGCCTGGCGCAGGCAGCCGGACGTCACCCGCCACTGGCCGAGGAGCGTTCCGTTTCCCATGAGGTGCAGCGCAATGGTCGCGCCCATTTCCTCCAGCTGGAATTCCTGCAGATCTGCCAGCTTCCAGGCGACGAAGCGCGGCTGGCTCGTACCCTCATCCTCAAAATGCAGCAGGCGGGTGTTGGTTAGCACGATCAGTCCATGCCTGAAATGCAGCCCTGCATCCAAATCCGTCATCAGACGGGCGATCGTGCGTTCACCGGATGCCAGTTTGGACTCGGCATGCTGAAGCAGAAATTCGGGAAGATCTTGGAAAAGTGGACGCGGCAAAATGGAGGCGGATCGTGGAACCCGCCGAAAGTCCGATGTTACCGTAGCTTGTCAAACTGGGGCGGTTATTTCCCCTAACGCGGCGCAGGAATGCCCATTCCATCTCATTTCATGCCGATGTTTCCCTTGACCTCCCGCAGGCATGTGGACAATTCCGCGCTTTCCTTTCCTTGCTTGCCTAACACTGCCCCATCCAGCGAACTCCGCTCCACCATTGTTCGCAAAATCCTTGCGCTGCGCGGCCCGAATCTCTGGGCGCGTGAGACGGTTCTGGAATGCAAGGTGGAGTTTCCCGAGATGACCGACCACGTCGCAAACTGGCGTTCCTGGCTTCTTTCCTGGCTGCCGACTTTGGAGCCGCAGCTTAGCGAAACCAGCGTCACTCCGCAGGCGGAGTCCCTGGCGGCCCTGCTGCAGTCAATCACCCTGCATTTGCAAAGTCGCTCCGATCTTCAGGTCAGTTTTGGCAAGGTGATGCCCACCTCCCAGCCTCTGACGTATCGTATCATCACCCAGTTTGATGATGAATCCATCGCCCGCGCAGCCTTCGAACTCGCCCGGCGTTTGATCGAAGCCGCGCTCTTTGGCCAGACCATGGACGTCAATGCGGCCATCACAGAACTGAGCGAGCTTGCTCAGGAAGTATGCCTCGGGCCCAGCACCCGGGCCATGGTGGATGCCGCACGTCTGCGAGGCATCCCGGTGCTTCGGCTCACCGAAGGCAGCCTGGTTCAGCTTGGCTGGGGTTCGAAACAAAAGAAAATCCTCGCCGCAGCCACCAGTCAGACGAGCGCTATCGCTGAAGATATAGTGCAGGACAAAGACTTCACCCTGCGAATGCTCCATGAAATTGGTCTGCCGGTGCCGCAGGGCCGGCCTGTGAAAAACGCTGACGATGCGTGGGCTGCCGCCAACGAAATTGGCCTGCCGGTCGTCGTGAAACCTCTGGACGGGAACCAGGGGCGTGGCGTCGCCTTGAATTTATACACCCGCGAGCAGGTGGCCACCGCCTACGCTGCAGCTCGTGAGGAAAGCCGGTCGGTCATTGTGGAGCAGTTCGCCGAGGGGGAGGACTACCGCGTGCTCGTCATCGGACGTGAACTCATCGCCGCCTCCCGTCGTTACCCTGCGCATGTCATCGGCGACGGTGAGCACACCATTCAGG
>NZ_JBAQCR010000300.1:0-14667 GCF_049294395.1 Prosthecobacter sp.
CCTCGGAGCGAAACGCCGGATTCTGGAAGGCGGATTCGCGCCCCTTGGTGGAAAACACCGTGTGGATCAAAACTCGGGCGATGGATTGTGGCATGCGCAAGTTTTGGATCATTCGGCGGCGGACGCAACTCCGTTGGAGTTGCACGGGAAGGGTCCATGGAAGACGGTAACCCAGGGTTCTTCGAACCCTGGGCTCAAATACGAAAGCCCGTTGGGCTTGCAACGCAAAACACGCGACACCTTTCGGCATCGCGTGTTTCAAACACACAGCGCAACGCAATCCGCTTACGCGAAGAGGTTCGTGATCGGCTGCCCCTTGTCGGCAATCGTGAACGGACGCTTGCTCGGGCTGTAGATGACCTGGTCCAGCGGCAGACCCAGCGCATACGCAATCGACGCGTTGAAGTCCATGATCTTGACTTTGTCTTCCACCACTTCGCGGCCTTCCTTGTCGGTCTTGCCGTAGGTGAAGCCGCCTTTGACGCCACCGCCGAACATGACGCCGGAGAAGGCCTTCGGATAATGGTCGCGACCAGCGTTCTGATTAATGTCAGGCGTGCGGCCGAACTCAGAGGTCAGCACAATGAGGGTGTCTTCGAGGAGACCACGATTGTGCAGGTCAGCCACCAGCGTGGCCAGGCCCTTGTCCAGCGTTTCGCAACGGTCCGGCACGGCCACGAAGTTGGCGTTGTGCGTGTCCCAGCCACCGAGGGAAACTTCCACGAAGCGCACACCGCGCTCCACCAGACGGCGGGCGAGGAGGCAGCCCTGGCCGAAGGCTTCCTTGCCGTAGGCGGCGCGGAGATCTCCGGGCTCCTGGGTGAGGTCGAAGGCCTTGAGGTCTTCGGACTTCATCATGGCCATGGCGTCGTCATACATGTCGGCATAGGCCTTCACATTGCGGTGCGGGAAGGTGGTGCGGAAGTCCTTGTCGAGCTCATCGGCCAGCTTCATGCGGGCCTGGAATTTCTCTTCGGGGCTGCCGTTCTTGATGTTCTTGAGGCCGTTCTCCGGATTGCTGACAAACAGCGGAGCCTGCGCCGCAGGGAAGAATCCCGCGCCGGGATGACGGCTGTCATTGCCGATGAAGACGAAGTTTGGCAGCGTGCTGTTGCCACCGCCCTGAAACACATTGAGCCACGCGCCCATGGCGGGATGGCGGATGGTGCCGCGCATCTCGTAGCTGGTGTGCATCATGTAGTTCCCCTGCTCATGCGCACCCTGGGTGGAGGAGAGGGAATTGATCACGGTGCCGTGGTGCATCTGCTGCGCGGTGAGCGGCAGGTATTCGGAAATGCGCACGCCATCCGCACTGGTCTTGATGGGCTTGGTCGGGCCGGCGGTTTCCACGCCTTCCTTCGGATCCCAGGTGTCCATGTGGGACTGACCACCGCTCATGTAGAGATAGATGACGTTCTTCGCCGTGGCTGCCTGCCTCAGCTTCGAGGAACCCTCAAAGGCGGCGAAGGATTTGCTGGTGAGCGACTGGCCCAGCAGACCGACTCCGAGAAGGGAGCTGGCTGTCTTGGCAGCGAAATCACGCCGGGTGATTTCACCTGAGCGGACGAGGTTGGAGGCAAGTTCCTGTTTCATGGGAGGTGCGCGGGGGGTGTGGGTTGGATCGTGTCTTACTGAATGAAAATGAACTGCTGGGTGTTCAGCAGGGAGAAGACGAGGTCCTCCATGCTGGTGAGGCCGCTGTCCTGAGCCTTGAGCCAGACGGCTTTTTCTGCGGCGGTGGGCTTGCGGGAGAGGATGGTCATGTAGGCTGCGTCCACCTTTTCATCCGCATAAGGGGCCTTGTTCACCGTCAGCATGAGCTGGCTGTACTTGCTGGTGATCTGCGGCAGCAGGCTGCCGTTCATCATGGCCAGGGCCTGCGGAACGCTGGCGTCATTGTTCGCGTTTTCGATGGTCTCGCGGTCGCTCTGGCCAAACTCGCGCAGGTAGTGGCCACGCGGCGCGGGGCTTTCCAGCTCAGCGGCACGCAGCGTCTCACGGCTGATGCGCTCACGGCTGTTGATGTAGTACTTGCGCTCTTTTTCATCTTTGATGCCAAAGAAGTCCGCCTCTTCCGCGTAGGCTTCATGCGCCTTCTGGGCCACGGCTTTCTGCTCTTCCTTGGTGAGCTCCTTGCGGTCATAGCCGGGGATGTTGATCTTCTCCGCTCTGGCACCATTGGCCATCATCATCATGTCGCCACCACCGCTCATCATCGCGGGGGAGGAGTCGCCACCGCTGTTCATGGCCAGGGAAACGGTCTGATAAGGCTTGCCGGTGATTTTCTGGAAGAGCTTCTTCTCCCCGGGAGCGATGACCTCGGCGTAGGTGACGCGGCGGCCTTCGTTCTGGATGCGATTGACCTCCGTGCGAATGGCGTCGGCCTTCTTCTTGAGCTCATCTGCTTTGGCCATGGCGGCCACTTTGGCAGGACCTTCGGGGAGGGCGTCGGCCGCATCGCGGGCTTCCTTGGTGGCGAGGCGTGCCTCGGCAAAGAGCTTCTGCTGCGCATCGGTGCGCTCACGATTCTTGCTGTAGATGTCAGCGGCTTTCTTCAGACCTGCCAGAGCTTCCTCAGGCGTGAGTGCCTCGACGCCATCGGCGATCTTCTTCGCCTGCAAAATGCGCTGCTCCATGGCATCGCGGGTGGCCTGGTTGATCATGTCCGGGCTGGGATTGATCAGGGTGACAAAGGAGTCCCACATCTGCTCGGCGCTCATGCGGCGCAGCAGCGGGCCGGTGAAGTGATACACATTGCCGGGCGCATGCTCTTCACGCGTGACCTGGGCCTGATAGGCCTTCGTGTTGTAGAGCACGCGCAGGACGCCTTTCATGTCGTAATTCATGTCCACCACCAGCTTTTCCAGCTGCTTCTCCATCTCAGGAATCATCGGCACGGTGTTATCCATGAGCTCATCCAATGGCTCGATGAGGGCCAGACCAAACACGCGCTTCCACAGGCGGTTGGCGATGACGGTGGTGAAGCGGGGATTCTCAGGGCTGGTCATCCAGCGCGCATAGGCCTGCAGGGGTGTCTCTCCGTTTTGGGTGATGCACTCATGCCCCATCATCGTGCCGGGTTCGACGGCGGACTTGGGCTTGGCGTCGGTGTACTGGTAGTCATGCGGCAGCGTCGGCTTGCGCGCGCTGCTGCTCACAGAAGTATAGCGCATGGTGTCGCGCACATCGTTCATCGCTTCCTGATAACCGCGCTGTTCCTTGCGAAGCACCTGACGGGCCTCCTCGCGCTTCTTGTTCACTTCCTTCATCTCCGCCTCGTACTTCTTCTGTTCTTCGACAAACTTGGCCTCCAGAGCGACTCTTTCCTCCTTGCTCAGTTTGCCGGTGTTCTTGGCGCGCTGCGGACGCTGCGGCTCCTTGATGGAGGCGCGGATGGCGTTTTCCTTTTCACGCATCAGATCGGTCACACCGCTCATGGTGTCGCCGCCGTAGTCCTGGGTCTGCACGCCATAGGTGAAGGCGGCCATCTTGAAGAACTGCATCTGCGTCCACTTGTCGAAGGGGTGGTTGTGGCACTGCGCACACTCGATGCGGGTGCCCAGGAAGACGCGCACGGTGTTCGCCATGTTGTCCAGCGGCATGCCACGGTCGCGCATGTAATAACCGATGGCGCCATTGTCCCAGGCCTTGCCCTGGGCGGCCACCATCTCACGCACGAACTGATCGTAAGGCTGGTTTTTCCGCAGGCTGTCTTTCACGAAGTTGGCATACGCCGCCCCGGTGATGGCGCCCGTCTGGTTGCCATTGGACGTCACACGCAGCACATCGGCCCAATAGTTGAAGAAATGCTGCACATAGGCTTCGGAGGCCAGCAGCTTGTCGATCAGCTTGGCACGCTTGTTCGTGTCCTTGGAGTTCAGGAACTCCTCAGTTTCGCGGGTGGTCGGAATGCGCCCGATGACATCCAGGTAAATGCGGCGCACAAAGGTGTTGTCGTCGGTTTGCGGATTACCTTGCAGCTTGTTGGCCGCCCAGTCTTTGGCCAAAACCGAGTCAATCTGCCTGGCTGCAGCAGCGGTGTCCATCTGGCCCGCAGCACGGGCAGAAGACAGCGAAACGAGCGCTAGGAGGGGGAGGGCGAAGAGTTTCTTCATGTTCGGGTAAACGTGCCAATTGCACAACCTTTTCACAATCGTGAACAATCCCTGCATAATCATTATGGCCTCTTTGCGGGGGGGGAACCCGTCCTAAAGAGCCCCAGCTCAGTCTATAAGAGAAGTCTCCAACCCCTGATTCCCCTGCCCTTTTTCCGGTCCGTCAGCAATTCACGCCCCCTTCTCACTCTCCGCCCGCCTCTTCACCGTGATCTGATGAATTCCCTTCCGCAGCGTCCCCACGTTGAAATTGACGATCAGCCCCGTCGTGAAGCGCCCCAGCCGGACCTTCGACTCCAGCTCCTGCTGCTGCAGTCGCGTGATCTCCTCCTGGGAGCGCACCAGCAGCAGCAGTGAATCACCCACCACAAAGTCCAACCGCGTCGCGGTCTTCACCAGGCGCCCGTGGTAGTTGAACTCCAGCGGCACATGGCGTTTGAAATCAAACTCCAGCTCACGCAGCTCGATGGCCAGACACTCTTCATAGGCGTCCTGCGTCAGGCCTGGCCCCAGGGTACGATGCACATTCATGCAGGCCCCGATCACGAGATGCGGCAGATCAGCGGCGTTCATGGCGCGGTCGGCTGCAGCGTGTCTTCTCCCAGAATGCCGTAGATCTCCGCCGTGGTGCTCTGCTTGTGCGTGGTCAGCCACTGGTCCATGGCCGCAGACAGGCGCGCTTTCACCTCGGGATAGCGCGCCTTCATATCACGCTCGCAGTGCGGATCTTCGCGCAGATCAAACAGGCGCTCGATCGAGTGGTTCACCCCGGGAGTGCGGATGTACTTGAAGCGCTCCGTGCGCACGCAGTGCTCCTTCGTTTTCAGCACCGCGTCCTGAAACTTCTCTTTGAGCACAAAGTGAAAGTCAAAGTCCGGGTCGATGAACGTGGTCTCATCCATCGGCGGAATGAACAGCGGCTCCTCCCCCGGAATCGTGCGGCGGAAAAAGAGATAGCTGGTTTCACCGAAGTAAGCGAGGCCGAGGCTCTTCTTCTCCCCACGGATCAGCGGCGCCAGACTCGTGCCTTCAAACCGCGGCTGAGCAGGCACCCCCACGAGATCCAGCAGCGTAGGCGCAAAATCCAGCGTGCGCGCCAGCTGCGCATGCCGCTGCGGCTTCTCCAGACCGGGGATGTGGAAAATCGCGGGCACATGATTGGCCTGATCACCGCCATTGAAGGTGGTGCCGTGGCCAAAGGTGCAGTTCGGCTCAAAGAGATCATCCCCATGGTCTCCGGTGACCAGGATGATCGTGTCATCCAGCAGCCCCTGCTTTTCCAGCTCGGCCACCACGCGGCCCACCGAATCGTCAAACATGCGCACGCAGCCGTCATACAGCGCCGTGATCTGCTCCACCTCCTTGCGCGGCAGCTTGCTCCATTTTTCATTGATGTCCGTGCCACCGATGAACTCGTCCACGTTCAGCGCCAGCTCATGCTTGTGCGGGCCGTCGTACTTCGGGTCCGTCCACATCTTCGCGTAATGCGTGGGCGTCTTGTACGGCAGGTGGGTGCATGAATAGTAACCAAAAAGCAGAAACGGCTGCCGGTCCCCCGCACGCTGCTTGATGCGGTCGATCACCTGGTCCGTCACCACCTCCGGCGTCATGTAGTTCGCGAACGACTTGAGCTTGGGAAACAGCATGTGCCCCACATGGTTGTCGAAAAACAGCGGCAGGATCTGATGATGCAGAAAGACCACCTCGCTCATGTACACGCGGAAGTTGTCAAAATCGGAGACAATGATCTTCTCAAAACCCATCGGCAGCTCGTTGAATCCGCACGCACACCAGTCGCCGATCACCGCCGTGTCATACCCCTGCCTTTTCAATTCCGCCCCCAGTGAAGGCGCTTCCTGATTCGCCCGGTCCACCATCGCCCGGCTCGGGAACATGTGCCGCACCCCGTGCGTGTGCGGATACTGCGAGGAAAACATGCTCGTGAGCGATTCCAGCGTCGAAGCGATCGGCGTCAGGCAGCGCTCAAAATTCACCCCCTTCGCCGCGATGCGATCGATGTTCGGCGACGTCAGTCGGTGATACCCATTGCAGGAAAGATGATCCGCACGCAGCGAGTCCGATCCCAGGATGACAATATTCTTGGGCCTCTTCCTGCCACCCGCCAGCTCTTCCACATCAGGTGCGCGGCTCACCCCGTAGCCGCTTACCACAAACAGCCCCAGCAAGCCCGCCACCGCCGTGATGCTAAACAGCAGCGGCCTTGCAGCCCGCGTGAACCACAGGCGCAGCTCAAAGAGATAAAAACCCGCCGCCGCCACCAGAGCCACCAGCGGAAACACCTGCGTGATCATGCGATGCACGGCATCCTGCACGCCCGTGCCACACACCCGCCCCAGCGCATCATACCAGCCCAGCAGATAGCTGTAGTCACCGAAATACGGCTTCTCCAGCATCAGCTTGAAGATGAAAAAGCCATATAACAGGCACGCAAACAGCAGCGTGCGCCACACGACGCCCCAGCGCGCAAAGGCCCGCACCTTGCCCCACAGCCGCACCAGCGGGTAGATCAGCAGCACATACCCAGCGGCCACCAGCAGGTAGCCCTTCAGCACCACCAGATTGCTCCACACCAGGTACCACCAGTGGTGCTGGATGGCCACCTCCGAGAAGCGGTTGTTAAACCCGTACGAGTTGCCCGCAAAGCTCAGGATCGCGCTCAAATACCACGCCAGCAGCGTGCCAAACACGGTCAGCACGACAATTTTCAAAATGTGACGACGTTGCAGGGATGGAGGCGGCATGCTGGAGGGGAACCTAAGACTACAGCACTATATATGCTGCTCCATCGGTATATCTCAACTCCTCACATCACTCAAGACAGCGTTGCCGAGATAACGTCCCTCCCCCTCCGCCACATCCAGCATCCAGCATCCAGCATCCAGCATCCAGCATCCAGCCTTCACGGCGGCAGCTGATTCGGTGCCGGCAGTTTCCCCTCCACCACATCCACCCGTGCACCCACCTTCACCCAGTGGCACAGCGCGATGATGTCTGCAGACGCCATGCGGATGCAGCCATACGAGGCCGGCGTCTTCAGCTTGGCCTCCTCCGGTGTGCCGTGAATGTAGATCGCCCGCTCCAAAGCATGCCTGTTGCGCCACTCCATGCCACGCAGGCGCAGCACGCGGGTCACGATGGCATCACGCCCCGGCGCATCCACCGGCACGATCTCCCCGGTCTCCTCCCGGGCCTTCAGCCTCGCCCCCACCGGCAGCCCCTGCCCCACGATGTCCACCACTTCCATCCGTCCCAGCGGAGTCAGGTACGTTCCCCGTTTGTCTCCCGTCCCAAACCGCGAAGTGCTCACTCGAAACAGCCGCCGGGGAGTTTCCCCCTCCATCGTCACCATCATTTGCTCCGCCACACTCACCACCAGACGCTGTGTCACTGGCACCACCATCTGCGGCACCTCACCAGCGGCCTGTCGCCTGGCATGCCCGCACGCCACCAGCGCCAACATCACCATGGTCAGGTGCACGGCCACTGCGATTTTCTTCATCCGTTCCCCCATGGTATGTCCCTGCAAACAGCAGCCAGTTTCCAGCACGCAGCCCGTTTAATCAGCCCCCGGCAGCCGCAATCCCGTCGTTCTCTCATGCGGATAGTAACGCTCCCGATGCGAGCGTGTATGCCCGATTGGGTCAATCCAACGCCAGAAATCATCCACCTTCGTATGGGTTTCATGGGCGCAGCCTGCCATCAGGCAGCTTCCCAGCAGGATCATCCAACAGCGCATCACATTCATTCCGCGTCACTCTGAGATAGGCTGCAAAGGGGTTCAAGCATTGCTTATGGCCCCCTGATTTAATCCAGCCCACCCCACAAGCCCGGTGCAAATCAGCACTCTTTTCATCTTTGAGTTCTAAAAGCTCATGGGAATCTGCGAAGCTTCGACCGAAAGCGCAGGCGGGATCACGCGGCGGAAATCGTCGAGTGACACAGGCTTGGTCAGGAAGGCATTCATGCCGCACTCGCGGCACTCCTCTTTGACTCCAGTGAGGGCATGCCCCGTCATGGCGATGATGGCGGGCTGATGTTTGAGCTGGAAATTCCCGCGAATACGCCGCGTGGCCTCCACTCCGCCCATGACAGGCATCTGCAGGTCCATGAAGACAATATCATACCCTCCTTGAGCGACCATGCTGACGGCCTCCTCACCGTTGTTGGCGATGTCCATCCTCACATAGCCCAGACGCTGCAGCAGCATCGAGGCGATCTTCTGATTCAAAGGCTGATCTTCAACCAGGAGAATTTGCGCCGGGTTCTGGCTGGCGAAGTTGTCCGTCTCCGCCTTGGCAGCCTTGGCAATGGCACGGTTCGTGGCTTGAGACACATGAATGTCATGCACGCCAGCAGCGGCACGTGCAGAACCTTGATTCGACATGGCCGGAGGCGCAGGCGTCTCCAGTACCGAGGGGGACTCAAACGTGGAAACCATCTGCGGCTGTCCCATCGGTTGTCCCATCGGTTGTCCCATCGGTTGTCCCATCGGTTGTCCCATCGGTTGTCCCATCGGTTGTCCCATCGGTTGTCCCATCGGTGGTCCCATCGGTTGTCCCATCGGTTGTCCCATCGGTTGTCCCATCGGTTGTCCCATCGGTTGTCCCATCGGTTGTCCCATCGGTTGTCCCATCGGTTGTCCCATCGGTTGTCCCATCGGCTGTCCCATCGGCTGTCCCATCGGCTGCTGGAAATAATAAGGCTGCTGTGACTGTTGCACAGGCGTGGTAATCGGACGCAAGGAAGGCGCTGTGACAGGAGCCGGTGCCGTGATGGGCCGCTCCAGAGGTGCGGCCGCAGTGACAATAGGAGTCAGGACCACACGACGCGGCATGCGGTACAGCTCTGCCATGGTGCGCAGGAGCTCACGACGTTTGATGGGCTTGGAAAGCCGCGAGTGACGGCTGCCGGCGGGCGGACTGAAGCGTTCACGATCCAGCTTCGCGCTGGTGATGGACATGATGGTGATGATGGCGGTGCCCCGCATGGCGGCGGCATTCAGCATCTGCACGGCCTCCTCATGCTGAAGGCCCGTGACGTCGAGGATGAAAAGGCCCGCTTCTTCGATCACTGCATCCAGCTCCACCAGCGAACGGTCCCGCAGCAGCCTCACGGTCATGCCCCATTGCATGAGTGACTGGTTCAGCACCTGCAACGTGGTGGGATGCGCGCTGTAAACGGTGACTGGCCGCGCCTTGACACCATCGATCCAGGCCAGTTCTTCCTCACGTGATTCATCATCCGGTGCAACGATGAGCGGCAGTTCAAAGAAGAAATCAGACCCCTTCCCCTCCTCGCTCACCACACTGATCTCCCCCTGCATCATCTTGATGAGCTTCTTGGAAATGGCGAGGCCCAGACCCGTGCCGCCGTATTTGCGCGTGGTGGAGGTGTCCGCCTGGTTGAAGGCCTGGAAGAGCTGGCCGATTTTTTCCGGCGGAATGCCGATGCCGGTGTCACGCACGGAGAAATGCAGCAGCGTCTTGTCCCCCTGCGGTGTCTGGCGCGAAACCTGCCGCACCAGGATCAGGATCTCCCCCTTCTCGGTGAACTTGATGGCGTTGCCCACGAGGTTGACGAGGATTTGTTTGATGCGCTGGAAGTCGCCCAGCACCTTGCGCGGCAGCGCCGCGTCGATGTGGACATTGAGCTCGATGTTCTTCTCCGCCGCTTTGTGGGAGAAGACGTCCGTCGTTTCGCCAAGCAGCTTCTCGATGTCCACCGGCAGCTTTTCCATGTCCATCTTCGCGGACTCCAGCTTGGAGAAATCGAGGATGTCATTGATGACGTGAAGGAGTGATTCACCGCTGGAGCGGATCATGCGGATCAGCTCCTCCTGCTCGGGATCCAGCCCCATCTCAATGAGCAGGCTGGTGGTGCCGATGATGCCGTTCATCGGCGTGCGAATCTCATGGCTCATGTTTGCCAGGAAGCTGCCCTTCGCGGCGGTCGCGGTTTCCGCCTGCCGCTTGGCCGCTTCATATTCGACGAGCAGAGTATGCTTCCGCTGGTCATCTTCCTGCACGTGCGAGATCATCGTGTTGAACTCCTCCTGCACCAGGTCCAGGTCATCATTGCCGTTGGCGGGGACGCGGACATTGAGATTCCCCGCACGCATCGCACGGAAGGCGTCGATGAGCGCATGGGTCTTCTTCGTGATGCGCCGGCCGATGATGTAAAAGCTGAACACTGCCAGGGCCAGACCGGCGCAGGCGCCGAGAATGGGCACGGTAAGACGCTGGGAATTGAAAAGATGACGCAGCTGCACCAGCGGCTGACGTGCAATGAAAGCGCCCGCCACATACCCGCTTCTGGAGTACAGCGGCGCGGCGCTGATGAGCCAGTGATCCCCGCCGTTGATTTCCATATCACGACTGTCACTGGTGTCATCCATCACCAGAGAACTGCCCGCCATCACGCGGTAGATGAGATTGTTCATGTGTGCCGCAGAAGGCTCCTCAATGGCACAGCTCTGGCAGCCCGGAAGGATGACGATGGACGGCGACTTCACCACCGGCGGGGTGCCGGCGCCACCAGACTGGCGTGGTGCCACCACCTCGACCTGGAGCCCCAGATTCTGCAAGGCGGGCGGGATATCCACCGTCTGCAGGCGCATCCGCAAGCGTGTTTCATTCTCCCAGTTCAGCGGGGCCACTCCGGCCATCTCGCTCTCAGTGAGCGCCTGCCGGTTCAGCTCCATCTGGCCCGCCAATGCCACCGCACCGAGGTAGGAGCTCTGCACAAAACGCAGAGTGATAAACTCCTGCCAGATGAAGCCCGTGGCAGTCGCCCCCGCACCCACCAGCACGGCAAACATGCCGAGCAGTGTAAAGCGGTTGGCGATCTGAAAGTGAAACCTCATGAAGCAGAACCCGATTTGAAGCTCGAGAAACCTGACTCCGCCGCTTCCGAATCCTGCACCATGGCACGACGCACCGCCAGACACAGGCTTTCAAGATTGAAGGGCTTGTGCAGCACATCCACAAATCCAATCGCCTGGCAAAGATCCTTCACATCCTCCTGAAAGTACCCGCTGCACGCGATGACGGGCAGCCGCGGATCACAAGCACGCAGCCATTCCAGCACCTCAAATCCGGAGGCGCCGCCAGGCATCGTGAGATCCAGAATCGCCGCGGTGAATCGCTGCCCCGCTTCCATGCCCACGCGCACGAGCTCCAGCGCCTCTTCGCCACTGCGGGAGGTGACGGCCTCAAACCCGTGGGCCTCCAGCACGGCCTTTCCCACAGCCAGCACATGAGGTTCGTCATCGATGATCAACACGCGCGCAATGGCACGCGAGGCAAATTCACGAGGCAGAAGCTGAGTGGTCGGGGGCATGGCGTTCAAGAGTTGGATGGTTAAAAAAAATTCTCCCGCTTACATGGCGGTGTAGCTGAGGCATTTGATTTCATCGAGAGATGTGTGCCCGCCGATGACCTGCTGCAGGCCTTCTTGATAGAGCGAGCGGAAACCATTTTTGAAGGCGGCGGCGCGCATCGCGCTCAGCGGGGCGCCCTCTTCCACGAGGTCGCGCAGTTCATTGTTCACCTCGCACAGCTCCATCAGCGCCACGCGTCCGGCATAGCCTGTGCCATGGCACTCATCACACCCGCGGGCGGTGTAGATCGGTGTGGTGATCGGCTGGGTGATGACGGCCTGCTTGGCCATCAAATCCTGCACGTCCGGCGGGGCCTGCATCGGCTGCTTGCAGTAGGTGCACAGGCGGCGCGCCAGACGCTGCGCCTGGCTGAGGGCCAGTGAATCTGCCAGCAGATATTTTTCCACCCCCATCGACAGCAGTCGTGACACCGCACGCAAAGAGTCATTCGCATGCAGCGTGGTGAGCACCAGATGTCCCGTGAGAGAGGCGTTCACCGCTGCGCCCGCCGTTTCCGCATCGCGTGACTCACCGATCAGGATGATGTCAGGGTCGGCACGCAGCAGGGAGCGCAGGCCGTTCGCGAAGTCGAGTCCGCGCGCGTTGTTTGTCTGCGTCTGATTGATCCCTTCAATTTCGTATTCGATCGGGTCTTCGATCGTCTGAATGTTGACGCTCTCATCATTCACGCTGTTGAGCAGCGCATACAGCGTGGTCGTTTTACCAGAGCCGGTCGGGCCCGTCACCAGCACCAGCCCCTGGTCGCGCTGCATGGTGCGTGTCAGGATGTCGATCTGGCGCTGCGAGAGATTGAAATCCGAAAGGCGCTTCACCCCGTCCTGCTTGTCCAGGAAACGCATGATGACTTTCTGGAACTCTCGCCGCGTCGGCACCGCAGCCACGCGAACATCCACCCGGCGCCGGCCGATGGAGAGCGCCATGCGCCCGTCCTGGCACTCCTGCCGGTTCTGGCTCATGCCCGCGTAGTTTTTCAGCAGCGCCACGTAGCGGTTGAGCTGGCTCTCCGGCGCGGTCATGATCGTCTTCATCGTGCCGTCC
Organism: Prosthecobacter sp.; assembly: GCF_049294395.1. Taxonomy (GTDB): domain Bacteria; phylum Verrucomicrobiota; class Verrucomicrobiia; order Verrucomicrobiales; family Verrucomicrobiaceae; genus Prosthecobacter. Next base: position 12,574 of record NZ_JBAQCR010000300.1, read on the forward strand.
ATGCGCGCACGGAAGCGCGTGAAGCTGTAAAATTTCTCCAGGTGCAAGTCGGAGGCGCGGCAGCGGATCGCGGTGAACAACGCCCACTGCACCAGCTGCTCCGGCTCGTGGTTCGGATTCTGCGGATTGATCCGCGCCATGTCTTCGGGAGAGATCTCCACCACGCTGGCATCATCCGCCACCGAGAGCGTCGTCCCCTCCATCGATGCCACCGCGCTGGGGTCAAAGGTCGCGCCCGCACGGTTGATCGCCTCACGGATGCTCGCCAGATCCGCCAGCACCGGCACGATCTTCACCGACGGATTGCCCATCGAGAGCCACTCGTCCTCAAAGGCGTAGCAGTCAGCGCTCTCACTCAGCAAAAAGACGACCTGCTTGCCGATGTAGAGCGGGTAGACATTGTGCCGCTCCAGCAGCGGGATCGGGAAGAAAGTCTGCCGCTGAGCCTCGGTGGCGCTGTACACCAGCGTTCGGCAGCCGCTGACGAGGTGCTGCAGGGCGATGCCCATGTTGCGCTGCACCACATTGAAATGCGTGACTCCCAGCGTCTCCGACTTGCCTTTCTGCGCCTCGTAGAAACCTTTTAGCTTCGTGATTTCAGCCGGCTCATAGGGATATCGTTCCAACAGCCATTGGAAGGTGCCTTCCAGCCCCAGGTCGGCAAACACCGGTGGCTGCAGCTGCTCCATCGCGTTGGACTGGGAGATCGGCATCTGGCCAAAGCGCTGCACCAGATCCTTCCGCGTGTTTTGATACTGGTCCTGGGTGATGAGCACCCGGATCGTGAGGAAGTGCGGCACTCCCCACAAGTCGCCCGCCCGTGGGTTGTGGTGCGCCATCACCAGCAGCGGTCCGATGGTGCTCACCGGCAGCCAGGGATCCGCCACATACGGCACCCGGCCCAGCTTCCGGATCAGCCGCTCCGCATCCGGCGAGCAGCTCTCACGCAGCAGCGTCACGGGCAGCATCCCATGCTGCAGCGCCAGGCCCTCAATCGATTGAATGGCAAGGATCGCCGTCTGCCTCGCCTCAACTATCGTGTTTGGCGGATTACTCGCAGCACCAAAGGATTTTGGTGCGAGCGGGTTCGTCGGGATCTGGAGGGTGGCAGCCATGAGTTTTTGCGTGGCAGGGATCAGCGTCCCGCCGTTTGGAAGTTCGGCGGAAAAACAAATGCCGTGGTGAAGTCCGTGCCTTCGAAATTCATCAGAATGCCGGTGCCGCTCTGCCCGGGTTTGAGCAGTTCAAACATGCGCCCCGTCCAGCGCAGACGATGCACAGTGGTGTCACTGGAGGTGACCGGATTGTACCGTGGGTCCATATAGGGGGAGCCCGGCTGCGCACGGTTGCTGTTCGGATCACGATATTGCAGCGTGCGCAGAATGACCATCTCATCCGAAACGGACCCGCTCCTGGCGTCAAACAGCAGTTCGTAGTTCTGCTGAGCAAAACGTGACAATGCCTGGTTCAGCGTCTCCTGCCGGGACTCGGCCAGTGCGTCTTTGGAGCTGCCTAAAAATTGACTGAACGATGGCACCGCAATGCCCGCCAGCACTGACAGAATGCAGATCACCATGACCATTTCCGACATGGAAAACCCGCGCTCACTGCCGTCGGGCAGGAAGGTGGTGCGTTTTCCTCGATGTGAGATGAAGGTCATGCCGGAATGCGTCAGTAATTAATCGTCCCGGTCGGGCTGGTGAGAGTGACCTTGACCATGGACGTGATCGTCGGGGGGAAAGCCACCGAGTACCCGGACGGCAGGTAGCTGACCAGGTCCTTTTCTGCAAAGCTCAGGTAGTTGCTCAGCAGTTTGTACTTCAAATCGGGCGTCGAAGCTGCGGCCCATTCCAAGGCAGCCTGGGTCCGGCCTCGCACCTGGATGTAGCTCGCCTGCGCCAGATTCAACGACTCCGCACGCGCGATGGCCAGATTGCGCTCACTGTCACCCCGCATGCGGGTGACGGACGGGATCGCCATGAAGGCGATGATGCCAATGATCGACACACAGGCCATCATCTCCACCAGCGAGAAACCGCGGCTGAACAAGTGAGATTTGGAAGAGGAGGTATGCATGATGAAGTTGAGCGGGAG
>NZ_JBAQCR010000301.1:0-29509 GCF_049294395.1 Prosthecobacter sp.
GAAGCGCGGCGCTACAGGCGTTGGCGGAGCAGTGGCCCGACCAGACCACCCGCGACCTACTCGCCCACCGCGCCGTTCAGGATGAAGGCTCCGCCACCCGAAGCGCCGCGCTAAAAGCGTTGGCGCAAAAGTGGCCCGACCAGACTACCCGCGACCTGCTAGCCCACCGCGCCCTTCAGGATGAATACATCGACACCCGAAGCATCTCACTACAGGCGCTGGCAGAGAAGTGGCCCGACCAGACCACCCGCGACCTACTCGCCCACCGCGCCGTTCAGGATGAAGGCTCCGCCACCCGGAGCGCCGCGCTACAGGCGTTGGCGGAGAAGTGGCCCGACCAGATCACCCGCGACCTACTCGCCCAGCGCGCTGTTGAAGCGCCGAACATTTCGGATCGCGGCATTGCTTGCTCCATACTAGGCAAAATGCACTCCGAATTCGGCCGCATCCTGCCGACGAAAGGAGACAATGGCGCAGGGCCGTATCTCGATCCCCTAAAACCGATCCCACGCGATCAAATTGTAAAGGCGGCAGCGGAGGTCGGCCTTCCGACCGAGGACATCGCGACCCAAGTCGCTTCGCTCTCGGCGCATCTAGGCTGGGACATCACGCTCGGCGCGAAAAAGGGAAAGCGGGTTCGTGCAAAACCTTGACAGAATTCCTCTTTTCCAAGGCCCAAAACCACAGATCCTGCGCGTCAGGGACACAAAGACTCTGCTCGGAGACAAAATTCGGGTGGACTTATCGCCTAAACCACGTCCCACTCAATGCGTCAGCGCATAGAAGATAATGTTGATCCCCAGCGGGTACGCATACTTCTCAGAAAATTCGCGGAAGTACCAGGGATCGCTGCCTTCCTGCTCCCAGCCTTCGCCGGTGTCGGTGTTCCAGCAGATGACCATCATGAGGCGGCGTTTGTCATCGAAGTAGCCGCGATAGTGGACGTGCTCGGAGCCGGGCTTGTCGAACTCATAGGTGATGCCTTGGTTGATCACGTATTCGGCAAAGCGGATGTGCGGGATCTGCGGCTTCACCTTGATGGGGAAGACCATGTGGAAGATTTCGTGCTCCAGGGGGATCTCCTCCATTTTGCGGTCGGGGAAGATTTGCTTGAGAGCGACTTCGAAGTTGTCCCACTCGCGGGTGCCCCAGAAGTCGTCCACCATGATGAAGCCGCCGTTGAGCATGTACTCGCGCATGGTCTTGGCTTCGTCATCGGTGATGTCGATGTCGCCGACCTCGATCATGTAGAGGAAGGGGAAATGGCGGAACTGCTCGGGATCGATGTCGACGATGGCGCCGTTCGGATTGACCTGCAGCGAGGTGAGCTGCTGGAGGCGGTAGGACATGTTCATGTCCGAATCGGGATAGTCCGTGGACCATTTGCGATTTCCCCTGCCCCAGCCGCGACCGCCGTGGCTCATCGAATTGTAGCGGATGCGGGCGAAGGTGAAGATGTCGTTGGGCAGTTCTTTGCTCACCGGCCAGGTGGGGTAACCCTCCTCCTGGCCGCGACGGGTGTCGCGCGGATCTTCGGGCACACTGCCATCCTTGACGCCGAACTGGGTGGGACGCCCGCCTTGGCCTTCCCTGCCCTGCTCAACCGCCCAGACGACGCAGCCTAGCAAAGCCAGGGTGAGGAGAAGAACGGGGGTGGCTCGAGGTTTTCGCATGAGTCTGATAACGTGGCTCGTCGCTGACTCCTGCGCACTTCTTTTTCATCCGATGGATCTTGCCTGAGTCCGGCGGCGGCGCAGGAAGAGGGCGGTGAGTCCGAAGAGCATGAGAACCATGCGGCCGGGTTCGGGGACGATGACGACGATGCCGTAGGTGGCGAAGGCGGAGGTGTCCCAGAAGAGGCCGGAGGTGAGCTCGGGAAGGACCAGGTCATTGGCGGTGTCGAAGGCGGAGCTGCCGGATGGGGTGCCGATGCTGCCTGCGGTGCCGGAGCCGACGGAGGACCAGTCCATCAGCTTGAAGATGTCTCCAAAGGCCATGGTGGGAGTTCCTGCGGTCTGAATCAGGACGGTGGGAGTGCCACCGACGCTGGCCCCGAGGCTCACGGTCTGGCCTGCGAGGCTGAGCGAGCTGTAGGTGCCGCTGACGGTGTTCCACTGGGTGTAGATGGAATCGGGTGTGCCAGCTAAAGCCGTGGCGTGCGTGCCGAGGTAAGTGGCGGCCGTCACGTCCGAGCTCCAGCCGGAGTCCAGGGTCACAGCATTGTGATTGCTGGAGGTGACTTCAAACTGGATCTGCGAACCGGAATTGACCGTGAGCGCCCCGGTGAGGGTGAGGGTGAGGGTGAGGGTGCCGGGAGTGCTGCCGGCTGCATCCCCCGGACGGAGAACGCCAACAGTCGAGAGGCTGCCCAAGGTCACCGAACCGACGGACCCGGTGCCGGAGAGCGTGGGAGCGGCGAGCTGGTTCGCCGAAAGAGTGGAAGTGGTCAATGGTGTGCCTGAGACCCCGGAGACGGTGGTCGTGGTGCCCGTGCCTGAGACCGTGACAGCGGAGGAAGAGGCCGAACCGATGCCACCTGAGCCGACCTGCAGATTGCCTCCGGTGACCTGCGTGTCACCCGAGTAAGTATTGGTCGCGGTGAGGATGAGATTGCCGGAGTCTTGTTTGGTCACACCGCCCCCGACTGTCTGCAATGCGGCTGCGATGGTGGTGTCTCCGGTGCCTGCCACGGTGAGGTTCATGCCTTCTCCGGTGATGGTGGAGCCGTTGACGGCGAGGGCGTTGGTGCTGTCGTTGGTCCAGGTTTGTGAGGCGCCGAGAATGACGCTCATGCCGAGGGTGCTGGTTCCTGAGCTGCTGCTGTGGGTGATGCCGCCTGCGCCAATGGTGAGGGTGTTGGCGCTGTTGCCGTTGTTGCCGATGGTCACAGCGCCGGTGGCGGAGCTGGTGAAGGTGAGGCTGGCGATGGAGGTGGCGGAGGTGAGGTTGCTCGTGGTGAGATTGGAGGCCACGGGAGTGGTGGTGTTGAAGAACACATTGGTGGTCGCATCCGGTGTGGCCTGGGTGTCCACGTCGCTGGTGGCATCGGTGCGCCAGTTGGTGACGCCACCGGCGTTGTTGGTGCTCCAGCTGCCATCGAGAGCGCCGGACCAGTAGGCCGTGGTGGGAGCCACAATGGAGACGTTCAGCGCGGTCTGCGTGGTGGTGTTCTGTGCGCCTTCGAGTGTCAGGTTGTAGGTCTTGCTGCCCCAGGCGCCGGAGAGTGTGAGGGTTGAACTGGCGAGGGTGAAGTTGTTGGTGCCCGTGCCGGTGAAGCCGCTGCCTGCGGTGATGAGCTGAATGACGCCCGTGGTGATGCCCGTGGCTCCAGTGACAGCGTTGAGATCGATGGTAGCACCGGAGGTGATGGCGGCGCTCTTGGTGACGGTGATCTTGTCAGCGCCGCCATAGACGCCCGAGACGGCGGCCACACTGCCGATGTCAAAGTAGAGGTTGGAGGTGGCGGCCGCCGTCAGGCCGGTCAGCGCGAAGGTGGAACCTTCGAGGATGTTGAAAGTGCCGAGTGCACTGTCACGCATGTCGAGTGTGGATCCTGCGCTCAGGACCAGGCTGGCACCTTCGGTATTGATGGTGGTGCTGCCGATATTGATGACCGTGGTAGGAGCGCCGCTGGCCACGGTGGCCATGAGTGAGACACCGGAGCCGACGGTGATCCTGGTATTGCCGAGTGTCGCGAAGGTGCTGCTGCTGCTTGTATTCTGAATCTGCAAGCCGCCTGCGGTACCACCGATGGTGGTGGCCCCGGCGTAGGTATTGGCGCCGGTGAGGGTCTGCAGACCGGTGCCGGTCTTGGTCAGCAGCAGATTGCCGGTGACATTCGTGCCGCCCTTGGTGTCGGTGAGGATGCCTGCGTAGGTCGTGCTGGTGTTGTCTGCGCCGATGGTCAGCGTGGCCGAGGTGCCGACGACGGAGTTGGTGATCATGCCGCCGGTGGTGGCGGTGTCTCCGGCGAGCGAGCCGAGGGTTTCAGCCTTGCCATTGAGATCGAACGCAGCGCCTGCGGCCACGATGAGGGCCGAGGCATCTGGAATGACACCACCCGTGCCTCCCAGCTGCAGCATACCGCCGGAGACGGTGGTGGAGCCGCCGTAGTTGTTGGAGCCGCTGGTGCTGCTGAGGATCAAGAAACCCGCGCCTGCCTTGGTCAGGTTTGTGCCGCCGGTGATCTGACCGCTGATGGTGGCGGTGACCTGCGGGCTGGTGACGGTGATGGTGTGAGCACCGGCAGCGAGGGTCATGGTGTTGACGAGCGTCAGATTGTTCGTGGTGGTCGTGCCGCCGAAGGTAAAGTCTCCGACGACGCTGGTGGCATTGCCAATGCTGCGCGCGGCAGTCCCGGCCAGGATGGTGGTACCGGAGCCGATGGTGATGACGCCTGAGCCGTAAGGTGTGGTGGCTGCGGTGTTGTCGAAGATGACCGTGCCCTGCTCAATGTTCAGGCCGCCGGTCAAGACATTGGCGGTGGCGCCGCTGAGGACGAGCGAGCCCGTGCCGCGCTTTTTGATCGTGCCACCGCCCGTGGTGGTGAGCGGTGCGGAGATGATGAGGCCTTCGGGAGAGAGGCCATTCACGGTGATGACGGGAGCCGCATTCGTCAGCGTCAAACCCGTGCCGCTGATGGTCGGTGTGCTGGCGAGATTGTCATTGGTCACGGTGATGGCGTTGGCGGCGCTGAGATTGAGCAGCGTGGCCGTGGCGACCGTCGGTGTGACCGTGCCGCCGTTGCCATTGAAGGTCAGGCTGGCGAGCGTGTTGGTGCCGAACATCGTCAGCGTGCCGCCGCCATTGATCAGCACGCTGGCGCTCTGGGCGATCTGATTGGCGATCGTTTCCGTGACCGTTGCGCCGTTGTTGATGACCAGGCTGTAACCCGTGAGGGTGGAGCTGCCGTTCGTGCCCGCACCGGCGGAAATCGAAACGTTGCTGGTGCCATTCGCGCTGGCGTTGCTGAGGGTCAGCGTGCCGGCATTGACCACCGTGCCGCCGGTGTAGGTGTTGTTGCTGGCGCTGGTGATGGTGAGACCCGCCGTGCCGGATTTGACAAGGGTGACCATGTTTCCGCTGACGCCTGCGCTGTAGGTTCCGTTGTCGGCGATGACAAGATTGGAGGCAAGCGTCATGAGACCGGTGTTGTTGGCATAGATGTCCAGCTCCGCTGCGGTGCCGTTGCCGGAGCCTGCGGTGAGAGTTCCGTTTTGCAGGGTTGTTGTTCCGGTGGTGCCGACGCTGGTGCGCATGATGCCACCAGAAGTGATGGTCAGTTTGCCGGCTCCCAGATCGAGAATCTGCGCTCCGGCGGCGGCCCCGGTCAGTTGCAGGGAGTTCACCGTATTGCCACCTGCGGCGAGGTTGATCGCAGCGGTGATTCCGCTGAACTGGTAGTTGCCGCTGGCGGTGGTGGCAGTTTGCGCGCCGGTGGTGCTGATGACCGTGTAGGCCGCAGCGTTCAGGGCGGAGATGCCTGCGGCGGTGAGCGTGGCATTGCCGGTGGCGGTGGTCGCGGAGGCGTTCTGCGAGATCGTGAACACCGTCGCGCTGCTGATGCCCGTGATGTAGGAGCCGACGGGGATCGCCGTGCCGGTGATCTGCTGGCCGATGATCATGTTGGTGGTGTTCCCCGAGGTGAGGGTCACGGTGTTGCTGTTGAAGGTCGTTGCGACGTTTCCGGTCAGCGTCTGCGCGGTGACGTTGGTGGCCCAGTTGTCATTGGTCGCGGCTGTCGCGCCGACCGTGGCCCAGCCACCGAGCAGGCCGCTGGCGAGCGTGCTGCCATTGAGGCTGTTCACAAAGATCTGCGCGCTGCCGGGCAGGGTCTGGCCAAGAGTCGTGCCACTGAACACGGCAACGGCGCCGGTGCCGATGGTGCGCGTGAGGTTGTCGATAGTCAGCGCCGCAGTGTTGTTGGTGGCGGCCAGAGGAGCGGTGACGGTGATCGTGTTGAGGCCCTGATTGAGCGCCACGCCTGTGCCGGTGCCGATGGTTTCAGCGGTGGATGATTGATTGGCTCCGGTGAGGTTGATGGTGCCGGAGTTCAGGGTGATCGCCGCCGTGTTCGAGATGCGATTATTGCTGGCAGAGAGGCCGCTGTTCACGAGAGAGAGCGTGGCGCCGCTGACGGTGAAGGCAGTGCTGGCGAGTGTGCCGCTGTCCTGCAGCACAAGGGAGCCGCCCTGTACATTGGTCGTGCCGGTGTAGGTGTTTGCGCTGGTGAGCGTGAGGGAACCAGTGCCCGCCTTGTAGAGATTGATGGCGTTGTTGTCCGCGCCGCCGCCGATCACACCGCCAAAGGTGGTGGCAGTGCCAGAGGAGGTGAAGAGGTTGGCCGTGGTCGCGCTGATGATTGAGCCACCGCTGCCGCCAGCAGTGTTGTTGTTGCTCAGATTGGCCACGGCCTGATCATTGCCATTGAGATCCAGCGTGCCGGCATTGACGAAGAGATTCTGCAGCGTGGCCACGGTGGCCGTGGGCGCGACGAGAAGGGTGTTGGCGAAGCCGCTGTTGAGCTTGAGCACACCACCGTTGATCGTCGTGGGTCCGGCGTAGTAGGCGGCGTTGTTCAGATTCAGCGTGCCGCCATCCGCCTTGACCAGACCGCCGGTGGTGCCGAGCAGGAAGGCATTCATGTTGAGCACCGAGGTGCCGGTGACGTGAATTTGGAACTGCACGTTTCCAGAGGTGTTGATGGAACCAGCGTTGATCGTGCTGGTGCCGTCGTAGGTATCGAGGATGCCGCCAGTGTTGAGGGTCAGCAAACTGAGCAGGCCGGTGTTGGTGTAGTTTTGAATAACCGAGCCCTGGGCCACCTGGCCACCGCCGGTGGAGGTGATGCCAAAGGCGGTGTTCAAGGTGAGGCTGTTGAGCGAGGTCGCAGAGTTGTAGGTCTGTGTGGCGCTGAAGTTGCCGAAGTTGGTGGTCAGGCTGCTGGTGAGCGTGGAGGCCAGTTCACTGGTGGCCATGGCGCGCAGGTAGGTGCCTGTGCCCGTGTCTTTCACGAGGAAGCCGGTGCCCGTGCCGGTGGCGGAAGCGTCAGCGATGATGTCCGCGCGGATGGTCATGGTGGTGGTTCCATTGGCGCCGCCGCCTTGAGTCACACCCGTGATGGCCGCGCCGGCCGTGGCACTGAAGGCGCTGGCCGTGGTCATGTTTGCCAGGCCAGTTCCTGTGGTGGTGGACAGGCCGCGGATGAGCAGGCTGCCGCCGCTGGTCAGGGCTTCTGCTGTCAGCGCGGTGGCGGCGAAGCTGGTGTTTCCGCCTGTGCCGCCGTTGAGTGTCAGAATGCCGCCGCCATTGGAGACGGTCAGAGTGGCGATGGTTTCAGCCGTGTTGGTGCTGGCCACGTTGGTGCCGTTCAGAATCACCGTGCCGCCCTGAATGGTCAGCGCCTTGCCACCGAGACGATTGGCCAGATTGCTCAAGGTGTTGTCAAGGGTCAGCGTACCGGTGGAGGCCACGGTGTTTGCAAAGGAGATCATGCCGAAGGCGCCATTGAGCGTCACTCCGCCCTGATAAACGGTCATGCTGCCGGTGGCGGTGTTCAGATTGGTCAGAGTCAGCGTGCCGTTGCCGATCTTGGTGAGTCCGAGTGAAGTGCCCTGCGCCAGGATGCCATCAAACTGATAGCTGCCACTCGCTCCATTGCCCACGGTGAGGGTCGCCGTGCCCGAGGCGGTGACAAGGCCAGAGCCCGTGAGAGAGCCGATGGTGGTGGCCACACTGGCGATGTCAAAGACGCCGCCTGAACCCACAGACACAGCGCCGGTGAGAGGAAGCGCATTGGCCACACCCATCTGGAGCAGACCGCCGCTGACTGTTGTCGTGCCGGTGTAATTGTTGCCACCGCTGCTGAGTTTCAAAATGCCGTTGCCCGCCTTGCTTAGTCCGGCAGAACCGGAAATCGCGCCGCCAAGCGTGGAGGTGGTCTGCGGGCTGTTGACAGTGATGGTGCGCGTGGTGCTGCCCAGATTGACAGCACCATTGAGGATCACGCCATTGGCGGCCACCATACCGCCGAAGGTGAAGTCACCATTGACCGTCACGTTGTTGGAAACGGTCTGAATGGCGGCTCCGGACTGCAGGGTGGTCCCACCGGCGATCGTCAGCGTGCCGATGCCCAGCGGACCGGTGCTGCTCTGAATGAGCGGAACACCCGCCGCCGTCAGCGAACTGCTGGCGCCAAGGATGAGCGTGCCCTCATTAAGCTGCACGCCGCCATTGAAGGTGCTGGCACCGCCGAGCACGAGCGAACCTGAGCCCGCCTTGATGATGCCTGCCGCCGTGCTGGTGCCGCCGATGAGGTTCTGAATGACGTTGTTCAAAATCAGATTGATCGGCGAGAGACCGGAGGTGGTGATGGTGCGGTTCAGGGCCGCGAGCTCCCAGATGGTGGCGTTTGAGAGAGTGGGCGTGCCGCCGTAGTTGTCGTTCACGGCTGTGATGGCATTCGTTGTGCCGCTGAGAACAAAAGTACCGCCCGTGATGTTCGTAGCGATCTGCGTGCCGCCGGTGCCGTTGAAGGTCAGGGAGGCGAAGGTGTTGGTGCCGACGAGGGTCAGCAGGCCGCCGTTGCCATTGAAGGTGATATTGCTGCTGGAGGCGATCTGACCGTTGAGAGTTTCCGTGACGTTGCCGTTGTTGAGGATCAAATCTCCTGGCACCTGGACGCTGCCCAGAGTGCCGCTCAAGGTCAGCGAGCCCGCGCCTTGATTCACGATGGTCGGGCCGGAGTAGGAATTGGAATAACCGCCCACAGCAGGCGCACCGATGGTGGTGGCCACGTTGGTCCCCGCAGTGACGCCCACGCCCGTGGTGATGGTGAAGGTGGTGGCGCTGGTGATGGCGGTGATGAATGAACCGGCTGGAATGCTGGGATTGCCAGTGACCGGCATGCCGACATAGAGACCACTGGTGCTGGCCACCGTGACGATGGCAGAGCCTGCCGTGGTGCTGGCCTGCACTCCGGTGATGCTGCCGCTGGAGGGATTGAGCGCGGCACCAATGGTGAACGGCGCGGAGGTGACGGTCATGAGCGCAGGAACGGAGAGCACAAAGTGCGTGCTGTCGGTGATGCTGCTGACTGTGGCCCCGATGGGGATGCCCGCGCCACTGATGCTTTGCCCTGGAACGAGACCGGCAGTGCTGGCCACGGTGACCGTGGCGCTGGAAGCGAGCGTGGCTCCCGCTACCGTGAGGCCCACGGGCTGCAGACCGAAGTACTCATTCGCAGCACCGGTGGCTGTGGCATTCTGGGAGAGGGTGACCATGGTGACGCCCGCGCCCTGAACGATGCCGGTGACCGTGGCTCCCTGAGGGATGCCATTCCCCTGCACCGGCTGACCGATGAACAAGGTTGGCGTGCCTAGAACAGTGATGGTGTTGCTGCCATTAACCGTGCTCGCGGTGAGTGACTGCGCCACCGGAGCCGAGCCCGTGGTGGTGATGGTGGTGGCCACACTGCTGCCGGAACCGGTGGCGGGGGCAGAGATCGTGAACGTCGTCGGACTGGTGATGGAAGTGATCGTTGCGCCGACGGGAATGTTTGCATTGCCGGAGATGACCTCGCCGATGTACAAACCACTGGTGGAGCTGGAAAGCGTCACGACACTGCTACCGGCGGTGGTGCTGGCAAGTGTGCTGGTGGGGGTTGCCGCAGCGATGGCACCAAACAGCACCGTGGCCGCGCTGGTGGGCAATGTCGTGAAGGAACCATTCAGCGTCACGGTGTTTCCGGAGACGCTGGCCACCGTGGTGGCGGTGAGCGCACCACCACCGGCAGCGGCGGCTGCGAGGCTCACGTTCATGCCGGGATAGATGACGCTGCCGGCAGGTACCGTGATGGTGTTGCTGGTGAAACTACTGTTTGAAATCGTCAGCACCTGCGAGGTGGGCAGAGAGAACTGCGTGCCAGCGGCGGTGGTGGTACCTGTGACGACATTGGCACTGAGGGTATAGCGCGTGGCATCCGTGATGCCGATGATCACCGCGCTTGCGGTCTGCCCCACACCGGCACTGACCACCTGCCCGATTGCCAGACCGGCGGTGCCTGTCACCGTCACGATGTTCGAACCGGTGGTGGTTGCGGTCGTCCACACCGTGGGCAGAACATTGAGCGTCGTGGTGCTGGCACCGGACTTCACGAGCGTGAGCAGGTTGCTGTTGCTGTAGTTGGTGATGGCGCTGTTGATGGTGGCCGTGTTGTTGGCGTAATTGTAAAGCGTGGAGGTCGTGTTGGTGGGGGCTCCGGCGGTGAGACGCCCACCGGCGATGACGCTGGCAGCGCCGTTGGTGAGAAGACCGCCGGAAGCGATGTCGAGCGCATCCCCCAGAGTGCTCTGCGTCACGGTGGAGACGGCGGAGATGCGCAGAGAATTGATCGTACGGCTGGTGACGTTGGCGGCGCTCGCAGCGATGCTGATGTTGTCGGTGGCCACACCAGCGGTGAGCGCACTGGCGGAGTAAGCGCCAAACGGATTGGTGCCATTGAGCGAGAGGCCCAGAGCTCCCACGCCCATGGCTCCGGTCACAGGATCAACGGTGGAACGATAGGTGGCGAAGTCTGCGCCGCCCACGACCGCCCAGCCGCCGATGATGCCATTCACCAGAGTCGGTGCAGAAGTGAGGATGATCTGGGAATTGGACGACGCCGAGGCGGGCGAGAGACCATTCATGCCGAGGACGGAAGCCCCGAGCGTACCACCGCCCACGGTGAAGTTGACAGTCGCGGTGCCGCTTTGATTGAGGCTGGCGAGCGTCCAAACCGCAGACCCAGTGCCGGTGGCGCTGGCACCAAAAAGATTCGCGGTGATGATGCTGCCACCGGAGACCAGATTGAGAGCGCCGGCAATGCTCATGGCATCCGTGCCCTGCTTCGATGCAAACGTCAGCGTGCCACCGTTCAGATTGATGACGGAGGAACCTGTGCGCGAAGACAGCGCAGAGAAGCCGGCGTTGTCCAAGGTCAGCGTGGAGTTATAAACGTTGAAGGCACCGCCATTGGTGACCGTGCCGCTGTCCTTCAGGGTCAGCGTGCCGCCGCGGATGTTGGTGGTCATGTTGGCGTTGCGACCGTCCGCATTGGTCAGCACCAGATTGTTCGCGCCCGATTTGTCGAGGGTGATGTTTCCGGCAATCGTGCCGAGGAAGGTCGTCGTCGCCGTGCTGGGAATGGTGTAAAGCGTGGCTGTCGTGCCCGAGTTGGTCACTGTGCCAGCACCTCCGGGAAGGGTGTTGCCGTTGGTCTGTGTCAGGGAAGCAATGGCCTGGTTGAAGCCATTGAGATCCACGGTGCCGCCGTTAAGGTTGAGTGCGGCTGTCGTGGCGATGGTGGAGGTCGGGATGACGAGGAGGGTGTTGGCACCGCTGGTGAGATCGAGCTCACCGGCATTCACAAACGTTGCGCCAGTGATAAGGCTGGATTTTTGCAGATTGAGGATGCCGCTGTCTGCCTTCACCAGCGCTCCGCTGCCAACGAGGTAGGAGTTCACATTGAGTGTGTCCAGCGTGTGGAAGATGAGACCAGCCGAGCCCTGAGTGAGCGCACCGCCGGTGAAGCCGACGTTGCCCGTTTTGGAAACGATGGCCCCGCTGGTCAGTGTCAGCGTATTGAGCGTGCCTGAGGCATTGAAGAGCATGGTGCCGGTGGCAAGACTGGTGGCGTAGTTCACGGCGATGCCACCACCCGTCGAGGTCACGCCACCACCGCTGTTCAGGGTCAGCGAGTTGATGGTGGTCGATGTGTAGAGATTGAGATTTTGCGAAGTGGCAAAGACATTCGATCCGGCGGCGGCATTGGAGACCGTGCCGCCCAGGGCGGTGATGGCTCCTGGAGCGGCCGTGCCGAGGTAGCTGCCGGTGGGCGCGAAGTAACCGAGCGCGGTGTCCGCTGTGGTGAGGAGACGGAAGCCGTTGGTGTCCGAAGTGACGAGGCCGGTGCCGGTGCTGTCCGAGCCAATGATGTCGGGACGAATGTTGCCCACCAAAGTAGGCGTGGTGGCGAAGACATTGACGCGGCCCGTGCCGGCTGCAGCACCGCCGAGGATGCCCGTGGTGGAAATAACGAGCGTGCCGGTATTGGTGGCGCTCTGGGCGGTGACGGTCGTGATGTTCACCGTCGTGCCATAGGCGCCCGTGCTTGGCGTGAGATTGAAGAGGCTCTGACCTGCCACGAGGGTCATGGTGCCGAGAGTTTCGGTGAGCGACGCGTTGTTGTTGCCCAAGTAGTTGAGCGTGCCGCCCTGGAAATTCAGGATGCGGGTGGTGCCGGAGATCGCCACTGCGCCACCGAGGCGGTTGCTGATTGCGTTGGCGACCGCGCCGCTGTTGTCCAGCGTGAGCACGCCGCCCTGCGAGAGAGTTTCAACGGCGAAGCCGAGCTTGCCGGTGGTGCCGTTGACCGTGACTGTGCCGGCATTCACCAGCAAAGTGCCGCTGATGCCTGCGCTGCTGTCGCCGGTGAGCACCCAGTTGCCGGAGCCGATCTTGGTCACATTGAGCACACCACCTGTGGAGCCGGTGGTGAAGTAGTCGCTGTTGAACGTTCCCGCGAACGTGCCGCCGGTGCTGTCACCAGTGACCAGCGTGCCTGCGGTGGCCACGCTGAAGTTCTTGATGATGGATCCGGCGACGCCGGTGATGGTGCCGACCTGCAGGTTAGTCTGGCCGCGCATGTCGAGGACGTTGCCGCTGTAGCCGAGATTGATCGTGGTGCTGCCATAGTTGGAGTTTGCGCCAAGGACGATCACACCGCTGGAGCCGTCGGTGAAGCCGAAGGTGTTCGTGACATAACTGACACCGCCAAACTGGAGTGCTCCGGTGCCGGCTTTGAGGATCGTGCCGCTGGAGAGGATGTTGCTGTTGATCGTGAGGCCGAGCTGGTTGTTGCCGTTCACGGCGGCATTGGTGACGGGATCCACGGTGACGGTGGTGCTGCTGGCGAGGCTGAGCAGACCGAGCAGGGCAGGAACCGCGCGCACATCATCGAGGCTGGTGGAAGTGATGCCGCCCGTGAGAGTCAGAGTGCCTGCGCCGGTGAGAACGATCGGGCCATTCCCTGCGGTGCCACCGCCCTGGCTGTTGAAGACCAGATTGCCGATGGTTTCATTGAAGCCGTTGAGCGTCCACTGCGCGCCTCCGCGCACGGTCACGGTGGCGGTGTCGGCGATCTGCTGCGAGGACAGATTGACGACTGCGGCGTTGGCAATGGGCATGGAGTCCGTGGCGTTGTTGTTGCCACCACTGATGATCAGATTGCCGGTGATGGCATTTCCCGCGCCAGTGAGGTTGTTCAAGTTCACCACCATGGCGTTCACATAAGCGGTGCCCAGATAGGTGTTGGCTCCGGCGAGTGTCAGCGTGGGTGTGCTGGTGCTCTGGCTCATGCCATCCATGACGAGGTTCAAACCGCCGCTCACGCCGTTGTCGATGATGGCGGAGTTCACCGTGAGAACGTTGGCTCCCACATGCAGGAAGAGTTCTGACTGATCGGAGCCTGCGGTGAGCTGGCCGCGAACGCTCGTGCTGCCGATCGACGTCGCAGCGTTGTTGGTGCCGACGAGCAGGCCGCCGCTGGTGAGCGTCAGCGTGTCGGTGCCAGCGGCGAAGGAAAGAGCGCGCGTGGTGCTGAGTCCGTTCCAGGTCAGTGTGTTCACGATGGCGCCGCCGAGCGGCACGGTGATGGCCGTATCTCCAAAGCGCAGATTGCTGGTGCTGGTGGAGGTGGCGAAGCTGGTGGTCTGCATGGCAGCGGTGAGCCCGCGCACGCCGGCGACGGGATCGTAGGTGGCAAACTCAGCATTGGCCGTGGTGCTGGCCACGGTGGAATCCAGCCCGATGACGGTGGCCCAGCCGCCGATGATGCCATTGGTCAAAGTGGGTGCGTTGGTGATAAGAATGGAAGGATTGTCCCCCATGGTGCCGGTGCCGGCATAGAAGTTCAGCGTGGCTCCGAGGCTGCGTGAGAAGCTGCCGGTGATGTTCAAGGTGGCCGTGCCGATGCCCGTCCCTGCCCCGGCGCTGGCACCCACATCCAGCCGCAGTTCATTTGCCCCGCCGTTCAAAGTGAGATTTCCAAAGGAAGCAGAGCCCGCTGTACCGCTGCGGCTGATGAACTGGAAGGCGCCGCCATCGAGGGTGAGAGGCACGTCTGAGGCGAGGCGGTTGCTCATGGCCTGGATGCCGGTGTCGTTCCACTGCAGGACCGCATTGCGGATGGAGACGCCGCTGGTGCCCGAGAGCCTGCCTTGATCAATCAAGGATACCACATTGCCTTGGATCGTGGTGCTGCCTGCGTAGCTGTTGTTGTCACGCATGGAGAGCGTGAAGGCACCGGTCTTGACGAAGTTGATGATGTGCGTGGCGTCTCCGGTGATCTGCCCCGCCCAATCAGATGCGACGCTGCTGGCGACAGTGAGGGTGGAGGCCGTGGTGGAGGAGTTCGTCACGATCCCGCCTGCGCCGGGCAGCACGCCCACGCTGGTGAAGTTGCCGGTGGTCTGGGTGTTGCCGTTCAGGTCCAGCGTGCCGCCAGCGTTCACGGTGAGTGCGCTGGCATTCAGCGTGGAAATGAGCGAGGAAATCGTCGGGCCGGTGGTGGCAAGGTAGAAGAGGCTGTTCGTAGTCGCGGACGGAGCGGCGAGTTTCAGCGTGCCCAGATTGATGCGAGTCTGACCGGTGTAGTTGTTCTGCGCCGCGCCCAGGATCAGGGTTCCATTGCCGCTCTTGGTCAGGCCGCTGGGCGAAGGAACGATGATACCGCCCACAGCGGCATTGATGGTCAGCACGGTGGTGCTGCCTGCGGTGTAGATGAGCATTTCACGGACGGCAGCGCCGGCCCCATTGATGGAACCGCCTCCCACAGTTCCAATCGTGGCACTCACCGTGGCAAGGATGCCCCCGCTATCGAGTCCGATATTGCGGCCTGCATTGATCGTCAGTGTCGGATTCACCGCAGTGCTGAAGGTCAGTGAATTGATCACCGTCGAGGTGTAGGCGGTTGCTGTCGTGCCCGCGTAAGCCGCGATGGCGGCGCCAGCGGTGAGCGCCGTCGTCGTGTTGAGCAGGATGTTATTGGAGGCGGTGAAGGTGGTGTCCATTTCGGTCGAGGCCAGCGCACGGATTCCATTCGATCCATTGAAGGCGAAGCTGACGCCCGAGCCGCCGCTACCCGTGTCATCCACGATCATCCAGGGAAGAATAGCGGCATTCTTTGCGCCGGCCGCTCCCGCCTGACCGATGGCCGTGGGCGCGGTGGCGAGCACCACGTTGGTCTTGCCCGGCGTGAGAAGAGTGGCGGTGCCCAGACCGGCACCGCGAACGAGCACAGTGCCCGTGTTGGCCGCACGGGTGATGGTGCCCGTGCCGGTGGTGGAAAGCGCCAGGGTGGAGGTGCCATTCACATCCAGCGTGATCAGATTGAAGCCGCCGGCAATGGTCAGGCTGTTGGCCCCCAGGGATTCATTCTGCGCCGTGATGTTGCCGGTGTTGGCCGTGAGCAGCAGCGAGCCGCCGTTCATGGTGATGGCGTGGGCATTGAGGCGGTTCACCGATGTGGCGCCGAGTCCGGCGTAGTCGAGCTGCAGCGTGTTAGAGGGGGTGAGGCCGGACACCGGACCGCCGTTGATGCTGATGGCCGTGGTGGCTGTTCCCAGAACCGTTGTCGATGTGCCGGAGATCACCACTTTGCCCATGGCCACGGTGAGCCCCGTCAAGGTGGAGGCGGCGGTGACGCCGGTGAGCTTCAGCGTGTTCGCGCCCACCTTCGTCAGGACGGCGCTGCCAGTCACCTGCGAGCCCAGCGTGAGATCGCCAAAGGTGGTGCTGCCGAGGCCGCTGGTCGAGTTGATGTAGTTCGTGCCGATGCTGGTGGCGGCCCCCAGTGTGACAATGCCTGCATAGCTGGCCGCCGTGGTGGAGGTATTGATCAATGCGCCGAGAGAGCTGACGGTGCCAGAGCCTGTGATCGTGCCGCTGCCGCCGTAGCCGACGCCGGTGATGGTCAGTGCGTTGGCATTGGCCACTGCGATGCCGTTCAAGTCGAGGACGGCACCGCTGGCTATGGTGAGCGTGTTGGATGCAGCGCCGAGGGCTCCGGCATTGCCAAGCTTGAGCGTGCCGAGTGCGATGCTGGTGTTGAAAACTTGGGATCCATTACCGGCATTGAGAGTCAGGGTGTTCGTGCCCTGTTTGGTCAGGGTTCTGCCGCTCCCTCCCACGATGGAGTTCAGCGTGAGGTCCCCATTGCCACCGACCGTGGAGCTGGAGCCCAGGGTGAGAGTACCACTCAAGCTCGCGGCGGTGAGGCTGCTGTTCCACAGCGCGCCGCTGGAGCCAGCGGCGAGAATGGCCGTCGGTGTCGCGGAAGCCGAGGGGATGAGAGCACCCGCGCCATTGATGGTCACATTGCCAGCCACTGCGCTCTGGCCATTGAGATCGAGCATGCCTGAGGCATTGAAGTAATAGGTGCCGGAGGCGCTCGTGGTCGCGGCCTGGGACAGGGTCACCGTGGTTCCGCTGATGGCGGTGATGTAGGTGCCGACGGGAATGCCTGCGCCGGAAACGGTCATGCCGACCTGCAGGGAGAGATTGCTGGCGGTGTCTGCGCCTGCCAGCGTGAGCGTGGTGGAACCGCTGGCGACGGCTGGCATGGAGGTCGTGGCGGTGTTGACGTTGCGAATGAGCGTGCCACCGAGGCTGGCCGTGGTTCCCGTGCTCAGGGCTGCGGCGTTGTTGAGCTGAACAAAGCCGGACTGAATGACGAGGTCACCGGTAAAGCCGGTGTTGCTGCCACCGAGGATCAATGTGCCGGTGCCAGCCTTGAACATGGCATTGGCCGCGCCTCCGCCGGCATGAGTGATGGTGCCGATCAAATTGAGCGTGCCCGCGCCCTGGCTGACGGTGTTGGTCGTGGCGATGACCACACCGTTTCCAATCGTGATGTCTCCATCCACGCCGACCCATCCGGCACCGTGGATGCCGTTGGTGCCGTTGACGATGTTGAGCATCGAGTTGTTGTTCAAGACCATGGCCGCGCCCGAAGTCGGCGCGATCACAGCGCCCAACGGTGAAGCCAGCGTGTCGATAGTAGCCGAAGCGCCGGCGGCGAGGGTGTAGTTGTTGTTGATGATCGCCGCAAAGTTGTAGCTGTTGGCCGAAGTCGGTGCTGCCGCGGCATAATACAGATTGCTGGAGGAAATGGACTGGAAGCCGCCGGTGGAGCCTGCCACGGTATTGCCGACGCCATTCCCGGAGGTGTCAGCGCCTGCGTAGAGCAGACGGTAGGAGCCGGAGTTGGTGGCGTTGTAGGCGGTGTAAGTGATGGTGTGGTAGCCGCTGCTCAGAGTGATCTGACCGTTGCCCGTGGCCTCGGTGAGTCCGGCATGAGGTCCGAGGTCGCTGATGAGCAGCTGCCCGTCGATGTAAAGCACGCTGGCGTCATCCGAGGCGCTGCGGAAGGTGTAGGTGCCGGCCGTGTTGATCATCAGCAGACCTTGAAGCGTGATGATGCCGTTGGTGTTTGAGGCCGTGGTCGCGGTCGCACGGTTGTTCATGCCTGCGTCGTTGATCTGACTCACGGTGCCAGTGCCCGAGAAGCCGATGCCCGCCACGTTGACATTGAGAGCGCCCTGCGCGGCGGCCAGGCTGCTGTAGGCCGCATTCAAGCCACCGACTGAGTAGCCCGTCGGCGTGGAGGATGGTGCGGTTGCGGGAGCCTGAATCAGCAGCGGATAGTAGTTGCTGCCATTGTAGCTGGAAAGCTCGATGGGATTGGTGGCGACGGTGGTCGTTGTCCCCTGAGTCACGATGTCGGGGAAATACAGGGAGCCCAGACCGATGTTGATCGGCTTGTTTCCCGGCGTGTAGCCGTAGACGTAGGCGGTCGTGCCAGCCGCGACGTTGAAGCGAGGAGCGCCCGTGGTGTCGGTGACGTTTTGGAAGATGATCGAGTAGGCATTGGCGCTGGCGAGATTCAGCACCTGAGTGCCGCTCATGGTGAGCTGCGGAATTTTGATGGCGTTGCCGGTGCCGTTGCCGGAGACGGTCACGCCGATGCTGGAGGCATTGCTTACGAAGAGGTTCGCATAGTTGGAGTTCGGATTGACGGTGATGGACAGGCCCTGATAAACAATGAGGCCGCTGTTGCTGAGGCCGTTGTTCTCAAGTGCGAGTGTGCCGTTGCTGGTGATGGTGACATTGGCATTGGCCAGAGGCAGTGGAGCATTGCCCGTGGCACCGCCAAGAACCATGACGCCTTCGTTGACGATGATGGAGCCACCGAAGCTGTTGTTGTTGGCCAAAGCCAGGGTGCCGAGACCGGTCTTGATGATGCCCGAAGTTCCGCCGCCCGCGCCGCCGTTGTCTGTGATCACACCGCCCAGCGTGAGGAAACTGCCGGGCACATCCACATTGATGGTGGTGTTGCCGGAATTGAGGGTCAAGGAGCCGTTGAGCGTGAGACCGTTTGGCCCCTTGTAGCTGAGATCATTGCCACCCAGCACCAGAGCGTTGGAGATCACGTTGGTGGTTGCTGTCGAAGTCAGATAGGTGCCGGTGCCGATGGTAAAGGTGCCCGTGCCGAGAGGGCCGCTGATCACCGGACCGCCCAGGCCGGCGGTGATGCTACTGCCACCGAAGGCGATGCCGCCTGCGGAAAGGTTCACGCCGCCATCGAAGGTGCTGGCACCGCTCAATTGCAGCAGGCCGTTGCCCGCCTTGGTGATGCCGACGCCCGCGCCGGTGGTGCCGATGCCAACAATCGGCGAGGTGATGGAGAGCGCCGCCGTGAGCTGCGTGATCGTGCTGCCAGCAATCTGAACGGGGTTCACCGTGATGGTGTTGTTGCCCGCAGCCAGACCAAGGGATGCGACACTGATGATGGACACTGTGGCGGGATTGCTCGAACTCGCCGTGATGGGAGCGGAGCTGGACAGATTGAGCACGCTGATGGGGATGGTGGCGGCCGTGGTCACGGTGGGAGCGGCTTCACCGCCGTTGTTGTTGAACACGAGGCTGTTCAGCGTCTGCGTGCCGGCCAGATTCACCGTGGACCTGCCGATGATGGTCAGCGTGTTGCTGGAATCGATCTGGCCGCCGATGCCGACCGCACTACCGCCGGAAGCACTGACACCAACGTTCAGCGTGGTGGCGGCGACGCCGGTGGTGCTGCCCACGAGCGTGAGTCCTCCCCCGGGAATCACGATGGTTCCTGCTGTGGCGGCCGCGAGGTTTACGGTGCCCTGATTGATGATTGTGCCGCCGGTGTAAGTGTTTGCAGCAGTGAGCGTGAGGGTGCCCGTGCCCGCCTTGTTCAGGCGCGTCACACTCCCGAAGCCGTTGTCCTGAATGATGGAATTGATCACCATGTCGGAGACAAAGGTCAGGGTCTGCCCGCCGCTGGTGGAGAGGGCATTGTAGTTGATGGACAACTGGTTGCCATTCAGCACCTGGGTGATGTAAGAGCCGTTGGGAATGCCCGTGCCGCTGAGCGCCATGCCCGCAAAGAGGCCGGTGGTCGAAGCGACGGTGACCACATTGCTGTTGAGCACGGTGCCGGTTCCCGCAACGCCCGTACCGGTGACCGCATTGTTGGTATTGTATACCACGAGCTCGGTGATGCCCGAGGTGTCCGTGCCACCGGTGGTCAGGAAGCCGCGGGTGGCGGGCGTGCCGATCATGGTGGAGCCCACGCCGCTGTTGCTGTGAAGGAGCCCCCCCTTGATGATGTTGAGCACATCGTCCGCACTGGTGAAGGCCAGGTCATTCTCAGTGGCACCGGCAAAGCGCAGGTAGTCCGTGGTGGCCCCGCCTGAAGGCAGGGTGATCACTTGATTGATGCCGGCGATGCCGTTCAGAATGTTGGTCACATTGCCCGCGCCAAAGCCATTGAGCGTGCCGCCGGAGTAGGTGTTCAGCACATTGGCCCCGGCCACCGCCGTGGTGGTGGTGACGGTGCCGCCGGACATGTAGCCACCAGCGTAGCCCTGATAGCCGACGGTCCCGACCGCACCGATGCCCATGGATGGATTGTAGCCGGCCCAGGTGTCCGAATTGGCAATGGCCCAGGCACCGATGACGCCGGTGGCGGTGCTGTAACCGAGACTGGCGCTGTCGGTGACGAGGATGCGCGGGTTCGAGCCATCCGCCCCCAGCGTGGTGCCGATGAAGTTCAAGATGGCATTCGAAGTGCGCGTAATGCTGGCGAAACCCAAATCCGCATTCGTATAGACCCCCGTGCCACCGACCGCCACGGTGATGTTGTTGACGCCAGAAGCCGCCGTGAGCGCCCCCAGACTCTCTGCAGTGTAGGTGTTGGCACGTCCGGTGAGAAAGAGGTTGCCACCATTCATGAAGATCGACGCGGCATCGTTGACGCGGTCATTGTTGTTGATGAACAGGCCGGTGTTGTTGTTCAGGCTGAGGTTCGCATAGTTCAACGTGATGGAAGATGTGTTCGCAAGCGTGGCGTTGTCCTGGAGCGTGAGTCCGCCGCCGAGAATGATCGTGGCACCGTAGTAGTTGTTGGCCGAGAGCATCGTGGTCGTGCCGCCGTTGACACGGGCAAAGGTGATGGCATTGGCCACGCTGCCGGTGATGCTGCCTGCCCAGATGCTGGTGGTGGCGTTTGTGACCAGCAGGGCGGAACCGTTGCTGCTGGTGACTGTACCGCCGGCACCTGGAACCGCACCGCCATTGCTGGTGAAGTTGCCAACGTATTGGACTGTGCCGTTCAGATCGAGCGTGGCTCCGTAGTTCACCGTCAGTGCGCCGCCGTTGTCGAACAAGGTGTTGTTCCCGGCTGAGAGCTTCGTGGTGCCGCCGTTGAGGATCGTGGCCCCGGTGTAGAACTGCCGGGCGGTGATGTTGAGGTTCCCGCTGAGTCCTTTGGTCAGGCCACCCGTGGCCACGCTGGCCACGGGGCTCGCGCTGTTCTGAAAGAAATTGGTGCCTGCCAGATTTTGATTGGTCATCAGAGTGCCGACGAGAGTGCCGCCAAGATTCAAGGTGGCGCCGCTGGCAACTTGAATGATGGCCTCTCCACCCGTCGTGCTGGGATTGACGGTGGTGGTGACGTTCACCGGCGCGAGCACGATGCGTGTGGCGTTCAGCGTGTTCGTGCCGCCGTTCACCAAAATGCCACCGCTGCTCAGGGTGAGTGAGAGATCGCTGGCCAGACCTGTCGCCGCATCGTTGCCCACCCCAACGGTGAGGCCGCTGCCATTGATGGAGAGCGCATTGAGGACGCGTCCACCCGGAGCCCCCCCGGCGGAGTAGAGCGCATTGGTGGTGGTGCCAGATACCTGCAGCGTGACCGTCGGTGTGGCGATGAGGCTGGCGAGGGTGACATCTGTAGGCGTGCTGTAGTTCGTAAAGGTGGTGAGACCACTGGCGCCCATGGCGGCCCAGGAGGTGCCGCCGATGGTGATACGCGGAAGCAGTGAATTGGCGGAAGTGGTGATCGCTCCATAGGAAGGCACACCAAAAGTGATCGCGCTGCCGGAGGCCACGCCAGAGGCGGCCACGGCCTGGTTCAGCGTGACCGTGGTGCTGGTAAGGCTTGCAATCGTAGTGCCGTTCAAGATGCCGACACCCGTCACGGCCTGACCAGTGACAAGGCCGGTGGTCGAGGCAAAGGTGAGCGTGGTCCCTGTCACGGCGGCCGCGCTTGTATTCAACAAGCTGCCAAAGTTCACCTGATTGGTGGCAGTGCCGAGAGCCACATTGGAAGTGACGTCCAGCGTGCTGCCGGCGCTGGCGGTCAATGAGGAGAAGTTCAGCTTGGTCGTGCCGCCGTTGCTGGTGATGTTGATGGCGCTCTGGCCGCTGGCCCCCATGGTCAAGATGCCCGCGGTTGTGCCTGTCGTACCTTCGATGGATCCTGCGCTGTTGCCGATGAAGTTGAGCGTGCCACCGGCGAGCGTCAGCGCACGGTTGGCCAGGCGGTTGGTCAGAGCGGATCCGCTGTTGTCCAGCGTGAGTGTCGCGGAAGGATTCACGGTGATGGCGGAGGTGGCGCTCAGGGCTCCGGCCGCCCCGCTGATGACTGTCGTGCCGCCGTTCAGCGTAGTCGCGCCGGTGTAGAGATTGGTCGCGGTCAGCGTCAGCGTGCCGGTGCCCGAATAGGCGAGAGCGTTGGCTCCCGTGCCTGCGTTATAAACCCCGCTGATCAGTGCATTGCCAGAACCGGCGATGGTCAGTGTGGAGGCGACGGTGTTGGTGATTCCGCCGGACAGAATCAAGGAGGAACCGCTGGCAATGTTGTTGGTCAGCACACGGCTGGCTCCCAGAGCCACGACACCGGCAAACTCAATGGAATTGCTCCCGGAGAGCACCGCCACCGAAGAGGCGATGGTCATTGGATTGACGATGGCATTGGCTCCCGTCAGCGCCAGAGATCCGGCGCTGAGTGTGCCTCCGGTAAAGGTGAAGGCGCCCGCTGCGGTGCCGAAGGGATTCTTGGCGTTCACGACGACGTTGCCCTGTGTCAAGCTCACCCCGCCGGTGTGCGCGTTGCTAGCGTTCAGAGTGACGTTGCCGAGGGTGTTGAAAGTCAGCAGTGAGGTATAGTTGGAAGGCAGTCCTGCATTGAAGATGGTGCTCCCCGTACCGCCGATGGTCAGCGCCGCACTGGCGGTGACGCTGAAGGGACCGCCGAAGGTGAGAGTGCCACTGGGGGCAATGTTGTTGAAGATGGAGCCTGCTGCGCCCAGGTTGATGATGGTCGTGCCGGTGAAGGCAATGGAGTTCAGACCGTTGAAGGTGAAATTGATGCCGGAAGTGCCGGTGAGCGAAACGGTGCTGGCGATGGTGGTGCCGCCCGCAGTCAGCGTGAACATCCCGCCAGTGGCCCCCAAGGTCAGCAGAGTGCCGGCGCTCATGCCCAGCGGATTGGCGCTGGTGGCGGAGATGGTGCTCCAGCCGGGGCCAATGCCGAGGAAACCGTCAATGGCAGTCACGCCGCCGGTGAAGGTGTTGGCGGCATTCAGAATCCAGACACCGCCGTTTCCTTTGCTCACCGCGAGAGCGCCACCGTTGTCCGCCAGCACGGAGGTGATGATGTTGGCGTCACGGCTTTCGCCCGTCAGAGTCAGGGTCTTCGTACCAGTGCCAAGATTGACGACTTTGGTGATGTTCAAGGCTCCGCTGCCGCTGGAGTCGATGGTGTTGGTTCCGGTGGTCGTGTTGAGATTGATGGTGCGGGTGACCGTTTCGCCAGTGCCGACGTAGAGCAGATAACCGCCGACGGTGGTGCCGTTGCCGAGGTTCAACTGGCCTGTGGCATCACCAAAGGAACTCGATGCGCCGCCTGCGCCGATGCTTTGAACCGCAAAGGCACCACCTCCGCTGATGGTGGTGTTGCCGGTGTAGGTGTTCGCCCCGTTGATGAGGAACATGGTGCTGGCGGGCGTGGACAAGGTCAGCGAGCTGCCGATGGCCCCGCTGATGTTACCGGCCAGCGTGTAGATGTCTGCGGCGGTGGTGGCGTTGTCCGTGACGGTGATGGTTCTGGAGCCACCATTAAGATCAATGGGGTTCAGAATGGTGGTGTCTGAGAGAGCGGTGGCTGAGCCCAGCATCAAGGTGCCGTTGGTGAAGCTGGAACTGCCAAAAGTCAGCGTCGAGAGTGAGGAAACGCCACCAATGGCAACGACAAGCGGTGAGCCTGATGCAGCAAAGCCGCCGTTGGAGGTGCCCGCCAGCCACTGCACCTGCCCGGCCCCGGTGCCGAGACTGCGGGTGAAAGTGCCGGAGGTTTCCAACACGCCGCCTGCCAATACCAGATTACTGTTGGCAGAAAGACTGCCCACATTGCCAAAGGTCAGGGCCGTACCGCTGGCCAGGGTGTTTGCGCTGCTCAGGCGGATCTGCAAGGGGCCGAGGATGCTGACAATCGTGGTGCCGGGGGCGATGCCGGAACCTGTAACCGTCTGGCCCACCACGAGTCCGGTCGTGCTGGCGAGATCAAGCACCGTGGAGGCGGTGGCATTGGAAATGGTGGTGGCGGTCGTGAGAGTGGAGCCTGCATCCTGAGCGCGCAGGGTGCCCGCCGAGATGGTGGTGGCACCGCTGTAGGTGTTGGCGGTGTTGCCGAGGATCCACAAGCCCGTGCCGGCCTTGGTCACGCTGAGCGCCGTGCTGTCGATGGTGTTGTTGATGAGCTTCAGATCGATTTCATTGTCTCCCGTGGAGGAGCCCTGCAGCGTCAGTGTCTTGGCTCCTGAAGTGGAAAAGGCGATGGAGCCGGTGTTGGTGAACCAGATGGCCGCGTGGTTCAGGTTGCCGGTGCCGACGGCGGAGTTCCCGAAGCCACCGGAGGAATCCAAAGCGCCATTGCCCGCCAGCGTGAACAGGCGGTTCGTCTGCACGGACGGTGCCTGGATGGTCGTGAGGAAGGAGCTGTTGTTTTGGCCCACATATTGAAGCACGCCCACCGCAGTGCCTGCGGAACTGCCGAGCACGAGGCTGGCGGCATTTCCCTGAGCGCTGCCGGTGCCGATGCTGCTGACGCTGCCGTAGTCCGCCAGCAGCGTCACGGCCAGAGTCCCCTGGGCGATGGTGGTCACGCCGCTGTAGGTGTTGTAACCGATGCTGCCCAAGGTCTGACCGGTGGGAGTGGTGCTGGCGACTGCGCCGTTGAGAGGATTCAGATACTGGGTACCCGAGCCGTTTTTGGTGACATTGAGCACACCGGCACCATCCTGAAGCAGGCCGGAGAAAGTGGCGCTGGCCGTGGTGGTGACGTTGTACGTGCCGATGTTCAGCGTGGATGCCGCGTTGCTGCCGCCACCGCTGTTGGTGATGGTGCCCGCGCCGGTGAGCGCCCCGATCGTGATGGTATTGCCCGCGCCGGCGGCATTAAGATCCAGCACGGCATCCTGACGGACGGCGGTGATGTTCCCAACGGTGGTGATGGCGCCCAACGTGGCCGTAGCACCCGAAAGCTGCAAAGTGCCGGCGTCGATGTTGACGTTGCCGGTGAAGGCATTGGCCCCGCTGATGATCAGCTTGCCTGCGCCTGCTTTGGTGAGCGAACCTGCGCCGCTGCTGATGGCCGCACGGATGGTGAGGGTGTTGGCATTGGTGCTGCCACCGGTGTAGACGATGATTTCACTGCCTGCTCCGCCAAGAGTATTGGCGGCGGCACTCGCACCGATCGTTGCGGAGCCGGTGGAGTTGTCAAACAGCACGCCGCTGGTGCTGCCCGCCGTGCCGAGCGTCAGCACGCCGCCGAGCGTCAACGTGGTATTGCCGGAGATCTTGAGCGCATTGATCGTTTCCGCCGCCGTGGTGGTGACGCTGCCGCTGCTGAGCCAGTAGGTGCTGGTGGCGGTGGAGAGCGAGGCGGGCAGGCCGGCCACATAACCCGAGTAGGCTGAAACCACGTACGGCCCGGTGCCCGTGACGGTGGCAAAGTCCACCGCGCTCGTGGTGGGATTGGTGTAGTAGGCGAAGCCGTTGTTGGTGGTGAGACCGATGATGCCGTTGACCAGTGTGGGCGATGTGGTGAACCGGATGGAGGTGTCAGCGCCGGGACTGAAGTTCAGCACCGCACCCGCACCGCGCGCGCCGATGGGGGTGGCACTGCCAAAGGTGAGCGTGGGCGTGCCACCATTGGCCGTGGTGATGATGTTCCCCTGCCCTGCGGTGGGGATGAGCTGCCCGACGGTCATCGCCGTGGTGCCTGCATTGGCTGATCCGAGCATTTGGAAAGTTCCGCCAGCATAGCCGTTTCCTGTCAGCACATCCGTGGAGAACACCAGGTTGTTGCTGCTGGTCAGCGGTGCAGAGCCGCTGCCACTGGCGGCGGTGGGCTGGACCTGCAACGTGCCTCCGGCCACCGTGACCGCGCCGCTGAAACTCTGCGCCACACCGGCCGCCCCAACACTGCCGAAGTAGAGCGTTCTGCCCGCGCCAATGGTGGCGGCGAGGGTGTTGTTGAGCACGATGTTGTTGCCGTAGATGGCCGTGATGATCGTCCCGGCAGGCACATTGGTTCCTGTCACGCTTTGTCCCACGACCAAGCCCGAAGCATTGGTCAAGGTGACCACATTGGTATTGACGGCGCCGTTGAAGGTCAGCGCGGTGGAGGCGGTGATGATGGCCGTTGTCGGGGCACTGAGCGTGATGGCGTTGGTGGTGCTGTTGATCGCGGTGATGGAAGCGCCCGCCGGAAGTCCGGCACCTGCGGTGACGACCATCCCCACATTGAGCCCCGCCGTGCTGGCCAGCGTGATCGTGGTGCTGCCAGAAGCCGTGGCGCCGCTGGTGGTGATGGTGGGAATGGTGGACGCCGATGAGGCCTCTCCACCAAAGACGATCGAGGCACCGCTGGCGATGGATCCGGAAGTGCCCACGCTCAGCGTGACCGTGTTGGTGGTCAGCGCACTGATATAAGTCCCCGCAGCGATGCCGGTGCCGAAAACCTGCTGCCCGACCGCCAGCCCGGTGGTGCTGGCAAAATTAAGCACCGTTCCGCCGCTGGAGGTGGTGTTGTTGGTGGCCACCGTGGCACCTGCAGCGACCGCAGCGGCCACATAGGAGGAGGCCGTGGGCGCATAGAGCCAGGTGCCGGAGCCGCCCTTGATCAATGATGTCCGGTTGGCCGCGAGAGTGCCGTTGTCCAGAATGACGCCGGTGATCTGATTGATCACCGCAGGAGTGTTGAGGGTGTTGTTGTAGCCTTCGAGGTAGAGCGTCTTGGCTCCCGCTCCCGGAGCGGCGATGTTGCTGGTGAGCACGAGTGCCGTGGCGCCCGTGTTTGCCGCTGCCTGCTGCTGATTGGCAAACAGGACCGCGCCGCCTGTCGTGCCTGAGAGCAGGACGGCCTTGTTGGAAGTTTCCCCGGCACCGCCTGCGGCTGATCCCAGATAATTCAGAATGCCGTTGGTGCTGGTGCTGCCAATCTGGATGCCGCCGCTGCCTGTGCCCGTGGTGGTGTTCACGTTGAGCGCGCTCAGCGCATTGACGTACACACTGCCGTTGGTGATGTTGAAGACACCGACGTTCGTGGAGGCGGTGCCTTGAATGGCCAGTGCGCCATACCCGGCCTTGGACCAAATCTGATCCACATTGCCCACGGAGCTCATCAGATTGCCCGTCAGCAGAACATCACCGTTGGCGGTGATGGTGTAGGTGCGGGTGGCTGAGCTGTCCTGGGAGAGGAAACTGGTGTTCAGGGTGAGCAAGCCGTTGAGGTTGCTGGTATAGCTGTGGTTGTTGCCTGTCGTGGCAGAGAAGCCGTAAGCGATCGTCCCACCGGATCCGATCGTGATTCCATAGCCGTCATTGCCGTTGAAAGTGGTGACGAGCGCGCTGGTGGATGTCAGTGCTTCATTGAGACCTGGTGAGATGACGCCGTTCACACTAGCGCCACCAAGGGTGACGGTTTGATTGATGCCCACGCCGCCCACGGCACGACCTGCATAGATAGCGGTGCCTGAGGCACTGACATAGGAAACTGTCTTCTTCGAGAAATCCGTGTTGCCTGGGTCCACGCGCAGCTCGTAGGTGCCGGCATAGGAATACATGGATTTGTTGTCAACGGCGGCGCCCAAGGCACCCGGGGAGTAGGCGCGCAGAAACGAGCCTGTCACTTCCACCGCACCGAGGAAGTTGTTGTAGGGATTGGCCAGGGTCACCTGCCCGAGCAGGCCACCACCGCTCCAGCGGTAGAAAGAAAGCGCGCCCACCGCCCCCCCGGTCACGAAACCGTTGAAGAGGAAATTGCCGTAACCATTGACCATCAGGTCAGTGCTGCCTGCAATGTTGATGGTGGACGTATTGCTAAACGTCATGGTGCCGGCGACAGACCCCACACGCGTCTCAGTGTTCGACGCCGAGGTGAAGATGCCGCTGTAAGTGTTGTTGCCGATGTTTACCAACGCATAACCGGCGCTGTTGTTCGCACCGCTGATGCCGTAGCCGGCCACACTGAGATTGCGGGTAAAGTTCATGCCGGTGGTGCCGCCCTGAACCACCAGCGCACCGCCAGCCAGTGAGCTGTTCAATCCTGAAACCGTGATCGTGGTGGTGGAAGCCCCGAGCTGCCCCATGTTGCTGACGACCAGGGTGCCGCCGAGGACGTTGGTAAAGCCAGTGTAGCTGTTGTTGTTGTTGGTCAGGTAAACCACGCCACCTCCCGTGAGCGCGATGGAACCGCTGCCGGACAGCAGGCCGGCAAAGGTGTTCCATGAGCTGGAGTTGGCGATGTTGGCATTCACTGAATAACCGCCCACCGCCGAGGTGAGCGCGCCACCGAGCGTGAGCACTGCGCCATTGCCGAGCACCACATTGCCCCCCAGAGCACCGCCGCCAGAGAGAGAGCCCACGGATTGATTGAAGCCATTGAGATCCAGCGTGGCTCCGGCAACATTGGCCAGCGACAGCGCCGAGCCCGAACTGAGAGCGTAGGCGCTTCCTGCTTTCAAAGTACCCGCCAGTATGCTGGTGGCTCCTGTGTAGGAATTGATACCATAAAGTGTCACGATGCCCGCGCCCGAACTGTTGACGGTGAGACCACCCGTTCCGCTGATGCCACCGCTGAGCGTCATGCCCCCGGTGGATGTGTTGGCGAGAGTGAGCAGATTGCCGCCGTTGCTGAGGCTCCCCACCACGGAGAGCAGACCGCTGGAGCTGTTGGTGAATGATCCGGCGGCCCCCAGCGCCAAAGTCAGATTGCTGTCTCCGATCGTGATCGTCCCGCTTGAGGACCCCACCACAATCCCACCTGCTCCAAGAGTGAGCACCTGCGCCGAGCCGTTGCTGCCCAGCGTGTAACCGGGCGCATCAAAGCTCAGCCCGTCGGCGGTGATTCCTGTGGCCAAGGTGACCAGACCACCCGTGCCCTGAAAGGACGCCGTGTTGCCACCGTCATTCGTCCAGAGGTCGTCGGCTCCGCCGGTCAGCCAGCTGGGAGTGGACAGGTCCCAGGTGCCGTCACCGCCGCTGCCCGTCAGATCTTGAGCGGGATCCCAAACGAAGATCGCTGCGTTCAATGGAACTGGCAGCGTCATGAGAGGAATCAGCAAGCACAGGCAGATGCCAGTCAAACGAGCCAGTGGAGATAGACGTGCATCCAAAGGTCTTGGACGGTGCAAATCACCTCTTTTCTTGAACAGTGTTAAGCCGTGCAAGGCATGAGCATGCCAGGAAAAAACAGAAGAGAAGCGCTTCATAGTGGGGGGACGAGCGCCTCTCACCTCAGCATAGGCTGATCCAATCCCCGGTTCTCCAAGACCCCGAATTCCGCTAATTAGACGCTATTTGTGCACCTTGGTACTTTTGTGCCTTTTTGCAATTCGCCTGTGCACCCGTGCCAATTCTTCAGAACACGCGTGGGCCTTATTTATGGAAACCGGGGGAGGAATTTTAGCCTCTGGTCCGAATGAGTGCAGATCATCTTGCCCCCCTTGGGTCGCTCCCCGCGCACCTCAGCCTCTCTTCTTTGATGGTACCGGCGGTCGGACTCGAACCGACACATCCTCACGGATACAAGATTTTG
>NZ_JBAQCR010000302.1:0-2080 GCF_049294395.1 Prosthecobacter sp.
ATCAGTACCTATATATAGGTACTGATCCTGTGATCCTGACACCAGAGGGTACACCAATGGGTAAAGAAACAAAACCCCTCCGGGTGTTTTCGACTCCGCTGGAAGCATCATGTAGCATGGAGTGGTATGATGATGCAGGTTTCCCCCACGCGTCGCCGGTCTGGTGTCAGGCTCAGCCTGGGATCAAAGCAGGCTCATGAGCCTGGGATCCTGCCGCCAGGATCACGGGCGAAGGAGGTGCCAAACCGGTGCCTTTGGGCTCTGATCCGGGTTTGGCATCATGGTATCAAACCACCCCCAGACAGGATCTCCCATGGGTTCCAAAGATCTTTCCAGCCCACAGCGCCTCGTACTTCCTCTTGGCAGACAGGATTGACGCCCACCGCCCGTAGATAAGGCTTCCTCTTTATGCTTTACCGCGCCCTCGCCCTTCTCGTCACCGCAGCTTCCTTTGCCCACGCAGCCCCTGCGGAGCACGTCATCCTCATCAGCATTGATGGCTGGGCGCATCAGTACTTTGATGATCCCAAGTGCCACATGCCCGCCGTGAAGGCGCTGGCGGCCAAGGGCGTGCGGGCCAAGCGCATGGAGTGCTCCTTCCCCACCGTGACGTGGACGAACCACACGACGCTGGTCACCGGCGTGCATCCGGGAAAGCATGGCGTGCTGGCCAATGAGTACTTTGACCGTGCCACGCGGAAGAAGGTGCCGCTGATTCCTGACCCGATCTTCAACAAGGACGAGATTGTCAAAACCCCCACCATCTACGACGCAGCGAAGGCGGCCGGTTTGACCACCGCCGGGGTGATCTGGCCTGCCTCACGCGGAGCCAAAACGCTGGACTGGACCGTGCCGGATGTGTTTGATCAAGCGCTCTTCGAGAAATACGGCACCCCTTCCCTGCTGGAGGAAGCGCGGGCCGCCGGCATCCCCATCGAGAAGCAGAACGAGTGGTGCAAGCTGGGCAACCCCGGCAAGGCGCAGCGGGATTACATGTACTCGCAGCTGGCCCAGCACATCATCAAAAAGCACAAGCCGAACTTCCTCGCGCTGCACCTGGTGAGCCTGGACTCCTTTGAGCATGCGCACGGTCGCCAGGTCTCGGAGGCCTACTGGGCCGCGAATGATTCGGACAACCGTGTGGCGGACATCGTGCGTGCCACGGAAGAGGCGGGCATCCGCGACAAGACGGCCTTCGTCATCACCACCGATCACGGATTCGTCACCTACACCAAATCCATCAATGCCAACGCCGCGCTGCGGAAGGACGGCTTCGTGAAAGCCGTGCTGGGCAAGAGCCTCGCACCCGATTCCCAGGTCTTCGCCATGGCCGAAGGCGGAGCGTGCTTCGTGTATGTGCTGGATGATGCCAATCGTGACAGCGTTTTGAAACAGATCACGCCAACGCTCGCGAAGCTGGAAGGCGTGGAGGGCGTGGTCGAGGCGAAGGATTTCGATGCCAAGCTGCATCACCTCACCGCCGCGAAAGATGGCCGCGAACCCGACCTCGTGCTGCTGGCTGCAGACGGCTACACCTTCACCGATTCGCTTGCTGACACCAACGTCATCATTCCCAACGATCCCCCCAAAGGTGCCCATGGCCACTTTCAGCTCGATCCCAATCTCTACGGCGGCTTTGTCATCAGCGGCGCCGGTGTGAAGCAGGGCGTGGAGCTCGATGAGATGAAGAACATCGACGTGACACCCACGATGGCCAAGCTCCTCGGCATCCCCTTCCCTGACGCGGATGGCCGGGTGCTGGAGGAAGCGCTGGCGAAGTAATCGCGTGAGATCATGGACAAGACCCGAGCCTCCGGGCTGTAGGTCGGTCGTGTTTGGCGCGCAAGGCATTCGCAACCACATAAAAGGACTTCCGCCAAACCGCCCGACTGCGAGCGTTCCCACACGCCTTGGGGCTTGCGTTGCGCCATGGCGTCCTACCATGAGCTAGACCGGTTCTCAAAAAGATTGTCATTTTGATCCGGCGAGCGCAGCGGCCCCAGTGGCAAGGAGAGTGCGCCGCCTGCTATTTGGAAATAACAGGCAAGCACACGACGCAGCCAATGGGGCCGCTCCGCCG
>NZ_JBAQCR010000303.1:0-2964 GCF_049294395.1 Prosthecobacter sp.
CTCCAGGACATCCTGCAGAGCCGCATGGTTCTCGCGCCAGATTGCGAGCAGCACGCGGGCGGAGATGGGTGCTGCGAAGGGCTGCGGATCTTGAAACAGAGCGGCAAGGGAACGCAATTGCACGGAGAGCGCACGGAGCTGCTTCTGGATGCGCTCCACGCTGGCCGTGGCTTCTCCATCCGTCACGAGTTCGTTGAGGAGGGTGGTTTCCAGATCAAGGCTGTTCAAGCCGTTGCGTACATCATGCGTGTGCTGCCGCACAAACCCGGCCACGCGTTTCCAAGGGATTTCAGGTGCGGAATTCATGTTGTTCTGTACGCGAGGTGCAGAGTGCATGGTTGTCACAAACTCATCTATTTCACAAGCGACTCTGACAAGTGCCTTTGAAGTGGCAGCAGGCAGAAATTGGCACGACCAAACGGCCTGCTAGCTGCGAAGTTTGGGGATATGATAGATTCACGCATGTTCTGTGTGCCCATTTGGTGCGACACGAATATTAACTGGGCTCCGGGATCCTGGAGACAATGAGCGCCCCTGCCCAGACCGCCATGGTTTCACCTGCGACAACCACCGCCGGCAAACGCCTGCTGGTGGTGGACGATCATCCCGTGTTCCGGCACGGAATCTGCCAGTTTTTAGGCCAGTTCAGCGACGTTTCCGTCTGCGGTGAGGCGTCCAATGCGCAGAGCGCGCTGGCAGCCATGAGGCTGCACCAGCCCGAGGTGGCGCTGCTCGATGTGTCCATGCCAGGAACGAACGGGATTGAGCTGATCAAACACATGCTGGCGGAGCAGCCGTCGCTGATCATTCTCATGATCTCCATGCACGATGAATCCCTCTATGCCCTGCGGGCTTTGCGCGCTGGAGCGAAGGGTTATGTGATGAAACAGCAGGCGATGGAAAACATCCTGGAAGCACTGCGCAAAGTCATCGGCGGCGGCATCTATGTCAGTCCGCTTTTCACGGAAAAGCTGATTTTCAAGACCATCCAAGGCAGCGAAGGGGACCTGGGATCGCCCGTGGACAAGCTCTCTGATCGTGAGCTTGAGGTGCTGCAGCTGTTCGGACGCGACAAGACGACGCGTGAGATCGCCGATGCACTGCATCTCAGCGTGAAGACGGTCGAAACGCACCGGATGCACATCAAAGAAAAGCTCGGCTTTAAAGATGCGGACGAACTGATGCGCTTTGCCATCGAATGGGTTGCGGTGTCGCAAGACTGAGCTGGTTTTGTTTCCGGCCGGCGGCTGCGCCAGCTCAGACCAAGTCTGTCACGGCTACCCGGACCTCGCTGTCAATGATGCCTCTGTCGATGGCGTAACGGGTGAGTCCGGCGATGTCATGGATGCGGAGCTTTTTCATCAGGCTCTGGCGGTGCTTGTCCACCGTCTTCACGCTGATGTGCAACTCTGCGGAAATCTGCTTGTTGGCGCTGCCTTCGGCGACGAGCTGGAGCACCTCGGCTTCGCGTGAGGTGAGCTGAGTGAGGCAGGAGGGCTCATGGACGGCATCGCTGCAGGCCTCGCGCTCCAAATGTCTGGCAATGGAGGGGCTGAAATAGGCTTCGCCCTTGTGCGCTGCGCGGATGGCGGCGGGCAGGAGTTCTGCCTCGGACTGCTTGAGGAGATACCCCGATATTTTAAGCTTCATCAGCTCCTCCAGATGAATGGGATCGCTGGAGGCTGACAAAATGAGAATCTTGGTGGCAGGCCGTGCCTGCATGATCTGCCGGGTCGCCTCCAGCCCGTTGAGCCGTGGCATGTGAATGTCCATCACGACAATGTGGGGCTGCAGGTGCAGGCAAAGTTCGACGGCCTGGTGTCCATTGGCGGCTTCGCCAATGATCCTGATGTCGTCTTCGTCCGCCAGCAGAGAGCGCAGGCCAGCGCGGAGAATCATGTGGTCTTCAGAGAGCAGAATGTTGATCGGATTCATCAGGAGAACAGAGCGTTGGTTGAATCGCTAACAAACCCTGCGCCGGGATTTGATTCACATGAGCTTCGCAAGTCGAGGAGCAATGGGTTGTACCCCGCTGATGAAAAAAAGTGGCGGGGCGAGAAATTCAACGCGTCCGGGCCGGGCCCGAGCTGCGATGGTCATTCTAAAATCTCACCTCGATTTGCATTATGGAAATCATTGACCAAGCGATCCACATCGACCTGCCTCTGCAGACCGTTTACAACCAATGGACCCGGTTTGAGGATTTTCCGCTGTTCATGGACGGAGTCACCGAGGTGCATCAGTTGGGTTGTGACCGGGTGGAATGGCAGGTGAAGATGGGCGGGAAAAAGAAGACCTGGCTGGCGGAGATCATCGAGCAAGTGCCGGATGCCTGCATCGCATGGCGCAGCACGAACGGAGTGGTGACTTCTGGAAGGGTGGTTTTCACTTCGCTGGGCATGAACTGCACGCGCGTGCATCTGCACCTGAACTACAAACCCGAGGGGATTGTTGAGAAGGCGGCCGCTGCACTGGGGCTGGTGAAGGCGCGGGTGGTGGGAGATCTGCTGCGCTTCAAAGATTTTATCGAGGGAGCGGTCGTTTTGCCCGATGGCTGGCGGGGCACCATCGGTAGCAGCAGCCTCAGCCGGGAGGAGACAGCGCACACGCCGGCGAACGGTCACAACATGCTGAAAACGAAACACAGCAGCCCGAGAGCGCAGATGAGCCTCAATTCAGTGTGCGTGGAGTGATGCCAACATGCCAGCGATGATGGAGGAGGAATCGGCCGTCTTCACGCTTAGATTTTCTGGTTCTGCCGGGCACGATGTTTCCTCGGTGTAGAAGAAGAATGCGGCCGACTGGCCGGCTCCTGTGCTGGCGGCAACGCTGTCATTCTCAAGAACCGAGATGATGAGGTCAGACAGCCAGAGCAAATCGAAGGAGCCGGCCGCACCGGTTGCGAGTTCACTGTTCTGCGTGGACCCGGCAAAGGGTGGCACTGATGAGGGAAGGGGATTGCAC
>NZ_JBAQCR010000304.1:0-22025 GCF_049294395.1 Prosthecobacter sp.
TCCCCTCACCCCAACCCTCTCCCCGAAGAAAAGGATTTGGTGTCTCGGTTGCCAGGGGCGGGGAGAGGGAGAGCCGCTTTGGCTGCCCGGGATTCAGCTCAAACGTAACTATTTAGAGCGCTCAAATGATGGAGCGCCGGATTCCGGTCGTGTTTGACGGTTTCTATTGCACTGCATTTGGGTCATTCGGGCTTGATTCGTCATTCTTCGCCCTGGGCCAGCGCGTACAAACCCCTTGCACCCCGGTCGGGGGCTGCTATTCTTCGCGCCCTTTTTCACCCCCAGACCCTTTAGAATCATGTCCCAGCATAGCAGCCTCAAGACTTCCGGCTCCGTCGGCACCAAGCGCAGCGTTTTGAAGCGTGGTGAGCGCGTCAAGCTTCTCAAATCCCGTGGCCAGTGGAAAGAAGGACGTCTTCCGACGAACCTTCCGAAGACCAAGCCGGAGTAAGGCTTTCCCCCTGTGCGCCTTAACCGATATTTGAGCCAGTGCGGCATTGCCTCACGGCGTGGCGCGGAGGAAATCATCCTCGGCGGTCGCGTGTCCATCAATGGGCACGTCATCACCGAGCTTGCCACGAAGGTCCAGCCCGAGGACAAGGTGGTCGTCGATGGTTCTCCGGTACGTGCCGAGACGCCTGTCGTTCTCGTTTTGAACAAGCCGAAAGGCTACCTGTGCTCCCGTGGGGACAAGCAGGACCGCATGACGATCTACGATCTGCTGCCGCTGAAGTACCAGAATCTGCATCATGTCGGCCGTCTGGATAAAGACAGCGAAGGCCTGATTCTCCTGACGAATCGCGGAGATCTCTCCCACCGGATCATTCACCCGAGCCAGGGTGCTGAAAAAGAATACGAAGTGGTCGTCGATCAGGCGCTCAATCCGGACGTGATGGCGAAGCTCGTCAAGGGCATGATGACCGAGGAAGGTTTCGCCCGTGCGGAACGCACCTGGATGGACGGTGACTACCGGGCGCACATCGTTCTCAAGATGGGGCTCAAGCGTCAGATCCGCATGATGCTCTACTACCTCGGCTACGAGGTCACACGCCTGACCCGCATCCGCATCGGCTGGCTGAAACTTCACGGTCTTGCCCGAGGTGCCTATAAAGAACTCACGCCGACGGAGGTCGAACGCTTCTTCAAGGAAGAGCCGGCCAAGCCGAAGCTGGAACGCATCAAGCCTGGTGAAGAACAGGATGACGGGATCGAAGATCACCGCCCCGCAGCACGCAAGCGCGCTACGCCACGTGTGCATGAAGCTGAGGCCCGCGAACCGCGTGGTTTCAAGCCCACCCGTGGCAAGAAGAGCGGCCCAACGGCTCGCTTTTCCGAAGACAAACCTAGCCGTGGCAAGAAGAGTGGCCCTACGGCCCGCTTCTCTGAAGACAAGCCTGCTCCGCGTGGCAAGAAGAGCGGCTCTGCAAGCTGGTCTTCCGGAGACAAGCCTTCGTATTCCAAGCCCAAGTCCAGGACTTTCAGCCCGCGCTCACGCTCAGGCGAAACGGGGCGGGACGAAAAACCACGGGGGCGGTCAGGTCCGCCAGCTCGCCGTCCAGCTCCACGGGGGCCTCGCCGCGGTCCGTCGTCACGGTGAATTCGCTGGTCTGGATGTAGTCCAGATCATCGCATTCGTGGTAGCCGTCTAACAGCATGCCGCGCAGCAGCTGGATGAATTCCATCCCGCCGAGGCCGCGAAAGATGAGGAGATCGAGTTTGCCGTCAGTGTTGGAAGCATTGCGGAACAGGGGAAACGGCCCGCCGTAGTGCTTGCCATTGCCAATCAGAACCACGGTGCCAAGCATGGGAGCTTTGCCTTCGATTTTTACGCTAAGTGTCGGCGGGGTCCGCATGAGCACATTCACGGCGCTCATGACATAGCTCAGCGGGCCGTATTTTTTCTTCGCTTCCCAGGAGGTTTCCTGGACGATCTGGGCATCGAGACCCACTCCGGCGAGCTGGGCGAAGTACATTTCGTTCGCCATCCATAGATCGACCTCACTGCGCTGGCCGCTGGTGATCTCCCGCCAGCAGGCTTCGATGTCGCGACCGGGCAGCTTCAGTTCCACGGAAAAGACATTCATCGTACCCAGCGGCAAAACGCCGAGCGAGGTGTGCTTTTCGCCGGGTTTGCGGCGGGCGTTGGCCCGGCAGATGCCCTGCAGCACCTCGTTCATGGTGCCGTCTCCACCGGCGGCGACGACGAGTTCGTGACCTTCCGTGGCGAGGCGCTCTGCGATGAGGGTGGCATCGCTGGGACCGGTGGTCAGGTGGAGCTCCGGCTCCGGGGAGAGCCTGCGCAGGGCATGCTCAAGGGAGGCAGCCTTCGTGCTGCGTGCGGCGGGATTCAGGATGACCGGAATGGGCATGAGGGCGGCATTCATGGCACGTGGCGCGGGACTTCGCAAAGTCTCATGGTCGGACGCTTGTGAAACTTTTCACAAAATCGGGTTGCCCCTCTCCGAGCGGCTCCGATAATCGCCCTTAGCCCCCTTTCCTCTTCGCTCATGCCTGCCCCCGCCGAAGCTCCCGCCCCCGTTGCCGCTCCACCGCCTGTTGATCTCGTGAATGTACAGATCGACGGTGTCTGGCACAAGTTCCCCAAAGGCACGCGCATGATCGAGGCGTGCAAGCAGGCCAAGAAGGAAGTTCCCCACTACTGCTACCACCCGAAACTCTCCTCCCCCGGCAACTGCCGCATGTGTTTGGTGGAGATGGGCATGCCGCCACGTCCGGCCCCGGGCACCGAGCCTGAGAAAGACGAGCATGGCATGCCGAAGATCGGCTGGATGCCGCGCCCAGTGATTGCCTGCGCCAACACCGTGGCGGAAGGCATGGGCATCCGCACGGAGTCCGTCCTCACGCAGGAGTGCCGCAAAGGCGTGATGGAATTCCTCCTGATCAATCATCCGCTCGACTGCCCGATCTGCGATCAGGCCGGCGAGTGCCGTCTGCAGGAGTTCAGCGTGGAGCATGGCAAGGGCGAAAGCCGCTTCCGTGAAGACAAGGTCAAGAAGCCGAAGAATGTCGACATCGGCCCGCGCGTGCGTCTCGATGACGAGCGCTGCATCATGTGCAGCCGCTGCATCCGTTTCACTGCCGAGATCGCCGATGAGCCTGTGCTTGGCTTCACCGAGCGTGGCAGCTTCACCACGCTGGCGGTGCATCCCGGCAAGCGCCTGGAGCACAACTACTCGCTCAACACGGTGGACATCTGTCCGGTGGGCGCTCTGACCTCGAATGATTTCCGCTTCCAGCAGCGCGTCTGGTTCCTGAACGAGACGAACAGCATCTGCACGGGCTGCGGTCGTGGCTGCAACATGGAGATCAGCGCCCGTGGCGACACGATCTACCGCCAGACTCCGCGTGACAACAACGACGTCAACTCCACCTGGATGTGCGACAGCGGCCGCCTCGACTTCCACTTCGTGAACAGCGAGTTCCGCCTCACGGATCCGATGATCAAGTCGGGTGGCAAACATCAGATCGCCACCTGGAAGACGGCTCTGAGCAACATCGCCACTGCACTTGCCGGCAAGAAGGGCGAGGAGATCGCCATCATCGCCAGCGCACGCATGACGAATGAAGAACTCTTTTTTGTGAAGCATCTGGCTGCGCAGCTTGGCACCACGAATGTGGATGTCATTCCACGCACCGGCGGTGCCGACAACTACCTCCGTGCTGACGACCTCAATCCGAACACGAATGGTGCGAAGCTGATTCTTGGCATCGAACCCGGTGCCAAGCTGGCTGAGATCACTGAACTCATGAGCCGTGGCCGTCTGCGGGTGGTGCTCGCGCTGGGTGAAAACCTGCTGAAGGTGGGATTCAACCAGCGTGATCTTGAGAAGGTGCCGTTCATCGCTTCGCTGCACATCCTCGCCAATGCGAGTGCGGAACTCAGCGACGTGGTGCTTCCTGGTACTGCCTACGCGGAAAAGCGTGGCAGCATGATCAATGTCACCGGTCGACTTCAGCGGCTGAACAAGGCCGTCAAAATCCCTGGCAACGCGCACGACACGTGGGAAATCCTGCGCGACCTGATTGTCGCCTGCGGTGGCTCGAACGGCATCCATACCGTGGAAGATGTCTTCAAACGTCTCAGCACTGAGGTCACTGCTTTGAATGGGCTGACGTTCTCCAAGATCGGTGATCAAGGGGTGCAGGTGATCGAAACGGGTGAGAAGATCCCGCTGCTGGAGCGTGAGAAAGAGCGCAAGGCGAAGGGGATCATCGTTGGGTGATTTGGTGCCCGTTTAGACAGGATTTACAAGATGGCTGAATTTCAGGATTTTTTTATTCTGAAGGGTGGCTCGGCGTCCGATGTGCATTGGATGGTATAAAAACCGCTTCTGCGAGTGCGTGGGGTGGTTTCAGAGTCAGCCT
Organism: Prosthecobacter sp.; assembly: GCF_049294395.1. Taxonomy (GTDB): domain Bacteria; phylum Verrucomicrobiota; class Verrucomicrobiia; order Verrucomicrobiales; family Verrucomicrobiaceae; genus Prosthecobacter. Next base: position 4,387 of record NZ_JBAQCR010000304.1, read on the forward strand.
GTTATCATCCTGAAATTCGGTTAATTCTGTTAAGGCAGTCATCGCATGGCCATTGAGGAGGAGCTGCTGGAGCGCGAGAAAGAGCGCAAGGCGAAGGGGATTATTGCTGGGGCGATGTTAGTCGGAGACTGACCTCATGCTGACGCATGGGGTTTCACGATGGTAGGCCGTTAGTAAAGATTCAGGTGGTTTATGCGTGGCATTTGCCGCGATAATTCAACGTATTCTGAGGGTTTTTCGGACGAGAATTGGCTGGTCTAGACGGTGGGAAAGGGTATCCGTTTCACCCCCCTTTTTCGCGCTTCGGTGCGAACGCAAAAAACCAGTCCCAACCCTATAATGTCTGTGATCTTCACACGAGGCGTGCGCTTCACCGTGCTCCTGCTTTCCATCGTGGCCTGCGCCCCGGCACATGCGGCGACGTTGTACTGGGACACCAATGGAGCCACAGTGTACTCTGGTAACGCCGGTGGAATCTGGGGCGTGGACAGTTTTTGGAGCACGGATGCGCGGGGTCTGAGCAGCACCGGAGCGTATGCGACTGGCAGCGACGTGGTCTTTGCCGCAGGCATAGACGGCACGGGCACTTACACGGTGACGCTCTCTCCAAGCCAGTCCGCCAGCAGTCTCAATTTCCAGGAAGGTCATATCACGATTGCTCCTGCCACTGCTTTTGTCTCATCCCCGAACAACTTCGGCTCCGTCGAAATCCTCACTCTTACCGGCACCGCCCCCGTCGTGAACGTCCAGAACATGGACGCCACCATCACCGCGCGCATGATTAGCACCGGGCTGACCAAAAACGGCCTCGGCAAAATCACTCTCGATTTCGGCACCTCCGGCAACGCCAGCTTCTTCAATCTCGGCGGAGCGGCCATCACCATCAATGCAGGCACCTTCGAGCTGAAAGGCACAGGCGGCAGTGCCAACCAGCTGACCACCAGCGGCATTGTCATCAACAGCGGGGGCGCCTTCCTCTGGAATACTAACCCTAACAGCATCAGCGACGCCGCCAAAATCACTGTCAACACCGGCGGTGTCCTCAACACCAAAGCTAACGACCAGTTCGGCACCATCGAGGGCGGCGGCCTCATCCTCATGCGCAATGCCTCGCTCAATCTTGCCCAGGGCGGCGCCAACACCACCTTCTCCGGCATCATTGCTGGTGCCGGCACCCTGCAAGTCAACGGCGGAGCAGGCTTCGTCAGTCTCACCAATGCCAACACCTTCACTGGCACACTCACCTCAAACAACATCAACACCACCACGGGTGGTTTCCTTCTCGGGCACGCGCGTGCGGCTCAGAATGCCACGATCAATCTCGTCAATTTCGACGTGAACACCAAGAACATCAGCTTTGCCTCCGGCATTGGCACCTTCATCACTGGCGGCCTTCAGGGCACCAGCAACCTCACGCTTCAGGATGCAGGAGGCGGAGCCATCATCCTGCAGACCGGCAACAACGACAGCACCACCACCTACCGTGGAGCTCTCAGCGGCAGCGGTGGTCTCACCAAGATCGGCACCGGCACACTCACTCTGAGTGGCGAACAAATCACCGTCACTCGCACGACCACTGCCACCGGCGCTGTCACCGCCACCTACATCTCCAGCACCTCCAATACTTACACCGGGGACACCACCATCCTCGGCGGTTCACACAATCCCACCAGCGGCTCTGTCACCCAGGCCAACGCGGGCGGAATCAAGCTCGACTTCAACTCCACCGCCATTTCTTCCGCTACCTCGGGGACGAACACTTATACTTACACCATCACCGCCCCCACTGCGGATATCATCAGCGCCTCCAGCCGTCTGGTTCTCGGAGGGGGCAAGCTCACGGTCGCCGGTCGCAACACCACCACGGGGACCGAAGCTGTCTCTCAAACTTTCAACAACACCTACCTTCTGGCCGGTCGCAGCTACGTCACTGTCACGCAAGGGACCGCCAATGCTGACACTGTTGTGAAGCTCGGCAACATCACGCGTGATCGTGGCAGTGTTTTGGAGTTCACTTCTGCTGCGGGCACGCAGAGCAGCACCAATGGCATCGTCATCACGACAGCCAATGATGCCAGCGGCATCCTGGGCGGATGGGCTCTGCTGGGCAATGACTGGGCCGTCAAAAGCACCGCAGGAACGGCGCTTGGCAATGTCGTCGCCGCCACCACGCAATACAGCGCTTATGCTGGTGGAGACATCGTGAGTTCCGCGACCTCCAACTTGTTGATCAGCGACAGCAGCGCCACAATCACCACCGGGGCGGGCATCACGAACCTCAACACCCTCATGGTGCGCAACGATGCAGGCAACGGCAACGCCGCCATCAACCGTCTTGTTGACATTGCCGCAGGCGAGACCCTCCGGCTTGGTGCCACCGGCTCCATCTGGAACCAAGGCAGCCAAGTCACCTCGGGCGTTCCGACGCTTACCATTGGATCTGCCAACAACGTTGGCGCGATCACTGCCGGCGGAGCCGACAACACGGCTGGCGAAGTCATCATCAATAATTCCGGCACGGGCGAAATTCTCATTCGTTCTTCCATCACGGACAACGGTACGGGTGCCGTGACGCTCATTCGTACCGGCTCCGGCAATCAAGTCGTCTTCAGCGGGGTCAACACCCACACTGGTGGCACCGTGATCACCCAGGGGCGCAACCGTTTCGACAACGTCGGCGGCCTGGGCAGCGGGGCCGTCACCGTCACTGCTGGTGGCCAGCTCTGGCTTAATGCCGGAGGCACCTACGCCCAGACATTCAACCTCGCAGGCACCGGGTACGGCGAAGGCGGCATCCCCGGCGCGATACGTTTCAGCGGCGGTCAAACTCTCACCGGCCAGATCAACCTCACGGGAGACACCCGTCTCGGTGCCGTGAACGCCAGCTCCGTCACCACCTTTGCTGGGAAAATAACTGGTGATTATGCCCTCGATCTCTCTGGCGGCGCGGGTGGCACCAACATTATTCAGCTCAACAGCACCGCCAACGACTTCACCGGCAACTTTTCCATCAACACCAACTTCGCCGCCACTCCAACCGCCTTCAACAGCGCCAACGTCACCATCCGCCTTGGAGCTTCGGAGGTCATTCCCAATGGCCTGGGCAAAGGCAACGTGATTTTGAGCGGAAGCAGCAGCACCACTCCCGTCACTCTTGACCTCAACGGCTTCAACGAGACCATCAATTCTCTGATCTCCTACGGAACGCACGCCAACACGGCCATCACCAACGGCAAAGCCAACAGCACCTCCACCCTCACCATCGGCGACAACAACGCCAGCACACTCGTCACCGACACCGCAGCCGCCACGACCTTCTTCGGCGGTTCGATCAAAGACACCGGCACGGGCATCATGGCGCTGACCAAGATCGGTGAAGGAACGCAGACATTCACGGGGGCGAACACCTACAGCGGCGCGACGACGATCAACAAGGGCACACTCATGGCCGGTGCAGTCAACACCTTGTCCGCCAACTCTGCGGTGACCATCGCCAATGATGCCACCGCCATGCTGGCGCTGACGAATGGTCTCGCGGATTTTTCGCAGACGATCTTGTCTCTTTCGGGAGGTGGCGCTGTCAACCTGGGCACCATCGCCGCTGCGGATACCGTGGGCACTCCGGGCACGCGGCTGACGACGGGAAGCATTACTGACACCACTTACTCAGGCACCATGGTCGGTGCCGGTGGACTGGTGAAACAGGGAACGGGCAGATTCACGCTGACGGGTGCCAATACGTATGTGGGAACGACGCAGGTGACCGCAGGGAATCTGCAGGTGGGACAGGCGGGTGCGGGACAAAGCGGTACGGGTGCGGTGGTTGTCAGCAGTGGTGCCACTCTTTCGGGATCGGGTGTTGTGCAGGGGGCCACGGTCGTCAATGGACTGCTGAGTGCGGGGGATAATGGCGGTGCAGGCATTGGCAAACTGACCTTTACGGATGTCAGCACTGGCAGCCTCACGCTGACCGGGGGCGGCAGCGCTGCGGCACCACGCGCGCTTTTTACCCTCGCGGGAGCCACGGGCAATGAGGCGACTCCTACGGATGGCATTCAGACGGCGGGCCTGCTCAACGGCAGCTTTGGCAATCATGATGCACTCGTGGTCCAGGGCACGCTCACCCTTGCGGCGGGAAGCACGATCAAGGTGGAGCTTGGCAGCGGTTACAGCCCCGGCTTTGGCGATGTCTACAATCTGATCGATTGGGGCACCGTGAATGGAGGTGCTGCGGCCATCGTGGCCGGAGGATTCAACGCGGCTGCCATTGGAGGAGACCTGAGCCTGGAAATCAGCGCCACCATGCTGGCCAACGGCTGGTTTTGGAATACGGACCAGTTTTTGACGGATGGCATCATCTACGTGGTGCCAGAACCTGGACGTGCCATGCTGCTGATGTTGGGACTGGGGCTGGGTGTCGTGCGCCGGCGCAGAGCCTGGGGGTGGCAAATGCTGAAGCATAAAGGCTGCAAGATGCGGAAATCGGGGTAATCTCTTTCCCCCCTGCCGTGACTTATTCCTCTCCACTCCCCAAGCCTGAACTTCTCTCCCCTGCCGGTAACTGGGACTGTGCCCGTGCGGCGGTGGCGAACGGGGCGGATGCGATTTTCTTTGGCATGCCGAGGTTCAATGCGCGGCTGAGGGCGGACAATTTTGTGGAGGAGGATCTGCCGGAGCTGATGAAGTTTCTGCATGACCATGGGGTGAAGGGGTATGTGGCCTTCAACACGCTGATCTTCACCAAGGAGCTGCCGGATGCGGAGAAGCAGCTGCACCTGCTGGAGGACAGCGGAGTGGATGCGGTGATCGTGCAGGACCTGGGACTGGCAAGGATGGTGAAGGCGCTGACGCCGAAACTGCGGCTGCATGCGAGCACGCAGATGACGATCACTTCACCGGAAGGGCTGGAGTTTGCAAAGCAGCTGAACATCGACCAAGCGGTGCTGGCGCGTGAGCTTTCCATGCGTGAGCTGGAGCGTTTCAAAGCGGCGGCGGTGCCGCTGGAGGTGTTTGTGCATGGGGCGCTGTGCGTGGCGTATTCGGGGCAGTGTCTGACCAGCGAATCGCTGGGGCGGCGCAGTGCGAACCGTGGCGAGTGCGCGCAGGCCTGCCGCATGCCGTATGAAATGATCGTGGATGGCGAGCCGCGTGACCTTGGCGACAAGCGCTACCTGCTCTCGCCGCAGGATCTCGCGGCGGTGGATGAGATTCCGCAGCTGATCGAGCTGGGTATTCGCAGTTTTAAAATCGAAGGGCGTCTCAAGACGCCGGAGTATGTGGCGGGTGTGACGCAGGTGTATCGCAAGGCGATTGACCGTGCTTTGGCAAATCAACCGGCTCCGGCGAGCGAGGCGGACCGCTACGCGCTGGAAATGACCTTCTCACGCGGCTTGTATCCGGGCTGGATGCATGGTGTGAATCATCAGGAGCTGGTAGGCGCTTACTACGGCAAGAAACGCGGTCCGTTTGTCGGGCAGGTGACGCGGATCATTGATGATGACACGCTGGAGCTGGATGAGCTGCACATCGCCATGAAGCCGGGCGATGGTGTGGTGTTTGAGAACCTGTCCGACACCAACTATGAGCAGGGCGGCAGTGTGTATGAGATGCGCGGCAGTGCGCTGAGCTTCCGCCATGGGCATTTGCGCATGCAGGATGTGCAGCTGGGCATGCGCGTTTTCAAAACGAGTGATCCTGCGCTCAATCGTGCGCTGCGGCAGTCGTTTGAAGGTGACATCCCCATCCGCAAGCAGCGCAAACTGGATCTTCATGTGACCGGCCAGGTGGGTGAACCGTTGGTGGTGCAATCGGGTGCCAATGTGGTGACTTCGACGATGGCGCTGCAGGCGGCGATGAAGCGACCGCTCACGCCGGGGGCCTTCATTGAGCAGTTCAACCGCCTCGGTGGCACGGAGTTTGAACTGGGTGAGGTGCAGTTTGATGTGGTGGGCGAAGTCATGCTGCCGATCAGCGAACTGAACCGCATGCGGCGTGATTTGATTGCGGCTTGGAGTGAAGGTGATTCGCCAGCGGCACCTGTGGCGCAGATCACCGAGACGCTTGAATCGTTGATGCCTTCGAGAGGGATCGCTGATGACTCTCAGCCACTCCAGCTTCACGCCTTGTGCCGCACGCAGGCGCATATCGATGCGGCGCTGGTGCTGGGGGTGCCGAGGCTGTATCTGGATTTTGAAGACATCCGGCTGTATGCGGATTTGGTGAAGCAGATCAAGGAGCGCAGTGACACGGCGCAGGTCTGGCTGGCGACGCCGCGCATTCAGAAGTCAGGCGAGGCGGGTTTCTTCAAGCTCATCCAGCGGGCGGAGCCGCATGGGGTGCTGATTCGGAATCTGGGGGCGATGTCGTTTTTCAAGGATGCGGGCATCCCGATGACGGGAGACTTTTCGCTCAACGTTGCGAATCCGCTGACGGCGGAGATTTTGAAGAAGTCCGGGCTGGAGCGGCTGACGATCAGCTATGACCTCAACATTGAACAGGTCGTTGATTTGCTGGCTGCTGCGCCGCCTTCATGGTTTGAGCTGACCCTGCACCAGCACATGCCGATGTTTCACATGGAGCACTGCGTGTTTGCCGCGTTCCTGAGCAAGGGGACCGACTTCACCAACTGCGGACGTCCGTGTGACAAACATCGTGTGCATTTGAAGGATCGCGTGGGCATGCACCATCCGCTTAAAGCCGACGTTGGCTGCCGCAACACGCTGTTCAATGCGGTGGCGCAAACGGGTGCGCAATTTTTTGATGAACTGCGGGAGCACGGGCTGCGCTGCTTCCGTGTGGAGCTGCTGGAAGAGAATGCCGACGAGGCGATGATCGTATTGAGGACTTATCAGGAGCTGATGAGCGGCCAGCGAGATGGCGATGAAATCTGGCGTGATTTGAAGGCGCAGAGCCAGCTGGGCGTGACCCGGGGGACTTGGGCGGAACTGGCCTGATCCTCCTTCGCTAAAGCTTCGAAGGACAGGTCGAGCTACGGAGCACCTGAACTCAAGGTGGTTGGATTGTGGAACGGAGAGTCACAGGGGAGTTTGTTCGGGAGCTGTTTGCACGAACTACGTTTCCAGATTCCGGCTAAAGCCGGGACTACAATACATGCGCTGGCTGATTTCAAATTTGGGGCGATGCGGAGCTTCCAGAACGGGCTACGATCCCGAACTATGTACTCAGAAGAGCTGCTTGTTATTCGGGAGGACAGGGGCGGGGTCTGCGGGGACCCATGGTTTGCTGCGGGTGAAGGAACTTCCTTGAACGGTGGAGGATTACCCGCCAGAATCCGGCCGCCATGTCCAGGCACTCTTTCGACGATTTCAGTTTCCTGCCGACCGTCGATTCGACGGACGAAGAGATCGTTAAGCCGGGGCATGCCGAGCAGAATCCGCCTCAGCCGGAGAGTGCTGAGGCGATGGCTGCGGAGGAGCCGGTGTATGAGGAGGTGGCAGCTTCACCTGAGCCGCCGGTTTTTGTTCAGGAAGCGATGTCTGAGACGCCCGTGAGCGAGATGGAGCTGCACGCTGAGCGTTCGTCCGCAGAAGACGAGGAATTCATCGAGGATCGACACCAGGAACTGGAACTTCCAGCGGAGAAGGTTCAGCCGCGGCAAGCAATGGAGCTTCCCAAGCTGGTAGATGATGTTTCTCAGGCAGCACAGGCGGCGGCTGAGGAGAAACCATCCAAGGTCGTTTCAGGCAGTGAACTGCCGCGCAGTGAGGACGGGTCGTCAGACAAAACAAAGGGGAACGAGGAACAGAGGGCTGCCAAAGAGCCGAAGCCGTTCATTGCCCCCAAACCGCCGCCCGAGGAACCCTTGGATCCGGAGCAGGCTAAAAAGCAGCGCTGGCAAAAACTGGCGGACAAGATCGGCCTGCGCACGCTGGGCATGAGCTTTGGCGTGCATCTGTTCCTGCTGTTGACAGCCACTTTTGTGGGCGTGAGCCAGGTGATGGACCGGCAGGTGGACTTCTTGCCCGGGGGCAGTTCGGCGCAGTCGCAGGCGGCCGCCGCAGAACTGACGCACAAGATTCAGACCAAAAAGAATCCCTGGCTGAAGGAGAAGCCGAAGATGCGGAAGATCACGGTGCAGACCTTGTCTTCCAACATTGTGCTGCCGGAGATGCCGGCCATGGAAGTGATCGATTTTTCGAAGATCAACAATCGCATGGACCTGAGCAAGGCGCCCAGCATGGGGTTGAGCCAGCCGATGGGCCTGGGAGGTGCGGGTGGCGGTTTTGGGGCCGGTGTCGGGACTGGCGGCAAATTCAACTTCTTGGGTCAGACCGCCTTTGGGAGGCGCGTGGTTTTTGTGGTGGATTTTTCCAGTTCCATGTCGCAGCCTTTGAAAGTTGACGGCCCGAGAACGACCCGCTTTGATCTGCTGAAGAAGGAGCTGATCAAGGCAGTGAAGCGTATCCCCTTTGGAACTGCCTACCAAGTGCTCTACTTCTCCGACTTCGCCTGGCCGCACAACCAAGTGGGCACCACTGATGAGGAGGGGCTTGCGAAGTGCTACTGGGAAATCACGCCGGACAATTATAAGCAGGCGAAAATCCCCGTCTTCAAGTACATCCAAGCAACTCAGTTTACCCTTCAGGACAGTGTTGAGGTCATTCAACGGTCGAATACTTCCCGAATATACACCAATTGGGGATCTGGATTGTTGATGGCATTGAGTGCGAACCCGAAGCCCGATGTCATTTTCTTCATGACCGATGGCAATCACTCTGATGAACAGGGATGGATCGACATCGTGACGGCTGAAAACAAACGCAAGCTGCCCATGAGTGTGATTCACACCAGCGTGATGGCCCAGGTGGACGCTGCGTTTGAGATCGATGCGATGGCCAAGCGCAACAACGGTTCGTTCACTGTGGTCAGAGAAGATGGCATGGTCATGAAGGGTGAAGAGTACTTCAAAATGAAGTAGGCTCAGCGCTGCAGATCACGCAGAGCTGAGGTCACTTCCTCAACCGGCAGGCCGACGACGTTGGTGAATGATCCTGTCATGCGTTCGAGAAGCATGTCGGTGCATTCCTGAATGCCGTAGGCTCCTGCTTTGTCGAGAGGGGTTACCCTCGCGTGATAGGCGCGGATCAGGTCGTCCGTCAGCGGCTTGAAGGTGACATGGGTGATGACATGCAATTCACGGACCACAGTGCCATCGCGGGCAAACGCCACTCCGGTGCAGACTTCATGGGTGCGATCCGAGAGGCGGCGGACCATGCTGAGCGCTTCCTCCAGGTCTGCGGGTTTGGCCAGTGGATCGCCATCGACGTAAACCAAGGTGTCGGCACCGATGACGAGTGCTTTAGGGCGGGTCAGGCTGACGGCCAAGGCTTTGCGCCGGGCGTTTTCCAAGGTGAGCTGTTCGGGTGTCAGAGAGGCATCGTGGGCCTCCTCGACCTGCGACAAGACGATTTCAAATTCGAAGCCTGCCTGACGCAGCAGCTCCAGCCGGCGCGGTGAGGCGGAGGCGAGCACGAGCGAAGGCCCGCTCACGCCCGCTTCTCCACAATAGTGGCGACATCATCCGCACGGATCACAGCGTCACGCTTGTCCGGCGTGCGGTAGCGGTAGTAGCCGGTCTTTTCCTGATACTGGGGTGCTCCCTCGCAAGGCACCTCACGCCCGTCCTTGAGCTTGATTTTGTGCGGAGTCGAAGAGGCAAACATGTCCGGCACAGAGCAGGAAACGAAGGAAATGGCGGGGAGAAGCAGCAGGAGACGGCGCATGGCATTCATGGCGGTGGATGGGGAAATAACGATACTGTTAAGACGCGACTTTCGGTGTTTTTGTTCATCCTTCAGGCGAGAGACATTTTCAAGCGTCACGATGTTGTCAGTTGAAGCAGACTTTGTGCCTTCTACCCTGACTGCATGAGTCAAAATCTTCCTCCAGCCATCGGTATCATCGGCGGATCCGGCCTGTACGACCTTGAAGGCTTTGAAAATCGTGAGGAGATCAGCGTTGAGACGCCGTTTGGCCCCCCCTCGGATGTGCTCGTGACCGGCACACTGGCCGGGCGCCGGGTGTATTTTCTGCCCCGCCACGCCAAGGGGCACCGCATCCTTCCCACGGAACTGAACCACCGCGCCAATATCTGGGCGCTGCGCAGTCTGAACGTGCGCTGGATCATCGCGGTGACTGCCGTGGGCAGCTTGCAGGAGCAGTACCATCCCCGCGACATTGTCCTGCCGGATCAGTTTTTTGACCGAACCAGCCGCCGCGATCAGCACACTTTTTTCGGCAAGGGGATCGTGGCGCATGTGGCGTTTGGCGATCCGATTTCTGACGGCCTGCGCGCGCTGCTGCATGAGACCTGCGTGGCGCAGGGGCGGAAGGTTCACAATGGCGGTACCTACGTGTGCATGGATGGCCCTGCTTTCTCCACCCGCGCCGAATCGAATGCGCACCGGCAGCTGGGTTTTGATGTGATTGGCATGACGAACCTGCCTGAGGCGAAACTGGCACGGGAGGCGGAGATCGCTCTCGCCACTCTGGCGATGATCACGGATTACGACTGCTGGAAAGTCGAGGAGGAGGCTGTCACCGCCGAGTCTGTTATTGGACATCTGCATGCGAACGTCGCTGCTTCCAAGGCCATCCTCGCTCACGTCATTCCGAACATTCCCACGGAACCGAACTGGCCGGAGCATCGTGCGCTGGATTCTGCCTTGATGACCGACCGCAAGCTGTGGCCCGAGCAGACGGTGGAGAACCTGCTGCCGATTCTGCAGCGGTTTGTGTGAGTCCTGACTGGGCATTTCAAAAGCGCGGATTCCAGACATCTGTGGAAACGATGGAACAAGGCCCCGGGGTGGATGCTTGAGAAACTGAAATGCCGCTTTTCCCTTCGGGCACGTCCAGCACCTCGCAAAAATGTCCAAAAGAACAGAAAGTGACGCCGTCAAATATACGTCTCGATGCTCAAGCAGATTATGCGACTCCGAGGAGAAGAGGCGCTTCCCACTGTATAGCTTGAGGCGGAGCGGTTAGCGTCGCAGCCGGAGCGGTTCACTACAGCGGATGGTTAGGCCGCATCGGTCATTTCTGAAACCATTCCCGAATCGAATCCGAAAGAGCGCCGAGAGAGACTGCATTGCGGACTGTCCAAGCCACCCCCCTCGCAACGATGTTCGGCCTCTTGTCTGGGCTTGCCTTTGGAAACTCGCTCATCAATTCCTTCAATTCTTTGCGCTCTTTTTCGGGAATCTTTGCTGATTTCAGTGCCGCTTCGATTTGATTGTAATCGCCAATCTGCACGTTGCCGCCAGAAATATTTCCGAGCACTCCACTAAAAGTGCCAATATGATAGTTCGTTTCGTTTTTCATGACTGTCTTCTTCTCTTGCTGGCTGAAAGTCATTCCCTCTCCCAATACTCCGTCGGCCTCTAACTTCAACGTCCAGTCCAGAATGGTATTGCGGACGGCATCCAGAATCCCTACCAGACTGGTTTTTTGTAGTATTAGCTTCGGAGGGGTGATGACGTCGCTAATCCGTGAGTAGACCTCCGGAGAAACGGCTTGGCATATCATACCGTTTCCTCTCGCTAACTCCTGAACCTCAGCAATGGATTGAGAGCAGAAACTCTTGATGGGTCCCAAACCTACAAACTGCATCCAAACGCCGTTGTAGGGGTTGAACATTTTGAGTTCGCCTTCGAGAGCGCGGTATTTGGGAATGTTCACTTCACCTGAGTATCCATTAAGCTCGCACTTGCACCAAGCAATCCAATCTGTGAGTTGGAGCTTCGTTGCGACTGCAAGAGACTTGCGCAGTAGGCTGCCAAGATTTGTATCGGCGTCCATAGCTTCTGACTGTAATTCCAGGATAATAGAACTCATATTGCAAGTGGCATAGAATAGCATGTAGCGACGCCCAAAGACTCCAAGCTTAAAGAGGTCGGAAGCTGGTGCTATGGCTGCTCGGGCGAAGGCGGCAAATCAGCCAGCGTGACAGCTGAAGTAGTTCGCTGTAGTGTATAGTTAGGTGTGGCGGTTGTTAAGAGAGAATGGGGCGGTCGCATTTCTTGCACCGGTTGATGTATTGAAGTTCCCAGTTCACGGGAAACGAATGGATGCCGGTAAAGTTATCGTAAAGAACAACCTTGATCGAATCGTCTGGGCAATAATATCGAGAGTCCTTGTATGTGACACCGACATGCCTGCCAGCATACCATATGAGATTGGTGCGTCCGGCCGAATCTATCTCGACGCAGCCAGACAGAGACGTGTTGACCGTGTAGCCCAAATAGTCACCGTATTCGGGACGGTTGAAGATGGATAGTAAGTTCTGGTAACCGCGTGTGGGCGCGGTGTGTTTGAGATACTTGTCAAATTGGTAAGGAGTGCCGGTCAGATTCAGCATCGAAGTATCGAGCGGATTGATGAGGCCGTCGCGCAGGGCGCAGTCGTGGCAAAAGTATTGATTCATCGTTCAGTTATAGGGGGCGGGTAGAAGCGCCTAACAGTGGGATCAGCAACGTAATCTTGCATTACGGCTCCCTGACAGGTCGCTAATCTTCCATCAGCTTCACGGCCAGACGGCGCATGAACTGACGTTCCGGCAGCATGACGAGGCGTTCGTAGGCCTCGTCGAGGTTGCGCAGGATGCGGAGCAGCGTGGCTTCGGCGGTGGCGGGCTCGTGGATGAGGTCTTCCATGCCGGGATTTGCGGCAGGGTGGTGTTTGGCCACATCGGCGGCCAGCATGAAGCGCCCGCGATTGAAGCAATCGACCAGCCAGGTCTTGTCGCGGTATTTGACGCGGGAGAGGAAGTGGCCTGGGAAATTGCAGCCTTCGATTTCCAAGCCGAAGCGATGACCGAGGAGACGGTAGAGGCAGCAGAGGCTGATGGGATTGCCGAGGCCGGTGTCGAGCACCCAGAAGAGGTTGCTGTTTGCGGGCGAGTAGTAGTCCTTGCTGTTGCCACGGAAACGGGTGACGCCGTTGTGCGAGGCAAAGAGCCACTGGGCCAGTTCATGCGCATCCATGCGGCCTTTTTCGGCAAAGGCTTCCTCTGTCAGTGCATCCAGACGTTTCGCCAAGTCGGCGGACTGAGTTTTCCAACCGTTCAGAAAGGCGGAGAGCTGGCTGAGGCCTTCCTCAAGCTGCGCGTCGGGGCCTTCCATCCAGCGCCAGCGCATCCAGGTTTCTTCGAGTTCGGTGCGCCGTGCGGGTTCGAGCAACTGCGCGACGAGCTTTTCTTCCTCGGCAGACAGCGGGGTCTCCAAGCTTCCAATGTGCATTGGCAGCTCGCGGCGCATGCCATTGAGCTCCTCCTGAACTGCGTGACGCACGACTTCAGAGTCGTCATCGAGCAGTTTGATGAGATGGCTCAGGTGAGCACTGGGAGGCATTTGGAGGTGATAACACACCCCGAACGCCGGACGCAATCATGAACTTGCACTACAATCGGATTTCCATGGCCTTGGCGGCGCGGTGGGCTTTGGCGCGGGCTTCGTTGATGTTTTCGGCGCGGGCGAGGGTGACGGCCATGCGGCGCTGGCCGCTGACACTGGGCTTGCCGAAGAGGCGGACCTGGGTGTCGGGCTCGGAGAGAACGTGGTCGAGGGACCCGAACTGGACTTTGGAGGATTCGCCTTCGACGAGGACGGCGCAGCTGGCGCTGGGGCCGTGCTGGTGGATGTTGGGGATGGGCAGGCCGAGGATGGCGCGGACGTGGAGGGCGAACTCGCTCAGATCCTGGGAGATGAGGGTGACGAGGCCGGTGTCGTGCGGGCGGGGGGAGACTTCGCTGAAGATGACGTCATCGCCTTTGATGAACATCTCGACGCCGAAGAGGCCGCGACCGCCGAGGGCTTCGACGATGGCACCGGCCATGTGTTCGGCGGCATCGAGGGCTTTCTTGGACATGGGGTGGGGCTGCCAGGACTCGCGGTAATCGCCTTTGATCTGGGTGTGGCCGACGGGGGCGCAGAAGGAGGTGCCGCCGACGTGGCGGACGGTGAGCATGGTGATCTCGTAGTCGAATTCGACGAAGCCCTCGACGATGACTTTGCCCTTGCCGGCGCGGCCACCTTCCTGGGCGTACTGCCAGGAGTGGGCGATGTCGTCGGCTGTTTTGACGACGCTCTGGCCCTTGCCGGAGCTGCTCATGATGGGCTTCACGACGCAGGGCATGCCGATTTTCTCAATGGCGGCGCGGAATTCCTCCTCAGTGGCGGCGAAGATGTAGGGGGAGGTTTTGAGGCCGAGCTCCTCGGCGGCGAGGCGGCGGATGCCTTCGCGATTCATGGTGAGCTTTGCGGCGCGGGCGGTGGGGACGACGCGGAAGCCTTCGTTTTCGAGTTCGAGGAGGGTGTCGGTGGCGATGGCCTCGATTTCCGGGACGATGCAGTCGGGTTTTTCCACTTCCACGAGGCGGCGGAGGGCCTCGCCATCGAGCATGGAAATGATGTGGCTGCGGTGGGCCACCTGCATGGCGGGGGCGTTGGCGTAGCGATCCACGGCGATGACTTCACAGCCGAGGCGCTGGAGTTCGATGACGACTTCTTTGCCGAGCTCGCCTGAGCCGAGAAGCATGACCTTGGTTGCGGAGGAGGAAAGGGGTGTGCCGATGCGTGCCATGGCTGCATTTAGGCTTGCAGTTGGCGGGCTTCAAATCGCATTTAGTCTGGAACATGTCCTTTCCCGGTCCTCCAGATCCATCGCGTGTGCAGCGGCTGATGCAGCCGATGTGGCGGGCGTGGGTGGATCTGGTGTATCCGAGGCTGTGCTGTGTGTGCAAGGCACCGGTGGGGGAGGGGTGGTTTTGCGGGGGCTGCGCGGACGCGCTGCCGCTGGTGGAGGCGCCTTACTGCAACGTGTGCGGGGAGGTTTATGAGGGAGCGATTACGCAGGAGTTTCGGTGTGGAAACTGCAGCGGGCGGCGGCTGGAGTTTGAGTTTGCCGTGGCGGCCTGCCATGCGGAGGGGGTGATGCGGGAGCTGATTCACCAATTTAAGTACGAGCACCGCCTGCATCTGCGCGGGGCGCTGGCGACGCTGATGCTGCGTGTTTTGGAGGAGCCACGGCTGGCCGGGGAAAATCTGGGGGAGTGGCTGCTGGTGCCGGTGCCGCTGCATCGCAGCCGGGAAAAGGAGCGGGAGTTCAATCAGAGCTGGGAGCTGTGCACCCGGCTGTCCCGGCTGACGGGGATCCCGGCGGCGAAGGCGCTAGTGCGCACGCGGGAGACGGATCAGCAGGCGGGACTGAGCCGTGAGGAGCGGCTGAAAAACCTGCGCGGGGCGTTTGCTGTACGGCCTGTGCGGCGGTGGCAGCGTCCGATCAAACTGCAGGGGCGGCGCATCCTACTGGTGGACGATGTTTTCACCACGGGGGCGACGACGAGCGAGTGTGCGCGGGTTCTCCGGCGGGTGGGGGGAGCAGAAAAAGTGGTGGTCATCACGACAACACGCGGCTAGGATCGGCCCCGCGTCCGACTTTGGCCGGGCCTGACAGTGTGAACGCCGGGTGGTTCTTCCTCCCTGCAACTCCTGCGACATGCAATTCGAGGAGGCGCACCATCAGGTCTGGAGATGCCGGACGCCCATACCGACTGACCTACCATGGGATTTTTCAAAAAACGCAACGTTAACGATTTAGGCGAAAAGAAGCGCGACATGCCGGAAGGCCTTTGGACGAAGTGCCCTTCGTGCAATGAGAGCCTCTTTGAGCAGGCACTGGCCAAAAACCTCCGAGTCTGCACGAGCTGCGGCTACCACTTCACCATCGCTTCGGACGAGCGCATCGCCAGTCTGGTGGACGAAGGCAGCTTTGTGGAGATGGACAAGAGCCTGGACTCCGTGAACGCCCTGGGCTTCAAAGGCTATCTGGACAAGGTGAAGGCCTACCAGGCTAAGACCGGACTGACTGAGGCGGTTGTCACCGGTCGTGCGAACATTGAGGGCGTTGCCGTCCTGGTGGCGATCATGGATTTCCGTTTCCTGGGCGCGAGCATGGGCAGCGTGGTGGGTGAAAAGATCACCCGCGCCATCGAAGCCGCCACGGCGGAGCGCAAGCCGGTCATCGTGTTTTCCGCCTCCGGTGGTGCCCGTATGCATGAAGGCATTCTGAGCCTGATGCAGATGGCCAAGACGAGCGGAGCGCTGGCCCGGCATGCCGAGGCGCGTCTGCCTTACATTTCCGTGCTCACGCATCCGACGACGGGTGGTGTCACCGCCAGTTTCGCGACGCTGGGAGACCTGATCATTGCCGAACCCAAATGCATGATCGGCTTTGCCGGTCCGCGTGTGGTGAAGGAAACCACGCATGCGGATCTGCCGCCCGGGTTTCAGACGGCGGAGTTCATGATGCAGCATGGCCTGGTCGATATGATTGTCGATCGCAAGGACATGCGTGCCACGCTGGCGAAGGTGCTGCGGTACATGGTGGGGGCGAAGTGAAGGAAGAAAGCTGAATTTGATCAATTTGAGCCGCGTGTGATTCGACTTTGTGCGGTGGCACCGAAGACGTTGATGAATGGGAAGCAGTTGCCGACGTTTTCAAATCGCTTAAGTTCACTCGCATGAACATGACCCTGCAACTCCCCGACGACCTGTGCACGGCGGCCGAGCAGCGTGCCGGAGTGGAGTCCAAGACGCTCTCGTCCTGGTTCACCGACTTATTGAGGCGTGAACTACGCAAGCCTCAGCCCTCCCCCGTTAACACCACGGAGACCGGTGGTCGCGTTTCTGAACTGCCGCTGCCGACCACGGCCATGCTTGGCGAGCTTTACGACGAGGCGCTCGCAGACAGTGACTTGCCTCTGATGCCGCGCACGCAGGACTCTGGCAGACCTAACGCTTTTCCATGAGCGAGGGGCTATTGCTGGATACCGTGGCAGTGTCCGAACTGCGCAAGGGGCCGAAGGGAGATGCTCGGTTCTTCAGCTGGCATCGTAGCATAGCAGCGGTGCCTGTTTTCATCAGTGTGATCATTCTGGTCGAGGTCCGGCGTGGCATCCTGCAGGTGGCCAGGCGTGACCCCGCCTTTGCTGGCAGGCTGGAGACCTGGCATCATGATTTCCTGCTGCCAAAGTTTGCTCTCACTCTCCTGCCCGTGGATGCCGCTGTTGCAAGTCAGGCAGCCGAGCTGCATGCCATCCGCACTTATCCTGATCACGATGCACTTATCGCCGCCACTGCGCTCGTGCATGGGCTCACCCTCGTTACTCGCAACGAATCTGACTTCATTGGAACTGGAGTCACTGTCGTGAATCCCTGGCAGCCATGATCATGCCGTTTGCAAAGGCCGGCAGGAATCCTGACGGGCTGTGTCAAGGGTATTGCTTTACAGTCCGAAGGTGAGCCAGAGGGTGAGGTGGATGAGGCCGACATAGACGAGCCAGGTCTGGGCGAGGCCGTAGGTGAGGGAGCCGCTGGTTTCGCTGGGGGTGTCGGTGGAGTGGCCAAACAGGCGGTCCTGGTTGCGGTAAAGGAGCACGCCAAGAGGGATGAGGATGATGAGGCCAATGATGCCGATGATTTTGAGGCCAAGGAGTCCTTCGGGTGACATGACGGCGAACACGGGAGCGAGCGTGAGGTGGGGGTTCATGGGGTGAATCTTCTCACGGGCTGGCAATGTGGGTAGATACAGATGGGGGGAAAGGGGGGCGGTACAGAGGG
>NZ_JBAQCR010000305.1:0-36972 GCF_049294395.1 Prosthecobacter sp.
GCACTGGCCCCCGCGCCTGCGCCAAGCCGCGCCGCACCTGCCAGCCCTGCGGTTCCCTCCACTCTTCGCTAGTCGCGGCATGGCAATTGCTTTTTCCTGTTTTAAAACCGCACGACACGTGAAGACCCCGCTTCTGACCTTCCTCCTGGCCTTTGGATGCCACGCCGCATTGACTGCCCAGCAGATCAAGGCCCCCGACTCCCTCCGGTCCAGTACGGTCCCGGTGGTGCCGGCCCCTGCCAAGACTCCCTCCACCGAGGAAATCGACAAGCTGGCCGAGGAAGCCCAGAAGGCGCTCTTCAAGTCTGTGGACAAGTCTGGCGGCGGAGCCACCGCCACCCCTGGCAAAACGGACGTCACTCAATACACCCCCTACGCAACCTCCACCCCGACGCGTCTTCCCGCCCAGCGGCTGGAAGACCCTGCGCTGTGGGCCAAAGATTCGGTGCGCAAGATTGCCGTCATGGAAGTGTCTTTCGGCGGCACACGTGAAACGGTCATGATCGAGCTGTTTCCGAACGACGCGCCGCAGACGGTGAACAATTTCATCGACCACTGTGACAGTGGCGTCTACAACGGCCTGGCCTTCCACCGTGCCATCGAAGGCTTTCTGGTGCAGACCGGTGATCCGCTGACTTCAGATGAGTCCTCACGTGCCAAGTGGGGTACGGGAGGCGAGGAAAAAACGATTCCCGCCGAGATCAAACGGCCGCACCGTATCGGAGCCGTGGCGATGGCCCGCCGCTCTGACAAGGTCAATCCTGAGCGCCGTTCGAATGGCTCGCAGTTCTACGTAACCCTGGGCAATTACGGCGTGCTGGAAGGCAAATACACCGTCTTTGGCCAGGTGGTGTCCGGCTTGGAGACCCTCAAGCGCATCTCCCTCATGCCGGTGGATGCCAACGACTGCCCGGTGGCCCGAATCGAGATCAAATCCATGAAGGTCATCACGCAAAAGGGCCCCATGCAGGTGCCGGCCATCGCTTCGGGTGAAGGCACTCGCTACGTCAAGCCGGATGCGGCGCGCGGCATGGTGAGCCGTTTCTTCCACCGCGTGTGGTGAGAGCTGGGTGGTGTTTTTGATGTGTTGCTGGTGTTTTTGATGTGTTGCTGGTGGCGCGGAGGTGCGCAGCGCTTTTGGACTGCGGCTGCGCAACCCTGAAAGGGTGAAGCTGCCGCTTTCGAACGTCTCGTGGCGCGCGTGCGCTGATCAGTTGGCGGAAGTTCACCGGCTCCCGCCTTTGGATAAGCAGTGGTATAGCGTGTGCCGGTCTGCCCGTCGAAAGCGGTAGCTGCGTTCGTGCCTCACTTCGCGACCGCAGTCCATATGGGAGGCGAAGTGGGGCGCTTGGTCCGCCAAGCGCCGTCGAGCGTCGCCATGCGCTGCCTTTTGGAAATTCGTTTTGGGAAATGCAATCCAGTTCCGGCCTTACTTCGCAGGCAGCTCAAAGCACACTGCTTCACGGTCATTGCGCAGCAGCAACCAGCGGCCTGCCAGGGTCGGTGGGTTCCAGGTCTTGGCGTTCAGGGCTTCCAGACGTGAGACCTCCTCCAGCTTGGCAGGGTTGGCTTTGACCAGGGCAACGAAGCCCTTCTCCGCCTGCACGAGAATGAGGCTCTCACCCAGGCGAATCTGCTGGCCGAAGCCGTAGCGCCCCTCGCGCCAGCCGCGCTCACCCGTGGCCAGATCCACGCAGCAGAAGGTGCCTTCATCCAGCGCATAGGCATGCGTGCCGAACACACTGGCGCTGCTGAACTTCGTGCGCGGTGCGCTGGCGGCCCAGATGGATGACACAGTCATCTTGCCATCGGCCGCAGGCTTGATCTCCAGCAGGTTGCTTTTCAAGCCGTAGCTGGTGGTGACCAGGATGCGCTCCGGCGTCACCTGCACAGGCTGGCAGACTTTGGGGAAAAAGCCCGGCCAGTCAAACTTCCACAGCACGGTGCCGCTGGCGGGATCATGCCCGGTCACGGAGTTGCTGTTCACGCTGGCGATCTGCTCTCGTCCGGCCAGCGTCATCAGCACCGGAGAGCTGTAGCTGCCGCCGTCATCTCCGGCCTTCCATGCCAATTGTCCGTCCTTGCTTTTGTAAGCGATGAGCGTGGCACCGTTGTCGCCGCCGCTGCAGACGATGGTGTCTCCGACGATCAAGGGCGCGGCACTCTTGCCCCACTCCGGGTTTTTGGTGGTGCCACCGTCCTTGAGGACGTCTTTGCTCCAGCGGAGTTTTCCAGTGGTGAGGTCCAGGCAGTTGAGCAAGCCCTTGGAGCCCATGGTGAAGACCAAATTTTGTGCCGCATCCACGGTGGGGGTGGAGCGCGGGCCGATGCCGCCCATCGGCTCATCAAAGCGTGTCTTGTCGGCATGCGCCCACAGCAGCTTGCCGGTGGCGAGGTCATAGCAGGTCACGTATTCTTCTTCCCCCCGCTGCTCCTGCGTCAGTGCGCGTCCGCCTGCCACAGAAAAGCCCGCCCAGCCGTCTCCCACCTTGATGCGCCAGACTTCGCGCGGCGGGTGCGCTTTCCAGTCGGTCTGCCAGTCTGGTTCCGGAAGCACGCCATCGCCTTTGGTCCCGAGGAAGCGCGGCATGTCCGCCACTCCTGCGGGTGTGGCTGAGGGAACCGCTGCGGCGTCTGCACCGCTGTGGAGTTCCGGCAGCACCTCCGCCTTCTGCCAGCGCCAGGCCAGGCTTGGAAAGGCGGAGCCGTCGGCAGAGCCATCGTAGCGGATCAGATACTTAAACGCCGCCATGACGGCAAGGACTCCCAGGATGAACACGCCCAGCCGCTTCAGCCGCACCCTGCGCAGGTGCAGCGCCCACCAGAGACCGAAGAGGATCAGCCACAGCGGGATGAGAATCATGAGGCCGCCCGAGCGAAAGACGTGATCCGTGGCCCAGAGCCAGGCCAGCAATCCGCCAAACAGCAGGGTGAGAAAAAGAGGGAATTTGGGGATCATGGGAGTGAGAGTCGCGTCATTCTACGTCTGGCGCAGGTCATTGGAAATGGCTGGCGTTATTTGGCGTATGTCTCATCCTCCGTCAGTTCCAACCAACTCTCATGAAACAGTTTCTCCTCTCTTTGCTTGCCGCTTCCGGCCTGATGGCCGCCGATCACGTCGTCTATGAACCCGCCGGTGCGGCGAAAGGAAAGCACATCGTGCTCCTTTCCGGAGATGAGGAGTACCGCAGTGAGGAGTCCATGCCCATGCTCGGCAAGATTCTCAGCCAGCGCCACGGCTTCAAATGCACGGTGCTCTTCAGCCTTGGCGAGGACGGCACGATCGTCCCCACCAACGGTGCCAGCCTGAGCCATCCTGAGGCGCTGGATTCCGCCGATGCCATCGTGATGCTGCTGCGCTTCCGCCACTGGGATGAGGCCACCAGCAAGAAGTTTGAGGCCGCCGTGAACCGTGGCGTGCCGATCATCGCCCTGCGCACCAGCACCCATGCCTTCAGCGGCTACGCGAAGGACAGCCCTTTTGCCGTGTGGAACTGGAACAATGCCACGGGAGGATGGGGCAAGAAATTCCTCGGCGAGACCTGGGTGAGCCACTGGGGCAAGCACAAGTTTGAAGCCACCAAGGGCATCATCGAAGCCGCGAACGCGAACCACCCCGTGCTGCGCGGGGTGAGCGATCTTTTCGGCAACACCGACGTCTATGAAGCCGCTCCGCCAGCCGATGCCGTCATTCTGGCCCGTGGTCAGATCCTCCAAGGCATGACTGCCGACACGCCACCGGCGAGCTACAAGAAAGCCACTGCCGCCAAGGTGGAGCAGGACGTAAACACCCCCATGATGCCCGTGGCCTGGCTGCGCGTGGTGAAGAACGACGCCGGCACCGAAAACAAAATCCTCGCCACCACCATGGGCGCCGCCACTGACCTCACCAACGAAGGCCTGCGCCGCCTCGTCGTGAACGGCGTCTTCTGGGGTCTTGGACAGGAAGTGCCGGAGAAGGCCGATGTGAGCATCGTCGGTGATTACCAGCCCACGATGTATGGTTTCGGAGGTTTTCAGAAGGGACTGAAGCCGGAGGGCTTTGAGCTGGCGAAGTAGTTTTTACTTCAGCTCAAACACAAACGGCAGGCCCTGCGCGTTCATCATGGCTTTTTCTTTGGCCATGAAGCGCTCGGCCAGTTGGGTGAAGCTGCCGTCGCTGCGCATGCGGGCGAGGACTTCGTTGACCTTGGTCTTCAGTTCCTCATTGCCCTTCTTCAGGCCCACAGCCCAGACTTCCTCGCGCAGCGGAGAGAGCAATGCTCGCGTGGTTTCAGGGTGCTTGGCGTGGTGGTTCATGATGGAGAGCTGATCGTAGATCCAAGCGTCGACGCTCGCGTTCACCACCTCCATCACGCAGGACACATCCGCATCCAGGGCGATGATTTTGGCGTCCTTGAGATTTTCCCGCGCCCAGGTTTCACCGGTGGTGCCGAGGCGGACGACGATCTTGCGGCCCGGAGTTTTCAGATCGGCGGCGCTTTGCACCTTGGAACCTTTGGCGACCAGAATGGCTAGGCCCGTCTTCACATACGGCTCGGAGAAATCAATGGACTGGCGTCGCTCCGGCGTGGCGGTCATGGACGAAAGCACGAGGTCGACGGAGCCGGTGCGCAGCGCGGTGATGAGGCCGTCGAAGTTGATGTTGCGAAACTCCACCTCTTTGCCCAAAGCCTTGCCGATCTCGCGCCCCACCTCGATGTCCACGCCACTGATCTGGCCGGCGGCATCGACGAACTCAAACGGCGGGTAGGTGGCGTCCGTGCCGATGATGAGCTTGTTGCTGCGCGTGCAGGCGCAGAGGGTGAGAAGCAGACTGAGGGCGAGGTAGCGAAGCATGGGATCAATCAGGAGTTTAAATCACCGGCGTAATCGCTCGGCATGCGCCAGTCGCCGCGCGGAGAGAGGGCCACGGAGCCGACCTTGGGGCCGTCCGGAACGCTGGAGCGCTTGAACTGGTTTTGGGCGAAACGTTTGAAGAAAACCGCGAGCCATTTGGCGATGGTTTCGTCATCGTATTTGCCCGCAAAGGCCTGGGCTGCCAGCCAGCGGATTTTTTCCGCATTGCTGCCATGCCGCACGAAGTGAAACAGGAAGAAGTCGTGCAACTCGTAGGGGCCGACGGTGTCCTCGGTCTTCTGCTGCAACGATTCATCTGCGGCGAGCGGCAGGAGTTCTGGGGAGATCGGTGTGTCGGCGACGTCCAGTAGAATGGCTCCTGCTTTCTCGGCAAATGGGCCGGCGGCGCACCACTCGATGAGGTAGCGTACCAGGGTCTTTGGCACGCCGGAGTTCACGTGATACATGGACATGTGGTCGCCATTGAAGGTGCACCAGCCCAGCGCGGCTTCAGAGAGATCGCCCGTGCCGACGACGATGCCGCCGGTCTTGTTGGCGAGGTCCATGAGAATTTGAGTGCGCTCGCGTGCCTGCGAGTTTTCGTAAGTCGCGTCGTGCTGGGTGGCCGAATGACCGATGTCGGCGAAGTGCTGATGCACGGCGTCGTTGATGGAAATGGTGCGCAGTTCGATGTTCAGCGCCTCGGCCAGTTGCTCGGCATTGCCCTTCGTTCGTGTGGTGGTGCCAAAGCCGGGCATCGTGACGGTCAGTGCGGCTGTCGTTGGCATGCCCGCGCGTTTCAAGGCTTCCAGCATGACCAGCAGCGCGAGGGTGGAATCGAGGCCGCCGGAGAGTCCGAGCACCGCTGTTTTGGCGCGCGCTTGTTTCAACCGGCGGGCGAGTCCCGTAGCCTGAATAGCAAAAATTTCCTCGCACACTGCGGCACGATCCACTTTGGCCGAAGGCACGAAGGGATGTGCCGAGACGGGGCGGAGAAGTCGGTCATCGCCACCGAGGGCTGCGCCGAGACTGAAGGTCACGCGGCGGAAGCTGATGCTGCCGGCTTCATCGCGGAAGGCGGAACTCTTTAACCGGTCGTGCGCCAGATGCTGCAGATCGACATCGGTGACAATGGCGCGTGTTTCAAAGGAGAAGCGTTCGGTTTCACCGAGGAGGACACCGTTTTCAGCCACGATGCCGTGACCCGAATAAACCACATCTGTGGTCGATTCACCCGCGCCTGCTCCGGCGTAGACATACGCCGCCAGGCAGCGTGCCGCCTGCTGCGCCACGAGGTGGCGGCGGTAGGGGGCCTTGCCGAGAACTTCGGTGCTGGCGGATGGATTGGCCAGCAGCGTGGCACCTGCGAGCGCCAGAGGGCCCGAGGGTGGGCTCACCGTCCACAAGTCCTCGCAGATTTCGATGCCGAGGACGAAGCCCGGAACATCCAGCACCTCAAACACCAGTTTCGTGCCGATGGCCACTTCCTCGTCATTCAAGCGCAGCGTGGAAACGTTCAGCGTGTACGCAGGTGAGAACCAGCGGCGTTCGTAAAACTCGGACGAATTGGGCAGGAAGGTCTTGGGGACCAGTCCGAGGAGTCTGCCTTTGGCCAGCACTGCGGCCATGTTGTAGAGGCGGTCCTGCACGCGGAGAGGCAGGCCCACGACCAATACGCAGGGCAGATCCAGTGTGGCGTGAACCAGTTCGGCGAGACCCTTCACGCTCGCATCCAGCAGGGCGGTGGTGTGAAACAGATCCGCGCAGGAGTAGCCGGTGAGGCTCAGTTCAGGAAAGACGGCGAGACGGCAGCCGCGCTGCGCCAGCGTGCGTGCTTCACGGGCGATGATCGCGACGTTCTTCGCCACATCTCCCAGCACCAGTTCCGGGGACACGGCGGCGACTCGTACAAAGCCTAGACGTTCGCGGGTGGTGATCGGGGTAGGGGATGCTTGCGGCATGGGGGAACCTAGCACGGAGGGTTTGGGGTGTGCGAGGAGTAAGTACGACAGACACTCTTGTCTGTCGATGCCCGGCGCTTTGTTGAAATTCATCGGTTGCAAGTTGTCCTGCCGTGTCGCTCCAGCAGGCTAACGCTTTCGTCGATAGATTTCGATTGGGTGCAGGCCTGGGGGATTGCGAGAGCGCTGATCGACAGGCAGGAGTGCCTGTCGTACTACTCCAGCATGCGCGCCTTCAGCTCCGGCGTGGGCATCATGCAGGAGTCATCTTTGCCGAACCAGCGGTAGCGGTTGCGGGCGATGAAGTAGTAGGAGGCATCGCGGAGAGCACGTGGCAGGATTTTGAAAAGGAGCGCGAGTTTCCACTGGCCGCCGAGAGTGCGGGCGATTTCGAGGGCGGCGTCGCTGGCTTTGAATGCGCCGCGCGGTGTGATGAAAAGCATGGCGTTGGGCGCAGCGGGATCGAGGCCGTGCTGCGCGTAGAGCTGGCTGCCCAGGGGGCTTTGGATAGGGGCAAACTTGATTTTGCCCTGAGGATCGCGCTTCAAGATGAACTGGACGCTGGCATCGCAGAGATGGCAGATGCCATCAAAGAGAAGCAGGTGGTCGCGGCTGGGATCGTAGTGGGACACGGCTAGTCGAGCTTACGACTGTCCGGAGCGGTTGGCACTGAGGAAAACCAGAAGAGGTAAGAGAGGATGAGCATGGTGCCGAAGCCGAGAGTGAAGCCCCAGGTGCGGGTGTGGTCCATGGGGTGGAGAATGTAGGCGGCGATGCGGCTGAGCAGGGAGACGGGCCGGTGTAGGAGGTCCCAGCTGTTCCAGCGGTCAAAGCGGCCGAGGTAGATGCCGAAGCCGCTCAGGGCGAGCGAGCCGATGCTGACGCACCAGGCGGTGGCATGGGAAAACCTCCGCACAAACCAGTGCTGGACCATGTGCAGGGACTGAAATCCGAACCAGAGCGCAACGAGGGCAAAAGACAGCAGCATGAGGAGATCGAGCCACTTGGGGACGTGAGCGTTATGCTCATTGAGATGCATCAGGTCGGTGAGGACGTAGGGTGCATTTGGGAAGAAGAGCAGCCAGACCGCGAGCAGTGGCACTGCCAGCACGAGGCGATTGATCTGGCGCAGGCCAAGGCTGAGGCCAAGCGGAATGGCTGCCAGGAAGAGATTCCACAGCATGAAGGCGTAGTAGCTATGTCCAGCGAGGTGCATGCGCAGGTTCAGCAGGATGCAGCACCACAGGCAGGCGAGGAGGTTCAGCAGAAAGACGCGGTTGGACATGGCTGGCGCAACGATACGCTTCATTCCGCAATCACGGCAAGTGGCGCGCGATTTATGGAGATGAATTCACGTGGGGTTCACGGGAAGTTCATGGAGTGCCTATGAGGTTCTTGAGTGCAAACTACGCGACAGCGTTTTGGAGTGCGCCGGCCCTCCGGCGCTTTTGAACGTCCATTGGCCCGCGAAAAGCTCCAGAGGACTGGAGCACTCCAAAACGCTGTCGCGCGTTAAGCGCACCGCATTCTTAAACTGCCGCCTTACGCCGATTCTTCGCCGCCTTGAGCTGGCCGCAGCCTGCGGCCACATCGATGCCGCGACGCTGGCGGATGGTGCAGGGGAATCCGGCGTCTTGAAGGATGCGGTGGAAGGTGTCGGCTGAGCTGTCGCTGCTTTCGTTGCCGGCGTAGCCGTCTGTGTGATTCAGCGGGATGAGATTGATGTGGGCATCCAGGCCGTGGAGCAGTTCGGCGATGCGGCGTGCGTGCTCGGGCGTGTCGTTGACACCTTTGATCAAGGTCCAGGCGAAGAAGATGCGGCGGCCGGTTTGCGCATTGTAGCTGCGGCAGGCGGCGATGAGATCAGCCAGGGGCCAGCGCTGGTTGGCGGGGATCAGCTTGGCGCGCTCCTCCTCGGTGGCGGCGTGCAGGCTGACGGCGAGATTGTAGGGCCGGTTTTCCGCCGCCATGCGCAGGATGCCGGGCACCACGCCCACGGTAGAAACGCTGATCTTGCTGGGGCCGATGTTCAAGCCCCGGGTGTCGCAAATGATGTCGAGGGCGGTCATCACGGCATCGTAGTTGTGCAGGGGCTCGCCCATGCCCATGAAGACGAGATTGCGCAGGCCTTTCTTCTCGCCTTTGGCGCGCACGGCGCGCTGCGCATGCAGCACCTGGGCCACGATTTCGCCGGGGCGCAGATGGCGCACGAAACCCATCTGGCCGGTGGCGCAGAAGACGCAGCCCATGGCACAGCCTGCCTGGGTGCTGACGCAGGCGGTGTGGCGGCCGGGGTAGCCCATGATGACGGTCTCGATCTCCTGCGCATCGGCCATGCGAAGGAGGAATTTGTGCGTCAAGCCATCGCTGCTCGGGGTGTCCAATGAGGCGGGGGGCACGTCGAGCGTCCACGAGCCGTCGCCGAGCACCTGCGTGAGCCACTTGCGCAGGGGAGGCAGGAGATCCTCACGGGAGAGGGGATCCGCCATCGCCTTGAAGTGGAGGGTGTTCCAAAGCGTGCCTGCATGTGCCGGACGCAGACCTGCGGCCACGATCACCTCGCGGAGCTGGTCAAAGGTCAGGTCATGGAATGATTGTGGCATCAGGTGAGGTAGGGGTTTTCGCGCTTCTCACGGCCGATGGTGGTGTCATCGCCATGGCCGGGGTAGACGCGGGTGGCATCCGGCAGGACGAAGAGCTTCTTAATGATCCCGCTGAGCAGCAGCGATCCGGAACCATTGGGGAAATCGGTACGCCCGACGCTGTCCAGGAAGAGCACATCGCCGCCGAAGAGCAGATTTTGAGATGGGAGGTGAAAGCAGAGGCTGTCCGGAGAATGACCGGGCACGTGGTAGAGATTCCACGTCTCGCCGAGGACTTCGATCTGGCTTTGTCCTTCGAGGACCTCATCCACCGCAAATGGGGGGACTGAGAAGGGACTGCCCGTCACGGCGCCGTAGAGAATCTCCAGCGTCAGTTCGCGCGAATAAGGGGCAAAGGAGTACACCTTGCAGCCGTGCTCCGCCTTCACAGCGGCGGCATCCAGCACGTGATCGAAGTGCTGATGCGTGAGGAAGAGGACATCCACCTTCACTTTTTGCTGCTTAAGCCATGTGCCTATTCCATCCGGTGCATCCACAAGAATGGTGCCGCCGGGCAGGGTGAGCAGATGGCCGTTCGTGGCGGCGATGCCGCCGGTGTAGGTGGTGATTTCAGACATGGAGATGGCGAAAGACGGGAAAGAGGTGGACATTTCAACCCAGAAAAGGCAAAATCTGAACGCAAAACGCACCGCGAGGTTCGTTATAGATCTGGACGACCCCCACCATGACTCGCTTTTTACTCACCCCCGTCGCAGCTGCGGCTACCGCCCTCGCGCTCCTTATTCCCTCGGCGCAAGCGGAGACCAATTTTGGCCAGGTGGCCATGCATGTGGCCTACATGCTGCAAAACCACCACTACTCGAAGCAGGACTTCGACGACAAGGTGTCCGGCGAGATGCTTCACAACTACCTGAACATGCTCGACTTCAAGCACATCTTCTTCACCGAGCAGGATGTCGCGGGCTTCAAGGACAAGTATGAGACCACGCTGGATGACCATGTGCTGATGCGCAACATCAGCCCTGCCATCGAGATCTACGACGTTTACAAGGAGCGGGTGAAGGAGCGCGTGGACTTCCTCAAGACGGCGCTGGAGAGCAACAAGTTCACCTTTGACTCGAAGCGGACCATTGAGATCAAGCGCGACAAGGCGCCATGGCCGAAGGACAAGGCCGCCCAGGACAAGCTGTGGCTCGACATCATCGAGGACAATCTGCTGGCCGAGCGCATCGCCGATGAAACGCGTGAGCGTGATGAAAAGAAAAAGGCTGAAAAAGCTGCCGCCAAGAAAGCCGCTACCACTGAGGCCAAGACCGAAGCTGCACCTGAAGCTGGCAAAGTGACCCCTCCTGAGAAGCCTGCGGCTGATGCTCCCAAAATTGCCGCCAAGAAGGAAAAGGACGACAAGGATCTGACTCCAAAGGAGCGCGTGCTCAAGGATTACACCCGTCTGCTTGAGAGCATCGACGAGAACGACACCAAGGACGTGGTGAACTTCTTCCTCTCCAGCCTGGCCACCGCCTATGACCCGCACACCGAGTACATGAGCACGGATGAGAGCGACAACTTCAAGATCCACATGCAGCACAAGCTCGTCGGCATCGGCGCGCTGCTCGGCCAGAAGGATGACGGCGCTGAAATTCAGGGCATTGTCGTCGGTGGTCCTGCGGACAAGCAGGGCCAGCTCAAGCTGAACGACCGCATCATCGCCGTCGCCCAAGGTGATGACGAATTCGTCGATGTGAAGTATCTCAAACTGCAGAAGATCGTGGACATGATCCGCGGTGAGAAGAACACCACCGTCCGTATCAAGATCGTCCCCGCTGACGATCCCTCCGGCAACCGCATCATCGCCATCGTGCGTGATGAAGTGCCGCTCAAAGAGAAGCTCGCCAATGCCGAACTCCTCGTTACCCCTCCGGATCTTGGCAAGACTCTCAAAGTCGGCTGGATCAACCTCTCCAATTTCTATGCGGACATGGAAAACAACACGGTCAGCACCAGCGTGGACGTGGAGCGCCTGCTGCGTCGTCTGATGAAGGAAAAGATCGACGGCCTTGTGCTGGATCTGCGCGACAACGGCGGTGGTTCCCTGGACGAAGCCATCAAGCTCACCGGTCTCTTCATTCCTGCCGGCCCTGTGGTGCAGGCCAAGGACTGGCGCGGCAGCATCACCTGGCGTGACTGCGAAAATGAAAAGCCTGTGTATGACGGCCCGATGATCGTCCTCATCAACAAGGCCAGCGCCTCTGCGTCTGAGATTTTGGCGGCTGCTTTGCAGGACTACCGTCGTGCGCTCATCGTGGGCGACAAGTCCTCCTTCGGCAAGGGCACCGTGCAGACCATCCTCCCGGTCGAGCGTTACATGCCTTTCTTCAGCGACAAAAAAGGTGCTGGCGACCTCAAGGTGACGATCCAGAAGTTCTACCGCATCGCCGGTGGTTCCACCCAGCTCAAAGGTGTTGAGTCCGACATTCCTCTGCCTTCGATCCGCGACGTGCTGGACATCGGCGAATCCTCCGCTGAAAACCCGCTGCCCTACGACACCATCCCGCCGCGCAAGTACCCCCTCTTCCGCAAGGATCCGTTCCCGATCGAAGAGATCAACGCACGTGTTAAGAGCCGTGTCGTAGCCAGTCCTGAGTTCCAAAACGTGGTCGAAGAGTCCACGCGTCTGAAGGATAAAATCGACCACAACACGGTCTCTTTGAATCTGCAGGAGCGTGAGAAGGAGCGTCTCGACACCGAAGCACGTCGTGACAAGCAGACCGAAGACCGTGCCAAGCGCACCAAGGAAGTGGCTGAGCGAATCAAAGACAACGGCTTCAAGACTTATCACCTCACGCTGGACAACGTGGACAAGCCTGACCTGGTGCCCGAGTCTGCCTTCAGCAAGGAAATGAACTCCGGCATGCGCACAGCCTCCAAGGATGACGACAGCGGCAATGACGAAGCCAAGTTCCCCTACGGTGTCGAGCCTGTGAAACTGGAAACCATCCACATTCTGCGTGACCTCCTTGAGCTTGACCACAAGCCCACCACAGCGGCCAAAACCGAGGACAAAGCACAGGTCGGCACCAAGCCTCAGGCTCAGTAATGAGCGCCTAAGGCCCGGGTTCTTTACCACATTCCACTGGCAGTACGCATCGTATGCAGGTCGGTATCATCACTGTCTCTGACCGTGCCAGTCAGGGTGTCTATGAGGATCTTGGCGGTCCGGCCCTGAGGCAGGCGGCGGAAGGTTACGGCTGGGGGGTCGCTGCTGAGGCCATCGTCCCAGATGACCTTCTTCGCATTCAGGAGGCGATTCGTTCCTTTTCAGCGCAGGGCTGCGCTCTCGTCCTTACCACAGGTGGAACGGGCATCGCCGAACGTGATGTCACCCCCGAGGCCATTCGTGGCATCATGCGTGTGGAGATCCCCGGCTTTGGGGAGCTGATGCGCATGAAATCGCTGGAACTGACCCCGAACGCCATTCTTTCCCGCAGCCTCGCGGCTGTGGTGGACCGCAGTCTTGTCATCGCCCTGCCAGGAAAACCGCAGGGAGCTGTGGATTGCCTCAGCTTTGTGATTGGAGCCATTCCGCACACGGTGAAGCTGGCGCAGCGGGCGCCGACGAGTTGCTAAAGTTCGACAACACTCTTGTCTGTCGATCAGCGCTCCCGCTAGGAAACATAGTGTGCAAGCCATCTGTCATGCCTTTCCAGCAGGCTGACGCATTCCTCGGACGCTTTGAACTCAGGTGCGCATCAGGGGGTTAGAGGGTGCGCTGACCGACAGACAAGAGAGCCGAGGCTTGGCGAGACAGGCGAAGCCAATCTGTCGTACCAAAGCTGTGTCGCGCCGACTCCGCATTTGCGGCTGGACTTGCTGTCGGAGACTCGATTAAATCTCCGCAGTCAGCCAAACCACTCCCATGAAACGCATTCCTGTTTCCTCCCGCCGCCAGTTCCTCACGAAGTCTGCCGCCGCCATCGGCTTTCCCACCATCATTCCGGCCAGTGTCATTGGACAGAACGCGCCTTCCAGCAAGATCACCATGGCTGTCTTCGGCTGGGGCATGATGGGGCCGGGCAACACCGCCAAATTTCTGCAGGAGCAGGACTGCCAGATCGTGGCCGCGTGCGACATCGACAAACGCAATCTGCAGAAGGCGCTGGACACCATCAACGGCGCTTACAAGAACCAGGACTGCAAGCCCTACCACGACTACCGCGAGGTGATGGCCCGCAAGGACATCGACACCGTGATGCTGGCACTGCCTGACAACTGGCATGCGCTCACCGCCATTGAAGCCGCAAAGAACGGCAAGGACATCTATGGTGAGAAGCCGCTGGCGCGCACCATCGCCGAGCAGCAGGCCATCGTGAAGGCGGTGCAGAAGCACGGCCGCATCTGGCAGACGGGTTCCTGGCAGCGCAGTGAGGACAATTTCCGCATCGGTGCTGAGATCGTGCGCAACGGCCTGATTGGAAAGCTGAAGGAAGTGCATGTGGGCCTTCCAAGCGGGCACAACGACTTTGCCGGCACCAAGGACAAGCGCAGCGTCACGCCTCCTCCTGCCGAACTCGATTACGAGATGTGGATCGGCCCTGCGACAATGCAGGACTACATCGAGTGCCGCATTCACAAAAACTGGCGCTGGGATTACAACATCGGCGGCGGCCAGCTGCTCGACTGGATTGGGCACCATTGCGACATCGCCCACTGGGGCATGAACATGGACAGCAGCGGTCCAAATGAAGTGAGCCCCATCCAGGTGGACATGCCGCCACGCACCGACATCTGGAACACCGCCACCAAGTACCGCGCCGAGGCCAAGTATGCTGGCGACATCACCATGACCATTGCAGGCGGACACGACGACATCAAGATGGGCACCAAGTGGATCGGCGCTGACGGCTGGGTCTATGTGAATCGCGGCGGTGCGTATGACTGCTCAAACCCGGCGCTCAAACAGCTCGTTAAAAAGCGGAAGGATGAGAAGGACCCCAAGAGTGAGATCATCGAAGTCGCCAAAGCGCCGAAGCTGGGTGACGACATCATCAAGACACGCCTCTACGAAACCAAGGGTCATCATCGCAATTTCCTCGACTGCGTGAAGAGCCGTCAGCCCACCGTGACCCCGGTGGAAACCGCGCATCGCAGCGCCAGCCCCGGCCACCTTGCACTCATTTCCTTCCTCACCAACCGCTCCATCAAATGGGATCCCGTGAAGGAAGAGATCATCGGCGATGCCGATGCGAGCAAACTTCTTGGCCGTGAGTATCGCGGGCCGTGGAAGCTGGAGGTGTAGGCTTGAAAGGTAGGGCGCTTGGTCCTCCAAGCGCCGTCATTCGCAAGCTCCTGGGCTTCGTATTCGTTTCAAGGCTCTCAAGGTTGCGTGGACTCACGCGGCGGGCTGAGGACAGCCCCGCCCTACCTCCTACCGCTTACGCGATCACATTGCGCAGGACATTCCCGTGCACATCGGTGAGGCGCAGGTCGCGGCCGCTGAAGCGGTAGGTGAGCTGCTCGTGATCGATGCCCATGAGGTGCAGCACGGTGGCCCACAAGTCATAGACGCTGGTGATGTTTTCGACGGCGTTGTAGCCGAAGTCATCGGTGGCACCGCACACATGACCTCCTTTGACACCGCCGCCGGCCATCCAGACGGTGAAGCCGTAGGGGTTGTGGTCGCGGCCATTGGAACCTTGCGCAAACGGCGTGCGGCCAAATTCACCACCCCAGACGACGAGGGTGCTGTCCAGCAGGCCGCGTGAGCGGAGGTCTTTGATGAGTGCAGCGATGGGCTGGTCGATCTGATTCGCCATCTTGCCATGGCCTTCAACGATGGCGCTGTGGTGATCCCAGGGATTGGCGCCGTTGCCGCCACCGACGTTGTAAGCGAGGGTGCTGAGCTCGATGAAGCGTACGCCGCGTTCGACGAGACGGCGCGCGAGCAGGCACTGGCGCGCGTAGGCAGCTTTTTTGGGTTCGGGGTCATCGAGGCCATAGAGTTTTTTCGTTGCCTCGGTTTCGCCGCTGATGTCGCAGAGATCGGGCACAGCAGACTGCATGCGCCAGGCCATCTCGTAGTTGGAGATGGCGGCCTCCACGTGCATGTCGTGCTGCGTGGTGCTGACGAAGCGGCGGTCCATCGCGCCGATGAAATCGAGCTGCTTGCGCTGCATGTCCTGCGACTGGCGCGGGCGGATGTTGACGACGGCTTCGGCTTCATCCGCCTTCACAATGCTGGCCTGATGCTGCGCAGGCAGGAAGCCGTTGCTGAACAAGCCCACGCCACCATGCGGAGTGGAGGCACCGCCGCTTTGCAGCACGATGTAGCCGGGAAGATCGCGGGACTCGGTGCCGAGGCCGTAGCTCGTCCATGCACCCGCGCTGGGGAATCCGAGGAAGGGAAAGCCGGTGTGCATGAAGAAGTTCCCCTGCGCATGCTCGCTGAACTTCGCCGTCATGCTGCGGATCATGCAGAGATCATCCGCCACGCTGCCGACCTGCGGGAAGAGATCGCTCACTTCCAGGCCCGACTGCCCACGACGTTTGAACTCCCAGTGCGAAGGCTGCACGGTGCCATTGTTGTTGAACTGCGTCTTCTTCACTGCGCCAGGCATTGGCTGGCCGGCGAACTTTGTCAGCATCGGCTTGTGATCGAAGGAATCGACATGCGACACGCCGCCGCTCATGTAGAGAAAGATCACGCTGCGTGCCTTTGGTGCGAACTTCTTCGCGCGATGTACAAGCGGCATGTCTGCGATCGCCTGCTCCTGCATGAGACCTGCAAGAGCAGCCATGCCGAAGCCGGTGGAGGCGCGGGAGAGGAGCTGGCGGCGGGAAAGGGGGGAGTTCATTTTGTATCGGTTGGTTGAAGGCGCAGGCGGACTTCGGAAGTGATGTCTTTGTCTATCAAGCCCATCCCGAAAGATGTCACTTTATCCAAAGTGGATTGAGGTCGTTCGACGAAGTCAAATAGCGGTTGGCCAGCGATCTCCGAAGGCCAGATGGCTCGGCTGCCGAAATCAGTGCTGAATGTCAAATCACCGTACAAGGACTCTACTCCCCAGTATTTGGCTAGGTAATCACGCACTTTGTTGCACCCGGCACAGTAGTTGGATGCTTCCACCCAATTAAAATCTCTGGTCACGAACACCATGAACCAGTCATCAATCCAGGGTCCATTGTCAGTGGTGTATTCACCAAAAGCCACAATTTCGCTAATTGGAATCTGCCAGTTGCCGTAGTCTGGTGAGGCATAGATGAGCGTCGAGTCTTCGATGCTTAGTACGCCAGATTTTGGGTTGGGTGTGGTCTTCGGAATCGGCTTTCCAGCACGAGCGTCTTCCATCAGGCGATCAATATCCCTGAAGGTTGAGCGAAACAGCGTTCGCGAAAGAAGGTCCGTGAGAAAGCCCATGTGTTACTGGAGGTAAATGAACTCCTTCAGATTGATGAGTGACTGCGCGAGGCTGGTCCAGGCTTGGAGCTCGGGATCGTCGCTGGCCGTAGCGCGGAGGGATTCGAGCTGGGTGGACTGCTGCGTGCGCTTGGTGTTGAGCTTGGAGAGTTGAACGCGTTGCTCGGCGGTGAGGGTGGCGATGATGTCGGCTTCGGTGATGTTGCTGGATTCGATGCGGGCGGTCTGGGCGATTTCTTCGGGAGTCAGGGCGCGATCATAAAGTCGGGCGCGGAAGATGCGGCCGGTCAGGCCTTTGTTGCCAGCAGGGGCGCCGTGGCGGCAGCCGAGGAGGACTTGGGAGGCTTCGGCTTCAAAGACCGCTGCGGGGGCTTTGCGGTAGGTGCGGCCGTAGGGTTTGCCATCGCGGTAGCCTGAGATCGTGCCATCGGGCTGATAAACAACAGCGACATGCACAGGGCGGCTGGTGGCTTCGGTTTCGGCCGTGCCTTCAAAGAGTTCGCTGCGGTCAAAGAAATTGCTGCCAGCCACCCAGTGCTGTGGGGTCTTTTCGGCGAAGACGATGGAGTCAAACTGTCCGCCGTCTTTGTGCTGCACGGTGACGACACCGCCGCCGCGCTGGGCGAGATTGTCGAGCATGACCCAGGCTTCGAGGGTTTTGGTGGTGAGGGGCTTTGGCAGCGAGCCAGATTTGGCCATCGATTTCCCATCAAGAACCAGCGCGCCTTTTTCGATGCGGGCATTGCCGACGAGTTCGAGATTCATGCGGCCCTTGGTGTCCTTGGCATCCTTGTCAAAGGTCCACTCGGCGAGAGGCTCGGGTGTGTTGAGTGGGGCGGCGGGGAGTTTGCGCTCGGCTTGCAGCTTGATGCGTGCGGGATCAAGGATGGCCGTGATCTGCCGGTTCAAGGCGGCGAGCTCCTGCTCCTGAAAGGCAAGCTCCTGGGAGCGTGCGTTGTTTTCCTGCTGCAAGGACGTGAGGTAGGCGAGGCTTTGCTTCACTTCATCCGCCGTGGCATCACGGGCGAAGGCTTCCTGGAACATTTGTTTCACGCGCTGTTCGGCATCGACCTTGCTGGAGCGCAGCGCCCATTCACGGGACCAACGGATGACGTTGTTGTCATTGAGCAGCGTGAGTGACTGCGCGGGGACGTTGGTGGTGTCGCGCTTGCCACGGGTGCTGAAGGGCACGGGCGAGTCGAAAGTGGTGAGGAAGGGATCGAGGGAGTTGCGGATGACTTTGACGTAGATGCTGCGGCGCGGCGTGTTGTTGGCGGTTGATTCGCCGTAGAGTTCGGGTTCGAGCTTGCCGGTCAGAGTGAGGATGGAGTCGCGAATGGCCTCGGCTTCGAGGCGGTGGATGCTCCAGTGGCTCAGCAGTTTGTTTTCAGGATCCTTCTGCATGGCGATGTCGGAAGCCTGCGCGCTGCGCTGGAAGGCCTTGGAGCTCACGATGAGTTTCAGCATGGCTTTGATGGAGCCGCCGCTGTCGATGAAACGCTGTGCGAGGAAGTCGAGCAATTCGGGATGCGTGGGCAGGTCGCCGAGCTTGCCGAAGTTATCGACGCTGGCGACGATGCCGCGACCAAAGACGTGATGCCAGAGGCGGTTGACGATCACGCGCGCGGTGAGCGGATTGTTCTTCATGTCCGCCATGTGCTCAGCGAGCTGCAATCGGCCGCTGCCTTTCGTGTTGAAGGGCGTGGGGTCGAGGGCATCGAGGAAGCGGCGAGGAATAATTTCAGAGGGTTGTTTATGATCGCCACGGACAAACAGCGGTGCGTCTTTGGCATCGGCCTCGATGACGCCGGGCACGCGGGTGGGCATGGGCAGCTTGGCTTCGACTTCGCGATAGCGTGTCACCAGCTTGGCTGCTTCCGGAATGTCCTTCAGCTGGTTTGGCAGCAGGCCGGCTTGAACGAGGCGGTTGAGCGCCTCGGCCTGACTGTTGCTCAGGGTGCCCTTCTGCCATGCCTGAATGACTTCACCAGCGGAGAGCTGCGTGCGCACTTCGGCTGTGGGAGGATTTTTGTCCTGGGTGATGACGACATCGGTGAGGCCAAACCAAGAACGTGCGTCCTTGTTGTATTCAGCCGGCATGTCGGCGGAGGTGATGAGCTGGATGAAGATCTCGTCGCCTTTCCAGAATTCGAGATCGAGAGAACGCCAGCCGAGCTTCTCGTCGCGGGGCTCGCTCAGGATCACCGCTTTGTGAATCGTGCCGGTGCGCGGGTAGTTTTCCACGACGTATTTGGCCTTCACGCCGCCATTGCCAGCGACGCGGAACCACAGCGTGCCGCCTTCGCATTTGAAGCGGTTGGAAAACACGACGGCGCGTTCCTTGGTGGTGAGCAGGTTGCTGAAATAACCGGAGGGATAGATTTGTGAGACAATGCCCGTGCCTTCAAGCGCGACGGAGAACTCGCCCGCCTTGGTGAGGCTGACGCCGTTGGTGAACCACTGGTATTTGTCGAGGCCGGGATGCGCGGAGTCGGAGGTGTCGTAGGACACAGTCTTCGGCGCCACCTTCAGCCAGTGCGCGGCCACCGCATCTTTGATCTGCTGCTTGAGCTTGGCGAGTTCTTCATGCTCCGCTTTGCCGGTGCCGGGTGCATTGACGTCGATGACGGCGGGGTGGGTGCTGGTGAAGATGCCGTAGAGGGAATAGAAATCGGCCTGGGAGATGGCGTCGAACTTGTGATTGTGACAGCGGGCGCAGCTCACGGTGAGGGACTGGAATGCCTTGGTGACGGTGTCGATTTGATTGTCCGTGAAGGTCACCATTTCATCGAGCGAATCGACGGGTGAGAAGCCGTGCAGCACCATGCGGAGCTGCGCGATGCCGATGGCGCTTTCGTTGATGCCGTTCTTGATTCGTGGCTTGGCCAGGAGATCTCCAGCGATGGCTTCCTTGAGGAGTTGTGGATAGGAAACGTCGTCGTTGAAGGCGCGGATGAGATAGTCGCGGTACTGGTATGCGTAGGGGATGGCGGGGTCACCTTCGGAGCCGTAGCTTTCAGCGTAGCGTACCCAGTCCATGAAGTGGCGGGCCCATTGCTCACCGAAGTGCGGGGACGCAAGCAGGTCGTCGATGCTCTGGTTTCCCGCAGGTGGAAGACCGGTGAGGACGTAACTCATGCGGCGGCGCAGTGTCTGCTCATCGGCGGGAGGCGCGGCGGGAATGCCTTGCTTGGTGAGTTCGGCGTCGATGTAGTCATCGATGGTTTTGTTCGCAGGCTGCTTGGAGACGGGGACAAAGGCCCACCACTGCTTGCGGCGTTCGATGATGCTCTTCCAGTCGGTCTCTTTGGCGATTTCTGCCTTGGAAGGTGGTGTGTCGCGTGGATCGGCTGCGCCCTCGCGAATCCATTGTTCGAAGTCGGCGATGACTTTGTCATCGAGCTTCGCTCCTGCTTTGGGCATCTTGATGTCTTCGTGCTGGTGCTTGATGGTTTGCACCAGCAGAGAGCCGTCGGGATCGCCGGGCTTGATGACATCGCCCGATTCACCACCGGCCTGCCAGCCTGGGCGGGAGTCGAGCACGAGGCCTCCTTTTTTCTTGGTGCCGGTGCTGTGGCACTCATAGCACTCCTGCGCGAGGATGGGGCGGATCTTCGATTCGAAGAACTCGATCTGTGCAGGCGTGGGCGCTGCGAAGAGTCTGCCGCAAAGAAGCACAGCGGCGGAGATGAGGAGAGACTTGTTCATGCCAGGAGCCTCCGGGTGATGGTGGCTGCGGCTTCGAGGCAGAGCTT
The DNA here is from genome assembly GCF_049294395.1 of Prosthecobacter sp. Lineage (GTDB taxonomy): Bacteria > Verrucomicrobiota > Verrucomicrobiia > Verrucomicrobiales > Verrucomicrobiaceae > Prosthecobacter. Next base: position 20,573 of record NZ_JBAQCR010000305.1, read on the forward strand.
GCCGGCCTTGTCGAACTGGTCGCGTTTCAGGCGGAAGGACGGGGACATGACGGTGATGGCGGCGACGGGGTAATGGTACTCGTCGAGGATGGCTGCGGCGACACAATGGATGCCTTCGAGCCCCTCGGCGATGTCGGTGGCAAAACCTCGCTTGCGTGTTTTGGCGAGGTCGGTTTCGAGCGACTCAGGGGTGGCGAGCGTGGTGGGCGTGTACTGTTTGAGCTGCACGGCGGCGAAGAATTTCTCCAGCTCCGCTGGCGGGAGGTGTGCAAGCACCGCCTTGCCGGGTGCGCAGGAGTACATGGGCACCTGCAGGCCGACGGTGCTGCTGACCTTGATCGGCTGGGAGGAGATGCACTGCTCCAGCACGGTCATCTTGTGGTTCACGCTGGCGAGAATCTGAGTGGTTTCGCCGGTTTCATCGCGCAGCCATTTGAGGGATTCCAAGGCGCAGACGACGAGGCTCTTCTCGCGCACTACGGGGCGGGAGAGGTCGAAGAGTTTGTTGGTGAGGACGAAGCGTTTGTCGTCCTCACGGCGCTGCAAGTAGCCGCGGCTGTGCAGCGTGCCGGTGATGCGGAAGACAGAGTTGACCGGCAGATCAAGCTCGCGGGCTATCTCAGTAAGGCTGAGTCCGGCGCGGTGGCGGCCGAGGAGTTCGAGGATGGCAAGCGTGCGCTCCGTGCCGGGGGCGAGCGTGTCGTCAGTGAGTGGGATGGCGGCTTCTTTGAGCATTCTGAATTTAGAAACGCTACCACATTTGGAAAACTATCGCCCAATCTTGATCCGATGTTCATCGCGATTGCATTCTCCGCGCTCTCCCGCATTCTGCGGGGACATGAGTCAGGAAAAAGACCTCACATTGCTCGGACGTTCTGAAAACCGCCTCCCCGCTTCGCCGGATGTGGCTGTGCTGGAAACGTTTCCCAATCGCACGCCGGGACGGAACTACCGCATTCACCTTAGCGCGCCGGAATTCAGCTCGATTTGTCCCGTGACCGGGCAGCCGGACTCGGCGCATCTGGAGATTTTGTACATCCCGGATGCGACCTGTGTGGAGACGAAGTCGCTGAAATTCTATCTGGCCTCCTACCGCAATCATGCGTCCTTCAATGAGGCGATCGTGAACCGCGTGCTGGACGACATCGTGAAAGCCTGTGCTCCGAAGCAGGTGGTGGTGCGTGGCAAGTTTGGCGCGCGGGGTGGCATCCAGCTCACCTGCGAGGCGCGCTATCCGGATCTGGAAGAAACCCTGAGGCTGCCCGAATGAAAACGGTCGTGCTGCTCTCTGGTGGGATGGATTCGGTGACGGCCCTCTACTGGGCGCGTCATGAGAATGAGGTCATGGGAGCGGTGAGTTTTGACTACGGTGCCAAGCACAACCACCGCGAGATACCGCTGGCTGCGTGGCACTGTGCCCAGATGGGTGTAAAGCACGACATCATCGACCTCGGGTTCATGAACCAGCACTTTGCGTCCGACTTGCTGAAGTCTGGCGGATCGATCCCCGAGGGGCACTATGCGGACGAGAACATGAAGAAGACCGTGGTGCCCTTTCGCAATGGCATCATGCTTTCCATCGCCTGCGGGCTGGCGGAAAGCTGCGGTGCCGAGGCGCTCGTTATTGCCGCGCATGCGGGGGATCACATGATCTATCCTGATTGCCGCGAGGACTTCATGCAGGGCATGGCCACGGCGATGCGTGAGGGAACCTATGCGCGGATCGAACTGCTGCGCCCCTTTATTCATCGCGACAAAGCGGGCATTGCCAAGCTCGGTGAAACTCTGGGTGTGGACTACGGCAAGACGTGGTCCTGCTACAAGGGCGGCGATTTGCATTGCGGAAAGTGCGGCACGTGTGTGGAGCGCATTGAGGCCTTTGTGCTCGCCGGCCTCCATGATCCGACAGTTTACGAGTCGGATGTTTGAGCCGGCGTGGTGACACGGCGGCGGTGCGTGCGGACCATGTTGAGGTCCTTGAGCTTGCGCTGAAGCGTGCGGCGGCTCATGCCGAGCATCTCGGCGGCCACGGTGCGGTTGTTGCCGCTGCGCTGCAGGGCGGTGAGGATGAGGTGGTGCTCGGCCTCGGTGATGTCGAGATCGCTCTTCGGCTTGATGGCGGGATCAGTGCTGGCGCCTGCGGGTGCGGTGGCGGCGTCTTTGGCGGCGATCAATGAAGGGGCGCGCAAGCCGATGCCCAGACCGTGCGGATTGAGCAGGTAGGAGGGCAGGTGCTTGAGCATGACACGGTTGCTGTTGCTCATGACCACGCCGTGCTCGATGGCGGCGCGCAGCTCGCGGATGTTGCCGGGCCAGTCGTAATTCATCATCGCCGGCAGGGCGTCTTCGCCGAGAGGCTTGTAGGTCTTGCCATTGGCCTTGGCGAGTTCCTTGAGGAAGTGGTCCGCCAGCACGGAGATGTCGCTCTTGCGGGCGCGCAGCGGGGGGAGCTGGATGGTGACCACGCGCAGGCGCCAGTAGAGATCCTCACGGAATTTGCCTTCCTCCACCATCTTGGCGAGGTCGCGGTTCGTGGCGGCAATGACACGGACGTCGATGGAGATGGGTTTGCTGCTGCCGACGCGCTCGATGGTCTGCTCACCGAGGGCGCGCAGGAGCTTCACCTGGGTGCTGGCGTCGATCTCACCGATTTCATCCAGGAAGAGCGTGCCGCCATTGGCCTGCTCAAAGCGGCCGATGCGGCGTTCCTGGGCGCCGGTGAAGGCGCCCTTCTCGTGGCCGAAGAGTTCGCTTTCGAGGATCTGCGGGGAGAGCGCGGCGCAGTGCACGGAGACGATGTTCGCCTTGGGCCGGCCGCTGAGATTGTGAATGGCACGGGCGACGAGTTCCTTGCCGGTGCCGCTTTCGCCTTCGATCAACACGGTGGCGCGGGAAGGGGCCACCTGCTGGATGGTGTCGATGATGGGTTTCATCACCTCTGCCTGGCCGAGGATGCCTTCGATGGAGAATTTGCGCTCCACCTGCTGTTTCAGCGCGACGTTTTCATGCTCCAGCGAGCGGCTGCGGAGGGCGCGCTTGATGAGGATCTCCACCTCATCAAGGTTCAGCGGCTTGGTGACGAAATGGTAGGCACCCCGGCGCATGGCCTCTACGGCGGTGTCCACGCTGCCGTAGGCGGTCATCATGATGCAGACGGGCGGCTTGGGCAGGGCCAGGGCGGCATCCAGCAGCTTCATGCCGTCGTCCTCGCCGAGGCGGAGGTCGGTGAGCATGACGTCGATGTGGTCATTGCGGAGGTATTCCATCGCCTCGGCGGCGTTTGAGGCCACGTAGCAGTCGAAGTCATCCTCCAGCGAGAGGCGCAGGCCATCGCGGGTGTGCTTTTCGTCATCGACGATCAGAACTGTGGCTTGGTCGTTCATGAGTGAAGGAATGGCACACTATGGAAGGTGAAGGAGCAGGCGGCAATCAGGGAGGTGGAAAAATTGTTGACTGACCGTCTAGTCTGTTTTAAACCTCGGCGACCTTACCAAAACTGCCATGGGACGCACCTCCACTGCCAAAGACCGCCTGATTGAAGCGATGATCGAACTGATCTGGGCAGGCAGCTATGGCAGCACCTCGGTCGATCACATTTGCGAGAGGGCTGGGGTGAAGAAGGGCAGCTTTTACCACTTCTTTGAGTCCAAAACCGAGCTGGCCCTGGCCGCGATCGACCACGGCTGGACCGAGCACCGCAAGGAGCTGGACCAGATCTTTTCCCCCGTGGTGCCCCCGGTGGAGCGCATCATGCACTGCTTCCGCAATTTCCGCCAGGAGCAGGAGGAGTTGTTTGAAAAGCATGGCCGCGTGCTGGGCTGCCCCATCCATTCCTTGGGGGCGGAGGTCAGCACCGTGGACGAGAAGTTGCGTGACAAACTGCAGGAAATCCTGAGCCAGTTCATCCGCTACTACGAGAGCGCCATCCGCGATGCGCAGGCGCAGGGCAGCATTGTCACGCATGATGCGATGGCTTTGGCACGGATCGTGTTTGCCTACAGCGAGGGGCTGCTGCTGCACGCCCGCATGTGGAATGACCTCGGTCGCCTGGATGAATTCGAGTCCGGGGCCAAGATCATTCTCGGCGTCAAAGGCTGATGTTATGCCCTTTTTTTTCTTTCAAATTAACCAACTGGTCAACTTCCCACCCCAAAACCAACGCGCCCCGTGAAACTCCAAACCCTCCTCCCATTCGTCCTGCTCCTCGCTGCCTGTGGCAAACCGCCTGCGGGCGGCCACGGCGGCGGTCAGATGCCTCCGGCCCCGGTGACGCTCGCACCGGTTGAGCAGAAAGAACTCGTCGAGTGGGAGGAGTTCACGGGGCGCGTCGAGCCGGTGGAGACGGTGGACCTGAAGCCCCGCGTGTCCGGCTACATCACCGAAGTCCACTTCCAGGCCGGGGCCTTGGTCAAGAAAGGGGATGTGCTCTTCACCATCGACCAGCGTCCGTTTGAGACGCGGCTGCGTGCCACGGGGGCCGAGGTGGCGCGGGCGGAGGCGAATGCCATGGCGATGAAGCGGGAGTTTGACCGCGTGCAGACCCTGCTCGCGGCGAAAGCCATCGCCCCAGAGCAGGCGGAGGCGCGTGAGTCGATGAACCTGCAGGCGAAAGCCGGGCTGGAGGCCGCCAAGGCAGCACAGCACAGCGCGGAGATCGAATTCGAACACAGCTCGGTCAAAGCACCGATCAGCGGTCGCATCAGCCGTGCGATCACCACCACGGGCAATTTCGTCACGGCGGGCACGACGCTGCTCACGACCATCGTCACCGTGGACCCTGTCTATGTGTATGCGGATATCGACGAAAACAGCCTGCTGAAGCTGCAAGAGATGCAACGCAGCAAGACGACCTTCACCAACGGCGACGGTCGTGTGCCGGTGGAGCTCCAGCTTTCCAATGAGAAGGACTTCCCGCACAAAGGGCACATTGAGTCCTATGACAACCGCCTGGATGCAGGCACGGGCAGCATGGTGCTGCGCGCCGAGTTTTCGAACACCGACAACGTTCTCACGCCCGGTTTGTTCGCACGCATCCGCATCCCGATGACGGGCAAGTACAAGGCGCTGCTGGTGGATGAAAAAAGCATCCTCACCGATCAGGCCAACAAGTTTGTGCTGGGGATCGATCAATCCAAAACGCCCGCGCTGTCGGTTTACAAGCCGATCGTGCTAGGGCCGAACATCGACGGCAAGCGCATCATTCGCAGCGGCCTGGTGGCAGGGGACAAGATCATCGTCAACGGGCAGGCGCGTCTGCCTCAGCCCGGCATGCCGGTGCAGCCCACGGAGGCCGCCCCAGCCAAGGAAACGGCGGCCAAGTAACCGCGAAGCGCCACAACCCCACCACGCTTCCATGAACATTTCCCGTTTCTTCATCACGCGCCCCATTTTTGCGGGCGTGCTGTCGCTGCTGATCTTCATCCTCGGCACGATCTCCCTGTTTCAACTGCCGATTTCCGAATACCCCGAAGTCGCGCCGCCCACGGTCATCGTGACGGCGACGTACCCGGGTGCGAATCCGAAGACGATCGCTGAAACCGTGGCTTCGCCGCTGGAGCAGACGATCAACGGCATTGAAAACATGCTCTACATGTCGTCTCAAAGCACGGCGAACGGCGTGATGACGCTGACCGTCACCTTCAAGATCGGCACGGAGCTGGATCTGGCGCAGATGCAGGTGCAAAACCGCGTGGCCCAGGTGCTGCCCAAGCTGCCGGAGGAAGTGCGCCGCTTTGGGGTGACCACCGTGAAGTCGTCACCCAACATGACGCTGGTGGTGCATCTGCTGTCCCCCAATGAACGCTATGACGAGATCTACCTGCGCAACTACGCGACGCTCAATGTGAAGGATGAGCTCACGCGCCTTTCGGGCGTCGGCCAGGTGAACATCTTCGGCGGCGGCGACTATGCGATGCGCGTGTGGATTGATCCGGACAAGGCGGCGGCGCGCGGCCTGACCTCCGGCGACATCGTGAATGCGATCCGCGAGCAGAACATCCAGGTGGCGGCAGGCACCATCGGCCAGCAGCCGACCAAAGAAGCCTCGTTTGAACTGACGGTGAATGCCAAGGGGCGTCTCATCAGCGAGGAGGAGTTTGACCAGATCATTGTCAAAATCGGGCCGAATGGCGAAAAGCTCCGCCTGCGTGATGTGGCACGTGCTGAGATGGGATCGGGCGACTACTCGCTGCGCGCCCTGATCAACAACAAGCGTGCCGTGGGCATGGGGGTGTTCCAGCTTCCAGGTGCGAACGCGCTGGCCATCTCACAGGCGGTGCGCTCCTGCATGACGGAGCTGAAGAAGAAAATGCCCGAAGGCGTGGATTATGCGATCGCCTACGACCCGACGGTGTTCGTGGAGAAATCCATCGATGCGGTCATTCACACGCTCATCGAGGCGCTGCTGCTCGTCGTGCTCGTGGTGGTGCTCTTCCTGCAGACCTGGCGTGCGTCGATCATTCCGCTGGCAGCGGTGCCGGTGTCTCTTGTCGGAACCTTTGCGGTGATGCACGCGCTCGGCTTTTCCATCAACAACCTGTCTCTCTTCGGTCTGGTGCTGGCGATCGGGATCGTGGTGGATGATGCAATCGTGGTCGTCGAAAACGTCGAGCGAAACATCCGCAACGGCCTCAAGCCGCTGGCGGCGACGCAGCAGGCCATGACGGAGGTGACCGGGCCCATCATCGCCACGGCGCTGGTGCTGTGCGCGGTGTTCATTCCCACCGCTTTCATCAGCGGGCTGACTGGACAGTTCTACAAGCAGTTTGCCGTCACCATTGCCATCTCAACGGTCATCTCGGCCATCAATTCGCTCACGCTTTCCCCCGCGCTGTCCGCCTTGCTGCTGAAAGGTCATGGCGACAAACGGGACATTCTCACGAAGATCATTGATGCTCTGTTTGGCTGGTTCTTCCGGCCGTTCAACCGCTTCTTCGAGTGGTCGTCAAACATGTATGTCGGCATGGTGAAGCGCATCATCCGTTTCAGCGTCATCGCCGTCATCATCTACGGCGGGCTGGTGTGGGCGACGTGGAAAGGCTTTGAAATCGTGCCAGAGGGCTTCGTGCCCGGACAGGACAAGCAGTACCTCGTCGGTTTTGCGCAGCTGCCAGATGGCGCTTCGCTGGACCGCACCGACGACGTCATGCGCCGCATGTCCCAGATCGCCATGGATCATCCCGGCGTGAAGGACGCCATCGCATTCCCCGGCTTGTCGATTCAAGGTTTCACCATCAGCCCGAATGCCGGCATCGTGTTTGTCGGTCTCGATAATTTCGAAGACCGCACCACGCCCGAATTGAGCGGCGGAGCCATCGCCAATGCGCTCAATGGCAAGTTCATGGCCATTCAAGATGCGATGGTCATGATGTTCCCGCCGCCGCCCGTCAACGGCATCGGCACCACGGGCGGATTCAAGCTCATGGTGGAAGACCGTGGCAACCAGGGCTACGCGGCGCTTTATCAGGCCACGCAGAAGCTCGTCGGCGCCTCCTATGGCACCCAGAAGCTCACGCAGGTTTACTCCGGCTACACCGTCAATGTGCCGCAGATCGAGGCGGATGTGGATCGTGAGAAAGCGAAGATTCAGGGCGTGCCGCTGGCAAATCTTTTCGAGACGTTGCAGATCAATCTGGGCAGCCTTTACGTGAACGACTTCAACCGCTTTGGCCGCACCTACCAGGTCGTCGCGCAGGCGGAGCAGCAGTTCCGTGACAATCCCAGCGACATCACGCGGCTCAAGACGCGCAACATGGCGGGGGAGATGGTTTCCGTGGGCTCGCTGGTGAAAGTGAAGGAAGGCTTCGGGCCGGATCGCGTCACGCATTACAACGGCTACCTTGCGGCGGACCTGAATGGAGCACCGCTGCCGCCGCTGAGCTCCGGCCAGGCCGAGGAGCTTATTTCCAAGCTGGCCAAAGACGGCCTGCCGGGCGGATTCGAATTCGAGTGGACCGATCTTACCTACCAAAAGATCATCGCGGGCAACACGGCCATCTACATTTACCCGCTCTGCATCCTGCTGGTGTTCATGGTGCTGGCCGCTCAGTATGAAAGCCTGCGCCTGCCGCTGGCCATCATTCTGATCGTGCCGCTGTGCCTGCTGTTTGCGCTGGCCGGGGTGATGATCACCGGCGGTGACAACAACATCTTCACGCAGATCGGCTTCATCGTGCTGATTGGCCTCGCATGCAAAAACGCCATCCTGATCGTGGAGTTTGCGAAGGAGAAGTTTGATCATGGCCTCAGCCCCCTGGAGGCGGCCATTGAGTCCTGCCGCCTGCGTCTGCGTCCGATTTTGATGACGTCCATCGCCTTCATCGCGGGTGTGTATCCGCTGGTTGTTTCCACAGGTGCAGGTGCTGAAATGCGCCGCGCCATGGGCACTGCGGTGTTTGCCGGCATGATCGGGGTGACCTTCCTCGGCCTGTTCTTCACACCCGTGTTCTATGTCCTGGTGATGATGGGGCACAAGAAAAAGACCGCTGCTCCTGCCGCTGAGATTCCTGTCGACGCCCTTCCTGTCCCTCATTGATTCCTGTTATGCGCATCCTCTTCTCATTCCTTCTCGCGACCAGTGCCATCGCTCAAATCGGGCCGGACTACGAACGTCCCGAAACGGTGACACCACCGAACTACAAATCCGCCATCCGCTGGCGTGAAACACGTCCGCTGGACTCACTGCCCAAAGGCGACTGGTGGCGCGTGTTTGGCGATGCCCGGCTGAACGATCTCATGGCGCGCGCCACGGCTCACAATCAAACGTTGAAGGCGGCGGTTGCACGCTTTGACCAGGCGCGTGCCGGCACCGGCATCGCCCGTGCGGCGTTCTTTCCCAGTGCGGACATCAACTCCGTAATCACCACGCAGCGCACCTCGCCGAACATGCCGAGCGCCTTTCCGCTGGGAGGCCTGCACTATGTTGGGCCGAGCTACAATGTGCCGCTCGACTTCAGCTGGGAGCTTGATCTGTGGGGCAAGATCCGCCGTCAGGTGGAAAGCGCGCGTGCGGATGCCTCTGCCGCCGCCAGCTTGATGCAAAATGTGCTGCTCGGCATGCATGCCGATGTCGCCACGAATTACTTCCGCATTCGTGCTCTTGATGGCGAACTGCAGACCGTGCGTGCGGCCGTCGGCTGGCGCAGGCAGGCGCTGGACATCGCCCGTGCCCGAGTGAAGGCCGGTGCAGGCAGCGAACTGGAGCAGGCGCAGGCAGAGACGGAAGTGGCCACCGCCGAGGCGGAAGTGAGCGCGCTGCAGAATCAGCGCGACCAGCTTGAAAACGGCATCGCCCTGCTGACCGGCACGAATCCCAGCGCCTTCAAGCTCGGGGGCAACGCCAGCTTTCTGCCCACACCTCCGGCCATTCCCGTCGGAGCGCCCACTGACCTGCTGGAGCGCCGCCCCGATGTGGCCGCTGCCGAACGTGCGCTCGCCTCTGCCACGGCGCAGATTGGTGTGGTGAAAGGGAACTTCTTTCCCAGCATCAAGCTGATCGGACACGGCGGCTATCTCAGCGGTGACTCGGCCAATCTCTTCGAGGTCAGCAGCCTCAATTGGAACGTGGGGCCCAGCATCAGCGTGCCGTTGCTGTCCGGCGGCAAGAACCGGGCTGCTGCGGAGCGCAGCCGTGCTGCGCATGATGAGGCGCTGGCGAACTACCGGCAGGCCGTGCTTGTCTCCTTCAGCGACGTGGAAAACGCCCTGGCCGCGCTGCGCAATCTTAGCACTCAAGCCGAGGCGCAGCACCGTGCGCGTGACAGCGCTCAAAAAGCCGCCGAGATCGCGCATGCACGCTATGAAGCGGGCACGAGCCCCTATCTGGATGTGATCGAGGCGAACCGCTCGCTGCTTGCCACCCAGCGTGCCTGCGCCACGCTGGCCGGACAGCGCTTGATCGCCAGCGTCAGCTTGATCAAGGCGCTCGGCGGCGGCTGGGATCAAAGCCTGCCCGTCACGGTTCCCGTCGCCACGGCAGACCCTGCGGCCCGTGGTTCAACCGCCGAGAAGAAAGGCTTCTTCACGAAGGTGAAGGGGTGGTTCAAGAAGGATTGAGCCGGTGTTCGGTAGAGACGCTGACTCAGTTCATGCCCAGCAAACCCTTGTTGCATTCTGGATGGCGGAGCCATCCCAGCGTGTAGCGAGGGGTTGAGCGTAGCGATACCCCTCGTAATAGAGCACGACATTCGCAAGCAGGCACATGCATCGCGTAGCGATGCCAGCGCGGGCTTGGCCCAGCGTTTGCCACTTGTCTCAGCGATGACGTATGCGCAAAGAAAGAAGGGGGCGATGGGACGCATGTGCTGGCATCGCTACGCGATGCATGGACATGGGAAGTGGCATATTCCGGTGAACGAGGGGTGTCGCTCCGCTCAACCCCTCGCTACAGGCTTTGATGGCTCCGCCATCGATGGGTGCCTTTGCTGTGGGATGGAAGTACGGGGGCGTCACCGAAGCAGTTTGCCTGAGTGCACTCTCACCCCTACTTCGCCTGCTTGGGCTTGAAGATGTTGATGCCGGCGATTTGCAGCAGGGCGTTGTTGGTGATGTAGAAAATGTCGGGATCATTTTTGATCTGGCCAAAGTAGAAGGCCGTGCTGGCATTCGGCTGGGTCGGGGAGAAGAGGATTTCAATCTCACGCACGGGGCCGTCGAGACGGCCAGGTTCGCCGAGGACGATCTGAATGGTGAGGAAGGGAGTTTTCAAGGCCTGCAGCGCATCGCTGCGGTCTGCGGCCCAGTCCTGCACCGTGAAGCGTGAGAGGCCGGCGGCGAGCTGGTCGGCTTTGACGCGGTCGAGTTCGGCGGTGATGTCATGGCCGCCGCGTGAGGCTTTCCATTCGGCGGTGACGGGGTTGTAGTCGAGGATCGTGGGGGCAAAGGCACCTTGAGCCATGGTGATTTTACGCAGGGCGAAGGTGGTGAAGCGCAGGGCTCCGAGGCCTTTCCATTTGATGCCGTCGGTGGGCAGGGAAGGCAGCAGGGAGGCATCAATGCGGTAGATGAAGGGCTCGCTGTCGTATTTGGCAAAGAACTGCGTGCTTTCCGCATTGTGGCCAAACATGAGCTTCACCGGCTTTTCACGCTGCGGAGTCCAGGTGACGGTCTGGAAGGGATCGTCCAGGCCAAAGGGAGTCAGGTCTGCGGCGGAGTCTGCGGCGAACTGGAGGATTTCATAGCTGTTGAGCGCGTCCAGGCAGCGTGAGACGCGTTCGCCGTTGGCGGGGTCCCATTTGCCATGGCGCTGCAGGTACCAGGAGCCGCCTTCGTTGCGCAGATTGATCTCCGGGTGGGTCTTGCTGGTGATGGTGATGAAGTCCAGGTGCTCGCCGTCGATCTGCGCCAGCAGGTGGTCGCGCAGGGCATTGGGACCGACCCAGAGGCCAAGGAGGTTTTTGGCGACGACCGTGAAGGCAGGTTTGCGATAGGCGGTGGTGGCGGTGGTGACCGCCTGTTTCTCATCGGCAGGTTTCTTGACGGTGAACTCGTAGGATTTGCCGCGTGTCTTGGACTCCACGGTGACTTTGATTTCATCGGCATGGGCGGTCTGCGCGTCTTCCTTGGCGGTGGCGGTGACGTCCTTGGCCTCGGTGATTTCGATGTTCAGAATGGTGGAGAGCAGTTCGGTGATGCGCTCTTTGCTGCCGCGTGTTTTGAGCGGTTTTTCGAGCAGCCAGGGGGTGTGCTCATTTTCACGGCTGAGTACGATCTGCCCGGAGGGCTGGCTCAGGGTGATGCTGGTGATGACTTCCGCAGGCAGTCGCAGAAGCTTGGGGTCGCGCCAGGAGGCGGCGGGAATCTGCAGGACCATCGGCGCTTCACTTTTGGCGAGGTACCACGCGATATCTTTGTGGGCGGGGTCTGGAATGCCGATGTAAAGGCCGTTTTCGACCGCCGCAGGGGAGCCGAACCAGCATTCGTAAAGCGGTGCATCTCCGGCGAGGAGGCGCACTTTGAAGCGGGGTTTGTCCAGACCGGTTTTCTGCCACTCAGCGCCATCAAATTGCTCCGGGTGAATGCGCTCGATCCATTCGACCCCATTGAGGGTGAGAATGAGCGCGGCGACTTTCTGCGGATCTGCCAGATCGTCATAGGGAGCCTCGACCCGCCAGGCATTGCCGTCACGCACAAGGGTGAGCGGCACGTTTTCAGCGGTGAGGATTTCGATGCGGGTGACTTTCTCCCGTTCGAAACGGGTGGGGCCGCGTCTGACTTCACGCAGATCAATGGCGGCAGGAAAGTAACGCTCGATGCCAAGGATGATGGCGCCCATGGCGGCCACGAGCAGAAAGAGAAGAAGAGTGGTGCGTGCGCTCATGCGTCAAAGTCGGTGCTCATGCGGCCCGCCGGCTGGCCCAGACCATGAAACCGAAGCCGAGCACGGCGCCCGGCAGGGTGATGGAGGTGATCCAGAAGATCAGCTCATGCTGCTTGTTGGTGAGCTGAATGCGGTAGGAGTGTTTGGATTTGGCGGGGATGCCGATGAAGCTTTCGCGGTTCATCAGCCAGTTCAGCCCGGCGGCGGCGAAGTCACGGCTGACGGCGAGCATGGTCTGCTTGTCGAGCAAGGTGGCGTTGGAAACCACCACCATGCGCGAGCTGTCCGCACGCTGAGTTTCGTCTCCCACGGCGCCGCGCTCGATGCTGGCGGCCACATAGATGGGCGGCAGCGTGTCCTCCTCGTCGGCGACGGGCAGTTCCTCCAGAAACTGCTTTTCACCCCAGTAGCGCGGTGCGGCCTGGATCAGCGGCTTGACGCTGATGGACTGCTCCTTGAGCGAGATGTTCTCCGGGATGATTTCCAGGGATTCCGTCTGCCCGGCCAGAGTGATGGCGGAAGAGGTCAGATGGTGGATGAAGGGGACCTCCTTGGCGAATTCGCCCAGCACGGTGAATTCCTTCTTGGGGCCGGTGCTGGTGCTCTCCGCCATCAAAACGCGGTCCCCACGGGGATGCAGGCCGTTGGCGGTGAGGAAGGCGTTGAGCCGTGCGGTTTCACCGCCGGGATCGAGCATGATGAAAATGCCGGCCCGCTTGGACTGCCAGTAATTGTTGAGCATGACGATCTCACGTTCGGAAAAGTCGTAGCGTGAGCCCAGGATCATCAGGCCGTCGGCGTCCGTGGGAATGTGGGCGACCTCGGAGAGATTCACCTGGATGACTTCGAAGTTCTGCTGCCTGCCCAGATCGATGGCGGCGTTGTAGGAGTCGCTCTGCCCCAGACCGGAGCGGCTGCCTTTGCCGACGACGTAGTAGAACTTGCGCACGCGGCCCTCCACGACGGAGATGAGGGCGGATGAGATGGCGTCTTCACCGCGAAATTCGATGATCTGCTTGTTGGTGCTGGTGCCCTTTTCACGGACCACGAGCTCCTCCTCGGTGATGAAGCGCTTGTTGGCGCCGCAGCGGATGAGCACGCCGTTTTGCGCGAGCGAGAGGCCGGTGTCTGCCTTGAGCTGCTCCGCGCGCTCGATGTCGCGCACGGGATCAATGGAGCGCACCTTGATGCGCTGCCTGCCGTGCAGGTGGTATTCCTCCAGGAGGGACTGCACTTCGCCATACACCTTGGAATCACGGCCAAAGACGATGTTGATCTGCACATCGCGCGTCAGGCTGTCGAGGTATTTGAGGGTGGCGGGACTGAGGGTGTAGTCCTGGCTGGGGCTGAGATCCCAGCGCCAGTAGTGGTAGTAGTTGAGGCGGTTGACACCCGCAAACAGCGCCAGTGCCAGAAGGACTTGCATGGCGACATTCAGGCCGATGCCGTAACGCTTCGGCATGGGTTTGGCGGCGGCGCTGGCTGGCGGGTTGTTCTGTTCGGAATCCGGCATGGTGTTGGATTTATCGGCTCACGGGCGCCAGCGGCGGAACTCAACCACGTGGTGGGTGAAGGAGAGGAAAAGCAGCGACATGCTGAGGTAGTAAATGATGGGACGGCTGTCGATGAGGCCGGCGGTGAAGATGCGGATGTGCTCCGTGGCGGCGAAGTAATTGACGATGTCCACGATGGTGTCGGAGATCTTGCGGCCCACGACCATGATGAAAATGCCCAGCAGGAAATGCATCAGGCTCAGGGTGAAGGAGATGATGGCGGCGACGATCTGATTGGCGGTCAGCGACGAGGCGAAGCAGCCGACGGCGAGATTGAACATGCCCATCACCACCAGGATGAGGTAGGCGCCAGCCATGGCACCCGAAGGCAGCTCCACCTGTCCGGCGGAGATCCAGTGGGCAAACTTGAAATTGAACAGGCTGGGCAGCCACAGCACGCAGTAGACGATGACGGCGGCGAGGTATTTGGAGCCGACCACCTGCCATGCACGCACCGGTGCGGTGAACAGGGTCTCCAGCGTGCCCAGCTTTTTCTCCTCGGCAAAGAGGCGCATGGTCAGCAGCGGGAAGATGAAGAAGTAGGACAGCCAGAACCACATGGCGTGAAAGGTCCAGCTGACGATGGAGCCTTCGCTGGGGGCATTTTCCAGCACGGAGAGGGCCGCGCGAAAGGCGAAACCATTCAGCACCATGACCAGCGCCAGCACCACGTAGGCGACGGGGGAGACAAAGAAGGAGTGCAGTTCTTTCTTGAGCAGAATCCAGAATATCCTCATAGGACGTGGGTGGGAATGTCGGTGGGGGGGCCCGCGTTCATGGAAAGTTCGACGAAGACATCCTCCAGGGTTGGGAGCTGGAGGTGCATCTCGCGGATGCGCCATTTTTCCTTCATGGCGAGTTCCATCACTTGATCGCGCACGTCGTGATCGGGTTCCACCCGCAGGGTGAAGCGCCGCCAGGGATGAACGAGGAGATCCTCCTCGGTGGCCTTGCGCACGGCGCTGATGGCGGCGAGTTTTTCCGCCAGATTGCCGGTGCCTTCGATTTCCAAATGCAGCAGCGTGGTGGACCGCAGCTGGCGCGTGAGGTTCGCCGGGGTGTCATTGGCGCGGATGCGGCCCTGATGGATCATGATCACGCGGTCGCAGGTCTGCTCCACTTCATGCAGGATGTGCGTGGAAAGCAGCACGGTGTGCTTGGCCTTGAGATTGCGCAGGAGATCGCGCACGTGGCGGATCTGCACGGGGTCGAGGCCGTTGGTGGGCTCGTCGAGGATGAGCAGCTTGGGCTTGTGCACCAGGGCGTCCGCCAGCGCGACACGCTGGCGGTAGCCTTTGGAGAGATTGCCGATGAGGCGCTTCCGCATGTCGGTGACGCCGGTGAGCTCCATGACCTCACCGATGCGGCGGCGCATGGTCAGGCCGGAGAGCCCTTTCAATTCGGCGCGGAATTTCAGGTACTCTTTGACCCGCATGTCCATGTAGAGCGGGGCATTTTCCGGCATGTAGCCCACGGACTGGCGCACCTGGATGGACTGGTGAAAGACGTCAAACCCTCCCACGGTGGCCCGCCCCGAGGTGGCCGGCATGTAGCCGCTGAGGATGCGCATCGTGGTGGATTTTCCAGCTCCGTTCGGGCCCAGAAAGCCCACGATCTCCCCCGGTTCCACATGGAAGGAGATGTTGTTCACCGCAGTGCGTCCGGCATACTGCTTGGTGAGTTCCTGAACATCAATCATGACTGGGAGGGAGAGGGGAGTGGCTGGGTTATGGTTAAGAGGGTAAATTTAAACCTATGCTCGCCTGAATGACAATTCGCAATGAGGCATTCGCAAAAATGAATGAGGGGAGGGGTGTCGACTGGATCCCTTACCGCCTCGCCACGCCCACTCGGGGATCAAGATGATCCCATGGCGGGGGGCGTGGGCGTCAAGCTGTGGAATTGGGATTGGAATCCGGAGTGTCTGAGGTATGCTCAAGCAGGAAATCCTCGTCATGACCATCACCAAACAGATTCCTGCCGAACAGATGCGCAGCCTTGATTTACATCAAGGCGACAGTCTGCGTATCGTGGCTGAAATGGGTTCCACATTGCTGATTCAGATTGTGAAAGCTGCAGCACAGCCCCCGAAGACGAGCAAGGGTGGGGCAGGAGCTTGGGCACGCAAGTACGCAGGTGCGGCAAAAGGCCAGGATGCACAGACAACGGAAGAGGTGCGCATGGCGCATTTTCAGGAAAAGTACGGAGCTCACCAATGCACATAAATTTCCTCGGAGCGTGGCTTCATTTGCCGCAGCCGAATTAGCGTTATGCGTGAGATTTCTCCAGCCATAGGTGCCAACGCAGACGAGATTCTTGCCATGTATCCACCTGCGGCTCAAGCATTGGCGGCCCGCATTCGAGGTGAGAAGTCAGCAGGTATACGTCCCATCCCTTCGAACAAGCTTATAGATAAGTCGTCCGTTCTTTCTGGTCCCACACGGAGGATTCTTCTCGATATGGTTGCTAGACTGACGGACGAGAACCTGTTTGGAAGGTCTGAGATGTGCATTCAGTTCGCTGTATTACTG
>NZ_JBAQCR010000306.1:0-7173 GCF_049294395.1 Prosthecobacter sp.
GGCGTACAAGGCGCTGGTGGCCGGCGGCATCTCGCCCACCAAGGCTTTGCTCAGTGACATCGCTGACATTGCCATTCCCACGCGACAGACCATGGCGGTCGTGGCTGAAGCCATCGTCGCCGCTACCAAAGGGGACGTCACGGCCTGGGTTAAACTTGATCCCGCCCGTCCTCCTGCGCCGCCGGTGATCAAGGCCAGCGCCGCCGGTGGCAAAATCACCTTCTCCTGGGGGGCTGCCACCAAGGAAGTCAAAGCGATACCGAAGGATGTGCTCGGGTACTTCCACGATCTCGCCAAGATGCCAGGCATCGAAAACGTGAGCAAGGCTCGTACCATTTACGATGCCACGCGGATCCAGGCTCTGCTGCAACGCGCGGCCTCCAGCCCGCTGCTGGCAGGCTCTTACGGCTTCGAACCGAAAGTCCTGCCCACGCTGCCCTACGTGCAACTGGCCCTCACGCCCAAAGGCGGCGGCGGCGAGACCATTGAGGCCATGAAGCAGCCCAACTCCGGCTACATTCGCCTCATGCGCGACATCAAGGCGGATCCCAACGGCGTGGCCGTCTTCCAGGTCATGCCGGATGCCTTTGAAGCCTATCTGGAAGCCCGAAAATTAGCCGATGAAGTGGGGGTGCCTGCAACGTGGGAATTCCTCGCCAAGCTCGACCTCGCGGTGAACATCTCTGGCTACGAAGTCCAGCGCCTGGCACCCACACCGCCGCGTGCCGGTTCGGGGGCTCCTGGTGCTGTGACCATCGCTCCGCCGAAACGCTCGCTCGATTGAGGTTGGGTAGGCTTTTCGCCTATTGATTACCAGTTGTTTCTGAACAGCTCCTCATAATCCATCCACTTTATAAGGAGTTCATGGACAGCAGGTTTTCCAGTGCCACACTCGCGCCGTATTTGCGTTCCGATGCCTTCTGCTTCTTCGCCCACTCCCCTCCCGCTCTTTGACAAGGTTCGTAAATTTCGCGCTCTGGATGAAGTCCGCGCCGCAGGAATCTATCCCTACTTCCGGGAGATCTCCTCTGCCCAGGACACGGAGGTCATCATCAATGGTCAGCAGGTGCTCATGCTGGGCTCGAACAGCTACCTCGGCCTCACCAATGATCCGCGCATCAAGGAGTCGATCTGCCAGGCCGTGCAGAAATACGGTGCAGGCTGTGCAGGCTCACGCTTCCTGAACGGCACGCTCGACATCCATGTGCAGCTGGAGGAAGAACTCGCTCAGCTCATGAAGAAGCCGGCCGTGCTGCTCTACAGCACCGGCTTTCAGGTCAATCTCGGCGTCATCAGCGCCATCGTTGGACGTGAGGACTGCATCCTGGCAGACAGGGCGAATCACGCCAGCCTCGGCGCAGGCTGCCAGATGGCCCCCGGGAAGACCTTTCTCTTTTCGCACAATGACATGACGTCACTGGCGCGCCGTCTGGCGCACCTCCCGCCGGAATCTCCCAAAATCATCGTGGTGGACGGAGTCTTCAGCATGGAGGGGGACATCATCAAGCTGCCCGAGCTGGTGGCCCTGGCCAGGCAGTACAACGCCGCCGTCATGGTGGACGATGCGCATAGCATTGGCGTCCTCGGTGAGCATGGCTCCGGCACCGCCTCGCATTTCGGTCTCGTGGATGACGTGCACCTCATCATGGGCACGTTCAGCAAATCGCTCGCCAGTCTCGGCGGCTTCATCGCCGGGGAAGCAGACACGATCGACTACCTCAAGCACCACTCCCGCCCGCTCGTTTTCAGCGCCAGCATGAGTCCCGCGAATGTGGCCGCCGCGCTCGCTGCGCTGCGCATCATGATCGCCGAACCCGAGCGCATGGTGCAGCTCTGGGCCAACACCGCTCGCATGAAGCAGGGCCTGCTCGCCCTCGGTTTCAAACTCGGTGCCACCGAGACGCCCATCCTCCCGGTCTATGTGAATGACACGCTGAAGACCTTCATCTTCTGCAAACGCCTGCAGGATGAAGGTGTCTTCGTCAATCCCGTGATCCCGCCCGGTGTTCCTCCCGGTGAAGAATTGATTCGCGTCAGCCTCATGGCCACGCATACCTTTGCTCAGATCGACCGCGCTCTGGAAAAATTCGAGAAGATCGGCAAGGAACTCGGCATCATTTAAAGTCGCCCGGTTACGCCGCAACCGGTCTAAATCCCCATCACCTTCCGGATGACCCAGTCCAGCAGGCGGTCTGGCACGATCCGCACCAGCAGCGAACCCACCACGGAATCCAGCCCGACGGGGTAGCGGGTGCGGGGCCGGCGGGATTCAAGCGCATGCGTCACCGCCTTGGCCACCCGCTCCGGCGGAATCGCCATGGAGGGGACTTTCTCCACCATCTTGCGCAGCGCGATGATGGGGGCTGAGTACAGCTTTTCGCACTCGGGAGGCATGCCCACGAAGAGCTGCTCCGCCGCCTCTCGCGATTTGCTCCAGATCGGCGTCTTGATCGCCCCCGGCTGAATCAAAGCGACCTCAATCCCCCATGGCCGCAGCTCGATGCGCAGCGAATCCGCGATGGCTTCCAGCGCATGCTTCGTCGCCCCATAGCCCGCCAGAAACGGCTCGCACATGAATCCCGAGTTGGAGCCCGTTAAAACGATGCGACCCCGGCTCGCACGGATCAGCGGCATCACCGCCTGTGTCACCGCGATCAATCCCAGCACGTTGACCTCGAACTGCTTTTCAAAGGCCTCCATCGGCATGAATTCCAGCGGTCCCGCCAGCGCGATGCCGGCATTGTTCACCACGCCCTGCAGCCCCGCCGCACCGCACTGCACGCCAACCTCCTGCACCACCGATTTGATTTGCTCACGGTTGGTCACATCGAGGATGACCGGGATGATCTGCCCCTCGGCTCCCGCCAAAAGTGCCTCGCCATCGGCCACCTTGCGCACTCCGGCAAAGACCCGCCAGCCGCGTGCAGCCAGCATGCGTGTGCAGGCTGCACCGATGCCTGTGGAAGCTCCGGTGATGAGAACGTTGCGTGGCACGGCGGTGCTGATGGCGGGCATGAGGAAAGGAGTGAAAAAGGGGGGGGCGGGAAGCGCCGTTTAGTGCGGTCGGGCAGGGCCGGAGGCCAAGGCCCGACGCTTGACCCATCTTGCCCAAAAAGCGAGTTCGGGCCGCTCTTTTCACCGCGCCTCCTTCTGGGGAATGCCCAGCGCCTCAACCCACCAGCGCTGCCGAGGCAGGGCTGGGGATGGCTTCTTCCAGAGAGTTCGCCGCTATCACACGCACCTCGATGAATTCACCCGGCGGCAGGTCTTGCAGCAGCGTTTCGGTGCCGGGGACGGTGCTCAGGGTGGCAAAATTTCCACCACCCATCATCCTCATCTGCACATGGTAACGCAGAGCATGCAGGGCAGGGGGCCACTGCGCCCGGAGGGTGCCCTGACCCACGGCGGTGAGCATGACCTGCGCCACCGACTCCGGCCGCGGCTCACCTGCGGGCGGGTTCAGACCGAAGCGCCGCCAGCGCCCATCGTCAGCGGGTAAAAGCTGACCCAGCTCTTCGATCAGGCTGCGCAGGCGCTGCCGCAGCCGCTTCAGCGCCGCGTTTTTCTTCTGCACGGCGGCTTCCAGGACGGACTTGTGGTGATCCACGGCCTCACGCACCCGCGAGAGGGATTCATGGGTGACCTCGCAGATCGCCGCCGTGGCCCGCATGTCCTGGCTTTCGTGCAGCGGATTCGCGGTGAAGTGGGCGGCCAGTTGCGCGAGCAGCGCCAGACGTTTGGCGAAGACCTCGGGCACCATCGTGGACCGGTCAGGAAAGCCTGCCGCTTCCCACTGCTCATTGAAGCCATGGCCAAACAGGGCTGTCAGTCGGAGGCGGCAGTGGCTCAGGATTCGTTCGCTTTCCAGATCCCGCTCCCGCAGCTCCCGCCGGAGTGCACTGCGTTCAGTCTTCTGTTTGTCGACCTCGAAAAGGGAGGCATGGGCGTTGTCCAGCAACTGCTGGAGTAACGCTGCTGGCGTATGCTTGATCCCGATTTCGCCCTCAAGCTCCAAGCATCCCTGCACAACCTGCCCGCAGAGAACCATCAGCTCCGCATCATTCGTGGGGGTGGGGTTGGTAGCCATGGCAGGAAGCCTGAGGGTTTCTCCAAGTCGGTGCTTGCTGGGAGAGCCAATCGTGCGCTCACTCCCAGTTCTTTCTCGATGATCATTGAACGACAGTCGGCGACTGATCATTGATAAAAAAGCGACATCCCTAGGCTCTCTCAGGAAGTTCACAGCTTGGCTGATGTAAACTTATTGGTAGTCAGTGAATTATTGAGAAAGAGATACGGTTCAGACGTTACGGTTTATCGGTTTCACCGCTCAGTAGTTACTCACCGATAATCGGTGAGCGATTTGTAATCGATTCGCATCTTCGATGCAAGACGACCGCAGGCGAAGAAATACTATCGGCTCATATTAAACGCTTCAATCGTTACAAAATTCCTCGGTCACGATCAGATCGAAAGAGCCAGTTCGCCAAGGTGAAACGACCAGATCGTTAAGTTTGTGTCATGTGTTAACGATTTAACCGTAAACTGACTTGGCACATGGCTCACCCGTCATCACTTGCTTTTCGGCACCTGCAATTTCAAAGATGAAACAATGCGAACGTTACAAGTTGGGAGGCTGAATTGCCGAATCTACTTCTAGGACTCCTCTCTTTATCCTCGCGTATTTGTGATTCCGCCTCCGCTCCATTGCCTGCCGCCGGAATCCCGCTAATCATCGGCCATGCACTCACGCTCCGCCTTTTGCTTCGCGCTGTCCCTTCTGCTCCTTCTCCCGGCATGCAACATCCAGTATGGTCTGCCGACACGGGGTTACGGTTATCCGGCGGGTTTGTCGGTTTTGGCACCCCGGCTCGGCAATTCTGGCAATTACACGTACTACCCGCGTTACGAGGCCTACTACCATCACGACTCGAAGCAGTTCTATTACCCGAACGGCAAGAACTGGGATGTGAAGCCAACCGTGCTCAACAATTCCGCCCAGGAAATTCGTGCCACCCCCGGAGTGCCTTTTCATCTCGACGCTCATCCATCGAAATACCACGATCAGATCAAGCAGGCCTTTCCCATCGACTGGAGCTCCGGCCAAGGCCGCGCTGATGAACCCTACGAGTTTGGCCGCAGCGGCTGGGATCTGGACAACCGGTAGAGTGGGATCGGGTTTCGAGTTGAGCGCTTGACCCATCCTCCCCGCTGACCCACTCTCGCCCGCATCATGGATCGTCTCATCTGCCTGCTTGGCTTGGTCGTGTTTGTGGCGCTGGCCTGGGCGCTCTCGGAAAAACGTCGGCTGTTTCCATGGCGGGCGGTGCTGAGCGGACTGGCGCTGCAGATCACCTTTGGCGTGCTGATCCTCCGCACCCAGTTCGGACACGATTCCTTTGCGCTGCTCGACAAGATGTTCCGCCGCCTGCTGGGCTTCGCCAATGAAGGCGTGGGCCTCGTCTTTGGCCCGCTGGGAGGACCGACCACGCTGCAGGCCGCGTTTGGTCCGAATAACAGCTTCATCCTCGCGCTGACGATCACCGGCAGCATCATCCTCGTCTCCGCGCTCTCCTCCTTTCTGTATCATTACGGCGTGCTGCAGTGGGTCGTCAAAATGGCCGCCTGGGTCATGCGCCGCGTCATGCGCACCAGCGGCAGTGAAACCCTCGCCGCCGCCGCGAACATCTTCATGGGCCAGACGGAGGCCCCCCTCGTCATCAAGCCCTACCTTCCACGCATGACCCGCAGCGAGCTGCTCTGCCTCATGGTCGGCGGCATGGCGACCATCGCCGGCGGGGTGCTCGCGGCCTACGTGTCCTTTGGCATCTCCGCTGGCCATCTGCTCACCGCCTCCGTGATGAGCGCACCCGCCGCGCTGATGATGTCGAAGATCCTGATCCCCGAGACCGAGGAAAGCGAGACCGCCCACGGTGCCAGCAAAGTCATCGAACGCGAAACCGAGAACGGCATCGACGCGCTCTGCACGGGAGCCAGCGACGGCATGAAGCTGGCCATCAACGTCGTGGCCATGCTCATCGCCTTCGTCGCGGTGGTGGCGCTCTTTAATTACATGCTCTCGCTCGGCCTGCGCGCCTTCGGTCAAAATGTGCCGCAGCCCATGCAGCTCGCGCTCGGCTGGCTCAATGCCCCCTGCGCCTGGCTCATGGGCGTGCCGTGGTCCGAGTGCGGGCAGGTGGGGGCACTGCTGGGCGAGCGCGTGGTGCTCAATGAATTCTTCGCTTACCTGCACCTCAGCCAGCAGGGCGGCACCCTCTCGCCCCGCAGTGCAGAGATCGCGACCTACGCGCTCTGCGGCTTTGCCAACTTCGGCAGCATCGCCATTCAGATCGGCGGCATCGGCGCTCTGGTGCCCGAGCGCCGGGGAGAACTGGCGCAGCTCGGCGTCAAATCCATGCTCGGCGGCCTGCTCGCCTGCTATTGCACCGCTTGTGTCGCCGGATTGCTGCTTTAAAGAGTGAGCCTGCATGTCCGCAACCACCGGCCTCCATGTCTCCGACCTCCGCTTTGCCTACTCGGCCGAGGGCTTTCGTGTGCACGTGCCGCAGCTCGAACTCGCCGCCGGCAAGGCCCTCGCATTGGCCGGACCCAGCGGGGCAGGGAAGTCCACCCTGCTGCGCCTGCTTACCGGACTGCTGACTCCTACGGCGGGCAAGGTCAGCCTCGGCACCGCACAGATGGAAACGATGACCCACGAAGCGCGCCGCGCCTTCCGCCTGCAGCACATCGGCCTCGTATTCCAGGACTTCGCCCTGCTCGACTACCTCACCGTCACTGAGAACATCCTCCTGCCGCATCAGTTCCGTGGAACGGCGAATGCGGCGGTCCGCACGAAGATGCTCGATCTCACCCAGCGGCTGCACATTGATCGCTACCTGGACAAGCGCGTCTCGCATCTCTCGCAGGGCGAGCGCCAGCGTGTCGCCGTGGCGCGTGCGCTCGTACATGAGCCGCAGTTCGTCTTTGCTGATGAGCCCACCGCCTCACTCGATCCCGCACGGGGTCGCATTGTGGTGGACATGCTGCTCGAAGACACGCGCCGACGCGGCGCCTGCCTCGTCATGGTCACGCATGATCCCAATCTGCTGCCGCTCTTTGATCAAACCGTTCGCATGGAGGACCTCGCCACCGCATGAGGACCGCCTTCCATCTGGC
>NZ_JBAQCR010000307.1:0-19925 GCF_049294395.1 Prosthecobacter sp.
GCTCATCCACGCGGCGGATTTGGCGTCGGCTGGCACGGCTTCAGGCTCGGGAATGGCGGCGGCGCTGCGGTCCACGTCGTCGGCATTCGCCGGTGGGACTACGGCTGCACCCGCCTCCGTGGCGGCAGCGATCACCGCTGCGGGTTTGGAGGCAGGGGGCTTCGGCGTCGGCACGTAGCTCGCAGCCTGCTCGGCGACGAATCGCACCGCGCGCTTCTCATCGGCCGCGCTTGGTTCATGGCCCAGCGTGAGCTGCCAGATGTACGAGAGCCGCTGCTCGGCGGGCAGCTTCAATACACGCTCCGCCAGGGCGAGCGACTGATGCTGCACAAAGGATGAATTGAGCAGGAACAAAGCCTGCATGGGCACGGTGGTGTTCGCACGCTCGCCGGAGACGAGTGTTTGATCCACGGGGTCAAAGGCTTCGAGCGACTTCGGTGTCACGCCGCGCAGCAGCGGCAGATAAACACTGCGCTGCAGGCCGGAATCTGCCGCGATGTGGATGCCGGCGGCCTCGGGGCCGTTGTCGCGCATTTCGACCATGCGGAGCTTGGTTACCGGAGAGACTTCTTCTTTGGGCACCAGTTTGCCGGAGATGGCCAGCATCGAATCCCGCAACTCTTCCGCCGAAAGCCGGCGTGGCGAGTGACGCCAGACGAAGCGATTGGCAGGATCCGCCTCCAGATGCCGCTCCGGTGCTGACGAGCCGAGACGATAAGCGTGGGAGAGCGTGAGCTCACGCACGAGCTTCTTGGTGGACCACCCCTGGCGGATGAACTCACCCGCGAGATGATCAAGCAACTCGGGATGCGAGGGTAAGCCGCCATTGATCCCAAAATTATCCACGGTGGAGACAATGCCCGTGCCAAACAGGTGCTGCCACACGCGATTCACGATCACCCGCGCCGTGAGCGGGTTTTGCGGACTCGTGAGCCACTGGGCCAGCTGGAGTCGGCCGCTCTGCTCCTTGGGAATCTGCGGTGCATCCGGCACGGTGAAGGTGGTGAGGTAGCCTCGCGGGATCGTGGGACCCAGCCGCTCCGCTTCACCGCGCAGGCGGATTTCAGTGTCGGCGATCTGCTGTGAATCACGCACGCCATGCACGACGAATCCTTGAGCGGCGGGATCGGTGAGATCATGCAGTTCGTTTTGCAGCGCCTCAAAGCGCATGCGGAAAGGGCGCTGCGTCGGGCGGCCATCGGCGGCGGGTTTGAGTCCTTCCGGAGTGCCTCGGATTCCTTCCCAGGCTTTCCTGGCTTCAGCGAGCCTGGCTTCCAGTTCTTTCACCTTCTCGGGCGGTGCCGGAGGCGGGCTGCCGGACAGTCGCACAAGGTTGGCCGGGGCGTAGTAGTCGAGTCCGCCGCCGCCCATCTTGTTGCGCACTCCCGCGCCATTTTCGGTGCTGGTGAAAATGCCCGCGAGTGCGTAGTAATCCGTCATGCGGATCGGGTCAAACTTGTGATCGTGGCAGCGCGCGCAAGTAACCGTGAGAGCCAGCGTGGAGCGAGTCACGGCATCGATCTGCTCGTCCACGTTGTCCATGATGAAGCGGACCTTGAAGCGCTGGTTCACATCGTTGACCCCGAGTGCCAGGAAACCGGTGGCCGTGAGCAGGCGGTCACGTTCGTGGTTGTTTTCGGCCGGCAGCAGATCTCCGGCGATCTGCTCCTGAAGGAAGCGATCAAACGGCACATCACGGCGCACGGCGTCGATGACGTAATCCCGATACTTCCAGGCGTGAGGATACGGGATGTTGCGTGAGGGGCCGGTGGATTCGCCATAGCGCGCTACATCCAGCCAGTGGCGTCCCCAGCGCTCGCCGAAAGCCGGCGCTTCGAGCAGGCGGTCCACCACGCGGGCAAAAGCCGTCGATGATCGATCATGGAGGAAGTCTTCGATTTCCTGCTGTGCAGGCGGCAGTCCGGTCAGGTCGTAGGTCACGCGGCGGATGAGCGTGACGCGGTCCGCATCAGCCACAGGCGGAAGTTGTTGGTCCTCCAGTTTGGCGAGGACAAAGCGGTCCACATCACCTTCAGGCCACTGCGCATCCTTCACCGCAGGCACGGCGGGCTGCGTGAGCGGCTGCCAGGCCCAGTGCTTCTTTTTCAGAGCCTCCATTTCAGGATTGGGAGCCGTGAGGGAGGCGGGTATGCGTTCACGCGGCCAGACGGCTCCGTCTTTGATCCAAGTGGTGAGGTCCGCGATCTGCGCGGCGCTGAGCTTGTCGCCCTCCTTGGGCATGATCTTTTTCGGATCGCTGTGAACGATGCGCTGCAGCAGCACGCTGGCGGACGGATTTCCCGCGACGACGGCCGGGCCGCTGTCTCCGTCGGTGAGAAGGCCGTTGCGATCATCCACGCGCAGATTGCCCGAGGGTTTGGTGTCAGCCGCATGGCAGGTGTGGCAGTTATCCGCAAGGATGGGACGGATCTTCTTTTCAAAGAACTCGATCTTGGCCGTCTCGGGATCGGCGGCATGCAGCCATGGGCTGGCGAGTGTGACGGTGAGCCACAGGAGAGGTCGGATTTTCATCGGGGTTCCAGCGAGGTAAAGGTTCAGCGGGCGATGAAGGTGAGCAGACCGAGCAGACTCAGGAAGAGGGCGACGAGGCCGGCGACTGCGCTGATACGGAGCAGGGTGTCCATCAAGGAATGAACTTTGAAGGAAGCGGGTGAAGACATGATTTGAGTGCTGTGTTTGCAGCGCCATTCCTGATGCCTCAGGTCGTGACAGCCTGCGTTGTTGGCGATGGATGACCTTCCCCTTTGAGGATCAGCCGGTGCCGCTGGCTTCATCGCCTCACGACTGGTGTGTAGAAAAGCTCCGGGCGGAGCGGCGGCGGCGAATGACGAGCGCCGCCACACCGCCGAGAGAAAGAAGGGCGCGGGAAGGCTCGGGCACTGAGCCGGTGATGTAGAGGATGCCTGCATTGGCAAACTGGTCGGTGTTCCAGTGCAGCAAGGGGTCGGTCAGCGTCGGAAGTTCGAAGTCGGTGCTGACATCAAAGCCATTCAGATTGACGGCTGACCAGTCGATCAGGTTGAACACATCGCCATAGACAGGGGTGTAGTTGTCCAGCGTGATCTTGAGCAGGCTGCCGGAATTCAGAGTGAGCGTGCCGGCCACGCTGATGAAGTCAATGCTTGTCGAAGTGGTGCTGCCGAAGGCGAGAACATTCGCTGCGAGGGTGGGATCCGTGGTGTTGCCCGAAGCTGCACCGATTTGAAACAGCGCCCGCGGAAGCAGGCTGGTGGCACCGCCTGCCAGCGTGAGATCGCTGGTGAAAGCCAGCGTGCCAAAGCCGTCTCCGGCGGTACTGATGCTGGCAGGGTCCGAGCTGGCACCGGCACTGAGGACCACGGCTCCCCCAACCGTGATGGGTCCTGCGACAGTGCCGGTGCCGCTTATGGCACCACTGCTTGAGCTTCCATTCTGGGCGTATCCCCCGGAGACACCGGTCACGTCTAGCGTGGCACCGGCATCCACCTGCACCCAGTTGGAAGATTGGATCGAGCCCGCCTCGCTCAGGGCCAGGGTGCCGCTGCTGACGGTGGTCTTGCCTGTGTAGGTTTCCGCTGCGCTCAGCGTCAATGTTCCTGTGCCGCTTTTCGTCAGTGCGGTATGTGCCGTGGCTCCATCTTGGATGACTCCGGCAAAGCTGCCGGCACCGGCCACCGTCAGTGTTTGCGTGCCCGAGGCTGCGCTGTTGGTGACGATGTTGGCTCCCGTTCCGGCTGTGTCCAGGCCACCGACAGTGGCGTTGAAACCGTTCAAATCATACGTGCCTGCAGTGTTGTCTGTGGCGGCTCCAAGCGTGAGCACGGAAGTAAGCGGCAGCGCATTGGCGACACCGTTTTTCAAAGTGGCACCGCCATTCACGAGGGTGGGGCCGTTGTAGTCGTTGGTCGCATTGGTCAGCGTGACGACAGCTCCACCGGTCACGATGAGGTCGGAGTTCGCCAAGGCACCTGTGATCTGTCCGCTGACGGTGAAGGTGCCGCCGCTGAGCGTGAGCTTGGTGCCGTCCTTTGCCAGTGTGCCTGTGAGTGTGAGCGTGCCGCCGCCGGTGTTGCTGATCACGCCGCCGCCAGTGCCGCTGACCGTAAAATCGCGGCTGAGTGTGGCCGTGCCGCCGGTGTAGGCCAAAGTGCCTGTCGTGGTGGAGCCGAGCGTGATGGCAGAGATGCCGCCGCCCAGCGAGCTGAACTGACCGACTGAAATCGTGCCGCCCGTGATGGCGAGGGCTCCCGTGAAGGTGTTTGCACCACTGAGTGTCAGTGTGCCGGTGGTGCTCTTGGTCAGTGCGACCTGCGCAGTGGCTCCATCTTGAATCACGCCATCAAAGGAGCCTGTGCCACTGATGGTGAGTGTGGAGATGCCGCTGGCGGCACTGCTGGTGACGATCTTAGTCCCAGTGCCGGAGCTCGTGAGTCCGGCGAGGGTTTCATTGAAGCCATTGAGATCGTAGGTGCCATTGGTGTTTCCCGTTGCTTCTCCCAGAACGAGAGTGCTGGTGTCAGTCAGCACTTCACTGGCTCCGTTCTTCAAAGTACCGCCGTTGAAGACGTCGGTGGAACCTACAAAGTTGTTGGTGGTGTTTGAGAAAGTGACTGTGACGCCGTCGATGTTGTTCACCGACGAGGCTCCGGTTATCTGGCCGGTGACGATGAATGTGCCGCCGCTGAAAGTGAGCGCACGGTTTGCCACACGCGTGAGAATGCCGCTGAGCGTGAGCACCGCGCCGCCGCTGTTTTTGATGATGCCACCACCCACGCCGTTGACCGTGATGGCCCGCCCCAGCGTGGCGTCCGTGACTCCCGTGTATTCAAGCGTGCCCGTGGTGGTCGCCGCACCGATCAAGACCGCGCTGGTGGCGCTGCCCAGCGGCTGCGCCGTGCCATTTGCGGCGATGGCGTTCACTTTCAGCGTGCCGGCGCTTACAGTCACCGCACCGGTGAAGCTGTTGGCTCCATTGAGCACCCAGGTGCCGGTGCCGTCCTTGGTCACGCCGACGATGGAGGTGGCGCTGTTGTTGAAGTCGCTGATCACGCCATTGACCGTGCCAAGGGTCGCGCCACCGAGCAGAATGTTACGGTTTCCCGTCGCGCCATTGGCATCAATGCTGCCATTGATGGTCAAAGTCCCGGCCGAAACGGTGATACGAGCATTGCCGCCGCCGCCATTGATCTGCGAAATCGTGCCGTTGATGACGTTGTTGCCCGCCACGCTTGAGATTGCGCCTGCGGTGTTCACGGAACCGTCGCTGCTGAGTGCATAACTGAGATCGCTGCTGAGGGTGATGTCTCCAGCCGAGCCGTCCAGCTGCAGGCTGGGGATGTTGCCCCCGGCAATGCGGATGGTTTTGGTGCCGATGCCGAGTGCGCTGCCGTTGGTGATGGTCAGCGTGCCGGTGTTCACGGTCACGTTGCCGGTGAATGTGTTGGTGCCGCTGAAGGTGATGACACCCGCCACTCCGTTGTCGATGGTGATGGCATTCGTGCCTGTGCCGGAGGTGGTGACGATGTTGCTGGAAATATTCAGCGTAGTGTCGGAGTGCCGAAAATTCAGCGTGGCGGTGTTGGAGCCGTCAGCATTCAGCGTGATGTCTCCAGCACCCAGGGAGCCCGTGCTGGTGGCAATGGTGGACCCCACCTGCAGGATGCCTTGGAGAATCGTGGTGCCGCCGGTGTAGGTGCTGTTTGCGGTGATTGCGAGCGTGCCTGCTCCGGTCTTGGTCAAACCGCCTGTGCCTGCCAGGGCTGCACTCAAAGTCAGCGTCGCACCGCTGGATGCATCCACCGTGCCGCCGCCATTCAGGAGAATTGAGGAGGTGATTTTGTTGGTGGTGGCGCTGGTGACTTTCAGTGTGCCGGCATTGAGCTGAATGTTTTCCGCAATGGCGGTGAAGCCCGTGACATCCAGTGTGGCACCGGAGGAGACCTGCGTGCCGCCGGTGGTGTCTCCCAGCGCGTTGGCGTTGCCGAGCTTGAGTGTGCCGGAGCTGACGGTGATAGCACCGCTGAAGGTGGCGCTGTTGCCAGAGAGGATCGCGGTTCCCGCTCCTTGCTTGGTCAGTGTGCCGCTGCCGCTGAGCACGTTGGAGAAGAAGAAATCCTCCGGGCGGTTGAGCACGATGGCTCCGTTGTTCAAGATGGCGCCAGTGCCGTAGGAGCCCACACCTGCCGTGACAGCATCACCGAGGATCAATGTGCCCGCGCTGATGGTTGTGGCGCCGGTGAAGTCATTGAATCCGCTGTTGATGATGGTGAGGCTGCCGGTGCCCTGCTTGAGCAGCGTGGATGTTCCGCTCAGATAGCCGGTGCCGCTGAAGGTGTAGTCCTTGGTCGTGTTGTCGACCAGGATGGAGTTGGGCGTGAGTTGGGCTGTCAGATTGACATTGGTGGAGCCGGTGGCGCTGTCATCAAAGCGAACGCTGTCGATGACGCCAACGTACTGCAGGTAGCGCGTGGCAGTGCCGCTGGTGGTTTCCTTCCAGTTCAACGTTCCCGTGCCGGTGGTCGGGTCGGGGCCGTCGTTGATGTCCCAGTCGCTGCTGGTGGCTCCGGTCCATTTGGGCACATCAAAAGCACTGATGTTGAGCTGAACTTTGGAAGCACCGGCGTTATCAACGAGATTTGCGGTGACGCGTGCTGGCAGTGTGCCGAGCATCAGACCACCGAAACCTGCGCCGCCGATGCTGCCGGTGTAGCTGATCAGATTGATGGTTCCGACGCTGAGCCCCGTGCCACTGATGTTGAGGACATTGCTGCCGTTGGTGCTGAAGGTTGTGGCGCTGATCAAGTCGGCGGTTGGATTGCTGAAGCTGCCGAGGTTCAGGTGGAGCGTGCTGCCGGTGCTGGCTCCCAGGGTGAGGGCTGAAGTGTTCAATGTCTGTCCTGCCGCACTCAAGGTGAGGCCCAATGCGGCGCCATCCGCCACCGTGATAGCACCGCCGCCCGTCTGCGAAGTCGTGATATTGAGCTGCCCTGCATCCACCGTGGTGGCTCCCGTGTAGCTGTTTGCAGCTGTCAGCGACCATGTGCCCGCGCCTTCCTTGGTCACACCGAGAACATGGCTGCCGTTGTCGGAGATGACGCCATTGGCGCTGCCGCTGGTGGTGACATCGAAGATCACACTGACCGGGCCTGTGGCGCTTGTGGCAGGTGCGATGCCGCCGTTCAAGGTCAGAGTACCAGCCGTCACCTTGATGCGGGTGTTGCCTGTGCCAAAGCCTCCCGTTGTCGGAGCGATGTTTCCTGCGATGAGGTTGTTTCCTGAGCTGCTCAGGATTGCAGGTGCCGTGGCGCTGTCATTGCTGGTGATGAAACTGAGATTTGAGGCCAAACTGATGTCACCGTTGCTGCCGTCGAGTTTCAAAGTGGGTGCGTCAGTAGTGCCGCTGATCGTGATAGTCTTCGGGCTTGCACCCAGTGCGCCGGATTTTGTGATGGCCAGGATGCCACCCGTGATGCCGATATCCCCGACAAAGGTGTTGGAGGCTCCTGAAAGCGTGAGAGTGCCCGCACCGCTTTTGACGAGCGCCAGATTGTTCTCATTCGTGCCCGTGCCACCAAGCATCTGCGCCCAGGTCACGGTGCCGGCATTGTTGATGGTCAGTGTGGAGATCGCGGCATTGCCACCGACGACTGCATTCGACTGGCTGTTAACATTACCAGAAACAGCCAGGCTGACCACCGTCTGGTTGCTGGCTCCCGTGGCATCGCCGAGCTGGAGAACGCCGCTGTTGGCGCCGTTGCCCAGTTGCAGCGTTGTGGAGGATGAGAGACGTCCATCGCCGCCGGTAAGAATCACGCGGCCGTTGTTGATGCGGGTGGCGCCGGTGTAAGTGTTGGCCCCGGTGATGGTGAGCGTGCCGGTGCTGCCTTTCGTGAGCGCGCCGGAGCCAAGCGTGCCGGTCTGCAAGGCGGTGGCGAAAGTGATGTTGTTGCCATTTGTATCGATGGTGGCGACGACGCCATCATTGATTTTGATTCGGGCGGAAAGGTCGCTGGTGTTTCCTGTGGCCCACTGGAGCGATGACGTGCCTACGTAGGTGATCAAGCCTGTGCTGCCCAGTGCACCGGAGGCAAAGCTGATGGTGCCAGCATTGATGGTGACGCCACCGGTGAAGGTGCTCGCCGTGCTGGACAGCGTGAGCACTCCCGCGCCGCCCTTGACGATGGCGATGTTGTTTTCATTTGTTCCTGCACCGCCGATCTGGCCGCCGTAAGTGTTCGCATCGGCGTTGTTGATCGTCAGGGTGGAAACGGCCGCATTGCCGCCGACGACATAGTTCCCTGTGTTTCCCTCACCGGCTGAGGTCAGGCCCAGGGTGGTCTGGTTGCTGGCGCCGCTGCTGTCGCCGAGTTGCAGAATGCCACTCTGAGCTGCCTGACCGATGGCAATGGTGCCTGAGGCGGAAAGGCGATTGTCACCGCCTGACAGCACGGTGCGGCCTTGACGGGCACGGAAGAGTCCGGTGAAGGTGTTTGCGGCGGTGATGGTCAGGGTGCCGCCGCCATTCTTGATGATCCCGCCCGTGGCGGAGGCGCCGGTTTGCAAGGCGGACGCAAAGGTGACGTTGCCTGAGCCGAGATTCAGCGTGGCTGTCACTCCGTCGTTGATCTTGATCTTCGCGGAGAGGTCATTGGTGTGATTCGCCTGCCAGGAGAGGGCGGAATCCGCCTGAAAAACCACGCCTGTCGCGGAGTTGAGCGAACCAGTTGTAAACTGCAAAGTGCCTCCCGTGGTGACGAGATTGACATTGCCGGTGAAGGAATTGTTGGTCCCACCACTCAGGCGCAATATGCCTGCACCGGTGAAGTCGAAGCCCTGCGTTCCACCCAGCCTGGCGGAAATGATCGTTGTTCCTCCGCCGACCACATTGATGCTGGGAAGCCCGGTGGTGGTCTGCAGAGTCAGCACATTGGTGCCGCTGCTGGCAAGCGTCCAGATGTTGCTTTGCGTCGTGTCTGCAAACTTGAGCGACCCAATGGTGAACGCGGCATTGACGGTCACCGTGCGATCAGCGGTGATGTTGAGCAGGCTGAAGTCGGCCAGTTGATCGGCCCCGCTGGCAGGTGTGCCGCCCAGCCATTTTGTGCCATCGTTCCAGTTGCCCAAGGCATCAGAGTTCCATGATGAGCTCGTCTGTGACAGAGCGGCAAGGGGCAGGAGCAGGGCGAACAGAGCGGAAAGTGTGTTCTTGAATGAAGATGTGTCCTTTGAAATAAACATGGGGCTGTGAAACCTCTGGTCTCAGGTGCGCCCGCAGCCTTCGTCTTCGCGATCAGCTGATCAGGGCATGGTGGCAGAATCCTTCCGTGCAAACGGATCGGGGTGCTGCGGACCTCGTCGATGGTCGCGTCAGCAGGTCAGGTCATCAGTGCTGCCAGGACGGATGGTGCAGCCGTCCTGGCAAGCTCTCAAAAGCCTCAACAAAGCCGGAACGTTTCCGGAGCTGATGCTGGGATGATTGAAGATGGCTGTGGGTTTTTCATGAAGGCTTTCCAGGGACCCCGCTGTCTTTCCCATGAAGAAGGATCAGGGCGGGGATTGCTTTTGAGGTGGAACCTTCCGTTTGCCGGATCGGTGCAGGATGGCGTTTTTGAGGCGCCGCTTTAAAAGCATATCGTGATAGTAGGTTATTAAACTCTAAATCACTCTTGTCCAGTAGGTATAAGAAACTTTTTCGCCGGGAGCGATGCGACGTGGTTGTGTCAAAGCGCGGCTGTGGTGCTTGCTGGAGTATGGAATCGGCTAGGCAGAGCGATTCCGCGGCATCGATGGCGGCAAGGGTGGGTAGAGCATGTTGATCGTCGATTCGCGCAGCCAGCCACCCAGGGAGTGCGGGTTGATGCCCAGCCTGTGGGCAACTTCTTTGCGGCTGATGCCTTGGCGGATTTGGGAACGGGCTGCGGCTACAAGAGCCGACTTTTCAGCAGGTGAATAACGCGGAGGAGGAGGCATGATCGTGGATGTGTTGGTGAGGTGAGGAGGTTGAAATTATCTTCCGCCAGGGATGGCAGTCACAATCGGCGGCGCTGAGTAATTGAGCGCAGGATGGAACAGCGGGTCAGGCAGCTCCTCAGATCCCCCATGAATGAGGAGCTGCCTTTTCTGCGTTTTTACCTGCTATTTTTCGCCTTGCGGCGCACACTTCCAACCACTGGGGCAGGCAAAAAATGGGTGTCGTCGAAAGCCTCGGCGTCATAGGCCAGTTCAAGGGCGGCTTTGGAACCGGGGACGAAGCGCCAGTAAAAACGGCCTCTGCTTTCAGGCTGGTGGATGCGGCCGAACTGGTCTTTGGATGCCGAACGATCGGGTGTTTTCTGTTTGAAGAAAGACATGAGAACAATGGGTGTGAGATTGCATGCTTTATCAGGTACCTCCCAAGGTCATGAGTCGGTCAAGGAGACGATGATGAGCTTTAAACTATACTATGTCAATATGAATAAGATCTGCCTGTGAATATTTTTCGTTCATATCCAGGAGACGGGCGTGCAATGCTGCTGACCTGACCTTCAAAACAAGGTCCTGCTGATTTGGATCCACCGTGCGCATGAAAGCTCAGACCCTCGCGCCCATGAGGACCTTCATCACATCATCCATGGTGATCCAGCCGGTCATTTTGCCGCTGGCATCATCTACCAGGGAGGCGATTTCGCTCTGCTCCAGAAACAAGGTCAGCAGCTGAGTCAGAGACGCCATGCTTTGGATGTGCAGCACCGGGCGGATCAGCGTGGTCCAGTCAGCGCCGGGTTCGGTGAGGTTCTGCAAAAACAGCTCGCGCACGCGGATGTAGCCGGTGATTTGGCTCGCGTCTCCCGTGCGGCTCACGGGGTAGCTGCGGTGAAGCTTGGGGCCGAGCGCCTGTACGTTTTCCAAGAGGGATTTGCGCGCGTCGAAGATTTTCACTGCTGCACGCGGCACCATGGCGGTCTTGATGCGGCGGGCGCTCAGCGTGGCCGCATGGATCATGATGATTTCCTCGTGGTTGTGCAGCAGCTGCTCAGACCGGGCCGACTGCACCAGAGTGATGATGTCCATGATGTGGTCGCTCTGGCCGCGGCCGTCGCCCGCGCCGCTCTTGAGCTTCTCAGAAAATTTCTCCATCAGCAGGATGAGCGGATGGCAGACAAACATCATCCATGAGAGCGGAACAATCAGCCGGGGGGCGAAGCGCGCGGCATGATGCACGCCAATGATCTTGGGGGCCATCTCACCGCCGAAGAGCACGGCCACGCTCATGACAATGGAAAACAGCCACAGCCACTCCGCGCCGTAGAGCCCGGTGAAGAGCGCCCCGGCCAGCGTGGCCAGCCCGGTGTTCGCCAGAGTGTTGAAGGCGAGGATGGCGGAGATCGGCCGCTCGATGCGGTTCTTCAGCAGAAGCCAGCGCGCCGCATGCGCTACGCCCTTCTTCTCCTGCAGCTTCAAATCCAGCGGATTGAGGCTGAGGAGGACCGCCTCGGTGAGCGAGCAGAAGTACGACACACCGAGGCTGGCGGCGCAGATGATCAAAAAGAACAGCAGCATGGAGTAGGCAGGCTAGGACAGCCCCCAGCGCTTGCGCAGGAAGCGTTCCCATGGACTGAACAATGCCTTGTCCGCCACAAAACCAACGACAAGGATCACCAGCATGATGGCGGCCACCTGATCCATGGCCTGCAGCTCGCGCCCGTAATGCAGCAGATGGCCGAGGCCAAAACCGGTGAGCACCGTGACGTAGATCTCAGCCGCCATGAGAGAGCGCCAGGCGAAGGCCCAGCCCTGCTTCATGCCACTGACAAGGTGCGGCAGGCTGGCGGGCAGCAGCACATTCCACAGCAGATGAAAACCGCTGGAGCCCATCGTGGTGGCGGCGCGGCGGTAGATCGGCGGGATCTGGCGAATGCCATGATCCGTGGCCAGCAGCACCGCCCACAGAGTGCCCATGATGACGATGAAGAGCATGGCGGTTTCAGTCTGCCCGAACCACAGCAGCGACAGCGGCACCCAGCAGACGCTTGGCAGAGTTTGCAGTCCGAGTGCGAGAACACCGATGGTGTCTTCGGCAAAACGAAAGCGCGCCGTGAGCAGGCCCAGCGGGATGCCCAGCAGCAGGCCGATGATGTAACCGATCATGAGCCGGGTCATGGTCACCATTCCAGCGGCAAGCAGGGTGCCATCAAGCGCGGCAGTCCAAAGGTACTGGCCGATGGAAAGCGGGGATGGCACCAGCACGGGCGACCACCAGCCTGCGCGCGATGCGGCTTCCCACAGGGCGACGACGACGGCGAAAAAAGCGAAGGAGCGAAGGAACCGTTTCATAGCGCAGCAGGGGAGTGTTTTTTGAGTTCCACCGTGATGGCGCTGGCGATCTGGGCGACGGCGACATCATTGATGTCGCGCTGGCGTGGCAGCTTCACCACATACTCCGCATGAATGCGGCCGGGGCGTGGCGTGAAGAGCACCACGCGATCTCCGAGGCAGACCGCTTCGCGCACATTGTGAGTGACGAAGACGATGGTCTTGCAGCGCTTCTGCTGGATGTCCTGCAGGTCGGCGTAGAGCTGCTCGCGCGTCATGGCGTCGAGCGCGGCAAAGGGTTCGTCCATCAGCAGAACGCGCGGATTGGGAGCCAGGGCGCGTGCCAGTGCGACACGTTGCTTCATTCCACCGGACAGCTCATGGATGCTGGCATGCGCGAAGTTTTCCAGGCCGACGAGTTTCAAATAGTACATCGCCAGCTGCTTGCGATCAGCATCTGTCAGGCCCGGTTTCAAGTTCAGGCCAAACAGGACGTTGTTGATGACATCCAGCCAGGGAAACAGCGCGTGCTCCTGAAACATGACCATGCGCTGACGCCCCGGCCCGGTGACGGGCTGGCCATCGGCATGGATGCTGCCGTTGGTCGGTGCTTCCAGGCCGGCGATGAGATTGAGCAGGGTGCTTTTGCCGCAGCCGCTGGCGCCGAGCAGGCAGACAAACTCGCCCTCGGCCACCTGCAGGTTGATGTCCTGCAGCGCCTCGACTGTCTGGCGCGCGCCATGGTAGGTTTTGGAAACGTTTTGAACCTGGAGTTTGGCCGGCTGCGGATTGTGGAGTGCTTCGTCTAAAGTCATTCAGGTGGCGCTGGATCAGAGCTTGGGTAGCAGGGCGTCGAGGGCAGGGATGTCGTGGAGGAAGCCGGCCTTCTTGGCGGATTCCACCATCTCGTCCAGCGCCGGACGAGAGACTTCAGTGTTCAGCACCACACGCGGCAGTGAACGATCCAGCAGGGGATCGCCCGGGGCCTTGGTGGTGAGTTCTTTCAGCTCAGCTTTGATCAATTCGCGGGCTTCAGCCGGATTCTTTTTGATCCACTCGGTGAGTTCAATGTGCGCAGCGACGAGTTTCTTCGCCAGCTCAGCACGCTCCGTCACGAAGGCGGCGCTTGAGGCAAGCAGGGTGGCAAAAGTGCCTTTGTCTTCCACGAAGATCTTGCCACCGGCTTCGAGTTCGAGGCGTGAGACCCAGGGCTCCACGGTCCAGACGGCGTCGATCTCGCCTTTGACGAACAGCGCCAGCTGATCCGGATTCTGCGTGGGGAGCACGAAGGCATCGCCACCGGTCTGCGTCACTTTGAGGCCGTTGTCAGAAAGCCAGGCGCGAAGCTCGATGTCCTGCGTGTTGCCAAGCTGGGGCGTGGCGATGCGCTTGCCTTTGAAATCAGCGGGTGTGTTGATGTTGGCCGCCGGGCGCACGACCAGAGCGCTGCCACCAGTGGCGGCACTGGAGAGAATGCGCAGTTCCGTGCCTTTGGATTTGGCGTAGGCATTGAGCACCGGGCTGGGGCCGATGTACGTCACATCCAGCGCACGGGCAAAGATGGCCTCCGTCGCGGAGGGGCCTGCATTGTACACAAACCACTCCACCGGCACACCGAGACGCGGCTCAAACCAGCCTTTGCCCTGACGGCTGAGCTGATGGGCCACGAGTCCCTGAATGTGCGTGATGTTTGGGAAGTGGCCGAAGCGCAGCGGCGCCTTGGGATCGATTTTTTGTTTGCCGCAGGCCGTGAGTCCGGCGGCGGACAGAGTGCTCAGTTGGAGGAAGTCGCGTCTGTTCATAGGTGGTGGGTGTTGTCGGGAAATCGGGAGAGTGGGTCAGCAGCAGGAGCATCAGGCCCCGACTTTGTTGCGGGCTTCGTCGGCTAGTGCCGTGGAGAGGTAGCGTTCACCGGTGCTGCAACCCACGGTGACGATCAGCTTGCCCGCATTCTCCGGTCGTGCCGCGACTTGCAGTGCGGCCCAGACGTTGGCTCCGGTGGAAATGCCCACCAGCAGGCCCTCTTCACGGGCAAGACGCTGCGCAGTGTGGATCGCGTCTTCATTGGTGACCTTGATGACTTCATCGAGGATCTTAATATTGAGATTCTTCGGCACGAAGCCGGCTCCGGTGCCCTGAATCTTGTGCGGGCCTGGCACCAGCGGTTCGCCATTCAGAGTCTGCGTGATCACTGGTGATGCCGCGGGCTCCACCGCGATGGATTTGAAATCCGGCTTGCGCGATTTAATTACTTCGCTCACGCCCGTGATCGTTCCGCCCGTGCCAACGGCAGCGACGAAGATGTCGATCTTGCCCTCGGTGTCGGCCCAGATTTCTTCCGCCGTGGTTTTACGGTGGATCTCTGGATTGGCCGGATTTTCAAACTGCTGGGGAATCCAGGAGTTAGGCGTCGAGGCGTGCAGTTCGTTCGCTCTTTCAATGGCGCCCTTCATGCCCTTCGGGCCGGGAGTGAGATCAAGCTCGGCACCCAGCAGCGCCAGCAGCGTGCGGCGTTCCAGGCTCATCGTTTCAGGCATGGTCAAAATGATGCGGTAGCCCTTGGCGGCGGCTACAAAGGCCAGCGCGATGCCGGTGTTGCCGGAGGTCGGCTCGATGATGGTGGTGCCTGGCTTCAGCCTGCCATCAGCTTCCGCCGCTTCGATCATGGCACGGCCAATGCGGTCCTTCACGCTGCCAAGCGGTTCCTTGAATTCTCCCTTGAGTGCAATCGTGGCATTCACCCCTGCTGCGATGCGGTTGAGCTTGATCAGAGGGGTGTGGCCGATGGCTTCAATGATGCTGTTATGGTAGGACATGGCTTGAATCGGAGTTATGGTTGATGGGTGGGGAGAGAAAAGAAGTTCAGCGGCGAAGCGGCGTTACTTCCGGCTTTGCGTGGCCGGCGGCTCGCTGGCCAGACGGGTCTTCTCGGTGCTTTCGACCTGCGTCACACGTCCTTCATGCACGATGATCTGCACAGATCCGAATCGCAGGGCGGAGACCTTCTGTTTGACGATGTCGACCCAGGACTCGACTTCAATTTCTGCGGTTGGCTGAGACATGGTGTGTGAGGTGAGGATTCGTGTTGCGGTATGCCGGATTAGGAGTGGATCCTGATTGCTTTCAATTAACATGTATTATATGCGAATATACACAGGGCAAGTAGGAATAAAGAATTTTTTCGTGTCAGTATTTGTCAATTATTTCTAGACATTCAAAATCCACGTGCTCCTAATCTACACCTACAGAGTATGAAAACACCGTGAGGACACGAATCCAGCGGTCGCGGGCCTGAGGCCCGCAGTTCATACGGCCCAGGAAGGCACTTCCCGCTGAATGGCAGAGGTGTGCTGAACTGGCGACCGCCTTCAACGGAGCCCGTCACATCATGTCCCATGCTTCTACATCCATCATGCCTGCTTTGCTGCGCCTCATCGGCGTTGCCTGGTTCTTGTCGGTGTCGACTGCGCGACTGCCAGCACAGGAGGCTTCCGCTTCTCCGCAGAGGATGTACATCCAGGAGTACGAAGTGACCGGGGTGAAGCATCTGCCTCGTCTTGAAGTGGAGAAGGCCGTGTATCCCTTTCTTGGTCCGGGCCGCACGGCAAACGATGTCGAGCAGGCGCGTGCGGCGCTTGAGAAAGCTTACAAGGACAAAGGCTACCAGACCGTGTCCGTGCAGATCCCGCGGCAAAACGCCAGCAGCGGCGTCGTGCTGCTCCACGTCGTGGAGACCGTCGTGGGCCGTCTGCGTGTGCATGGCTCGCGTTACTACGACATCGACAAGATCAAGGAAAAGGCGCCCTCGCTGGCGGAGGGAAGCCTGCCGAATTTTAACAACATCAACAAGGACATCATCGCGCTGAACCGCCAGGCGGATCTGCGTGTGTCGCCGGCCCTGCGCGCCGGTGTGCGTCCGGGAACGGTGGACATCGATCTGGATGTCAAAGACAAGTACCCGCTGCATGGCAGCCTGGAGGTCAACAACCGCCACAACAACAACACGACGCCCTGGCGCGTCAACGGCTCCCTCCGCTATGACAACCTGTGGCAGCTCGGCCACTCGCTGGGCGTGAGCTATCAGATCGCGCCGGAGCGCCTCAATGACGCACGCGTGTTCTCAGCATTTTATCTCGCGCGCATCCCCGACGTCGAGGGCGTCAGCCTGCTGCTGCAGGGATCAAAGCAGGACAGTGATGTTTCCACTCTTGGCGGGGCCGCAGTGGCGGGTCGTGGTCAGGTGGTCGGCATGCGCCTGCTCTTCACCCTGCCACAAAAGGAGGGATTCTACCAGTCGCTGAGCTTCGGCATGGACTACAAGCGCTTTGACCAGGACATCACCGTGGCCGGTGCCAAAACCTCCGCACCCGTCACCTACTTTCCATTCAGCCTGAGCCATGCGGCCACGTGGACGGAGACCGCGCACACCACCGAGTTGAACACCGCCATTGTCTTCAGCCTGCGCCGCATGGGGACCGACCAGTCCAATTTCAATCGCCGTCGTTTCAATGCGGACGACGGTTTCATCTACTACCGCGGAGATCTGGCGCACACGCAAAAGCTGCCGGGTGGTTTTGAAGCCTATGGCAAGATTCAAGGCCAGCTCAGTTCCGGCCCGCTGATCAACAACGAACAGCTCGCAGGCGGTGGCCTGGCCACAGTGCGCGGCTACCTTGAATCCACTGCGCTGGGAGATGGCGGTCTCTTTGGTTCAGCAGAGCTGCGCTCGCCCTCGCTGCTGTCCGGCAGCGACGACAAGGCCAACCAGTGGCGTTTCTACGTCTTCGCCGATGGCGGCCGCCTCAAGCTGCGCAATGCGCTGCCCGGGCAGGAGAACACCTTCGATCTTTTCAGCGTCGGGGTCGGCAGCCGCTTCCGCGTGCTGAATCATCTCAACGGCTCCGCCGATGTCGGATTTCCTCTAACCACCCAGGGCATCACACGAGTCGGTGAGGTGCTCCTGACGCTCCGCTTCTGGGCGGAATTTTAATTTTCCATTTCTTCCAAACCAACGCGCATGATTAAACCTCTGCTTCAATCACTTGCCCTGCTGCTGCTCTTTGCCGCAACCGCATCGTCTGCTGACACCGCCTGGTGGGATGCGAAGTGGACCACGCGCAAGAAGATCGACATCGACACCACCGGCAAGGGCGTGGCCATCGCCGAACCCATCGGCACCACGGCCGTGCTCGTGCGCCTGCATGAGGGCGTGTTCAGTTTCCTCTCCGCCAAGGAAGATGGCAGTGATTTGCGCTTCGTTGCGGATGATCACAAGACGCTGCTCAAGCACCACATCGAAAAGTGGGACGCGCTGCTCAATGAAGCCTACGTGTGGGTGCAGGTGTCGGACCTCAAGCCCGCCAGCGCCACCAGCATCTGGCTCTACTACGGCAACACTGAAGCTGCGGCAGGCGAACCAGCCAAGGAAACCTATGAGGCAAACACCACGCTGGTGTATCACTTTGCCGACACCTCCAAAGCAGGCACGGACTCATCCGCCACGGGGGCGAATGCCGAGGGCACGCCACCACCCGCCACCGGCTCGCTCATTGGCGGAGGTCTGCGCGTGTTCGGGCAGGCCCCCATCAAAGTGCCAGCACCACCGCTGCCAGAGTTTGCACCCGGAGCACCGCTTACGGTCTCCGCATGGATCAAGCCCAGCGCCCTGCAGCCCAATGCCGTGATCTTCAGCCGCCGCGATGGTGCGAATGCCTTCATCCTCGGTCTCAACAACGGGATTCCGTTTGTGGAACTCAACAAGCAGCGCAGCAGCGAAGGCGCACCCATCGCCGCCGGTGGCTGGCATCATGTGGCTGCAGTGGCGGATGCAGGAACGGTCACTCTGTATCTCGATGGCAAATCTTACGGCGCTCTGACCGCCGCCGTGCCGAGCCTCAAAACACCTGCCGAGATCGACAAGGACACCTCATCGGGTGCTGTCGGTTTCACGGGAGAAATCGATGAACTTCAGATCGCCAAAACAGCGCGGCCTGCCGGCTTCATCCGCTTTGCCGCAGTGAACCAGGGCACCTCGGCGGACAAGGACAAGCTGATCACCATCGGCCCGGACGAGGCTTCGGATCACGAAGAGGAAGGGGAGATCATGAAGCATCTCTCCCTCATCACGGACATCTCCAAAGACCTCACCTTCGACGGCTGGGTGGTGATTTTCCTCTGCACAGTGCTGGCCATCGTCGGCTGGATCATTGCAGCCGGGAAGATCATGTACCTCAACACGATTGAGAAAGCCTCCAAGGAGTTCATGAAGCGCTGGGAAAAGATCTCCTCAGATCTCACCGCCATCGACACCGAGGATGAGGAGAGCATCAAAAACATCGGCGGCAGCATGAGCGCCAAGATGCAGAAGCTCATGCGGCAGTCGCCGCTTTATCAGCTCTACCACTTGGGATCGCAGGAAATCAGCAATCGCATGAAATCTTTCCGCCAGGTGACCTTCAATCCCGCCGAAAAGAAAGAGCTCCAGGTGCTCAGTCTCTCGGGCCGCTCCATTCAGGCCATCAAGGCCGTGCTGCACGGCGGCATGGTGCGCGAGGTGCAGAAGCTCAATGGCAAGCTCGTCTTCCTCACCATCGGCATCGCGGGTGGTCCATATCTCGGCCTGCTCGGCACGGTCATCGGGGTCATGATCACCTTCGCTGTCATCGCGAAATCCGGTGAGGTGGAGGTGAACTCCATCGCACCCGGCATCGCAGGCGCGCTGCTCGCCACCGTGGCCGGGCTCGCCGTCGCCATTCCAGCGCTGTTCATCTACAGCTACCTCAGCTCACGCATCAAGGATGTCGTCTCAAACATGGAGACCTTCATCGACGAGTTCGTCACGAAGATGGCCGAACACTACAAGGAATAACCGCGCACCACCATGCAGGCCGACAACAAATCCTACGATGACATCAACGTCACGCCGATGGTGGACCTCTACCTCGTGCTGCTGCTGATCTTCATCATCATGACCACCGCAGGCGTGCAGGGCGTGAAGGTGAATCTGCCGCGCGGCGGCCCCTCCACCTCCAAGCCCATCGAAGGGCCAAAGATGCAGGCCATCACCGTGGACAACCAGGGCAACATCAAGCTCAACGCCACCGCCGTCACCATCGATGAACTCTCCGGCAAGCTGGAAGCAATCAAGGCTGCCACTCCCGACGTGCCCGTCGTCATCCGTGGCGACAGCGCCACGCAGTACCAGACCATCATGGATGTGCTCACCGCCGTGGGCCGCTCCGGCATCACCAACATCGGTCTGGCCACGCAGGCGGCTAAAAAATAGTCCCGCAGACATCTACCACGCCATGGCACTACCTCATATAGATGACGAAGAGCCCGGATTCATCCGGCGCCACTTCGTGCTGCTGATTCTCGGCGGGCTCGTGCTGGCTGGCGGTGTTTACTTTGCGGTCAATCACAAGCCGTCCAAGTCCACGTCGAAGAAGAAGGTGGACGTGGTCATGGTGATGCCGGTGCTGCCGCCGCCCCCACCTCCACCGCCGCCTCCTCCTCCCAAGGAAGAACCGCCGCCTGAGAAGGAGGAGGAAATGATCTCGCAGGAGGAAGTGAAGCCTGACGAACAAAAGCCCGCCGAAAAGCCTTCGGATGAACCTCTCGGCACGGCCCTTGGC
>NZ_JBAQCR010000308.1:0-2224 GCF_049294395.1 Prosthecobacter sp.
GGGCCGCGCTGCGCTCGAGCTCGTCACCTTTCGCGTCGAAGAGGGCCAGCGCACACGCTCCGCGAATCTTATCCGCATAATAGCGTCCCAGCCAGGCCAGCGCCTCGCAGTCACTGATGGTTTTCCGGAGTTCGGAGTCCTCCTTCGCAGCCTCGCGGAGCGCATCGAGCGCGCCCAGGGTTTCCGCCGCCGAAGCGTCCAGTGCTTCGGCGATCTGGAGTGGC
This sequence comes from Prosthecobacter sp., assembly GCF_049294395.1. Taxonomy (GTDB): domain Bacteria; phylum Verrucomicrobiota; class Verrucomicrobiia; order Verrucomicrobiales; family Verrucomicrobiaceae; genus Prosthecobacter. Next base: position 225 of record NZ_JBAQCR010000308.1, read on the forward strand.
GTGGTCCCCTCCATGGGCTGTCCAGCAGCGAGACGCGCGCGCCAGTCGCGGATCGGGAGCACGTTCGCGCCCGGCATGGAGATGCCGTCCATGAAATGGCGCACCGTGTAGAAGCCCTTGCTCTTCGGATGGCTCAGGCAGGCCTCGGGATACCACTTGAGATCAATGTCCCCCCAGAAGAAACGCGTGATGAGCGGCATGACCTGCGAGGCCCCTTGCAGCGCACGGAAAAGCTGCTGCGACGATGCCTTGGGATGGCGGGCAGCGAGTTGCCGCTCGAAGCATGAATCGAGCAGCGAGGGCTCGTAGGCCAGCCTGCCCCAGAGCATGAACGAGTACCACTGCTTCTCCATCACCAGAGGGCGCGGACCGGGATTGGGACTGCGCTCAAGAAAGTCGCGACCCCAGACGTAACCGTCCGGCCCCATGTAGAAGCCGGCCATCTTGTCCGCCGTCGGCATGTTGCGGATGTAGTTGCGGGCGTAAACGGGATCACCGAAACGGAAGGTGTAGATATCGTCATTCCGCACCGTGAGCCAGGTCTTCCTGCCAGGGGCGAGCCCCTCCAGCAGCGGCTGGATAAAGGGCGGGTTCGTGATCGAATACATGTGCGCCACTGAGTATTTGAAGCTGAACTCGAAGGGCCCCGGGTACTCTTTGAAGGCCTCCAGGATCTCGCTCTGCGCAGTCCAGTGGAAGCGGTGGATCATGCCGAACGCGCGTTTGGGGTCGTCCTTCAACGCGTCGCGCACGCCCTCGCCGTAGGTGTCCCACAGCCAGTCTTCCTTGGCTTTGGAGTCCATTTTATGCGGCATGCCCTCGCCGGCCGTGATGCCCATGCCGGCCAGCAGCGGATAGGTCTTCACCATCTCCCGCACGCTGGCGCGGAAATACTGTTTCGTAGTCTCGTTGCCCAGATCGTTCGTAATGCCGTGCTTGCCCTCGGCGCCGAAGGTGAAGACGTTCCAGGTGAACACATAGACCTGTATGCCGCGGTCGGCAGCCTGCTGCATGACCCAGCGCCAGAACGCGATCTTCTCGTCGATCGTCATGCGCTTCACCACCTCGTGGTCGGCGAGCATGGAGGGACGGACCATGTCGGTGCCGGCAAAGCTGAAGGTGTCGTCGAGCTTGGCGCGGGTCCGCCAGACGTCATCCAGCGCGACCTCGGGGAACTCCGGCACCTTGACCAGCGAGGGGAACGGATGCAGGCTCCAGAGCGAGAGCACGTTGTAGCGGTGGCGCGCCATCGCATCGAGGAACTCGGTCCAGAAGGGGCGCTCCCACATCTCGGGAATGTTCGCCTGTGCGGCGTCAGAGCAGTCCGTGTAGCTCGGCGTGCGGAGATCGAGCGGGATGTTGAACTTGATGCCGCGCCGCGCGATATAGGGCTTGTGATCGGAGTCCTCCAGAGCATCGAGCGTGCCCGTGCGGATCGCCTCCGCGATATCCAGCCCGCCGTACATCGCGCCGGTGGCATCGGCCCCGCGCACGGTGATGAAGCGGCGGCCGTCCCCGTTCTGCACGCGGATGCTGTAACTCTGCGCAGCGGCATGGCCCTCCTTTTCCACGGTGAGCGCAATGCGAGTCCCGGTGGCGTCATTTCCCACAGTCATGCCTCGCGCCACAGCCCCACGACGAATCTCCTCAGCGGCAAACGTTCCAGGCCCCTCTGCGGCCGCATCGACTGCCAGTTCAACGTTTGCAGCCAACGCTGGAACCGACAGCAAGGAACCGAGTAGCGCCCTGCGTGCGGCCGCAGCCGCCAGAAAGAGGCTGTTTTTCATGGCTGTTTGGTTGACTCCTTACGGTAGCAGAGGGTCACGCGCCGCACGTACAGCGCGTCGCCCCACGTTTCAACGGGATCGACGGCCAGCGCGATCTCTTTCACGCCCTTCCACTGCGTGGCCTGCTGGAGGTCGACCTGCACGAAGCCGACGCCATCCTTGTCGGGGTGCAGCCAGCGCACGTCGCTGCCGCTGAGCAGCCGCGCCCCGTAC
>NZ_JBAQCR010000309.1:0-25956 GCF_049294395.1 Prosthecobacter sp.
GTTCACCATGTCCAGCTCGCGGGTGTTCGGCAGCGTCACGCATTCGTACAGCTCCTCCACATAGCGCAGGCGGTCGGCGGGAGTGGGCTGGAAGACGGGCTGGCCGCGCACATGCTGGCGGATCTGGTCAAACATCCACGGATTGCGGATGGCTCCGCGTCCGAGCATGAGTCCGCGCACACCGGTCTGCTCCGTCACCTCGGACGCATCCACGTGGGAGCTGATGTTGCCATTCGCCAGCACGGGGCAGGGGAGGTTGGCGGTCGCGGTGCCGATCAAGTCATAGCGTACGCCGTCGCGATACATCTGCAGCACCGTGCGGCCATGGATGGTGACGAGGTCCACGCCATGCTTGGCAAACAGCGGTACCAGAGCGTCGATCGTTTCCGTGTCGTCAAAACCGAGGCGTGTCTTCACCGTGAACTTGATGGAGATGGCCTCGCGCAGCGCGCCCAGAATGCCCTCGATGCGCGGCACATCGCGCAGCAGGCCGCCGCCTGCGCATTTTTTGTACACGATGGGTGCCGGGCAGCCGAGATTCAGATCCACCGCCGCGATGTTGTAATGCTGGAGTTCCTTGGCGTTGCGCACCAGAGAAGGAATATCATTCCCGATCATCTGCGCGATGGCCGGTTTGCCCGTGGGATTGTGAATCAGCGAGGCGAGAATCGGCTTGTCCAGGTGCGAGTCCGCATGCACGCGGAAGTACTCCGTATAATAGACATCCGCCCCGCCGTAGCGCGCCATCAGCCGCCAGAACTCCAGGTCCGTGACATCCTGCATAGGCGCCAGCGCCAGCAACGGCTCAGGCCGTGCCAGGAGGGCTTCCAGATGTTCGGTGGGATTCACAGCCGTCTCTTAAACACGGATGTCGAAAGGAGTCACGAGCTTTAGATCGCGAGTGCGTTACAGCGCTGCGCGGTACAGCTCCACAAAATCCGCCACGCTGGGCAGGCGTGGATTGAACTGCGCCGTCCACTGCTTGGCTGCCATCTCGGCGAGGTCCTGCAGGTGCTCTTCCTTCACGCCGTAGTCGGCGATGTTGCGGGGCATGCGGGCTTCCCAGAGGAGCTCGCTCACGCGGTCGGCGAGGTCGCCGTCGAAGTAGCTTTTGTAGATGGCGGCGATCTCGGGCTGCTGGGAATTGAAGCGGATCACGTGCGGCATCATCACACCGACGGCTTCGCCATGGACAACGTGAAACTTGGCGGTGAGTGGATTGGCACAGGAGTGCGCGGCACCGAGCATGCTGTTCTCGATGGCGATGCCTGCATACGCGGCACCGAGCTGCATCATGCCGCGTGCTTCCAGGTCCTTTGGATCGCGCAGCACCCGGCTGAAGCCGCTGTGGCAGAGGCGGAAGCCTTCACGGGAGTAAAGGGATGAAAACGCATTCCGCTTGTTGGTGACTGCGGTTTCCAGCGTGTGCGTCAGCGCATCGATGCCGGTGCAGACGGTCACGCGGTGCGGCTGGGAAATGGTGAGTTCGGAGTCGAGGATGGCCACCTTCGCGGCGGCTTTGGGATCGCCGCAGGCCATCTTCACATGTGTCACCGCATCGGAGATCAGCGCAAAACTCTGGCACTCGCTGCCAGTGCCGGAGGTGGTGGGGATGGCGATGATCGGCAGCATCGGCTTCGTGGCCTTGCCCACGCCCCAGTAGTCCTGAATGCGCCCGCCGTTGGTCAGGATGAAGTTGCAGCCCTTGGCCGTGTCCATGCTGCTGCCACCACCGAGGCCGATGATGATGTCCGCCTTGAACTCACGCGCCACGGCCACGCAGGCATCCACATCTTCCGTGCTGGGATTCTCCCGCACGTCTCCAAACACCCGCGCCTGCAGTCCGGCCTCAATAAGGAAGGAGACAGCGCGTGTCACATAGCCCGCCTTCACGATGCCCGGATCACTCACCACCAGCGCCCGCGTGCCGCCGAGTCCACTCGCAAGCTCGCCCACTCGCGCGAGCGTGCCGTTGCCGTAGATGAGACGCGTGCGCGATTGGTAGTCGAAGGGTGCGAGGGACATGAAGCGGGAGAATGTCGGAGGTTATGGCTGTAACTGTAAAGGACTCAGCCAATGCTGGAAGGAACGGCACGCTGTGAGGCTGGCAGGTGCTTTCGGTAGTAAAGTTGACGTTTGCCGTAGCCGTTGATCATCATGCAGATGCCGATGAGGTCGATGACGATGAAGCCAAAGATGCCGCCACAAAACGAGTTGAGCAGCACGTTGGCAACGACAATGATGGCACCCCAGAAGAGCAGCAGGTTTCCCCGCCGAAGCAGCGGCTGATCAAGTGAGGGATCTTTGGGCGGTTGAATGTCCGGGACCAGAACCGGTGCTCCGCATTTCGGACACGTCACCTCCAGGCCGACATCAATCTCGCGAGCTTGAGTGGTGGTCTGACAGCGAGGGCAGGCGAATTGAAACTCCGTTGCCGAAGTTTCACCGATCAATTCGCCAACGGAATACCAGAAGTCCTGCTTTTCATGCCGGACCAGAGCCGTTGCAGGCAATGACTTGGCCGAAACATCACTCTTGATGCGCTCCAGACTGTACGCCCGGGGTTCCGCATTGAAGGATGCTTTGACCAAGTAGCCCATGACAGGTGCGAGTTCGGATCATGCGCAGTCAATCGACCGGCGCTTGTACAGGAACTCGAACATGTTGCCTTCGTGCGGCTGGTCCCAGCTGATCTTCATGGTGCTGATCGGCCCGATGTTCAGGCGGTCGATGTCGCCGCACTCGAGGAGGTCGTTGATGAAGGCGGGGTCCTGCGTGATGGCAGTGACGATGAGGGAGTAGCCGATGCGGCCGAGCACTTCGCTCTGCGGGATTTCCAGCACGCTGGCGTAAGGGCAGAGGAATTCGCGGTTGGCGAGAGGATGCTTGTTGTCCGAGCACCAGATGATGGTGGGGCGCAGGAAGGTGCCGCCTTGGAATTCCACCTTGCGCGGTCCCTCACGGAACTTGGCGGTCATGTCTTCAGCGCCAGGAGTCTGCAGATCGTTGTCGATGGCGCTGTCGATGTAATCAGCCATCTTCACGTTCGCAAAGCCTGCGAGGCGTGCGTTTTCGTCCTCAGGCGTGGTCGGTCCCACAGGGCCCAGGCGCTCGGCCAGGGCGGCGGCGATTTCCTTGCCATACTTCGGCACGATCACGGCAGAGGCGTTGATGCAGGAGCGGCCGCCGTTGTCGCTGATGGAGGCCACCATGACATCGAGGTAGTCCTTCCAGTTTTCGATCTTGTCTTCGCCGATGATGATCTTGCTCCAGCCCGGGCCATGCACCTGCACGGAGGGATTGCCTTCATACATCTTCGCCATCGCCACGTCACCAAAGACGAGATTGCGCCCGCTGAGCTTCACCACTTCGCCGCTGCCTTCGTGGTCGGTCGGGTAGAAGCCGAAGGCCTCTGCCGGTGCGCCTGCAGCGATGAAGGCCTGGATGAGACGGTAAGGTGTCCACGGCTCTTCGCGGCCTGGCTTGATGACCACCGGAATTTTGAGCGCGATGGCGGGCAGCCAGAGGGAATTCACCGCCGGGGAGTTGCTCGGCATCACGAGGCCGAGGGACTTGGTGGTGGGGAAGTAGGAGACAGGGCAGCCGGACTGCGTGCCAAAGCCGCGATCGATGACGCTCAAATCAAGGCCGCGTGTGAGGCCGTTGAGGATCATCTTCATGTTCGTCAGCGCAAAGTGGAGCTTGGCCATGTTGCGCTTCACCATCACGTGCGGCAGGCCGCTGGTGCGGGAAAGCGTGGCGATGTATTCTTCCGGCGTCTGCGTGTGGCCTTTGTCGCCCAGAGGCAGGGTGCCGTTGAGGAAGAGTTCGCCTGCTTTCGCGGTGATTTCGATGAGCTGCTCCACGGTGAACTTCTTCAGCGCGGCGCGTGCTTCGCCGATCTTCGCCAGATCCTTGCGCACGATGCCGGCATTCACCTGGCTGATTTCGGCGCAGACCTCGCCGGTTTTGTGATCTTTGACCTGAGCCTTGTCGAGCGACTCATAGGGGCGGCCTTTGCGGAGGGCAGGAAGATGGGGAATGGACATTGGCGGGTTGTTTTTTGGAAGGTGTGAGGGTTACGAGCGCCGATCACACTGGGCAATGGAAAAACAGGCGCATTTGGCGAACTCTTTCAGAGACATTCATCCCTCCTTCGGCTGCGGACGCAGGCCTTCGGGAATCATCTGGATAAGGGCTTCGCTGAGATTGGAATAATACGGGTAGTCCGGGTGCGGCACGCCATGCTCGCCCACCGGGCGGTAGCGCCACTGCTTGTACATCCACAGCCAGCATTCGGGGTGCTTGCGGATCTCCGCCTCAAACAGGTCCCAGATCCGCTGCGTCACCTCACGTGTGTCGTCCTCCGGCTTGGGTTCAATGGCTTCAAACAGGTGCGCCTCATAGCGTCCGTCGTCCAGAGGACGGCATACCCCGGTGATGATCGAGAGACCGAGGCGCTTCGCCAGCTCCACATGCAGCGTCGGCACGGAGGTCCACAGGCCGTAGCACTGGATCGCCGTCGCGGCCCTGCCGGGAGCGATGCTCAGGTCCGTGAGCAGTCCCGCGTGGCCCTTGCGCTTGAGCGCCTTCATCAGCTTGATCATCGCATTGTCCTGCGAGATGAAAGTGTGCCCGGACTGCTCCCGCAGTCTTCTGAAAAGATGCGTGATGGCCGGGTTCTTGAAATCCTGCGCCACGACGGTGAAGGGGAATCCACGGAATCCCCAGATCTGGCTGACGAGTTCAAAATTACCGTAATGCGGCGTCACCCACACAGCGCCATTTTCACGTGCTCTTTCTTCAGCAGCGGCGTCCGTGATGATGTCGAAATGCGGCTTCCAATTCTCCGCATTGAGCTGGGGGGACCAGAACAGATCCACGAAAGTGCGCGCAAAGACCTGATAGGAGCCGCAGGCGATTTTTGCCCTTTGAGCCGGTGTGTACTGATCGCCAAAAGCGCAGCGCAGATTGTCCAGCGCCGTGGTGCGTCCGCGCGCATCCAGCCAGTAGGCCAGCCTGCCGAGGACGCGTGACAGCACCATGAGCACGTGACGCGGCAGTCGTGGCAGCAGCCATACGGCCAGATCCAGCAGCATGATCTCAAGAGAATATCGGAGCTTCTTCACAAAGGGTATAAGGGGGACGTTTCGTGTTACGACGGCGCAGGCATGCGATCAACCACAAAGCCTTGTCGTGACAGCAACCACATGACGCAGCCATCCAGGCGGCGGGCTCGAAGAAAAATCGAAGCAGCTTCACGTGGCGTTTGTTGTTTGCATAAATTCGCTTTAGGATGACGCATGCCCGCCACCAACCTCAACAACATTCTCAAGCGACTCCTCAAGCAGCCGACGGCCCCGTTTCATGAATACCATGTCCGTGCGGAGATCGAGGCGCTGCTCAAAGACTGTCCGCATGTGAAGTTGAAGCATGACAAGTTTGGCAACCTGCTGGCCACCTACAAGAACGGCAAATCCAAGAGCAAGCCCACCTGGGTGCTCGGTGCGCACATGGATCACCCCGCTTTCATCAAGCCACCCGGCAGCACCAAGCGCGATGAATGGGATTTCCTCGGCGGCGTCGGCCAGTTGGAAGTGGACGCTGGTGTGAAGCGCGGCCTGCGCAAGGCCAAGGGGCAGATCGCCACCTGGAATTTCCCGGTGAACATCACCAACACCCGCATCGAAGCCACCGCCTGTGACGACATCATCGGCTGCGCGGCCATCGTGATGACTTTCCTCGACCTTGCCCGTCTGAACATCCAGACCACCGTGCATGCGGCCTTCACCCGTGCGGAAGAAGTGGGCTGGCTCGGAGCCTGGCACCTCGCGCAAAACTGGCCCTTCGGTACTGACAGCGTTTTCCTTTCCCTCGAAACCAGCCGTCCCGTCAATGGTGCCGTCATGGGCGGCGGTCCGATCCTCCGCGTTGGAGATCGCGTTTCCATTTTCGACAGCGAAGCCATGGCCGTGCTGATGACCACCGCCAAAGAGCAGGGCATTCGAGTGCAGCGCTGCCTGCTGGATGCCGGTGCCTGCGAAGCCACCGCCACCCAGGCCGCAGGTGTCCGCAGCGCGGGCATCTCGATTCCGCTGGGCAACTACCACAATCTCAACGACGCCCGCCAGATCGTTCCTGAGTACGTCATGATGGATGACTTGAAGTCCCTCATCGACCTCCTCAAAGCCCTCGTCGCCACCAAGCACGACGGCATCGGCGAACGCACCATCCGCGAGCGCGTGGAACTCCGCATGATGGAGCACGAAGCACACCTCAAGGCGGGCACGAAGCTGTTTAAGTAAGGGGAGAGCAGGGGCAAGGCGGTGACGCGAAGCGCCATGGAGCGCGGAATTTATTCCGCAGCACTCCGCCAAAGTACCAGGCTCTTAACGACGAACCACCCTATTCAAGCTGAGGATTTTCTTGTCCTCGGCAGTATATAATGTGGTTCCACTGACATCGTGGGAGCGGCGATGCCTGAGGGTAAAGCGGAACCATGGGGGCTTGCGGAGTGCTGCGGAATAAATTCCGCGCTCCGAAGTCGCAATGTATGAAAGCGGCCTCCCAAAGTACTTGTGAGCTTTAGCTCACTCCGGATTCTGGGGGCTGCGAGGCGTTTCCAGAACGAGCTAAAGCTCGTGAGTACTTAATTGACCTCATAGCGACCCTCGCCTTCTTTCGCGCCCCCTATGAGCAGCGAGCAGCGCAAAGCCTTCCCATTCTCTGAGTTTGAACCCAAGTGGCAGGACGTGTGGGAGGCCAGGAAGGCCTTCCGCACTCCGAACCCCGGTGATGCCGACTTCGATGCCTCGAAGCCGAAGTACTTCGTGCTCGACATGTTCCCCTATCCCAGCGGCGCGGGTCTGCACGTCGGGCATCCCGAAGGCTACACCGCCACGGACATCATCGGTCGCTTCAAGAAGATGTCCGGTTTCAACGTGCTGCACCCCATGGGCTGGGATGCCTTCGGCCTGCCTGCCGAACAATACGCCATCAAGACCGGCCAGCATCCGCGTGCCACGACGGAGAAGAACATCGAAGGCTTCCGCGGCCAGCTCAAGCGCCTCGGCTTCGCCTACGACTGGGATCGTGAAGTGAACACCACCGACCCCGGTTACTTCAAATGGACGCAGTGGATCTTCCTGAAGCTGTACAACTCGTATGTCGGTGACGATGGCAAAGCGCATCCCATCGCCGAACTCGAAGGGAAGGGGCTGAGCCGTGCTGAGATCGACTCACGCCGCCTGGCTTACATCAGTGACGCACCAGTGAACTGGTGTCCTGCGCTTGGTACCGTGCTGGCCAATGAAGAGATCGTGGACGGCAAAAGCGAACGCGGCGGATTCCCCGTGGAGCGCCGCCCCATGCGCCAGTGGATGCTGCGCATCACCGCGTATGCCCAGCGTTTGATCGATGAACTCGACGGCCTCGACTGGCCGGAGAGCATCAAGCTGCACCAGCGCAACTGGATCGGTCGCAGCGAAGGTGCCGAGGTGAAATTCAAGGTGGCCGGAAGCGAAGAGACGATCACCGTTTTCACCACGCGCCCGGACACGCTGTTTGGTGCGACGTACATGGTGCTCGCTCCTGAGCATCGTCTGGTGGACGTGCTGGTCTCGGAGGAGCAGGCCACCGCCGTGGAGGAGTATCGTGAGAAAGCCGGTCGCAAGAGCGACATGGAGCGCACCGAGCTTGCCAAGGACAAGTCCGGCGTCTTCACGGGTGCGTATGCCATCAACCCCGTCAACAACGAGCAGATCCCCATCTGGACCGCCGACTACGTGCTCATGGGCTACGGCACCGGCGCCATCATGGCCGTGCCTGCGCATGACGAGCGTGACTTTGAATTCGCGCAGAAGTTTGAACTGCCGGTCAAGCAGGTGGTGCAGCCGCCCGAAGGCAAAGACTGGCAGGGCTTCACCGATCATGGCACCGCCGTGAACTCCGGTTTCCTTGAAGGCCTCTCCACTCCTGAGGCCAAAAAGAAGATCGCCGCCTGGCTCGAAGAAAAAGGCCTGGGCAAAGGCACGGTAAACTTCAAGCTGCGCGACTGGCTCTTCAGCCGTCAGCGTTACTGGGGCGAGCCCTTCCCGATCGTGTGGGAAGACGGCAGCCACCGCAGCATTCCTGAAAGCGAACTTCCGCTGCTGCCGCCGACGCTGGAAGACTTCAAGCCCACCGGCACGCCCGAGCCTCCTCTTTCAAAAGCCACCGACTGGGTGCGCTACTCCGCCACCGCCACGCGTGAACTCAACACCATGCCGCAGTGGGCGGGTTCCTGCTGGTATTACCTGCGCTACTGCGATGCGCAGAACAGCGAGCGCTTCGTCGGCGAAGCGGCTGAGAAGTATTGGATGGGTGGTGGCAAACCCGGCGGCGTGGATCTCTACGTCGGCGGCACCGAGCACGCCGTGCTGCACCTGCTGTATGCCCGCTTCTGGCACAAGGTGCTGTTTGATCTCGGCTACGTCAGCACACCGGAGCCTTTCCAGCGTCTGGTCAATCAAGGCCTCATCCTCGGCGAGAACGGCCAAAAGATGTCCAAGTCCGTCGGCAACGTGGTGAACCCCGATGACGTCGTGAAAGAGTACGGCGCGGATTCGCTGCGCCTGTATGAGATGTTCATGGGCCCGCTGGAGCAGGTGAAACCGTGGAGCATGAAGGGGGTGGAGGGCGTGTACCGCTTCCTCGCCCGCGTGTGGCGTCTCGTCATGGAAGTCAGTGAAGAAGGCGTGTGGAGCGTGTCCCCTGCGCTGCAGGACGTGCCTGCCAACAAGCAGGTCACCAAAGCCCTGCACGAGACCATCAAAAAATGCGGCGAGGACATTGAGAAGCTCAGCTTCAACACCGCCATCAGCCAGATGATGATCTGCACCAAGACCTTCACGGCCGAGGAGGTGATGCCCGCCTCCGCCATCGTCACCTTCCTCAAGGTGCTCAGCCCCTTCGCGCCGCACATCGCGGATGATCTGAATGCCCGCATCGCCAGCAAGTTCCCCACGCTGGCCGTGGAGGGCCTGCTCAGCGACGCCACCTGGCCGAAGTACGATCCCGCCGCCCTCATCGAGGACGAGGTGGAAATCGTCTTCCAGGTCAATGGCAAGCTGCGTGACAAAGCCCGCCTGCCCATTCAGGCCACCAAGGAGGAGATCGAAAAGGTCGCCCTCGCCAGCGCCCGCGTGCAGGAGTTCATGGAAGGCAAGACGCCGAAGAAGATCATCGTCGTACCCGGCAAGCTGGTGAACATCGTGGTGTAAGCCACGCTGTTCAGCGGCAGCCCGGCCTGCTCACTTCTTCAGCTTCGGCTCGCCGACGCCCAGTGCCTTGAGCTCTGTGCGCACAGCGTCCAGATCCTCCGGCGTGACGAAGAGCATGGCGTAAGCACCATTTTCCCGAACGATGAAGGCTGGCTGGCGGCCGAGCTTGATCTCAGTGTTGAGCTGGGTCTCCATCTCCTTTTCATCAATGAACGCCCGCCAGGAGTAGGGGCTCTTGAACTTCAACTTGCTGGAATGGATGGCGCGCCATTGGTTCTGTGTGCTGTCGTACTCGAAGTAAACAAGCTGCTGACCTTTCTTCCACATTTCCTCGTTATAAGCCACGGCAGCCTGGGCGCTCATCCATTTGGAAAAGAGCTTCTCGCGCTCCTTGCCTTTCGAAGACTCGACTTTGGACGGATAGGACACCCTCAATTCGTCTTTGGCCTGGGCCGGGTTCAAGACGACCATAACGAGAGACAAGGCAAACCAGACAGAGTGTGCAGTCGTTTTCATGGCTTCAAGAGCAGGAGACATTCAGACCAGCGCGATCACTTTTTCAGCCTCGGCTCACCAATGCCAAGTGTCGTGAGCTGTGCGCGCACAGCCGTCATGTCCTGTGGTGAGACGAACAGCATGGTGTAGCCGCCGCTGAGGTTACGAACGACGAAGGCGGTCTGGAGGCCGCCCTTAATCTCGCTGTTGAGTTTGTCCTCCATGGCCTGCTCTGTTGCCATATACCAGCGTGAGTAGGGGCCGTTCAGCTTGAGCTTGTTCACAAAAATGGCGCGGGCCTGGGAGATGCTGCCATTATATTCAAAGTAGATGATCTGCTCGCCCTTGGCCCGCTTCTCCTCGACCTGGATGCGCAGGGCGTCGTAGCTCATCCACGGCGTAAAAAGCTTCTCGCGCTCTTTGCCCTTCGATGACTCGACTTTGGATGGGTAGGACAGGCGCACCGTTTCGTCTTTGGCCTGTGCTGGCATCAAGGCGACGATAAGGAGGGAAAAAACAATCCAGGCTAAGTGTGTAGTCGTTTTCATGACATTGACGTCATAGGTTAAAATGCTGATGTCTGTCAAGTATCATGCGTACATCCTTTTCTAAGTGGGTGGTCATGACTCACTTTCCACCAAGCAGACAAACTATGGTGGAATGCGGAAAAGTCCGGCGAAAACTTCATCGTCATGCTGGGCAGGGTGGGAGGATCGTGGTTCGAGTCTGGCCCATTGAAGAGGATGTGGTGAGCTGCCTAGTTTGGTCATGGGGCTGCGAAAGAATTCCATTTCTTATACGTCATATAAAGCTCCTACAAATTGCACCGAACTTAAAAGTTAAGAAGGGTGGTAAAATAAATGAGCCTTTGAGGCCGAATGCTGTCTTACTCAGAGTGAATGGACTGCCTGCACTTTTCCCATGTAACCGCATCAGTCACAAAATCATATTTATAAGTTAACCCATTGGCTGTGAGTTGCTTGCATTCATTCCTGTTCTAGGTTCGAGATTGGAAGAGCAGGGTGGGCGGACTTCGAATCTGGCTTAAATAAAATAAATCAATCCACACTCAAATAAAGCTCGTTCCTCAGGAAACTATAATTACCATAAAGTGACACTATTGCCCCCTCATTCATGTTGATAGCTATTCTTCATTACTCAAAACCTCCCGTCATTGGTGGCGTGGAACGTGTCATTGGCGAGCAGGCCGCCGCGCTGCGCATGCTGGGACATGAGGTGGAAGTCCTCACGCGTGAGGAATGGCACATGGCAGCTTGGGATGCGGTCATCGTTCATAACGTCTTCACCATGCCCTTCGATCTTGCCTGGACGAAGAAGCTTATCGCACTCACACGCTCACGCCCCGACATCCGCTGGATCAACTGGGTGCATGACGTGCGCTGGTGGGATCAAGTGCCGGAGGCCGTGCATGTGGCGGTTTCCGAGTTCCGGCGGCAGGACTACGCGCTGGTGACGGATGAGCCGATCCACGTCATTCCCAATGGCTGTGACTCAGCCGCCATTCTGGGCCTTACTGAACGTGTTCGAGACCTGAAGCTCGAGCACGAGGGTTTGGTACTGCTGCAGCCCACGCGTTTCGTGCGGCGGAAGAACATCGAACTCGGCCTGCGGCTGCTCGCAGAACTGCCTGAGGCCTTGTACATTGTCACGGCGGCTCCTGATCCGCATCAGTCCGATGGAGCGAAGTACTTCCGCGAATTGAAGCAACTGGCCAAAGAACTTGGCGTGACCAAACGCGTACGTTTTCTCGGTGAAAAGGCCCCTTTGACCGACAATGACGTGCGCAGCCTCTACCACATGGCGGATCTGCTGTTTTTGCCCAGTACGCAGGAAGGCTACGGACTTCCTCTGATCGAAGGCGCGATGCATGGTGTGCCCGTGTACTGCTCCTGCATTCCGGCGCATCGGGAGGTGGCGGTGGGAGCCACTTTTTTCAAGCTCACAGCCTCCCCCAAGGCTCTCGCACGCAAGATCAAAAAAGACACCGCCATCCAGATGAGGCAGTCGCAGCGGCAGATGATGGCGCGGCTCGCCTGGTCACGAATTGTACAGGAGATGCTAGAGCCGTTGCTTTCTGGTCGAAAGGCTCCATGAGTGCCTTCAATGAGTCCATATTCCAAGAATGCCGAGATCGAAGCCGTGCTGGCTGCACGACATCAAAATGTGTTCGCGTTCCTCGGGGCGCATGAGGCCGGGGCAGGGAAGCAGGTGGTTCGCACCATGCAGCCCTACGCCAAGGAAGTGGCGGTCATTGTGGGCAATGAACGCGTCGTAGCAGAGAAGCTCCACAAGGATGGCTATTTCGAAGCCGTCACGCCCAAAGGGCTCTACGAGCTCGAAGTGACCCCGTTTGAAGGTGAGACCACCCGTCTCAGCGATCCCTACTCCTTTGGCCTGCTGCTCGGCGATCAGGACATTTACTTTTTCCGCGAAGGCAGCCATCAGCGTCTCTGGGAGGTGCTGGGCGCAAGGCTGAAGACAGTGCATGGCATCGCCGGCTGTCAGTTTGCTGTGTGGGCTCCGAATGCCCAGCGCGTCTCCGTCGTGGGTGACTGGAACCGCTGGGATGGCCGCATGCACGTGATGCGCAACCGCATCGAAGCCGGCATCTGGGAGATCTTCATCCCCGGCATCACCGAGCTGACGCATTACAAGTTTGAGGTGGTGGGTGCCCACGGCCACATGTGCCTGAAGAGCGATCCCTACGCCGTCTTTGCCCAGCATGGCACGCTGACCTCCAGCCTCGTCTTCAACATGGAGCGCTACAGCTGGTCCGACAATGAATGGATGCAGAAGCGGGCGAAGTGCGATCTCTACCACGCCCCCATGAGCGCCTACGAGGTCCACCTCGGGTCCTGGAAGCGCAAGGAAAGCGAGGGCAACCGCTGGCTGTCCTACCGTGAACTCGCGGACGATCTCATCCCGTATGTCAAAAACCTCGGCTTCACGCACATCGAGATCATGGGCATCGCCGAGCATCCCTTTGACGGTTCCTGGGGCTATCAGGTCACCGGTTACTTCGCGCCGACCAGCCGCTTTGGAAACCCGGACGAGTTCCGTGAATTCATTGATCGCTGCCATCAGGCCGGCATCGGCGTCATCCTCGACTGGGTGCCCGGACACTTCCCGAAAGATTCCCACGGCCTCGCCAAGTTCGACGGCACCGCGTTGTATGAACATGCAGACCCACGCCTCGGCGAGCACCAAGACTGGGGCACCCTCATCTTCAATTACGGCCGCCATGAGGTGAAGAACTTCCTCATCTCCAACGCCCTCTACTGGCTGGAGCAGTTCCATATTGACGGTCTTCGTGTAGATGCTGTGGCATCAATGCTTTACCTCGACTATTCACGCAATGCGGGTGAGTGGATCCCCAACCACCTCGGCGGCCGCGAGAACCTGGAGGCCATCGCCTTCATGCGCGAACTGAACTCCGTCTGCTACGCCAAGCACCCCGGTGCCACCATCATCGCCGAAGAAAGCACCGCGTGGCCCGGCGTCTCCAAACCCGTCAGCACCGGCGGCTTGGGTTTCGGCTTCAAATGGAACATGGGCTGGATGAACGACAGCCTGCACTACATGTCTGAGGACCCCGTGCACCGGAAGTATCACCACGGCGAGGCCACCTTCGCCATGATTTACGCCTTCGATGAAAACTTCATCCTCGTGCTCAGCCACGATGAAGTCGTTCACGGCAAAGGCTCCCTCATCAACAAGATGCCCGGCGACCGCTGGCAGAAGTTCGCGAACCTCCGCATGTTCTTCTCCTGGATGTGGACGCACCCTGGCAAAAAACTCCTCTTCATGGGCGGTGAATTCGGCCAATGGAATGAGTGGCGGCATGACAGCAGCCTCGACTGGCACCTCTTCCTTGGTGAGGAGCACAGCGGCCTGCAAAAGCTCGTCAAAGACCTCAACCACCTCTACACCACCCGTCCCGCGCTTTATGCCAAGGACCACGAGCCCGGAGGCTTCCACTGGCTGGACGCCAACGATGCCGACAACAGCATCTTCGCCTTCACGCGCTCCTCGAACGATGGCGACAAAGTAACCGTACTCGTCAATGCCACCCCCGTGACCCGCACAGGCTATCGCGTCGGCGTTGCCGATGCCGGCAGCTACCGCGAACTCCTTAACAGCGATGCCCCGAACTACGCCGGCTCCGGCGTCAGCGCCGGTGCAGGTTTCCAGGCCCAGCCAACACCGTGGCAGGGCCAGCCTTGGAGCATCGTCGTTGATCTGCCGCCCCTCGCAACGCTGGTGCTGGGGAGGTGATGTTCCCGGCGGAGCTGCGATTGTTGCAAAGAGGTGCGAGGTTTGGCGCGTTGGTGTCGTCCCATGAAATTGCTTACCCTCGCTTCCTCTCTCCTCCTTGCCGTTGCGCTCAGCGCGGCTGACGCTCCCAAGTCTGTTTACGATGTGCCGTTGAAAGACATCGATGGCAAAGACACCTCCTTGAAGGCCTATCAGGGCAAGGTGCTCTTGATTGTGAATGTTGCTTCCAAGTGCGGCAACACGCCGCAGTACAAGCAACTCGAAGCGCTCAATCAGGAGTTCAAAAAGGACGGCCTGGCCGTGCTCGGTTTTCCTTGCAACGACTTCGGTGGCCAGGAGCCCGGCACCAATGCCGAGATCAAAGAGTTTTGCTCCCTCAAGTACAAGGTGACCTTCCCGATGTTTGACAAGGTGGCCGTGAAGGGCGCGAACAAGAGCGAGCTCTATCAGGTGCTCAGCGGCCCGACCTCTCCCTTCCCGGGCGATGTGAAGTGGAACTTCGGCAAGTTCCTTGTCGGCAAAGACGGCAAGATCCTCAAGCGCTTCGAGCCCAAGGTGCAGCCAGACTCCCCGGAAGTCACTGCCGCGATCAAAGAAGCCCTGGCTGCGAAGTAAAGCGGAGCTGCTCGGTAGTTCCATTTCTCCAAGCGGCGATGACTCAATGAGTTGTCGCCGCTTTTTATGTAATGAGTCTGATGGGAGGTGTCGCTATACCACGCCCCGATTATGCAGGACGCAGCAAGTGCGCTGGGGGGCGGGGCTTTTGGAAAGGGGGGCATGCGATGAGGCAGCAGCCCAACGAAGGGACGAAGTCTTCCAGAGACGCGCCCAGCGCATCCCTACCGTTCAGAGCAGCGCGTGCCGAAGGGCTGGTAGGGAACCGCTGTGCGGGTCCGAAGTTTCGGGTCTGTGGCGTCGTGGGCATCCAAAAGGTGCGCCATCCTTGGAACTTGGAAAGGCAGGAGATGCATGGCGTTTGCCGCATTCCCCAAACCATCCCCTATGCCGAAGTCGTCTGCGCTTTGACCGGCGGCATAGCCGGAGCATTACCACCCCCAGCAGGCGCAGGATTGCCCGGTGCATTCATGTCCGGACGGGGATGGATCTCAATGCGGACGCCGCCGTTTGCGCCATCCATCATGCGCAGCTTTTCGTGGAACTCCTGCGGCACGGCTTCGCGCTCTTGGTCGTTGTTGATGGGCCAGCTCTGTTCCTGACCGTTTTTCGGACGGGCGATGAAGGTCTTTTTACCGTCTTCGTTCTTGAGGATGTACTCACCGGTATCGTCACGCCGGGTCACATTGGCGGCGGATTGGGACTGGGAGAAATGGAAGCGCTGCAGATCGGTTCCGGGTGGAATGGAGAGGCCGGTTTGTAGCTGATGGCCGCTGCGGCGGTGTCCGCCACCTTCGGGCTGCTGACCATGGCCGGGAAGTTGGAGCATGGGCGCTTGCGGCACGGGGCCTTTGCTGCCGCCCTTTGCCCACTCTTGAATGCGCCCCTGATATTCTCGCAGCTCCTTCTGAAAATTCCGCAGGCGTTCGAACTGCTCATGCAGGGCGTTGTTGTGATTCTGAAAGCCATGCTCGCGCTGCTCACCACCACGGAACTTCTCGCCATTGAAGGGAGCCATACCGTTCGGCGGCATCCCTCCCTTGTGATGCTGATGGTGCTCATGGGCCGCGACCAAGTGCTCGCCCAGCGTGACTGATACTGTAGTTTCATTGCCACCGGTGATGACCTTGAGCTGCACCACATCGCCCTTCTTTTTTGCCCGCACCAGCGCCATGAACTGCTCCATGTTCACGAGCTGCTGATCCTCAAACTTCACCAGCACATCGTATACTTTCAATCCGGCTGTCTTGGCGGGAGAGTCGGGCAGCACTTCATCCACCAGCAGGCCAAAGCCTTCCGGCAGGGAAAACTGCGCCCGCAGCTCCGCTGGCACCTCACGGGTGAGCACACCGATGTAGGCCACCGGTTTCTGCTCCGGCTGGGGCTGGGCATTCGCATGTGAATGCCGATGGCCTGGCTGTGGCAGCGCGGGTGGGTTGTCGGTTTTCACCCCGCCGCTGGCACCGGCCCCTTCCGCAGTGGCCGGTTTCGGGGCTTCCGTTTTCGGCTCCACCTGCTGGGCACACAGCGGTGCAGCGCCGAGGCAGGCGATGAGGAATGTGTGGGGGAGTTTCATGGTCGGGACGGGCTGAGCTGAGGCTGGTTGGAGCCTTGCTTATCTGAAGGAGACGGGCTGCAGGAGCTGCTGCTTGCTGGAGATGTCCACGGTCATCTGTGAGCTGTAGCGGGGATCCACCCACGTTCCGAGCTCGCGGGACACGACGAGAGCCAGCTTGTCATCGTTGAGGCTGCGGCCACGGTGGATGCTGTTGCCATGCTCGTCATCCCATTCACGAATGGTGGCGGGCGCTGCGGCCAGCGATGCTGCACCGCCCTCAGAGCGCTGCGTGGGCAGGTAGCTCATCACGGCGAAGGCGGCGGCGGCACCCATGGCGGCCCAGCCGGCAGACATGAGCCAGCGCGGCTGACGATGCGGTTTCCGGCGGCTGGTGCTGAGCCAGCTCATGTCCAGTTTCAGTTCATCATCCACCCGTTGCACCAGGGCAGGGGAGGCTGCTGCCGGCGCGAGACCGCGCAGCAGGTTTTCGA
This sequence comes from Prosthecobacter sp., assembly GCF_049294395.1. GTDB lineage: Bacteria > Verrucomicrobiota > Verrucomicrobiia > Verrucomicrobiales > Verrucomicrobiaceae > Prosthecobacter. The sequence continues at coordinate 16,716 of NZ_JBAQCR010000309.1, forward strand.
GTTCTTGTTCGTTGATTTCGTTGTTCATGACATGGCCTCCGTGGTGGGTGAAAAGGGTAGGATGTTGATGGCGGGAGAGGGGGATTCACCGAGAAGATCGGCACGCAGGTGTCCGAGCTTCTTGTGCAGCGCCTGCAGCGCGTAGCGGTAACGACCGGCGATGGTGTTGATCGAGCTGCCGGTCATGGCGGCGATTTCATTGAAGGTGAGGTCGCCCCAGAGCTTCAGCGTGATGACTTCACGCTGATCTTCGGGCAGGGTCTGCAGCGCCTTGTCCACGATGGCGGCGGTCTCTTTCTGTTCGGGCTTGGGGTCAAAAGCGGGCGCGTTTTCCCCTGCCACCGCGATCTCGGACTTCGCCTCCCGGTTCACCCGGCGGTGGTCGGAGCGGCGCTGATCTAGGGCGATGGTGCGGACAGCGGCATAGAGCAGGGGGATGTGGCTGGAGTCCCCCTCGGGAAAGCGCCGCCACCAGCGCACAAAGGCCTGCTGCACAACGTCTTCGGCATCGGCTTTGGAGTCGACCAGTTGGCGCGCATAGAGCACCAGCTGCGGAGCTAGGTGATCAAACGTTTGTTTCCAATCGAAGGCGGATTCCATGCGGGAAGGTACATGTTCAACACATATACGTCCACCCTAACGCCACAAGGTCCGGCTTTTGTATAGCCTTGCTGAAAAATCAAGCTTTGGCCGCTTCACGCCCGGGCGGGCTCTTGCCCCAGATCAGTCCGTAGCCGATGAAAAGGCCCCCGACGATGAACATGAAGGTGGAATAAAACTGCCCCTTCGTCAGGCCCAGAATCATCGCTGATCCGCTGTCCGGCTGGCGCACATACTCCAGCGCGATGCGGGCAATGGCATAGAGGATGAAGAACAAGCCGGCGATGATGCCCTGGCGCAGCCGTGGGAAGCGCAGGCGGATGAAGATCAGGATGGCGCTGAGCAGCAGGCCCTCGCCGAACGCCTCATAAAGCTGGGAGGGGTGGCGCGGGTGCAGGATCTGCTCCAGCTCGGCAAGGCCGCCGCGACGCTGCTCAAAGTAAGCGATGATGTCCTGGCTGTGCTGCAGGCCGTTCACATAAATCTCGTGCATCAGGGCCGGATCCCCCCCTTGTTTCACGAAGTCCTCATGCAGCAGCTCCGTCGGAAATTTCACCGCCCACGGCACCGTGGTCACGTGGCCAAAGAGCTCGCCATTGATGAAATTCGCGATACGCCCCAGAAAGATGCCCAGCGGCGCACCGCACACAATGGAGTCGCCGATGCCCGCCCAGGAGATCTTGTGCTTCCACGCATACCAGCCGCAAAATAGTGTCGTTCCTGCGATGCCGCCGTGGGCGGCCATCCCTCCTTGGTTCAGCAGGAAGAAGGTCCATGGCGCATGGATGAACTCGTCAAAATTGTACAGCAGCATGTAGCCCAGCCGCCCGCCCAGCACGAGGCCGAAGAGCGACACCAGCGTGATGAAGTCCGCCACCGCCTCGGGCTTGATCTCAGACAGCCCTCGCTTCGCCAGAAAGTACATCACCCGGTAGGTGAGGTAGAACCCCAGCACATACGCGAGGCCATACCAATGAACGGCAATCTTGTCCGTGAACTTGATCACAAACGGGCTGAGGTCGTGCAGGTAGTAAGCGAAAATCATGGGGCACAAGGCATGGACGGGAGCGGCGTCCGCACAAGGAACAAAATTCAGCAGTCAGCTCTCCGGCCTACAGGGATCAACTGCTCTTAATTTAAGATGGCTTAACTATTTACTATGCTTAAATAGTTAAGCCTGAGTGGACTGGCCACCTTTTACACGCGCCAATCCTAGTGCAGGAAGTGACGCACGCCGGTGAAACACATGGCCATTTTGTGCTCATCGGCAGCCGCAATGACCTCGGCATCCTTCACGGAGCCGCCGGGTTGGATGGCAGCCGTGGCTCCGGCTTCGGCAGCGGCGATCAGGCCGTCCGGGAAGGGGAACATGGCGTCTGAGGCGACGATGCAGCCCTTGAGGGAAAGTCCGGCTTCCTTGGCCTTCCAGATGGCGATGCGGCAGGAATCCACGCGGCTCATTTGACCGGCGCCGATGGCCAGCGTGCGGTCGCTGGTGGCGAAGACGATGGCGTTGGACTTCACATGCTTCACCACGCGCCAGCCGAAGCGCATGGCTTCGAGCTCGTCGCGGGTCGGCGGGCGGATGGTCTTCACTTTGGATTCCAGATCGTCCAGGCCCAGGGCGCGGGAGTCGCTGTCCATCACCATCACGCCGCCAGGAGCGGAGCGGATCACAGGTTCGGTGAGTGCTTCGGCCACGCCGGGCAGCATCTGGATCAGGCGCAGGTTCTTTTTCTTCTGCAGCAGCGCACGTGCGTCCGCATCGAAATCCGGGGCGATGATCACATCGGTAAAAATCTCCGAGATGATGCGGGCCAGGCCCAGCGTCATGCTGCGGTTCACCACGATGACACCGCCAAACGGGGCCTGCTTGTCCGTTTCAAATGCCTTCTGCCAAGCCTCGCGCAGATCTTCATCCGCGCAGCCCACGCCGCAGGGATTCGTGTGCTTGAGGATGGCCACGGTGGGGCGGCGGAATTCCAGGGCGATCTCTGCCGCAGCGTGGATGTCCAGCACGTTGGTGTAGCTGAGGTCCTTGCCGTGCAGCTTCACGAAGTAGTCGCCGAAGTTGCCGTAAAGAGAGGTCTTCTGGTGCGGGTTGTCGCCGTAGCGCAGCTCTGCGTAGAGAGGCAGGCTGAGGTTGAAGGTCTTCTGCGTGGTCTGCTCCTTGTTCAGGTAGGCGGCGATGGCGGAATCGTAGGCGCCGGTGCGCTGAAACACCTTGCAGGCCAGACGCTCGCGGGTGCCCAGAGTGGTGTCTCCGGCGTGCTCCTTCATCTCTTCCAGCACGACGCTGTAATCGGCGGGATCGGTGATCACAGTCACCCAGCGGTGGTTCTTCGCCGCGCTGCGCAGCATGGACGGGCCGCCGATGTCGATGTTCTCGATGGCTTCTTCCAGCGTCACGTCCTTCTTGGCGATGGTCTGCTCAAAAGGGTAGAGATTCACCACCACGAGGTCGATGCACGGAATGTCGTGCTTTTGGGCGTTCTTCTTGTCCTCCTCATTGTCACGGCGCTGCAGCAGGCCGCCGTGGACCTTCGGGTGCAGCGTCTTCACGCGGCCGTCAAACATCTCCGGAAAGCCGGTGTGGTCGGACACATCCGTGACCGTCAGGCCGCCTTCCTTGAGGTGCTTGGACGTGCCCCCGGTGGAAAGCAGCTCCACCCCGAGCGCCGCCAAACCTTTGGCGAATTCGAGGAGACCGGATTTATCAGAAACAGAAAGCAGGGCGCGGGCGATGGGCATGTGTGTCTTGGGAGGAAGTTCGGGGGCGCGGAGTAAAGGGAGAATTATGGGGGTGCCAAGCGCATTTCACGAGCCAATTTTGTGCCCAGGTCAAAGCGGTTTTCGATTCAACCCTGCGAAACTTGGAGGTATGAGCTTTACACCGCAGAGTTGGAAACGCCGCAGAGTTTTTCAGAAGCAAATCTCTGCGGCGTTCCAGTCTCTGCGGTGTAAAAATCCGTCATTTATTAGCCCCCTCAAGGCCCCGTCTTCGGCACAAACGGTGGGTAAAACTTCCGCGCTCCAAACTCCACGTAGCGGTTCTCGCCGCTCTTCAAATAGACGGGCAGGGGGCCCTTCTCGCTGGCACCCTCCGGCTGGTAGATGAAGTGCCGCCCCGTCGCGTCCAGCCCCTGTTTCATCATCGTCCCATCATCCCGTTCCACTGCCTCCTCCACCCGGCGAAACAGCCCCTCGTCCTTCCCGGCAAAGCGCAGGTTGGGCTCGTAGCGATCATCCTTGCCCAGCGCGGTGTAGTACCGCGTGTCTCCCAGCGCCGTGGGGTATTCCGCCCACTCATAGTCCGCCGGATGCAGGTGGATGCGCCACGAAAGAATCACGAGCGACGTGAGCAGCACCGCCCAGCCCAGCAGCAGCCGGCCGGGTGTGTCGCGGATTTCATTGGCAGCCATGGGAAGGAGCAATGAAAGCGGGAGAAGGGGGATCCTTAAAGTAAAAAGTCAAAGGGGCGAAATGCGTGGGACCTAGTTGGCGGCCAGGCTTCCAGCCTCAGTTATCCGTGAAAATCTGTGTGATCAGTGGTTAGAAACTCCGGTTCAACTCCGGTTTTAAACCACGGATTTCACGACCAGCACGGATCAATCCAACAGATTCAGCCTCAGGTATCCGTGAAAATCCGTGTGATCCGTGGTTATCAATCCGGCCCAAATCCCGCCATCAAAAATGAAGATTGCATTGTCATCCCCGCGCCCTTCGGCTTCGATGCAGCCCCTATGAGCAAAAAATGGCGCATCGCCGGCATCAATTTCGATCACTTCCACATGGGCGACCTCCTGCGCCAGACCTCCGAGCATCCGAACGCGGAGATCGTCGGCATCTGCGATGAGCAGCCCGCACGCCTCGTGGACGCCCAGCGCAATTTCAGCCTCTCCGACGCCCAGGTCTTCACCGACTACCGCGCCTGCATGGAGCAGACCAAGCCCGACATCGTCATCCTCTGTCCCGCCGCCTCGAATCACGGCGACTGGGTGACCAAGATCGCCCCGTTCGGCACCCACATCATCATGGAGAAACCCTTCGCCGGATCGCTGGCCGAGGCCGATGCCATGATCGCCGCCATGCAGCCGCACGGCAAGCTCCTCACCGTCAACTGGCCGCTCGTCTGGGATGCCGGCCAGCAGACCGCCCACCGGCTCATCCAGGAAGGCCTCATCGGCGAAGTTCGCGAATTCCACCACCACGGCGGCAATCGCGGCCCGCTCTACCACGGCGCCGACAAGATCGAAAAAGAACCCAGCGCCGCCGAAAAAGCCGCGAGCTGGTTCTACAGCAAGGCGCAGGGCGGGGGCTCCTTGCTCGACTACATGGGCTACGGCACCACCCTCGGCACCTGGCACCTCGGTGGCCGGGCTCCGCTGGAAGTCACCGGCGTCTGGGACGAACCCGCCGGGCTGGAGGTGGACGAGCACGCCGTCGCCATCATCCGCTACAGCTTCGGCCTCAGCAAAAGCGAAACCCGCTGGGGCACCTTCACCGATCCCTGGACCCACCAGCCCCAGCCCAAGTGCGGCTTCGTCCTCAAAGGCACCTACGGCACCATCTCGTGCTACGACTACGAACCCACCGTCCGCGTCCAAACCCGCGCCCGCCCGGAAGGCTACAAGATTCCGGTCGATCCCGTCCAAGCCCCGAACCGCAATCCCGTCGAGCACGTCATCCACCACCTCGAAACCGGCGCGCCCCTCATCGGCCCGCTCCGCCTCGACATCTCCCGCATCGGCCAGCAGATCGTCGATACCGCCTTCCAGAGCGCCCAAGAGAAACGGACGCTGAAGTTGGTGGGGTAGGTCGGTGTTCAGGAGGCTTCTTTTCTGGCACAGGCCAGTTTCAGAGCCTCCAAACGACCCGGTTATTAACTACCAACAATCAATGTAATGTAAAGTATTAGCAGTCGTAAACTTTGATAGTTGGCAGTTGAAACCCTGAGCTCTCGTGGATTAATGAACCTGCTGATTCTTAGAACCTTTCAGCCCCGTCTATTGGCGTAAAAACCTATTAGGCACGCCCGCCGAGGTCTCTTACTCTCTGCGGTTTTTTTAACATACTTTTTATCGCCTGTGAAATTTCCTGACATTGAATTGGTTGCCGCAAATTTGAGGACAAAATGCAGTGGCGTTGCTTGTCCCATGTGTGGCAATGTTGAATTCGGCCTTTTCCCTGAGTTCACTTTTGCCACTATGAGGGCTGCTGGACAGACGGGGCCTTTTAATTTAGTCCCCTGCGCGACAACTATGTGTCAGAACTGCGGGTTTTTAGCTATGCATTCCGTCGCAAAGCTCTGTAGCAAACCTGAGGGGGGTAACCCTGAGCCTGCTGGGATTTCGAAGGAAAGTTGAACCCCAACATTCATGGCTAGAAATCCTTCCCGCTCGAACGCTGCGCCACTCGTGTTATTACGAGAGGATGAAGTAAGTCAGCTCTTGCTGACTAAGGGTAGTGATAGCTACGGAATTTTATCGAAACATCACTGCCGATCTGTTTTGGCTAGCTTTATGGAGTCTCTTAGCCCGGCTGGAGCTGACTGGATAACGCCTTCCACCCAACTAGTCTCCCTCATAGTTTTTTTGGTGTCTGCTGATATCAAGCCCACTGTATGGGGTGGACCCATCGCGTGGAAGAATGGGATTTTCCTAATTATGGGCGCTCTTGTTCTCTGGCTTATAGCTTCTCTCAGGAAGAGGTGGAAATGCAGATGTCCAATGAAGGTGGATGATGCTTTGAATGATCTTTTCAAGGAGGCAAACCTACTAACACGAAACAAGAGTGGGAACGCTGGATTGATGGTCTTGAAAAAGAAAGACCTTGATGAGCTGTATATGTGAGGAAAAAATGCCGGCCATTTTACATTGAAAAAGATGCTAGGCATTTAGTGTGCATGCCTATTATGTATTCATCTGCTATTCAGTAAGTTATGACCTCATTTACGCAGACCTCACTTGGCGCGTGAACTGGGAGCATGAAGTGATCAAGCCTGCGTGAGTCGGCGGGCCACTGTCAGGTAGAGCTACGACGGAGGCAGGGCTTTGTCCGATGACCCCTGCCTGCCACGAAGTCCCCTTCTCGGCTCCCCGGCCAAGGACACCGGGACGCTGGCTGGAAAAGTTGCCGAGTTGCCATCCCTAGAGGTCGAAACTCGGCAACTTTTGGGCTGCAGCCAGACGGAAAAAATGCCAGGCATTTGGTGCATTGACTTTACTGACACTACAGCTTTTCGGAGCGCCTTAAATAATCAGGCTTGTTTAAAACCTGTTGACAAAGACGCGTCACTGACCCGAGCAGCTTAGAACTCGGACTTCCGAGTCTTACACATAAACTGCAAAACCAATGAAACTAAACTCGCTCCCCGATAAGAATTCAGAAATTAAAGACGCATTTTTTGAGGTCATGGAAACTGGCAGCCTAAGTGGATATGGATTCCGAGATAATGGCTCGTTCCGTAAGCGCGTATTGAAATTGCCCGACAAAGTCGGTGAAATTGGGGATATCCTGCATTTAAGAGTGATTACGCCATCCGCACCGTGTGTAGGATCCACCTCACTGCATATCTATGGACCCGATAAGTCCGCTGAATTGTTTTACGCGATTCATTTTGAAGGGGCCAACCCGTTTTGGCCGACAACTCACGAAAACCTAGAGTTCTGCGAGGTTCCTAATAGGACGGTCGAAGAATGAGCGAAAAAGATGCCAGGCATTTAGTGCGCATGCTTGTGATGTATTCATCTGTAATTCAGTAGGTTGCGGCATCCATTAGGCATGCTTCACTTGGCGCGTGAACTGCGCGCAGTAAGTGATCAGGCCTGCGAGTCGGCAGGCCACCGTCGGGTATAGCTACGACGGTGGCAGGGCTTTGACCGATGGCCCCCTGCTCTACCACGAAGCCCCCTTCCCAGCTCCCCGGCCAAGGCCGCCGGGACATCCTACGAAATGGCTCACGCAGCGTGCGTATGAGGCTCATTCGGAAGCCATTCTGGAAAAGGATCGGGCAGTTGCATCCAGGCATCGGGGCCTTGGTCGAATTCGGCTGCGGTGAGCAGTGCGGCGTCGAATTGGGTCATGAGGCCGGCTTGGTTCATGTCGCGACCGATGATGACAATTTCCTGGCGGCGGTCGCCATAGAGGGCGTCGATGTGATGGCGGATTTCTGCGCGGGATTTCTCGTCTTGGGGCCATTCGGACTCGCTGACGGCACTCCAGAAGAAGCCAAAGGCGCGGGTGTCACGCAGGACGCCGGCCTGGGAGAGATAACCGGCGATTTCCATGCGCGTGGCCAGCCAGAACATGCCCTTGGCGCGGATCACGCCTTCCCAGGTGGCGTTGAGCAGTTCCTGGAGTCGCTGCGGATGAAAAGGACGCCGTGCGCGAAACACGAAGCTGCTGATGCCATACTCCTCGGTCTCGGGTGTATGACCCTTGAGGGAGTCCAGCCAGCCTTCAGCTTGCTCAGACTCCGCTTGTTCGTAGAGGCCGGTGTTTAGCACCGCGCTCAGAGGCACTTCCGACTGGCGTGTTTCATGGACTTTCGCTTTCGGATTCAGAGCTTGGATGACTCCGCGAATGTCCTTCAGTTCCTCAGCGTTCACGGCGTCTGTCTTGTTGATGAGGATGACGTTGGCAAACTCGATCTGATCAGTCAACAGATGCACGATGGTGCGGCCATCTTCCTCTGACACCTGCTGTCCACGATCTCTGAGTTCATCCGTGCCGTAGTAGTCGTTGAGAAAGTTCCGCGCATCGACCACGGTGACCATGGTGTCGAGCTGTGCGAGGTCGCCGAGACTGCGACCAGACTCGTCAGTGAAGGAGAAGGTTTCGGCCACTGGCATCGGTTCAGAGACTCCTGTGGACTCGATGAGCAGAGCGTCGAAGCGGCCTTCGCGAGCCAGTTTTGAGACTTCCTTGAGCAGATCTTCACGCAGCGTGCAGCAGATGCAGCCATTGCTCATCTCCACCATTTTCTCCTCGGTGCGGGAGAGCTGGGCATCGCCTGCCTTCACAAGCTGGGCATCCACATTGACCTCGCTCATGTCATTGACGATGACGGCAACTCTGCGTCCCTCGCGGTTTCGCAGGATGTGATTGAGCAAGGTGGTTTTCCCAGCTCCGAGGAAGCCGGAGAGGACGGTGACAGGGAGCTTCGGTGTCATTATTTGCATCAGTGGGTGAAGTTGAATAACGCAAATATATTGCATTATAAACCAAATTAACGCAACTAATATGCATTATCAAATGGGCTAGTCGGTCGCTGCTGGTGACCCCATTCCAGTTCATTTTTGGAATCACTGCTCTGCACATGCCCGCCATGGGGCCAAAAGGGTGTTGGCAGCCGGTTGAAGAACTCCCCCTTGGAGTCTCTGTGGGCGATGGCATCTGGCTGACAGGAGAGGGATCGTCCCGATCCCTCACGCTCCCGCAACACCCAGCGGGCTCTGGTTTGGTATCATGATACCGATTTGATACCACGGTGATGCTTGATGCCATTTCATCACATAAGGTGGCTGGAGGAAGGTCCCCCTGCCCCTTGGGCGGGCCCGTAGGGTCACAGGGTCAAACCGGGGTCAAAATGGATTTTGACCCTCAGGGTCACAGGTTCACAGGGTCACGACCTATATAT
>NZ_JBAQCR010000310.1:0-57859 GCF_049294395.1 Prosthecobacter sp.
GTGTGGCTGGACTCGAGGAGGCAGGGGGAGGCGCTGCTGGCGCGGGGCCGGGTGTCACCTGAGTGGGCGTCAAAGGGGCCGCCGGGGTGGGTGCGGGCACAATCGTCTGGGCCCTGCCCGGCGTCACCATTACGGACGCGAGCATGACCGGCAGCGCGCAGCCACACAGCATTCGTTTCATCATCATAAAGTGCATCCTAGACTTGATCCCCGGCTTCATCATCTACTAAGTAGCGCCACGATGAATGACAACACGGCTGACGGTGCGGATGGACTCTTTCGCCTTCTCTTTTTGGGCGATGTGGTGGGTGAACCGGGGCGCAAGGCGGTCGGGCTGCTGCTGCCTGTGCTCAAGGAGGAGCTGAAGCTCGACTTCATCGTGGTGAATGGTGAAAACTCAGCGGGGGGGCGGGGCATCACGCCGAAGATCGCCATCAGCCTCATGCGAGCCGGGGCCGCCGTGGTGACCAGCGGAGATCACATCTGGGACCAGCGGGAGATCGTGCCGTATCTGGCCGATGAGCCGCGCATGCTGCGGCCGATGAACTACCCGGAAGGCACACCTGGCAGCGGCTTTGTGGTGCTGGAATCGAAGAAGTGCAAAGTAGCCGTGGTGAACCTGCAGGGGCGGACCTTCATGAACCAGCAGCTCGACAATCCTTTCCCGGCCATCGCCGCTCTTGTGGAAAAGCTGCGCGAAGAAACGCCGGTGATCTTTGTGGACTTCCATGCCGAGGCCACGAGCGAGAAAGTGGCGATGGGCTGGCATTTGGATGGCAAAGTTTCAGCCGTTGTCGGCACGCACACCCATGTGCCGACGGCTGACGAGCGTGTGCTGCCGAAGGGCACCGCCTTTCAAAGCGATGCCGGCATGTGCGGCCCGATGGACAGCGTGATCGGCAGCCAGATCGAGCCGGTGCTGGAACGCTTCCACACGATGATGCCCACGCGCTTTGGCGTGGGAAGCGGCGCTGTGCGGGTGAATGGGGTGCTGATCACGATTGATCCTGCCACGGGGAAGGCGCTCAGTATTGAGCGGGTGGCGCGGACGTGGCATGAGTGAAGCCATGTCGGGATTGGAGCAGGCGCGATACAAAGGCATGACTCATGAGCTGGTGCCCAGCGGCAAGCAGCGGAGGGAAGTGCTGACGCGGGCGGTGAAGGCGAGCGCGATTGTGGTGGAGAATCCTACCGTGGGAGAGCCGTGATGGAATGTTTGAGGAGTTGACGTTGAGTCAGGCCGCGTGGCAGCATGCGCGCTTTCCCAACCCGTCCATGGAATCGACCCTTCGTCCCACCCGCACGCGCTATGGCGTGATCGTTTTCGCCGTGATGCTCGGCATCATTCATTACATCGACCGGGTGTGCATTTCGAAGGCGCGGCCGTTCATCCAGCAGGATCTGGGATTTGATGACACGCAGATGGGCTATGTGTTCTCTGCATTCACACTGGCGTATGCGCTCTTTGAGATCCCAGGTGGATGGCTGGGTGACAAATGGGGACCGCGGCGGGTGCTGCTGCGAGTGGTGATGTTCTGGAGCGTGTTCACGGCGGCGACGGGTTACGCGTGGAATCTGGCGTCGATGATTGTGTGCCGGTTTTTGTTTGGCGCTGGTGAGGCGGGCGGGTTTCCGAACATCGCGAAGATGTTCAGTGTGTGGCTGCCGCAGCGTGAGCACGGCGTGGCGCAAGGCATCACATGGATGGCGGCGCGCTGGGGTGGTGCCTTCACGCCGCTGCTGGTGGTGTGGGTGCTGGGCTATATCAGCTGGCGAAATACGTTTGTGCTCTTTGCCGGTCTGGGCGTGGTCTGGGCGATCTGTTTTTATGTGTGGTTCAGGGACAACCCGAAGGACCACAAGGGAGTGAATGCGGCGGAATGTGAACTGCTGGAGGAAGCGCAAAAAAATCTGAGCGGCGGGCACGCATCGATTCCTTGGGAAAGGTTGTTCACGACCAAGTCGGTGCTGCTGCTGTGGGTGTATTACTTCTGCATCAGCTATGTGTGGTACTTCTACATTACCTGGCTGCCGAAGTTCATGGAGAAGGAGCTGAAGATGGACATGCAGGATACGTGGACTTCGATCTTGAATGGTCTGCCGCTGTTTCTGGGCGGCATCGGCTGCTTCATCGGCGGTGTGGTGGCGCGTAGGATGTCGGCCAAGTCAGACAGTTTGAGCCGGGCGCGGCGCACGATCGGCGTGATGGGCATGCTGGCGGCGGGCGGGATGATCATCCTGGCCACGACCCTGAACAATCCCACGTATGCGATGCTGGCGCTGGGCTTCTCGGGCTTCTTCAATGATCTGTCCATGCCAGGGGCCTGGGGCGCGTGCATGGAGGTGGGCGGGAAGCTTGCAGGATCGGTCTCAGGCAGCATGAACATGATCGGCAATCTCGGCGGCGCGCTCGGTGGCGTGGCGGTGCCGTGGCTGATGAACCTGACGAACCAAAGCTGGGACAAGGTGATGTATGTCGCTGCAGCCACCTACCTACTTGCGGCACTGTGCTGGATGTTCATCGACAGTGATGAGCGGCTGGAGGAGTAGCGGGCGCTACTTCTTTTCGGTGTCCGATTTGCCGCCTTTGATTTTCAGCAGCTCGTTTTCGATGCGCTTGCGGGCTTTTAAATCGGGGGTCTTGAGGGACTCGGCGCGTTCGAGGTAGCTGAGGGCTTTGGTTTTGTCTCCGAGGGCCTGATGGGTGAGGCCGATGTGTTCGAGGATCTCGGCATCTTCCGGGGTGACGGGCTGCATGAGGGCTTCGGCGCGCTGAAATTCCTTGAGAGCGCCGGGGTAGTTGCCCTTCTTGTAGTGGAACCAGCCGAGGCTGTCGATGTATGCGGGCTGGTCGGGCAGCAGTTCGTTGGCCTTGGTGATGAGTTCGCCCGCTTTGTCGAGATGTGTGCCGACATCCAGCCACATGTAGCCGAGGAAGTTCATGGTGTTGGCGGCGGCCTTGGCTTCTTCGCGCGGAGTCAGCGTGATGGATTTTTCCAGCATGCGTGAGGCGTCCTCGTAGCGAGCGAGGCGTTCGAGTGTGATGCCGTACTGATAGTAGAACAGGTGGTCCAGCAGTTCGTTCTGAGTGGAGCTGGCGAACTGCTCGGCTTCGGCGAAGTGCTGCACCGACGGGCCCCATTCTTCACGGGCGCGATGGGCGATCGCGAGCTGGTAGTGCACGAGGGGATGATCGGGAAACAGGCGCACGCTGCGCTGGCCGACACGCACCATGTCATCGAACTTCTGTGTCTGGTAGAGCTCCCAGCCGAGTTTGACGTAGTCGCCGATCTCGCCGCCGCCGTTTTGAATGGCGGCTTGAAGGTGGGCGATGGCCTTTTCAGGTTGCTTGAGTTTGTCGTACTCACTGGCCAGGAGGCGCTGCATTTCGGCGTCCTCCGGTGCTTGTTTGACGACTTGCTCCAGAGTGGTGAGCGCCTTTTCTTTTTGTTCGGAGGCAACGTAGAGACGGTAGAGCAGTTTGCGGGCGTCGAGATTGTTGTATTCGGCCGCCAGTTTTTCACAGAGCTGCCGGGCACGCTCGGGATCGTTGGTCAGGAGATACTGACGGGCGACTTCGAGGGTGACCTGCTCGGCTTCGGCTTTGGTGGCCGTTTTGAGGGCGTTCTCAAAAAACGGGGCGACGCGCTGGCGGTACTCCGTGGCGAACTCGGCCTGACCGAGCGGCCAGACGCGTTCGGCGGTGTGTCCGGTGGCCAGCCAGTACTGTGGATCGCGGCTGTTCTGATTGGCGGCCTGAGTCATGACGGCGATGGCCTTGTCACGCTCGTTGTGGGTGAGGTGCAGCATGACGGCCGTCTCGTAGACCTCGGCGTGAGCGGGAAACTTGGCCAGGGCTTCGGCCACGGCCTTGGATGGGACGTCGTCTTTGACGAACAGGTCCTCCGGCGGGTAGGTGCTGGCGAAGCGCGCGAGATTGAGCAGCGGCGCGGGAGTGCGAGGGCTGGCACGCACGGCATCCTCGAGGATTTTGATGGCAGCATCGCGGCCTTGGAACTGCATGGCAATCCCGGCGGTATGCGCTGCCAGATCCGAGTTGCCGGGGTCAGCTTTGAAAACGGCCAGATAATGATCCAGCGCCTGCCTCAGTTTCCCGGAGGCTTCGAACTGGAGAGCGGCAGTGTAATGCGCCAAGACATCTGCCCTGGAGGCAGATGCTGGAGATAGTTGCAGGTCTGATGTGTCTGCCGCTCTGGCTCCCAAGGACAGGTCCGCTGGTGTTGCAGCGTAACCTGAGAGGAGGGAGCCAAAGAAGGCGGCAAGACCCATCGTGAGACAGGGCCGCAGAGCCCTGCCAACCGAGCCGTACCCGGGCATGACAAAGCTTCCTGCGTCTCGATGAAATCGAATCGCACTGCGGAGAGGAGCCATGCCGGGAAGGCTAGCGGTTACGACTTGTAGCGCAAACGCTTCTTGTGACGGTTCGCGCGCATGCGCTTCTTGCGCTTGTGCTTGTTGATCTTCGTTTTTCTCCGCTTTTTGAGCGATCCCATGTTCGTGTTCTCCTGTTGTGTTGGCGTTGATCTAGTGGACGACTTTATTTAGAGGGTATTCCACAATACCCTCGGCCCCCAGCGACTTCAGCCGTGGGATGATGACCCGCACGGTGGCTTCGTCGATGACCGTTTCCACGGCCACCCAATCCTGGCTGGCGAGCGTTGAAACGGTGGGCGAGCGCTGAGACGGCAGGCATGCGACCACCTCCTGCAGCTGTTTCGCGGGCACGTTCATTTTGAGACCGACCTTGTGGCGGGCCTCGAGCGCACCTTTGAGCAGCAGCACGAGAGTCTCCATCTTCTGCCGTTTCCATTCATCACGGGCGGCAGGTTTGCTGGAGACAAATTGGGGGTAGCTTTCCATCAGCGTGTCCACGATGCGCAGCTTGTTCGCGCGCAGGGACGAGCCGGTTTCGGTGATGTCCACGATGGCATCCACCATTTCGGGCACCTTCACTTCGGTGGCGCCCCAGCTAAATTCGACCTCGGCTTCGACACCGTGTTTGGCGAGGTATTTCTTGGTCATCTCGACCGCTTCGGTGGCGATGCGCTTGCCCTGGAGGTCCTTGACGGACTGAACGGGGGAGTCATCCGGCACGACGAGCACCCAGCGGGTGGGCCAGGAAGTGGCCTTGCTGTAGCGCAAGTCGGTGATGACTTCGACATCCGCGTTGTTTTCCACGATCCAGTCGCGGCCGGTGATGCCGCAGTCCAGGAAGCCGTGATCGACATAGCGGCCGATCTCCTGGGCGCGCAGCAGGCGGAGCTCCAGCTCGGAGTCATCCACCGAAGGGCGGTAGGAGCGGGAGGAGACGACAATGTTGAACCCAGCGCGCTTGAATAATTCAAGCGTCGGCTCCTGCAGGCTGCCTTTGGGCAGTCCCAGGCGGAGGATATTCTTGGGTTCGGACATGGTCGGGGGAAGGGGGCGCGCATCCTAGTGGCATTTTTTCGGCTGGCGAGGGGAAATTTCACGGCAACGCCTTCCGCCAGTCCAAAGCGGCCTTTTTCAGGCGTTCGGCGGTGTCTTTTTCTATCTCGACGAGGTTTGTAGTTTCGTTGGGATCTTTGCCGAGGTGGTAGAGTTCGGTTTGGGTGCCGTCTGCGTTGACGAGGAGCTTCCATTCTCCGTCGCGGATGGCGACGTTGGGAGATTTGGAATCTGGCTCTTTGGGGTAGGGGAAGCCGGTTTTGACTTTGCCTGCCTCGCCGGGTTTGCGACCGTATTCCCAGAGGAGAGGCTTGGGGCGCACGATTTTTTCCCCGCGCAGGGCGGTATTCATGTCTTCGCCATCTTGATCGGCTGCGGGAGCTTTGATCTGAGCCAAGGCGCAGAGGGTGGGCATGAAATCGACGCTGCTGAGGACCGTGGTGTCATTCACTGCGCCTGCCGGCACGGTGCCGGGCCAGCGCACGATGAGCGGGGTGCGGATGCCGCCTTCGTAGAGGCTCCATTTCATGCCACGCAGGCCCTTGGTGCGGGTGTGCTCCAGCGTGGGCTCGGGGCCGTTGTCACCGCAGAGGAGGATGAGGGTGTTCGAGGGCAGTGAGTCAATGAGACGGCCAATCTGGCGATCTGTTTCGACGAGCACGTCGCGGTATTTCGCCGGGAGAGGGCGATCATCCTTTCCCTCGCTAGGGCGGTAGGGGGTGTGGACGTCATCGAGCCACAGATTCACGAAGCACGGCTGGGTTGAGTGCTGCTGCATGAACTTCAGCGTTTCGTCCACCATCCAGCGGGTGCGTTCGTGCCGCGGCACCTGCTGGGGTTCGCGCTTGGTTTCCCAGGGAGTTGTTTTCAAGCCGAGTGCTGCGGCGGGCTCCGGGCTTTCATAGGTTCCGAGGCCCACATCGTAGCCATAGGCGGCGAATTTGGGGGCGTCGGTCACATCGCGGCCACCGCCAAGGTGCCATTTGCCGATGTGGGCGGTGGCGTAGCCGAATTTTTGGAAGACGCGTGGCAGGGAAGGCGCCTGCGGATCGAGAAAATCCGCCTGCTCACATTCACGGTTGCCCGCCTTGGTTTGCAGGTAGCTCGTGATCCGCCACCGCGCAGGATACTGCCCCGTGATCATACCGCAGCGCGATGCGGAGCAGATGGGGGACGCCACATAGAACTGCCGGAACTGCATTCCTTCCTTGGCCAGCCGGTCCATGTTCGGCGTTGGAACCTGTCCGCCATAGCAGGAGACATCGCCCCAGCCCATGTCATCCACGACAATGAGCAGGATGTTGGGATTCTCGAAGGGAATGGCGGGACCCGGGAGAGCGGCGCTGAGGAAACAGGGAAACAAAGCGAGCAAGAGGAGGCGCATAGGGGCCAAAACGTTTGGGCGGATGGGCCCTTATCTGGTCATTCACTCCTGACACTACTCAAAATGCACTACCGCAGTACATGCCGCCATGGGCAGCAGGGTGTGCCGTCTCTCTCCAACACGATAGAAATCGGACAGCTGTGTGCTGCGCATGGATTTGTCTGACTCCATTGCTGTGAGCCGTTGAGGCTATAAATCCACATTGACGCCCACGTTTTGGGGAATACTCTCCCGGCTTCCACAGGACGCATCATCAAATCATGATTCGTCCATATAACCCATACGACCACCATCATGTCCCGTAGCTACATCTTCTCGTCCGAGTCCGTCGGCGAAGGCCATCCTGACAAAGTTTGCGACACCATTTCTGACGCCATCCTCGACGCATGCCTTGCGATCGACCCGAAGAGCCGCGTCGCCTGCGAGACCTTTGCCAAGAGCAACGTGGTCGTCGTCGGTGGTGAGATCACCATCCCGAAGCTGCAGAACAAGAAGAACGGCACCACCAAGCCGATCGACGAAGTCATCAACGTCGGCAAAGTCATCCGTGACGCCGTGCGCGGCATTGGCTACACCAATGACGATGACGTGTTCCACGCCGACAAGCTTTTCATCAACAACTACCTCACCATCCAGAGCCCGGACATCGCGCAGGGTGTGGACGCCGCTGAAGCCGAAGGCAAGAAGCACGGCGAGCAGGGCGCTGGCGACCAGGGCATCATGTTTGGTTTTGCCTGTGACGACACGCCAGAGCTGATGCCTGCGCCGATCATGTATGCTCACCGCCTTGGCCGTGAGCTGACACGCATCCGCAAGGCTGGCAAGCTGGCCAAGTGGCTGCGCCCTGACGCGAAGAGCCAGGTGTCCGTCGAATACGTGGATGGCAAGCCAACGCGCATCGTGAACGTCGTGATCTCCACGCAGCACGCTGCGGATGTGAGCCACGCCGAGATCGAGAAGTTCTGCATCGAGCAGGTCATCAAGAAGGTGCTGCCGAAGGACATGCTCACGAAGGAAACTGAGTATCTCATCAATCCGACCGGCAAATTCGTCGTCGGTGGCCCTCAGGGCGACAGCGGCCTGACCGGACGCAAGATCATTGTGGACAGCTACGGCGGCATGGGCCGTCACGGCGGTGGTGCCTTCTCCGGCAAAGACCCGTCCAAAGTGGACCGCAGCGCCGCCTACATGGGCCGCTGGGTTGCCAAGAACGTGGTGGCCTCCGGTCTCGCCTCCAAGTGCGAAGTTCAGTTCGCCTACGCCATCGGCCATCCGGAGCCTGTGAGCGTGCACATCGACACCTTTGGCACCGGCACCATCGGTGACGAGAAGATCCTTGCTGCAGTGCTGAAGGTCTTCTCCTTCAAGCCAGCCGACATCGTGAAGCAGCTCAACCTGCTGCGTCCGATCTATTCGAAGAGCACCAACTACGGTCACTTCGGCAAGATCGACGATCCAGATCTTACCTGGGAACTGACCAACAAGGCCGACGCTCTCAAGAAGGCAGCGAAGTAAGCTGACATCAGGCCTTTGCCCAAGCATCAATAAAGACAAAGCCGCGCAGGGAAACTTGCGCGGCTTTTTTCTGCCAGCTAAGTGGAGGCTGCTCGTTAGAGCAAATCCAACCTCTCCCTTGCCCATGTCTGAAATGCGTTTCAATCCCATCACGCTTGACTGGGTTGTCATGGCTCCGGAGCGGGCGCTGAGGCCGGATGATTTTCATCCGCAGGCAGCGTCGCATCTCACGCGGCCGCCGCACCGTGACGACTGCCCTTTCTGCACCGGCAATGAAGCGCAGACTCCTGCGGAAATCGCCCGCGTGGCAGCCCCGGATGGTTCCTGGCTGGTGCGTGTGGTGCCCAATAAATATTCTGTCTTTGATGCCAAGCTGGATGTGCAGCGGAAGAAGCATGGGACGTTTCGCTCCATGTCCGCCTCCGGGGTGCATGAGGTGGTGGTGGAGCATCCACGGCATGATCTTGACCTCGGAGAGATGGATGCGGCGCATTTGGTGATGGTGCTGCGCATGTATCGGGAACGCTATCAGGCGCTGCGCAGCCGTCCGATGGTGGAGAGCATCGTTATTTTCAAAAACCAGGGGCAGCGCGCGGGCAGCTCCCTGGAGCATTCGCATTCGCAGATCACGGCGGCACCGGTGCTGTCCTCGCAGGTGTGCATGCGGTTGCAGGAGGCGAGGCGTTTTCACGAACTGGAGGGCGGGTGCTTGTATTGCACGGTGCTGCACGAGGAGCTGCTGGCGGAGGAGCGCATCATCGAGGCCGGTGAGGCGTTTGTGGCCTTCATGCCCTATGCGGCACTGTCGCCCTATCACACGTGGGTTTTTCCGCGCATGCATCAGGCGGCGTTTGATGAGATCAGCGATGCGGACATCGAGGAACTGGCGGGACTGCTGAGCCGCCTGCTGCGCCGACTCAAGGCAGCTGCAGGTGCGCCGGACTATAACTTTACGATTCGTTCCGCGCCCGTGGGAGAAGTGTCCGGCTGCTTTCACTGGTACATCTCCATCGTTGCACGCATCTCCCAGCTTGCGGGCTTTGAACTCGGCAGCGGCACCTACATCAACAGCATGAGGCCCGAGCGCTGCGCCGAGCGTGTGCGCGGCATCGTGCTCTAGCGGGGCACCAGCCAGGTGTGTGCAAGACGGTCATGCAAACCGCGGCCACGTGTGGCGATGGCGGCGAGGACGAGAGCCAGGGACAGAACGGCCATGGCGATCAAGCCAATGATTCGGATCACGTCTTGATCACCGGCCATCTGCATCAGTGGAGCGTCGAACATGATCACCACTGGCAGCAGCAGGATGGGTGACCAGGCGATGAGGCTGCGCCACAGCATGCGCAGGCGGGTGGCATCAGTGCCGTCATCTCTGACCACTGCGATGCTGAGGATGCGCATCATCAGGCCGCCGCGAAAAGCGAATGCGCAGAACAGGCTCAAAATGGCGGTGACAAGAAGGTACACACCGAGCACGGAAGCGGTGACGAAGTCCATCGTTTGGTGTTTGCCAGCAAAGCCCAGTTCCTTTGTTCGCTCTGCGACATGGGTGTCCAGCAAAGGTTGCAACAGGGCTTTGGCCTTTTGAAGATCCTCTGGTGTGGGCGGTGGGTGGCCATGAACGATTTTTTCCACACTGGCGCGCACTGGAGGAGGCAGGATGCTGCGTCCGATGGGGGAATCCCACTGCTGCGGATCACGCACGATGGGGCCGTAAGTGCCGGCAATGTAGGTTTCCATGGCGGCTCTGGCCACGGGCACCGGAATGTTTTCCAGTCCTGGCTGCTGCTTGTTTTTGAGCATGTCCTCGTAGGACATCATGCAGCCACGTATCGCGGAGAAGGCTGGGTTTTTGGCGGCCCATCCTTTGTAGAATGACATGCCGAGCGCCATGAAGACCGTCAGGAACAACGATGGAGCGACCGTGCCAATGAGAAGCGCGAAACGCCGCCAGCGCGAAACTTCCGCAGGCAGCTGCGTCAATGCGCGAAGCTGCACAACGCTGCCGTGAAGATCCGTGGTGCTCTTCAGGCTGAGCAGCGTCTGGCGGGCCTGGATGGGCAGTGGCACCGGCATGTTGAGTGCCGTGGCTTCCTGCAAAGCCACCATGCGCCCTTGAAGAGCGGCGATGGCGACTTGGTTCAGAAAGATCTGTGGGGTCACTGCACCTTCGCTGGCAACGATGACGCTGCCGGGGGCGGGAAAGTCGAGAAGCTTTGCCCGGCCCTCCGAGGTGATCCAGACACGATCCAGCGTGAGCGTATCTGGCCGTGATGCTGTATGCAGGGCGGCGCACAGTTCAGCCGCGAGATCGTGGAGCCAGTGCCGCACGACACGCCAGGGCTGGCGTTGAGCGACAATGCTCGTCAAGGGGGTGCCGCTTGCGGCTTCGTAGGCGTCCCAGGATTCACTTTCGCCGCGCTCGCCTTGAAGCCAGCGAAGGCGGCCCGGGCGGGCGATGTTGCGCTGCACCTGTGACACTGGTGGTGAGCCGGAAGGCGTCTGGCGAATCCAGACCTTGCGCAGCAAACGGGTGTCATAGCCGAGCAGCACCTCTTCAGTGCCGGTAGCAGACAGAGTGGCGATGACATGAAACGGGCCGATCTTCCGCATGCCGTCCGTTGCTGGGACAGTGTCCTCGGTTTGCGCCATGGCGACACGCGGCTGATACGCCGACTTCTGAATCACCCGTGTGCCGGTCCATAGATCGTGGAGTCCAGCGAAGCCGTTTTGACGACGAGCTGTGACGAAGAACAGAAGGAAAAACAGGATCTGAATGACGATCCACGCATAACTCCAAGCCGTGATCTGAGTGACATCCATCGTGCTGTAGCGGAAGATTTCCACAATGACGAGGGCCTGCAGCAAAACGGAGCGTATGAGCGCGCGCGGAATGCCGGGTGCGCTGCGGTTCAGCCTGGCCACACGCAGGCCCACAAGCGCCTTGCCGATGGATGCGCCCCAGACGCCTTCGCTGATGCCGAAATACAAATGCCGCGCCACGAACATGCCCAGAGTGAGCCAGAAGAAGCCCCAGGAGCGGATGATCTTGGGGTTGAGCACATCCATCGGTGAATCCACAAAGAACAGCGGGACGACAAAACTTGCCGCGCTCAGGATGAAATGATCGATAGCTGCTGCGGCAAAGCGCAGCCCCAGCGTGGCCGGTGTGGGGGCGATGGAGGCATAGGGCAGCAGTGCCTGCTGCAATTCTTGGTAGCTGCCAAAGCGCTCGGTGGCCTGCTTGTTCAAGCAGCGCAACACGATGCGAGCGAGCCCCTGGGGCATGTCCGGCCGGTATTGCAGCGGGGACGGCGCGGCTTTTTCCAGTGAGTTGGCCAGTTGCTGCACCATGTTTCTGCCTTCGAAGGGTGTGCGTCCGGTGAGGAGGTAGAACAAAGTCACGCCTACCGAATACATGTCTGAGCGCACGTTCAGCTCCTCGCCGCGCAGTTGCTCCGGCGAGCAAAACGCCGGGGTGCCGAGAAAGGTGCCGTCCATCGTTTGCATGGAATCGCCCCGGCCTGCGGTGGAGATCGAGAGGCCGAAGTCGCCGATCTTCACGGTGCCGTCCATGTCCTCGAAGCAGTTCGCTGGTTTGATGTCGCGGTGCAGGATGCCGACGGAATGCGCGGCCTCCAGACCTGCGATGATCTGCAGCACGGCGTCCACGGCGGCACCGACGGGCAGGGGGCCATAGCGCTGAATGCGATCCTGCAAGGTGCCGCCCGCGATGAGCTCCATGGCAATGACCGGCGTGTCATCGATCTCCTCCGTGCCGAAGACATAGACGCTGTTGGGGTGATTGATCGAAGCGGCGAGGCGTCCTTCGCGCAGGAAGCGAGCGCGAGCGTCTGGTGAATCGAGCTGATGGCTCAGGACTTTCAAGGCCACGCGGCGTCCGCTGGACAACTGCTCTGCGGCATAGACCGCGCCCATGCCACCGCGACCAAGCTCACGCTCGATGCGGTAGCCGCCAAAGACTTCGCCAATCTGAGGCAGTGCATGCGGCTTCGGCTGGGCGATGAGCATGGTCGCTCCTGGATCTGTGGGCAATGCGCTGCTGAGCAGGCACGCAGGGCAGAGGGATGCGGGGGCATCGGCAGGCATGGAGGCGCCGCATTGAGGGCAGGTTTGGGCAGGAGTCATGGTGGGGGAATGGCGGGTTCACTGACTTCCTGAAAGCTTGGGGCCGGGGAGTTACAAAAAACTTCAACTCCGCAGCACCGCCACCAGATGCCGCATCTCGGCATCGACCTCCTCAGGTGAATCCACCGTCTCTGCGATTTCTGCGCGCAGCACCTCACGATAGCTTTGGCGCAGGCGATGAATGGCGACCTTCAGCGCGCCTTCGCTCATGCCGAGCTGTTGCGCGATCTGCTCGCGATCCGGACCTGCGCCGCTGAGTGTGCCTTTGAGCACCTCAAAGGTTTCGGCTTCACCCTTGGCGGCAAATTCGGCGCGAAGTTTTTCCACCGCGCGAGCCAGCAGCTCCATAGCCCAGCGGCGGTCGTAGAGCGTCTCGGCATCGGACTGCTCCGCAGGCTCCAAGGCGTAGCGGGCCTCGGCATCCAGAGCGTCCCATTCCACCAGCCGTTGTCCGCCGCCACGCTTCTGCGTCTGTCCGCGATGCCAGTCATTGGCGAGGAAGTTTTTCAAGGCGCCGAGGAGGTAGGAGCGAAATTTTCCGCGTGCCGGATCGGCGGCGGCATGTGTTTCCAGGAGCGAAAGGAAAAAGGCCTGGGTCAGGTCCTGGGCATCATGCGGTGCATGGCCGCGCCTGCGTACAAAGGCATACAGCGGGTACCAGTAGTCCTGGCAGAGGGCGGACATAGCCCGGTGCATCTGCGTGTCATCCCCACCCTGCTGGGCGGCGAGTACGAGGCTCCAGCGGGTGGTGTGAAACTCACGTGCGCCGGGAGCGATGGAGTCGTTCATGCTGATTCATACCACGCCGGACACGGGCAGCACAAGCCGTTCACTGACCATTCGTCATTTTTTGAATTGCTGCTGACCTTGAAAGGCAGCGTCTTGTGGAACTGTCACATAGGGTCGGTGGCTAGTGGCGGCATCGGCATGACCATGTATTCTCAAATACCGCCAGCTTGCAGCGTGGGTCATTACAGCGCGAATCATTTGTTTCGAAAATGGGATTAGTAAATAGTCAGGGACGAATCGAAGATTCATCTGAGCGTTGACACGCACAGAGACTCCAAGATAATGTCCTGCCAACTCCAAGCGGGCACCTTCAGAAGGCTTAAAAACATGAATGATGAACAATTGCGGCGACAAATTGCCAGCAACCTTCCCAAAAGCTTTGATCCTCTATTGGGGCTCATTACTGTTCGATTAAAAAGAGGCCCAACCAGCATCATGCTTCTTTTCATAGTGCTATGGGCGGTTTTAATCAGCACCAGTCCGCTCGTTTTGGGATTTACCAGCTACGTGGGGGTGATGAAAAGTCTGGCTCAGTATTCTACGTTGTTAATTGGGTATCCGCTTTTCATAATCAATGTCGGGATCGCCACTTATTATTACAAAGGAATGCCGGATGCGATCAGTGATATGTTATCTTCGAGGTTTATTCAAATTGTCGATAAGAAGCAGTTTGCCTCGACTATCGATCGCTATTTTGGCTTGTTAAAGCGAATCCGCTTATGGAAAAATATTGCGATCTATGCTGTGGCATTGGCACTCGTGGGGAGTTTTCATGTCAGCTATTCATTGGATCAAAATGAATCGTTTTTCCGAGCGGCAGGTGGCAATCGGCTTTCCACCTGCGGTTATCTGAATTCCATTTACATGACGCTGATTATTTCAATAGCGCTTCAGTTTATATGTAATCACGGATTTATTTCGCTGCTATTGTCACGCTTGCGTGAATTGTCTCGGCACGGACATATCCGAGCAACTGTTTGCAGATCTCGGTTTCATAGCTCGATCACTCCATTGATTGGCCTGTCATGGTGGGCTTGTGCGACAGTTGTGCCGCTGTTCATTTTTAGTGGGCTACAAGTCTTGGTGACACATGCTGTTGTACAGCCATTCATCGTGTATGTCCAAATGGCGGTTTTTTTCCCCGCAGTCTATGTCATCATCGCTCCAAGGGTTTTAATCGGACATTTTGTTCCAATCATGGGGATGTTAAATGATAGTAAAAGCGCGTTGATCGATGCTGTGATCAAAGATGACATAGATATAATTTTGGCAACATTGAAGCCTGCTTTGACCAGTGAAACCACCGTTAAAGAAGGTGATCCTGTGGCTGTCCGTGAAAAAGTTTTGACGAAAATAAATGAGATTAAAGTTTCACCGATTGGTTTCAAAATGTCATTCATCGTTCCTCTTCCGCTTGTGCTTGATATAGCAGTCAAGACGCTTTTGCTCCCTCCCAAGTGAGTCGGAATGGGTGTCATGAGATGAGGTGTCGTATTTGTGCTATCACGGCGGTAAGGAATGGGTCGTCTCCCATCACCGATTCATCAAACCATGGAAACGACACTGACAATGGCACCTGCCATGATCATGGTGGGAAATGCATTTGGAGACTTCAGGGAACTCGTGAAACAGGGCAATATGTATGATACTAAGATCAAATTGGGAGCGTGGCTGCTGGCGGATCTGCCTGACAAGGCCAATCAGCTCAAGTCGGGGCGAGCCGCGCTTACGTTGATTCACTTCTGGCACAATTAAGGATTTCTCGGTCTGAACACGCAGCATCCCTGGCATATGGTGATAGATGGTGATGCCTTTGGCTCGGCGGTGGCGTTGTGCCGTGACCTTCTCGGAAAGGAGCCATGGTGATGCCAACCGAATCCGCCATCTATGAATGTGCGGTGATGCACCACCGGCTGCAGCCGAAGGTGCATCGGTTTAACTACAACGTCTTTTACCTGTGGCTGGATCTTGATGCCATCGACGATCTCGCTTCGAAGCTGCGCTGGTTCAGCCGCAACCGCTTCAACCTGTTTTCCTTTTATGACCGTGATCATCTTGATCTTGGTGCGGGGGATGTGAAGGCGAACATCCTGAAGTATCTGGCGGACAACGAGGTGAATACGGCGCGCATCGCCAGCATTCGTCTGCTCACTTTTCCACGTGTGCTGGGGTATATCTTCAACCCTGTCTGCTTTTATTATGCCTTTGATGCCACCGGAGAGCCGGTGTGCGCGGTGGCGGAGGTGACGAACACTTTTCATGAGCAGAAGCCTTATCTTCTGAAGGAGTGTGATCGTGCGCAGCGCTTCCGCCTCATCACGCCCAAGCATTTCTATGTGTCGCCGTTCTTTGCGCTGGATCTGAGCTTTGACTTCAAGCTGCAGGTGCCGGGCGAGAAGCTGGAGATTCACATCGACGACCGGAAGGAGGATGACCGCATGCTGCTCACCTCGCTGACCGGCAGGCAACGACCGCTGACGGATGCAGCGCTGCTGCTCTGTGCGGTGAAGTATCCGCTGCTCACGCTGCGCGTCATTTTTCTCATCCACTGGCATGCGCTGCGGCTGTGGCTGAAGCGCATTCCCTGGCACCGCAAATCAGCCGATGCCGGGCTGCAACTCGGAGTCCTGCGTCCCCACGAATCCATCGCCCCAAACAAACCATGAACGACACCATCACCTGCGACACCGACATCTCCGTCTCCACACCTGAGGCGGCGAAGCCTGGATTTTATGAGCGGCTTTTCATGCTGTCGCTCAAGCCCTTCGTTCACGGGGGGCTTCGAATGGTGCACCCCGATGGTCGTGCGCATGTGCTGGGGGAGCATGGCGCCCCGGTCACGGCCGAGATGCGCATTCGCAGCCGCGATTTTTTCAAGCGCTGCGCCTTGTTCGGCAATGTGGGTTTTGGCGAGGCTTACGTCGATGGTGAGTGGGAGACTGACGACATCGCGGCGGTGATCGAGTGGTTCATTTTGAATCTTTCCAAGACCCAGGGATCGCGCAGTTCCTCCGGGAAGGTGGCGTTTGTGAACCTGCTGAACTTTGTCAACCGTGTGCAACATCTGCTGCGGCCCAACAGTGTGAGCACCAGCCGGCGCAACATCGCCGAGCACTATGATCTGGGGAATGAGTTCTACTCGCTCTGGCTTGATGAGACGATGACTTACTCGGCCGCGCGTTTCGAGCATCCTGGGCAGCCGCTGGCAGATGCGCAGTATTCGAAATATGAAGCGCTGTGTCAGAAACTGCAGCTCAAGCCGGGAGACCATGTGCTGGAAATCGGCTGCGGCTGGGGAGGATTCTCATGTCATGCGGCAAAGCATCATGGGTGTCGTGTGACAGCCGTCACGATTTCGCAGGAGCAGCTCAAGTATGCTACCGAGCGCGTGGCGCGTGAAGGGCTGGCCGATCAGGTGGAAATCCGCCTGCAGGACTACCGCCACATCACCGGACAGTTCGACAAGATCGCCTCCATCGAGATGCTGGAGGCCGTGGGTGACAAGTATCTGGAAACCTACTTTGCGAAGTGCGCTGAAGTATTGAAGCCCGAGGGGCTGCTGGCCTTCCAGATGATCACCGTGGCGGACTGTCAGCACAAAGATCTGCGCAAGGGGGTGGACTGGATTCAGAAGCACATTTTCCCGGGATCGCTGCTGCTCAGCGTGGGGCGTGTCAACGAAGCCATCAACCGCACCAGCGAGCTCTTCATGCACGGTTTGGAAGATCTCGGCGCTTCGTATGCCAAGACACTGCGGGTGTGGTTTGAGCGATTCAATGCCAAACTCACTGACGTGAAGGCGCTCGGCTTTGACGACCGCTTTGTCCGCAAATGGAACTTCTACCTGCAATACTGCGAGGCCGCTTTTGCCTCGCGGAACATCAGTGTCGTGCAGGCCGTGTACACCCGCCCGAACAACGCAGCGCTGCATCGCACTTTCTGAAAATCATGATCTGGTTTCTTCGAATCTTTTTTGTCGTAGTGCTGGTGTCCATGTTTGGCGTCACGAGCTGGGCTTCGCAGCAGTGTGCGCTGTGGGCCATCCCGGGTTCGGTGGGCGGGCATCCGTGGTTCATCGCCACGCTGTTTGACACCTACTGGGCCTTTCTCACCTTCTACTGCTGGGTCGCTTACAAGGAGCGCTCGTGGATCGGCCGCATCGGCTGGCTGCTGGGCATTCTGCTGCTCGGCAACATCGCGATGGCGGTGTACATGCTCATCCTGCTTTTCCGTGTGCCATCGAATGCGCGCATGGAAGACATCCTGCTTCGAAAGGCATGACGGAACCCATCCAGCGAGAATCTTTGTGGCGCCGCTGGGTGGTGAAGCCGGTCGTTGCGCAGCTTGCGCAAGGGACGACGCCTGCAAAAATCGCGCAGGCCATCGCCTTTGGTGTCACGACGGGAGTCTTCCCGCTGCTGGGCACCACGACTGTGCTGGCGCTGGGGGTGGGCGTTGTTTTGAAGCTGAACCAGCCGGTGCTGCAGGTATTTCGTGAGCTGACGTATCCGCTGCATCTGGCAAGCATTCTCCTCTTCATGCGCGCCGGTGAGTCGCTCTTCGGCGCCGAGCATGTGCCGCTTTCGATTCCCATGATGATGGAGCGGTTCTTTGCCAGCCCGGGTCAGTTCATGGCTGATTTCGGCATGATCGGACTCTACGGTGTGGTCGTGTGGCTGCTGCTCGCGCCGCTGCTCATTGGCGTGGTCTTTTTCGTCAGCAAACCCCTCGTCGAGAAACTCGCCAAACACCTCAACTTCTCAAGACATGATGCATGATTTCTGGTTCCTGATGGGCATGGGCACAGTGGTGGCATTCCTGCTGTTTGCACTTACCTGGCTGCTTAGTTTGAGGCTGAACAACTTCAGCTTTGTCGATGTGACTTGGTCTTATGCGCTCGCTGTGATGGCGCCGCTTTATGCGTGGCTGGGGGGAGGATTCACAGAGCGCAAAATCATTGCGGTGACGATGGGAGTCTTGTGGAGTGCAAGGCTTGGGACGTATCTCTTAATCCGAGTCAAAGGGCACCATCCTCATGAGGACGTGCGCTACGCTGTGCTGCGTGAGAAATGGAAGGACGGACTGGCGAAGAACTTCTTCTTTTTCTTTCAGGCGCAGGCTTTGCTGATCGTGCTGCTGGCAGTTCCTCTGCTGCTTGCTTGTTTGAATTCTGCTCCGGAGTTGAACCTCATCGAAATGGCAGGGGCCATTGTGTGGCTGATCGGTCTGAGTGGCGAGGCTTTGAGCGATGCTCAGATGAAGAAGTTCAAGGCTGATCCTGCGAGCAAAGGCAAGGTGTGTCAGATTGGGCTCTGGCGCTACTCACGGCATCCGAACTACTTCTTTGAGTCCGTTGTGTGGTGGGGGTTCTGGCTGTTTGCCTGCGGTTCACCGTGGGGCTGGGTCACCGTGTATGCCCCGGCATTGATCCTGTATTTTCTGCTGCGTGTCACCGGCATCCCGCTCACGGAGGAATGCGCCGTGAAGAGCAAGGGAGACGCCTACCGCGAGTATCAGCGCACCACGAGCGCCTTTGTGCCGTGGCCGCCGAAAAGTTGAATCCAGCCTGTTTCCAAGATCGCACAACTCCCCAAACCGCATGAGCACCATCAACGCCATCCTCGCCAAGAACATTCTCCCGGACAGCATGATCCGGATCGGCATCCGCCAGCGGCTGGCCGAGACGCTGAAGGAGAACAAGCAGCCCACTGCCGAAGCCCAGCGCGCCGCCCTGATGCGCTATGTGCAGGATCTCAAGCAGATGCCCGTGGCCATCGCGACCGATGAGGCCAATGAGCAGCACTATGAGGTGCCCACGCGCTTCTATCAGCTCGTGCTCGGCAAACACTTGAAGTACAGTTCGGGTTACTGGCCGGATGAGAAAACCACCTTCGATGAATCCGAAGCAGCGATGCTGCAGCTGACCTGTGAGCGTGCGGAGCTACAGGATGGCCAGCGCATTCTTGAGCTGGGCTGCGGCTGGGGTTCGCTGTCACTCTGGATGGCGGCACATTATCCGAATGCGCAGATCACCAGCGTTTCCAATTCACGCACGCAGAAGCTGTTCATTGATGCTGAGGCGGCAAAGCGAGGATTGAAGAATCTGACGATCATCACCGCAAACATGATTCACTTCGAAGGTGTTGGCGCGGGCATCTTCGACCGCTGTGTCTCGGTGGAGATGTTCGAGCACATGAAGAACTACCAGGAGCTTCTGCGCCGTGTCTCCACCTGGCTGAAGCCGCGCGGCAAGCTCTTCGTGCACATCTTCACCCATCGCGAATATGCCTACCACTACGAGGTGCGCAGCGATGACGACTGGATGGCGAAATACTTCTTCACCGGCGGGCAGATGCCAAGCGATGACCTCCTGCTCTACTTCCAGGATGATTTAAAAATCGAAGACCACTGGTGCGTGAGTGGTCAGCATTATTCCAAGACGAGCGAGGCTTGGCTGGCGAACATGGATGCGCACAAGGCGGAGATCCTGCCGCTGTTTGCCGAGACGTATGGCAAAGACCAGGTGACCAAGTGGTGGGTCTGGTGGCGCTTGTTCTTCCTCGCCTGCGCCGAACTGTGGGGATACTGCGGCGGTGAGGAATGGATCGTTTCACACTACCGCTTTATCAAACCATGAAAACGACACTGACAATCGCGGCTGCCATGCTGATGGCAGGGCATGCATTCGGAGACTTCACGGAACTCGTGAAACAGGGCGATGGGTATGATGCCCAGTTCAAACCGGAGGCGGCGCTGCAGTACTACCTGCCAGCTGAAAAGTTGAATGCCAACGACGCATCGCTGCTGGTGAAAATCGCGCGGCAGTATGTTTACCGAATGGCGGATCTGTCTGGCAAAGCGGATCAACTGAAGTCGGGGCGCACCGCCCTGGCCTACGCCGAACGTGCGGTGAAGCTGGCCCCCAAGGAGTCTGATCCGCATCTCGCAGTCGCCATTTGTCTTGGCAAACTCTCACCGCTGCTGGGCAACAAGGAAAGCATCGAGGCGTCGCACAAGATCAAGGCGGAGGCGGAGACTGCGGCGAAGCTCAATCCCAAAGATGACTTTGCCTGGCATCTGCTTGGGCGCTGGAATCAGGAACTGGCGCAGATCGGCGGCATGACCCGTGCCGTGGCCATGATCGTTTATGGGGCCTTGCCAAGTGCGTCTTATGACGAGGCGGTGAAGTGCTTTCAAAAGGCCATCGCGCTCAATCCGAACCGCCTCATCCACTACGTCGAACTTGGGCGCACTTACGCGCTCATGGGACGCAAAACGGAAGCGAAGCAGTTCATCGAAAAAGGGCTCGCGATGACGAACCGTGATCAGGATGATCCGGGGACGAAGGAGCGTGGGCGCAAGACGATGCAAAGCCTCTGATAGCGCTGACTCCGTCACTTGCCTGCTTTCGCGGGTGCCGCCTGGCCATCTCCTTCCACGTCAGGAAGGAACATGGTCAGCAGGCCCAGCAGGGGCAGGAAGGCGCAGAAGTGGAAGACGAAGTTGATGCCCTGATGGTCCGCCAGTTTCCCGAGCACGGCGGCACCGATGCCCGCAATGCCAAAGGCCAGGCCAAAGAACAGGCCCGCAATCATGCCGACTTTTCCTGGCATGAGTTCCTGAGCATACACCAGGATGGCTGAGAAGGCGGAGGCGAGAATCAAGCCGATGATGACTGTCAGCACCGCTGTGAGGGCCAGCCCGGCATGCGGCAGCCACAGGGAGAAAGGGGCGGCGCCCAGAATGGAAAACCAGATGACGCGCTTGCGGCCGATGCGATCTCCCACGGGACCACCCACGATGGTGCCAACGGCCACGGCGAAGAGGAAGAGGAACAGGTAGTACTGCGAGGTCTGCACCGAGACATGGAAGCGCTCCATGAGGTAGAAGGTGTAGTAGTTGCTCAGGCTGACGAGGTAAACGTACTTGGAGAAGATCAGCATGACGAGGATAGCCATGGCAAAGGCAATCTTTCCGGATGTCGGGCGGGCTTGAGCGGTGGCTGAGCGCGCTTGTTTGCGCTGAATGCGATGCAGATTTCGCGCCTGCCAGTGGCCGATTTGCCACAGAACGAAGACGCCCAGCATCGCGATGATGGAGAACCACGACAGGGCAGCCTGACCATGGGGAACGATGAACCAGGCCGCCAGCAAAGGGCCGATGGAAGACCCTGCATTCCCACCCACCTGAAACAGGGACTGCGCCAGACCGCGCCGCCTGCCTGCTGCCATGTGAGCGATGCGCGATGCCTCGGGATGGAAGATGGCGGAGCCCGAACCCACGAGCCCTGAGGCGATGAGGATGGCCGGGTAGCTGTGGGCTCTGGATAGAGCCAGCAGTCCGATCAGAGTCAGACCCATGCCGACCGGCAGCGAGTAGGGCAGCGGCCGCTTGTCCGTGATGTAGCCCACCAGTGGTTGCAGCAGGGAAGCCGTGACTTGGAAGGTCAGCGTGATGTATCCGAGCTGTGCAAAGCTTAGTCCGTACGTTTCCTTGAGCACCGGATAGATCGCAGGCAGCAGGGCCTGGATGGTGTCATTCAGCATGTGGGAAAAGCTGATGGCGAAGAGCAGCGCGAAGACGGTCTCTTTTGCGTCCGGCGCTGCGGTGGGGCAGATCGCGTGAGGTGGTTGGTCCTCGATCATCGTGTCATTCATAAGGACCGCGACCTTTCGCCTGAAGGCTGGCGGGCACAATCTGGCAGGCTGGTGCTAGGCGGCCTCTGGCTGGTATTTTTCTCGGATTGCATCACGGAACTCGCCCGGTGTCTGTCCGGCATGACGGCGGAAAAAACGGGTGAAGTAGGAGGGGTCCTGGAAGCCCGTCTGGTAGCCGATTTCGGAGACGCTGAGGTCGGAGTGCAGCAGCAGGCGCTTGGCATTCAGCAGGCGGCGCTGGCGGATGAGCTCCCCGGCGGCATGACCGGTCTCCTGATGGATGACGTCGTTGAGATGATTGACGGTGATGCCCAGCTCCCTGGCATACGGTGCCAGAGTCTGCCATTCCCGGAAATGGTGCTCCAGTGACAGATGGAACTGGCGGGTCAGGAGCGCGGCGCGCGAGGTCTCCTTGACCGAATGCTCCTGCGCATAGAGACGACCGGCCTGGATGAAGAGGATGCGCAGTGTGGCGCGCAGCACCTCCTGAACGCCGGATTGAGCGGAGTCGTATTCCTGCTGCAGTTCGGCAAACAGCGCGGTGATGCGTGCGGCTTCCTTCGCGCTCACTGTCAGCCATGGCGTGACGCCCGAGCTGAAGAAGAAGGGCAGATCAAAGAGCATGCTGGGCGGCGGTGCGTGATGATCAAAGAACTCCTGCGTGAAGGAAGCCACCGTGCCCTGCGTCTGCGGTGCGGGGCGGATGGTGTGCACCTGCCCGGGGCTGAGGAAAAACAGCGTCAAGCCGGTGACGTCGTGATCTCGGAAATCGTGCATGAGCCTGCCTGCTCCGGTGATCAGGAAGATCTGGAAGAAATCATGGAAATGCGGGATCAGCCGCTGGGGCTCCTGCCTCATGGAAAACTCCAGCGGCATGACCACAAAGCCCTCTGAGCGCAGGCGGTCCTGACCGTACACGCTCATCTGCAGAGAGGGGATGGTGCGGCGGTTCATGGGGGGAATTTTTTGTTACGCTGGCTGATGAACGGGAGACTGTGCGGAGACAAAAAAAGAGAGGCTGTTGCCAGCCTCTCTTCGTGAGTTTTCAGACTAGATCGTGGGGGTCAGATCATGCGAGCGCCTTGGCGACGGCTTCGGCGGTGATGCCGAGCTGCTTGAAGACAGTGTTGCCGGGGGCGCTGAGGCCGAAGCGGTCGATGCCGATGATCTGGCCCTGGGTGCCAACGTATTTCCACCAGAGGCCGGAGACGCCGGCTTCGATGGCGATGCGCTTTGTGCAGGCGGCCGGAAGGACGGACTCGCGGTAGGCGGCGTCCTGACGGTCAAAACGCTCAAAGCATGGCAGGCTGACGACGCGGACGCCGGGCTTGCCCTTGGCGCCTTCGACGGCCCACTGGACTTCAGAGCCGGTGGCGATGACGATGGCTTCGAGAGGGGCGGTTTCCTTCACCAGGACGTAGCCGCCTTTGAGGGTGCCTTCACGGCGGGTGGCTGCGCTGGCGATGCCCTGATGCGGCAGATCCTGACGGCTGAGCGCGAGGAGGGTGGGGCCGTCGGCGCGGCTGAAGGCGGCGGCGAAAGCACCGGCGGTTTCTTCGGCATCGCCGGGGCGGATGACGTCGAGATTTGGGATCACGCGCAGACCGCTGACGGTTTCCACCGGCTGATGGGTCGGGCCGTCTTCACCGACACCAACGGAATCGTGGGTGAAGATGTAGGTGACGGGCAGGCGGGAAAGCGCGGCGAGGCGGATGCTCGGGCGGCAGTAGTCGGCGAAGACGAGGAAGGTCGCGCCGCTGGGGAGGAAGAGACCGTCGTAGGCGATGCCGTTGCAGATGGCACCCATGGCGTGCTCGCGGATGCCGAACCAGATGTTGCGACCGGTTGGGTTTGCGGGGCTGAAGTCGCCCATGCCCGTGAGGTAGTTCTTGGTGGAGCCGAAGAGGTCGGCGCTGCCGGTGACGATGTGAGGCACGGCTTTGGCGATGTGATTGAAGATCTCGCCGCCGCTGTTGCGGGTGGCGGCCTTGCCTTCTGCTGGATACTCAGGGACGAGCTTGAGGAGGTCTTCCGCCTTCAGCTTGCCATGGCGTGCGGTGTCGAGCTGCTTGGCGAGTTCTGGATTCGCGGCAGTCCAGGCGAGGAAGACTTTGTTCCATTCGCCGTGGATCGCTGCGCGCTTGTTCTTCAGGTCGGCGAAGTAGGCCTTCACCTCGTCGCTGACGTAGAAATGCGTGCCTTCTGGCAGGCCGAGGCCCTTCTTGGCGGCATCGATAAACTTGGCACCGCCTTCGCCGTGGCCTTTGGACGTGCCGGCGACTTCGGGGATGCCTTTGCCGATGACGGTCTTGGCGATGATGATGGTGGGCTTGCCGTTGTCGCTTTTCTTGGCGGTTTCGATGGCGCTCTTCACGGCATCGAGGTCATGGCCGTCGATGGTCACTGCGTCCCAGCCGAGCGCGATGTAGAGAGCCTGGGTGTCCTCGTCCTGTGTGACCTTGGCCATGGCATCCAGCGTCACATCGTTGGAGTCATAGATGAGGATGAGGTTGTCGAGATGGTTGTGAGCGGCGAAGGCCACGGCTTCGCGGGCCACGCCTTCCTGCAGACAGCCGTCGCCAGCGAGGGCGATGATGTGATTGTCGATGATCTTGTGGTCGGCGGTGTTGTACTTGGCCGCAGCCATCTTGCCACTGAGGGCAAAGCCGACTGCATTGCCAATGCCCTGGCCGAGGGGGCCGGTGGTGCACTCGACACCGACGGTTTCAAAGGACTCCGGATGGCCGGGGGTGTGGCTGCCCAGAACGCGGAACTTGGAGACTTCATCGATGGAAAGGTCATAGCCGCTCAGATGCAGCCAGGAGTAGATGAACATGGAGCCGTGGCCGGCGCTGAGGATGAAGCGGTCGCGGTTGAGCCACTTGGGATCGGCGGGATCACACTGGAGGGTTTCGCCGAAGAGGACGGCGCCGATTTCGGCGCAACCGAGGGGGAGGCCGAGGTGGCCGGAGGAGCACTTGTGCACGGCGTCCATGGCGAGACCACGGGCTTCGTTGGCGGCTTGAGCGAGGAGGGTTTTATTCATGTAGAGAGGTTCAGGGTCAATGAGGGTCAGAAACAGCGCCAGATGCGGCCAAGCGCGGGACGCCTTCCTTACTGGCGCAGGGGTCGGTTTCAAGGTCGAAAACTGGGGGGAATCGGTCATCATCGCCCCTTGCCAGAATGAAATTTGCCCCGGATGGTACCGCGTGAACAAAGGCAACCTCCCTTTCTGGCTCGCCGGAGCCGTCCTGCTGTACATCGGCTGGATCGCGTTCGACATGCTGCGTCCGGTTTCGGGCGGGGGGACTGGGTCCACCACTTCCATCAGCGCTGTGCGCCTTTCGAAGCTGCCTGTCCTGGTGGAATTTTACGCTGACTGGTGCGGCCCCTGCAAAGTTGTGGGTCCGATGGTGGAGGAACTGGCGCAGGAACTGAAGGGCAAGGCGGTGGTGATTCGCATCAATGTCGACGAAGACCCTACGCTGGCGCGTGATCATGGAGTGGGGCCCATCCCCACCTTCATCGCATTCAAATCCGGGCGCGAAATTGGGCGGGAAATCGGAGGCATTCCGAAGGAGCGCATGCGGCAGCTGCTGGGTCTGTGAGCGGCGTGGTTTGCGGCAGGCCCGCGTCCATGCACGAATTGCAATCCTGCTGAAATTTCAACATGCGCACTTGACGAAAGCCTGATGGTGTTGAAAAATCAACACCCATGTGGGACGACAAACATTCCAATGAGTTCAGCCGCCGCGAGCGGCAGGTGATCGAGATCGTGATGAAGCATGGGCGGCTCTCCGCTCGTGAGATTGAGGAAAAGCTTCCGGATGCCCCGACCTATTCGGCGGTGCGCTCCATCCTGCGCCTGCTGGTTGAGCGCGGGCTTCTCGTTAAAACACAGGCGGATGGTCGCGACTGGTTCTCGCTGCCGGTCTCGCCGAAGAAAGCGCGGGTGAGCGCCCTGCAAAGTTTTGTGAGCCGGTTTTTCGAAAACTCCGCCGGTGAGGCCGCACTCGCGCTGCTGGGACAGAAAAACGTGAAGCTCTCCAAGGAAGAGGCGAAAAAACTTATTCAGCTCATCGAGGAGGCGCGTGAATCATGAATGACTTGATGGAAGACCTGCTGCGCTTTCTCACGTGGAATCCCAATCTGGGCCTGCTGGCATCCGCTTTTCTCACCAGCACGGCAGTGGTGTTGGTGGCCTGGGCCGTCACTTTGCAGCTACAGCGCCGCTCCGCGCGTGCCCGCAGTCTGGTGTGGAGGATCGCCGTGGCGGCGCTGCTGGTGGTCGGGGCCTGGCGTCTGATGCCGGAAGCTGCACCTCCGGTGGCCGTGATGGAGTGGCGTGTGCAGCTGCACGCAGAGCCTAGTATGGAGGGGCCTGCCTCTGGAGAAGTGCCGGTACTCATCCTGCCGGAAAAAAGCGCATGGCAGAGGGCGCTGTCCTGGCTGGAACGTGAGGGCATCTGGCTTTGGCTCGGAGCCGCTGCAGTGCTGCTTGGCTGGCGTCTGTGCACCGCCTTTGCCGGTATGATCTGGCTGCGGAAGCACAGCGAGCCAGCGCCGGAGCCGGTGCTTCGGCTGCTGCAGGAGCTGAATGCTTCCGCGCGGCTGGGCTGCCGCGTGGCGCAGCGCTTGCAGTCACCCATGCTGTCCGGCTGGTGGCGGCCCGTGATCTGGCTGCCGCCGGAAGTGTCTGCATGGGATGACAAACGCCTGCTCGCAGTGCTGCGCCATGAGCTGGCGCACATGCAGCGCGGGGATGTGGCCTGGCATTGGCTGGCGCAGCTGACCGTCTGCCTCTGGTGGTGGCAGCCGCTGGTATGGCGTGCGTGGCGTGGCCTGCGCGCTGAGACCGAGCAATCGGCCGATGACACCGCGGTTCTTGCCGGAGGGAATACGCATGAGTATGCGCGGACACTGGTGGAGATTGCCGCCGGTCTGCCCTCCCGCCTCAGCCAGATGCCGGGCGTGACGATGTTTGGCGGCGAGTCCGTGCAGCGGCGTGTGCGCGAGCTGATGAAGGCCAGCCAATGGCGCGGCCGCATTGGCATGGGCGCGATGAGCTTGATCGCCGTCGTGGCGGTGATCCTGGCGG
The DNA here is from genome assembly GCF_049294395.1 of Prosthecobacter sp. Lineage (GTDB taxonomy): Bacteria > Verrucomicrobiota > Verrucomicrobiia > Verrucomicrobiales > Verrucomicrobiaceae > Prosthecobacter. Next base: position 27,041 of record NZ_JBAQCR010000310.1, read on the forward strand.
TGCTGGCGGCGACGAAGGTGGAGTTCAAACCGAAGACGCCGGTATTTCAGAGCGAGGCAAAACTGGTGGCTGCGATGCCCACCCAAGCGACCGGGGCAAACTTGCAGGCCTGGCGCGCGGATTTTTACGGCACGATCACTGAAACCCTTGAGTCTGGTGAAATGAAGCGACGCGCCTTGGAGCGGGTCAGGGCCTTGTATCCAAATCTGGAAGAGAAGGACGTGGAGATCCATGCGGCACAGATCCAAGACTCCACCAGGTTTCGAGTGGAGGCGTTCAGTGAAAGCGGCAAATACGCCAAGGTCTTCCTGGATGCGTTGCTGGATGAGTTCCTTGCTTTCAGGCAATCGGTCCGTGAACGGTCTGGCGGCAAAGATCTGCAAAAGCTCAGCGAGGAAACGGTGAAAGCGCAAAAGCTCATGGAGGACCGAGTTGCAGAGCTGGCTGAATTCAAGCATTCCAATAACATCATCGTGCTGACCAATGGCAACAACGAGGGGGCGCAATTTCTGGCCAAGATGCAGTCCCAATTGGAAGAGCTGCAGACGCAGCTTTCAGCGCAGGCACTAGCCCTGCGCGATATTCCCTCTGCGATGACGATTGCCCAAACCCGAGTCAGCGAGGCACGACCTCTCACGATGACCGAGAAGGATTATGTCCAAACTCAAAGTGAACTCCGTCGCTATGAGAACGAATTGAAGTATCTGCTCGAAACCCACAAGCCCAACCATCCTCAGGTAACCGATACACAGGAGAAGGCGACCAAAGCTCGCTTTCTGCTCAACGCTCTCATTGATCCTCTCCGGGAGGAGATGAATCAAAGGACGGAAGACATTCGCCGCAGAATGACAGTGCTCAAAACGCAACTAGCTGAGAAGCAGAAGGAGGTGCTTTATCTTGGCCAGAAGATTGCACAGCATGACAAACTCGAAAGACAGACCAAGGCAGCCAAAGAAGCTTATGAAAAGTTGTATGAGCAGGTGAAAATCAATGAGAGGCTGGACCAAAATTTTGTGGCGATCCAGGAGCGCGCCCAGCCTGCCAAAGAAGTCATGCAAAGCGGACTGGTTCCTGTCTGGAAGCTCTGGAGGAGTGAACTGAAACAGCCCGCTGAAGAAGGCACGACGAAGCCAGCATCCAAGAAAAAGGAACCGGCCAAGGCTGCGGGCTGATGCGCAGAGCGGCTCTGTTGTGTGGATATGGCGGGCGTCCTTGTCTCGGCCGACGCCGGGCTCGTGGTCGAAGGAGTTTTACTTCCTTTTGTTCTTCTTCGCCTTCTTGGCCGGCGGCTCGCCCGCATCTTCGATGGCAGGCTGGCTGCCGGTCAGATCAGCGAGCAGACGCGCGACGTAGCCGTTAAAGCGGGGATCGGGGGATTCGCCTTTGGCGGGGAGTTCTTTGAGCTGGGCTGCGATGGGGGCGGCTTTGTCGCCAAGATCGCCGATGGCATTGAGGGCGCTCAAGCTGGTGAAGACATCGTGCTGGCTCCTGTTGGCGAGGCTCACAAGGGCAGGCAGTGCGGCGGCGCGCTCGGCAGCGCTGCCGTATTTGGCCAAGGACCAATTGGCGACGACCTGCACGTAGGTGGAGGTGTCCTTGGCGGCCTGGGAGATTTCATCGTGGGCGGCGCTCACGCCATCGCCGCCGCGCATGAGGATGCCCATGGCGGACCAGTAGCGGATGGCGCTGTCTTTGTCGGCAAATCCGGCTTTGAGATCTGACATGGCGTCAGGCTTCAGAGAGGAGGCTGTGCCCGCGGCTTTGAGGATGCGGGCGAGGGGATACAGGGAGTCATCATGCGCCATGTCGTAGGGTGTGGTGCCTTCAGCGCGGTGGTGCATCTCGCCTTCTGCGACCATGCCGGCATCGCGGATTTTCAGCGCGAGGTTTTCCTGCGCGGCGCGCATCTTGGCGAGCGTTGCGGCATGTTCAGGCTGGGTGGCGAGGTTGTGCACTTCATCGGGGTCGCTTTGCAGGTCGTAGAGTTCTTCGGGGTCCTTGGGTGTCTTCCAGAAGATGGACTGCTCGGGGGTGAGCTTGCCTGCATCATAGAGCTGCCGCCACACGCGGGTGCTGGGTGTTTCAAACTGGTAGTTCACATGCTGGCCCTGGGAGAGGTGGGGCATGTAATTGCGCAGATAGACGAAGCGGCCATCCGTGATGCTGCGGACGCAGTCGTAGCGCTCGTCCATGCGGCCACGGAAGCCGTAGACGAAGGGCTGCGGCTCGGTCTGGAACTTGCCCGCGAAGGCGTGGCCTTGCATCCATTCCGGAGGCTGCACGCCGATGAGGCTGAGCAGCGTAGGGGCGAGATCGACAAAACTGACGAGGCGGTCTGACTTCACCCCGGCGCCGTATTCTTTGGGGGCGAGGTGTTGCCAGTTGGGCGGGAAATAGACGACCATGGGCACCTGCAGGCCGGAGTTGCAGGGCCAGCGCTTGTTGCGCGGCATGCCGCTGCCGTGGTCGGCGTAGTAGAAGACGATCGTGTCTGCCGCGAGGCCTGCGGCTTCGAGTTCTTTTAAACGCCTGCCTGCGGAGGCATCGGCGAGAGTGACTTGATCATAATACTGCGCCCAGTCCTGGCGCACTTCGGGGGTGTCGGGATGGTAGGCGGGGACGCGGACTTTGGCGGGATCATGAATGGCGACGTGAGGGCGTTTGCGGAGCTGGCTTTCGTGGCTGCACTGCTCGTTGAAAATGGCGAAGAAGGGCTGGCCTTCCTTGCGGTTGGTCCAGTGCGCCTTGCCGTTAGACTCATCCCACACGCCTTCGGGCTTTTGCAGGTTGTAGTCCTCCTTGCTGTTGTTGGTGCAGTAGTAGCCGGCTTCGCGGAGGAACTGCGGATACATCTTGGTGCCCTTCGGCATGGCCACCATGCTGCGCATGTGCTCGCCGCCGGTGGATGGGGAGTACATGCCTGCGATGATGGTGGTGCGTGCTGCGGCGCAGACAGGAGCGCACGACCATGCGTGCTTGAAGAGCATGCCCTTCGCGGCCAGCGCATCCACATTTGGGGTGTCGGCATAGGTGTCGCCGTAGCAGCCCATGTGCGGGCCGTGGTCCTCGCTGGTGAGCCAGAGAATGTTGGGTTTGTCGGCAGCGAATGCCGAGATCGCAAAGATGAATGATGAAAGGATGATGCTCAGCTGCTTCATGGGGCGGGTGGAACGAAAGAGGGCACGGTGATCCTTCATGGAAAGATGCAGCTGAGCATGGAATGAGATCGACATCGCAGTCGGGCATGTTGGATAACTTGAGAGGATTCATGAAATTTCGTTCTCACATTTCCTTTTACTTGATGATGCTGGCGGTTGAAGCGCAGCCAGTTTTGAATGGCGAAGAAGCGCCCAAATGGAGAATTGAAACTCGTACTCTGGCGCATGCGCCCGATGGCAGTCCAGATACACGCTGGGATTGGGGATTCGGCGAATGGGTGGAGCTTACTGTTGTTCCTGATTCCGCCAAAAGTGTGGAGTGGGAAACCAAAGGGCAGGCCAGGGTTAGCAACCGCTTTGGCAATCCCACTCTTCTGATGGTGGGGTTTGGCAAAGGCGAGGGAGCTATCTCGATCGGAGCCTATGTGAATGAGCCGCGGCATCCCGCCCCACCTGTTCCAGAGGTGCCAGCGGACAAAAAAGCAGAAGCTGAGACCAGGCGGAAAAATCAGCGAACGGAACTCGCCAGCCTGAGCACGCTGGTCGGCAAGCCTGAGGAGTTTAGCGCTGTGTATGACAGGATCTACCAGGAGATCTTTCTTTTTGAAGAGCTGGATGAGACTCAGCCATCAGACCTGCCCTACTACATCAAGACCCTTCCCGAGCTGGACCGGCTGGAGGTCAAGTCAGCCCAAATCCAGCGTGCTTTTGCGGAAGCCGCTGCTCTGCGGCTCGCGGCATGCCTGGACCGTGCCGAGGATAAGATGCGGCTGGAGAAAGATTTCTGGGATCTTTTCCACGTATTGGTCGCCAATCTGCAAAGCCTCTACCGGCAGTATGAAGATGCGGGTGGCGCGGCCAACAGCACGGCCTCCCTGGGGGAGATAGGTCCGATGACGGTTGAGCGGCAAAACAGGGCGATTGCCAATGCACTGCACTCTTTTCTTCCCCGGCAACGCTATCTGCTTTTTGTGCAGGCGCTCAATGCCTTCCCTGGTGTGCCGGTGGAGAAGGTGAAGGAAGGTCTGCTGAAGCAGGGCTTCACGGAAGCTGAGGCCGACTTCCTGCTGGATGTGCCCGTGACCCGCACCCGGTGATTCCGTGCCTGCCATGGACAAAGCCGCCCCTTGGATTGTGCTGCGCCGCCCACGCGGATAGACATGATCGCCAGCGGGCGATTTCTATGCGTCAATCACCCGCCATGACTCTCCGCCACGAACTTCAGGCCGAATACGCCCGCTACCGCACCCGCCGCTGGTTTTTCAAAGACTGCGGCGTAGGCTTGGCGAGCATTGCGGCGATGGATCTGATGTCGCGCACGGCCAGTGCGGCCGCGCCCGTGAGTCCGCTGGCGCTGAAGAAGCCGCATTATCCTGCGAAGGCGAAGCGGGTGATCTATCTTTTCATGGGTGGTGCGCCGAGCCATCTGGAGCTGTTTGACAACAAGCCGGAGCTTTCCAAATGGGACGGGAAGCTGCCGCCGCCGGATCTGCTGAAAGGCTACCGCGCCGCGTTCATCAATCCCAACAGCAAGCTGCTGGGGCCGAAGTTCAAATTCGCGCGGCATGGGCAGAGCGGCGCGGAACTGAGCGAGCTGCTGCCGCACACGGCCAAGATGGCGGATGATCTCACGATTGTACGTTCGATGAAAACGGACGCCTTCAATCATGCACCGGGACAGATTTTGATGAGCACGGGCTCGCAGATTTTCGGGCGGCCGAGCTTTGGGGCGTGGACGCTGTACGGTCTCGGCACGGAGAATCAGGATCTGCCGGGCTATGTGGTGATGCAGAGCGGGCAGAAAGGGCCCAGCGGCGGCATGAGCAACTTCGGCTGCGGCTTTCTGCCCACGGTGTATCAAGGCGTGCCGTTCCGCAGCAGCGGGGAGCCTGTTTTGTTTTTGAGCAATCCGGCGGGCGTCAATGACGCGACACAGCGGGACACGCTGGATGTGCTGAAGCAGCTCAATGAAGAGCGGCTCAACGTGGTGGGTGATCCTGAGATCGCGAGCCGCATCAACAGCTTTGAACTGGCCTATCGCATGCAGCAGACGGCACCTGAATTGATGGACATCAGCAAGGAGCCCAAGCACATCCTCGACATGTATGGTGCGAAACCGGGCGAGGCGTCCTTTGCCAACAACTGCCTGCTGGCGCGTCGGCTGGTGGAAAGCGGTGTGCGTTTTGTGCAGCTCTTCCATGAGGCGTGGGATCATCATGGTGGTCTGGTGAATGGTTTGAAGACCCAGTGCGGCCTCACGGATCAGCCTTGCGCCGCTTTGCTGCGGGATTTGAAGCAGCGCGGGCTGCTGGAGGACACGCTTGTGATCTGGGGCGGCGAGTTTGGCCGTACGCCGATGGTGCAGGGTGGCAATGACGGGCGCGATCACCATCCGAACTGCTTCAGCATGTGGTTTGCCGGCGGCGGCATGAAGCCCGGCCTCACGCTTGGTCAGAGCGATGAGTTTGGGTTCAATGTCACTGAAGACCCGGTGCATGTGCATGACCTGCATGCCACGCTGCTGCACGTGCTGGGCTTTGATCACACGAAGCTCAATCAGCGATTCCAGGGCCTGGATATGAGGCTGACGGGAGTGGCTGGGGAGTTGGTGACGAAGATGCTGGCGTAGTCGCTTTTCCAAAGCTCACACAACCGGGACGGTTGTGCTACTTCAGATGCCGTAACCGGCGCGATAGGCTTTGTGGATGATGGCGTCGGCTTCCGGTGTGTTGGGGGATTTCATCGCCTTGGTGTCCCATTCGACGCGTTTGCCGAAGCGAACGGCGAGGAGGCCGACGAGGAGGGATTCGGTGAAGGGGGCGGAATACCAGAATCCGGACTTGGCATCCTGCGGGTTGCCGGTTTTGCAGGCTTCGAGGAATTCTTTGCGGTGGCCGCTGAGGCAGCGGGGGATCGTTTTCGCGGGGATGACGAACTGCTGCATCTTGGTCTCGGGAACGATGCGCGGGGTGCCGGACCAGCCGCCGGCGAGGATGCAGCCTTTGTCGCCGACGAAGTAGATGCCGTTGTCGCCGAGGTTACGTGTTTCTTCGAGACCTTCCGGGCGGGGTGGCAGCTTGCCGCCGTCATACCAGACCATTTTCACGGCAGGGCGGTTGCCTTTGGCGGGGAAGTGGTAGGTGATGACGCTCCAGGTCGGGTAGGACTGGTTGTTGTTCGGGCCGTTCTCCGCCTCGACCCAGTCGGGGGCATCTAGATCCAGCGCGTAGAAGGCGGGGTCGGCGTTGTGCACGGCCATGTCGCCAAGGGCACCGCAGCCGAAGTCCCACCAGCCGCGCCACTTGCGCGGGCAGAAGTCGGGATGATAGGCGCGTGCCTTGGCCGGGCCGAGCCAGAGGTCCCAGTCGAGATTCTTGGGCACGGGCGGTGTGTCGGTGGGGTAGGCCTTGCCTTGGGAATCCCAGAATTTGCCGGGGCGGTCGGACCACACATGCACCTCGGAGACTTTGCCGATGGCACCGGCTTGAATCCACTCGCGGGTCAGGCGGATGCCTTCGCTGGCGTGGCCTTGGTTGCCCATTTGGGTGACGCGTTTGGTCTCTGCGGCCACATCGCGCATGGCGCGCGCTTCGGCGATGGTGTGGGCGAGCGGCTTTTCCACATAGACGTGGCGTCCGGCGCGCATGGCCATGATGCTCGCAGGCGCATGCACATGGTCAGGGGTGGCCACGAGCACGGCGTCGATGTCCTTCTGCTTCTCGATCAGCTCGCGGTAGTCGCGGTACAGCTTGGCATTCGGGTATTTTTTGATCGTGACGGCAGAGTGGTCGAGATCCACGTCACAGAGCGCCACGATGTTGGCGAGGCCTGAATCATCCAGATCCCTGATGTCCCCACCGCCCTGCCCCCCGATGCCGATGCAGCCGAGATTAATTTTTTCACTTGGTGGAGTAAAACCGGTACCGCCAATGACGTGCCGAGGCACGATTTGAAAGCCGAAGACTGCGGCTGCGGTGGATTTAATGAACTGACGACGAGGAAGCTGGGACATTTTTAGAAAACGCAAAATAAAAACAAGGTCTTGCGTAGAGACCGCTGTCAGGCTCGTATTAGTCCTTATGAAACGACCTTGGAAAGACATCTCCGTCCCCCTGCGTGACGGCATGATACACTGGCCCGGTGACCCCGAGTGCCACATCAAACGTGTGGTCAGCATGGACGATGGCGCCGTGTGTAATCTGACACACCTCAGCATGAGCGCCCACACGGGAACGCACATGGATGCGCCGCGACATTTCATCGCCGACGGTTTGACGATGGAGCAGATGCCGCTGGAGCCCGTGATCGGCCGCTGCCGTGTTTTTGAACTGCTCGACTGCGAGGATCAAATCACGGTGGATGATCTGAAGAAGCTCAAAATAGCTCCGCGTCAGCGTGTGCTCTTCAAGACACGCAACTCGACTCGAAGCTGGGCCATGAACGAGTTCGACAAGGACTTCGTTTCCATCCGTGCGGACGCCGCGCAGTACCTCGTTGATCAAGGTGTGGTGACCGTGGGCGTCGATTATCTCAGCATCGGCGGATTCAACAAGGATGGCGTGGAAACCCATCAGATCATGCTCGGTGCTGGTATCTGGGTGATCGAAGGCCTCAATCTGGCCGAGATCAAATCCGGCTACTACGAGCTGATCTGCCTGCCGCTCAAACTGGAAGGCGCCGACGGTGCGCCGTGCCGTGTGGTGCTGCGCTAGTGCAGGATCTCAGGGTGCCTGGACTCCGATCACGTGAGGCAGCAGCCAGAATTTCTGGCTGCCGTGGGTCTCGTTGAATCCCGACTCAAAGCTGCCCGTGCTGCGGATAACCACGCCACCGCAGTTCAGATAGAATGACGCGGGCGGGCCACCGTCCAGATGCTGGGCGCTCACAAGGCTGATTGGCAGCTTCAGCAGGTGCTCATTGAAGTCATGCATCGTGGAGGGCGTGCGGCAGAAGATGAACAGGGCGTTGCCGTCCTTGTCCTCTGCCAGCGCCGCCTCACTCCACATTTTTGGCTGCTGCTTCCAGCGGTTCTCACCGGGATGCTTGATGAGGCGGAGGTTTTGCACCGCGACAGCATATTGGGAGAGAATGTTTTTCTCAATGCTGGCATCGTCGGTATCGAGCAGTCGAAAGGGCGCGGCTCCTTTGGCGAAAGGCGAGAAGACACAGATGGATGAGTAATCGCTTCGAAATACTGCGGGCCCAATGAGGGCATGGTTTTTGAGATAGCCGCAGTGGGCGCTGCCATCCTTGTCATACATGCCTGCGTTGATCACCAGGCAGAGCTTTTGCTTGGCCGCCCACTCCTCCACGCTGAGCATGGGCTGGGTGGCAGAGGAGGAGCAAAGGCGCAGCGGATGGCTGCGTGCATCGACGCGTACGATCTGCATCTGCCCCTGGCCGTCGGGCGCGGGGAACAGGCCAAGCTCAATGCCCGGAACAAGCTTGCGCCAGCTGGTGCCGGGAGATGGCGGAGCAGCAGACTGTGCATTTGCCGATGCAGCTGCCAGCGAGAGCATGGCCAGCGTGATTGCAAGAACAGCGCAGTGCGTCATGACACGTCAGCTTCAACGTTTGCGCTTCATCTGATCGCTCGCCTGGTCGAGGATGCGGCGTTCCTCGGGGGTGAGGCTTTGCATGCCTTGATGGCTGATCTTGTCGAGGATGTCATCGACGGTGGGAGTGCTGCTTTTTTTCGCGGGCTTCCGGGTCTGCGGTGGTGAACGTTTGGGCAGGGAGGGAAGCTTCAGCGCGCCTGTTTCGTAGCGGATGAAGGCGTAGGCGGTGCCGACGTTGGCGGCGAGGAGGAGGAGCGAGGACCAGTCGCGCGCTCCGAGGCTGCCGAGGGCATTAAGGCCCACGAAGACGGCGGCGAGGATCCAGGCATCGATGGTGAGAATGATGACGCTAAGCTTCGCGTGGGGGTAGAGGGTGGCGAAGGCGATAAAGACGCCAAACTCAAGCTGCATCATCCCCATGCAGGCGAAGCCCCGACTGCCGAAGAGGCTGATCAAGGTGATGGCCAACGGAGAGATCAGCAGCAGAAGCAAAAGCAGCCGGACAAAGGCGCGACGGCCCAGGTGACGCTCCACCGCTTCGCCGAAATTCCAGAGCAGGAGGCAGCCGATGAGCGTCCAGAGACTGGGAGGATTGACGAAGATGTACGTCAGAGGCGTCCAGAGATGGAGCTGACGAAAGGCGCTGTCGTAGGTGAAGACAAAATGCCCCATCAAGTCGTAACCGAGCACCGCGGTGATGATCATGCTCGCAGCTCCGGCGAGTGCGATGATGGCGGCGAGATAGACGGGGTGCGTTTTCCACCACGTCAGCGGGAGTCGATCTTGAGATTCAGGGAGCCAGGAGTTGAACATGAGTTTTGATTTCTACTTACGCACACGATCGACGAGAACGGCGCAGAGGATGACGAGGCCGAGGACGATTTTCTGCGTGTTGCTTTCGACGTTGGTGAGGTTCATGCCGTTTTGGATGACGGCGATGATGAAGGCGCCGATCAGGGTGCCGGGCATGGTGCCTTTGCCACCGCTGAGGCTGGTGCCGCCCACCACGACGGCGGCGATGACGTAGAGCTCATACATCTGGCCGTAGGTGGGGGAACCGCTTTTGAGCAGGGAGGCGGTGACGACACCGCCGAGGCCGGCGAGCAGTCCGCACAGGACGTAGGCGATGAGGATGACACGCTGGACGGGCACGCCGGAAAGGTGCGCGGCTTCCACATTGCCACCGACGGCGTAGAGGTTTCTGCCGAGGCGGGTCTGCGTCATCACGATGTGAGCGGCGGCGTAGAGCAGCAGCATGAGGACCACGGCGTTGGGCAGGCCCAGGAGATCGGAGCCACGTCCCAGCCGGGCAAAGGAATCCGGCACCTGATAGACGGATTGATTTTCAGCGAGCCGGTAGGCAAGGCCGCTGACCACGAGCATCATCGCCAGCGTGACGATGAAAGGCGGCATGCGCAGGCGGGTGATGAAGGCGCCGGAGAGCAGGCCACATGCACCGCACAAAGCGATGCCACCGAGCCCGGCGGCGAACATGCCAACGGCTCCGGCATGCACACCGCCGCAGAAATCACGCACGATGATCGTGGTGATGACGGCGGAGAGGGCGATCAGGCTGCCCACGCTCAGATCGATGCCGGCGGTGATGATGACCAATGTCATGCCAATGGCGAGGATGGCGATGACGGCGATCTGATTGGCGATGTTGAGCAGGTTGTCGGTCTTGAGGAAGACGGGCCAGGCATGGGGCCGTGGGCGCACCACGCGTGCGTTTTTGAGCGCGGGGAAGTCGGCAGGAAGATCGCTGAACACGAGCCAGGATGCGGTGGCTTGATTGCAGGCGATCACATCGATGCCACCCGATGCGGCAGCACGCAGCAGCGCGGCGCGTGCGTCCTTGGGTTCGCCTTGGACGATTTCAGCGCGGGAGCCGAGTTCTGCCTGGAGAGCTTTGGCGAAGACGGTGTCTGCGGTGGTCGGGCGCACGACGATGAGGACTTTCGCGTTCGGGTTGATCTGGGAGACGACGTCTTTGGCTGCGGCAGCATTCTGCGGGTATTGCCGGGTCCAGGTGGCGATGCTGAAGAAGACGCACAGCAGCAGCAGTGCGATGAGCATGCCGGAGCCGGCGAGGTGGTGGCGGATGAAGGCAGGAAGACGGCTCATGCGGAAAGAACGATCATGAGGGGCGGAACAATGCAGTTCAAGGCCAGAGACGTTCATGATTGACCCCAGGCTGCGTTTCAGAGTAACCTGCGGCACTTATGAAAACGCGCTTTTTTTCTTTGATTGTCCTGCTGCTGGCCGCCACCCATGCCCGCGCCGACTGGGTGCTGGTGCAGAAGACTGACGCGGAGGGCAAGGAGACCGTGGTCACCACGAAGATCAAGGGAGAGCAGGCCCGAGTGGACATGGGAGACAAGATGTCCGCCATCCTGGGGGCTGAGGGCATGGTCATGATGATGCATGCACAGAAAATGATGATGAAGATGGATCTGGCGACGCTGAAGGCGTCCTTGGAAAAGACGGGAAAGGGCCCAGGCGGCCAGCCGGCAGCCAAGCCCGTGGCGACGGGGCAGAAGGAGAAAGTCGGCGAGTGGAACGCGGAGATTTACACCTGGGAAGGGACGCTGGGCAAAGGCCGCTTCTGGGTGGCCAAGGATTTCCCGAAACACGCTGAGATCAGCGCCATCAGCGACAAACTCGGCAAGGTGATGGGCGGCGCGGTGTCCGGCATTTCCCCGCAGGCTTCGGATTTCGACGGCATGGTGGTGAAATCTGAGATGACGATGATGGGCAAGAGCGTGGTCTCACACTTGGTCTCTGCCAAAGAAGAGACGGTGGCTGCAGAGGAGTTTGTGCCCCCTGCCGGCTACAACGAAATGAAAATGCCCGGAGCGCCGAAATGAGTTACGGCGTCAGCACACACGCGTAGGCGGCAGTGTTGGAACCGGGCATGGAGATAACCACGGGCTGCTGCGTCTGCCGCACGGCCAGAGTTCCAAGGACAAGCTGCAGGGCGCTGCTGGCCCCCATGCTTTCACCGAGGACGTACTTCGGGCTGAGCACGGCGTCCCATGGCCGTCCGGACCAGGCAGCGATTTCTGTGTGGTCCAGTTTCGAGATCCCGGTGCGGTCATTGATGAGCGTGGCCGGGCCTTGGCAATGCACCAGCGTTTGCGCAGCAAGTTCCGGCAGCAGGTCGCAGCGCTCCTGCCAGGAAAGGTAGCCCAGCGGGCCAATGATTTCGCTGACGCGGGGGCCGCCGCCGCTGGCGGAGAGCAGGAGTGCTCCGGCACCTTCGGAGCCGATGAGCTTGGGGTGATAGTAGGTGAGCGCCTCAGCACTGAGCCAGTCGCATTCTTCCGCGGCGATGAGCAGGCAGTCCTCCACGATGCCGCTGCCGATCCAGAACGCGGCGGTGTCGAGTGCTTCCATGATGGAGTTTGGGCTCCCCAACAGGGTGCTGACCGCGCCGTCCACTCCGAGGAAGGAGGCGACATGCGAGGCGGGTGCATTGAACACGGTTTCAGGAAAGATCAGCGGGCTGGCCTGCGCGGGGTTTTGCAGCACCTCGTCGTAAAAGCGGCCGGTGTAGTTCACGCAGCCGTTCATCATCACGAACAGAATGCCCAGACCGGGAGGCGGCGCGGAGGGGTCGTGCCCGGCATCTGCCAGGGCCTCCAGGGCCGCAGCCACGGAGTAGCGGGTGATTGCGCTGGAGCGGCGCAGGCGCGGATGGCGAGCGACTTTTTCTGGCGGGGCAGGGGGTGCAAAACGCGATTCGCAGGGCCAGTTTCGAACATCGCCGGGACGGTCACAGGATCGGGAGGGCAGCGGTGTTCCCGCCAGCACGGCTGCGTGCATGGCGGCGGCGTTCCAGCCAGCAGAGCTTACGGCGCCGACACCACGGATGCGGATATTGCGCGCGTTCATGCGGACCTCCTTTGCAGCACGAGGGTTGCGTTGGTGCCGCCGAAACCGAAGGAATTCGTCAGCGCATAATCAAGCGAGGCGCGCCGGAACTGGCGCACCAGATCAAAGTGAACGGCGGGATCGATCTCGCGCACGTTCAGGCTCCCGGGCAGCCACTGCCCCTGCAGAGCCATCAGGCAGATCACGGCTTCGACGGCGCCAGCGCCGCCGAGCAGATGACCCATGGAGGACTTGGTGGAGCTGACGGGAATCTTGGACACGGCATCACCCGCCCAGGCGGCGATGGCCGAGGCTTCGGCCACATCGTTGAACGGCGTGCCGGTGCCGTGGGAGTTGATGTAGCCGATTTGAGCGGGAGAAACACCGGCCTGGGCGCAGGCGGTGGTCATGGTGCGGATGGCGGCTTTGCCGGCGGGATCTGGCTGCGTGAGGTGATGCAGGTCGGTGGCGGTGGCATAGCCGGAGACATTTCCCAGAGCCGCGCTTTGGCGAACCTCCTCGGCTTCCAGCAGCATGACGGCGGCACCTTCACCGAGCGCGAGTCCATCCCGGTTCGCATCAAAGGGGCGGGGAATGCCGCTGGGTGCGAGGGCGTGCAGGGTGTCGAACCCGGCAAAGACGAGCTTCGCGATCGCATCGTAGCCGCCTGCGAGCACGCGTTTGGCGCGGCCGGAGCGGATCATGTCCGCCGCCCAGCCGATGGCGTTGGCACCGGAGGCGCAGGCATTGGAAACGATGATGACCGGGCCGCGCCAGTCAAATTCGGCGGCGATGCTGCTCATCTGGCGCTGCGGCTGGTAATATTCGGCACGCGAAAGCTGGGCCGGGACGCGGGCGGCATCCTGATGCGCGTGTTCGAAATAGGCCTCTCCCAAAGGCATGGCCCCGGCGGAGGTGCCGATGACCATGGCGTCGATGCCCTCCATGTTCTCCCGGCCAGACTGCGCGAGCGCCTCGCGGATGGCCATGAGCAGCATGCGCGTGCCGCGATCGAAGTAGGTCTGTTTGTGGGCGGGGATGCGGTGGAAGAGGTTTTCTGCGGGCAGATCCACCACCCCGGCGGTTTTGGCGATGAACTCGCGGGTGTCGAAGAGTTCGACCGGCTTGAAGGCGGTGCGGTCCGCTGCCAGCGCCGCTTCATTCGCCTGCCAGCCCATGCCCAAAGGCGAAACGATCCCCGCTCCGGTGATGGCGATGTTCTTACTTAGAGGTGAAGGCACTAGGGAGGACAGGATGAGATTCGTTGTGTGGAGGGTTGAACTGCTAACGCAAGTGTTCATATCTACCGCACGGCGCGGCCTATGGTTTACGCTTCGCCGCAAGGACTGCAAATGTTTGGTGAACGCTGGGATCGTATTGTGGCTGAGCGCGGCGCGCAGGCGGCTTTGTATCTTGCTGACGGACGTGCCACCACGTTCCGCGAGCTGGATGCCGAGGCGCGTGCAGCAAAGCCGACCGGTGATTACGTGCTGGTGCAGGGTGAGGTGCCACAAATTTTGCGCCTGCTGCTGGTCGGGTTTTTGCACGGCCTGCCTGTGCAACTGGTGGAAAAAGACCGCTCCCGCCGCATTCCCGCCAGCCCGCCGCCTGCGAGGACGGCCCTGATCAAGCAGGCCGTGGGTGGTTCGGGGGTGCGGCGCTGCCAGTTTTTCACGTTTGATCAAATCGCCGCGGATGTGGACCGGCTGCATGCGGCGCTGGATCTCGGCTCACGCGGCACAGGGGTGGCGGCGATTTCCTGCGCGCATTCCTTTGGTCTGACGACAACGGTGCTGCAAACGCTGCTCAACGGAGTGCCCACGTGCTTTGCACCGCAGCCGTTTGCGCAGCCTTTGACGGAGGCGATGAAGCACCACCGGCGGGTGTTTCTGCCGGGGGTTCCAGCCCTGTGGAAGGCCTGGCTCAGGGGCGATGTCTGCTTTGACAACATCGGTCTGGCGATCTCCGCCGGATCTCCGCTTACGCTCGATCTGGAGCGCATGGCGCTGGAGCAGCATGGACTGAAGATTCACAATCTCTACGGGACGAGCGAGTGCGGTGCGGTGTCCTGGGACGAGACGCTCGATTTGCGTGAGGATGGGCGCGATATAGGCACCCTCCTGCCGGGCGTGCAGACACAGACCGATGCTGAGGGCCGTCTGGTGGTGACCAGCAGCTCTGTGGGGCTGGGGTATGATGACCAGCTGCCGCAGGAGAACTATGGTGCCGGGGTTTTCACCACCAGCGATCTGGTGGAGCAGGAGGGAGCCCGCCTGCGGTTTCAGCAATGCACGGGTGCAGGCATCAATGTGGCGGGTCGGAAGCTCAGCCCCCTCGAAATTGCTGAAAAAATCATGCGGGCATCGAAGCTGGAGCAGGTGAAAATTTATGGTGCACGGAGCCGCGATCCCGAGCGCTGTCAGGACATCGTGGCGGAAGTCGGCCTGCCCCAGGCGGAAATTGATCCCGCTTTTAAAATCACAGCTTGTTCATTGCTCGCACCTTGGGAAGTCCCGCGTAAATGGATCGGCAGACCATGAACACCCGTTTGCCATCCAGTGCCCTAAGGCGCATCACCCGGCTTTGCGCCAGGCGCCACGAGCGTTTCTACTCGGTGGTGAAGCTGCGTTCTGATCCCGTTTACGCCGCCGTCACCCAAGAGCTGCTGGGCTCCCCGCTGCCGGTGCTCGACATCGGCTGCGGCATCGGTCTGCTGGCGTTTTATCTGCGTGAGTCAGGCTTTGCGCCTGCCATCGCCGGATTTGATTACGATGCGGAAAAAATCTCCTGTGCGCATGACATGGTCTCGCTCAGCGACTGCGAAGGGCTCAGCTTCATGACGGGGGATGCACGCACCGGACTTCCGGAATGCAGCGGGCATGTGGTGATCCTGGACATCCTGCAGTTTTTCACGCGGCAGGAGCAGGAGGCGCTGCTCAAAGCGGCGGCATCCCGCGTGGCTCAGGGGGGGAAGCTGATCATTCGCACCTGCCTGCAGAACGACTCCCTGCGCTTTCGCGTCACGGTGGCGGGAGACTGGCTGGCCAAGCTGACGTTTTGGATGAAGGACGCACCGGTGTGCTACCCGGACCGTGCGTTATTTGAGTCCGTGCTGGGCGCTGCAGGACTGCAGGTGCGGGTGCAGCCGCTATGGGGCGGCACGCCGTTCAACAACCATCTCGTCGTCGCGGAACGCGAGTGAGGCCGGCGGAATGCATGGAAGGCCGCTCGCAGCCATCATGGAGGCGATGGCCTCCGCCACCTCGACGGCCACGGGGGTCCCTTCATGGATCAGAACGATGGCGCCTGCTTTTAAGCGGTGGGCGATGCGCCGGGTGATGGTGGGCACGTCTGTCAGCACGCCGTCAAATCCCCGCGCGTTCCACAGCATCATGCGCAGGCCCAGGGACTGGGCGATCAGTGCGGTGAAAAGGTTGTGATGGCCTGCCGGCGGGCGGAAAAAGCGCGGCGGCTGACCCGGGCAGAGGGCGGCCAGCGTCTCCTGGCAGCCTGCGATCTCGCGCCACAACCTGGCGGGGCGGAGCATCCAAAAGGTGGTGGCCGGATGCGTTTGCGTGTGATTGCCGATTTCGTGGCCGCGCGCGAGGATTTCGCGCACCAGCTGCGGATGTTCTGCGGCACGTTCGCCGACGAGAAAGAACAGCGCCTTGATGCGGTGACGGTCGAGGATGTCGAGAATCGCCGGGGTGTGGTCGGGGTGCGGACCGTCATCGATGGTGAGCAGCACCTGATTTCCTGCGGGAGGCAGTTGTTTGCTCATGCGGCCGAACAAGGCGCAGCGTGGCACCAGGGTGCCGATCATCATGGTGGTCAGGACGGTGCAAAACAGCAGGGCAGCCGCCAGGGGCTGCCCGCGAGCTGCCAGCCAGATCACCACCGGCACCGGTCCGAGGGCCAGGGCGAAGCGAAAGTACGCACGCCGCAGGCAGCTGGCACGAACGACCGCATTCATGCCGGATCGCGGGTGACGAGCGGTTCAAAGACAAACCATTGGTCCCAGTGCTGGAGAAGAAACTTATGCATCACCGGGAGCCAGGCGGCGCTGATCTCGGCGGCCTTGGCCTTGCGCCCGCCCTCGAAGAAAGGTTTGCCAATCTCAATGCGGTAGGCGAGCCGGCCTCTGCGGTTGAGGAACACCGGGTAGCAGGGCACGCCGGTCACCTCCGCGAGGACCAGCGGCCCGCGCGGGATCTTATAAGTCACGCCGTCAATGTGGGCCAGCGTGGGTGTCACCTCACCCAGCACGCGGTCGCCCTGCACGCAGACGACTTCACCTGCGAGGAGCAGGCGGCACAGCTCCATGCCGAGATGGCCGCCGGGTTCGTTGTAATGAACGTGGAGATTCGGCTCGCGGCCTTCTTCGTCACACAGCTCCTTCCTGCGCAGCTTTTTCAGCGAGTCCGAGGCCTCGGGCATGCGGACGGTATGTACGGGCCGGGTGAATTTGCGTGCGAAGAGGCTGGCGCCGATGTCGTAGTTACCGGAATGCACGGTGAAGATCAGCGCGCCTCCCGGGTGTTTTTCCAGATCCTCGAAGTCGCCTTCGCCGATGATCTCCCAGTCGATCTTGCGCTGAAAATGCAGATACCAAAGGCGGTCAAGATAGGTCAGCGAAAACTGGAGGAAGACCTGAAAGCCTGCCAGACAGCTGGAGCCTTTGCCGGGAATGAGGGCGCTGAGATTGGCACGTATGGCCTCACGCGGCTTCACCGCCAGGATGTAAGCGATCAAGGAGATGGGATAGGCGAACAGCGTGAAGACCGGTGCAGGCACCCAGCGCATGAGAGACAAGATCGCCTGGGTCCAGCATGCATCATGCAGACCCATGCGCGGGGGAGGGGCGGGCGCGGTCGGCTCGTGAGTTGCAGATTCGGCGGATGGCATTATTTAGAGGCGTACCATGGATAGGATGAAACGTTCTGTTTCGACTGTCACACCCCCTCCGACAACTGACTTTTTCAGCACTTGCACGCATGAATTCATCCAACACCGATTACGACGTGGTCATCATGGGCGGTGCTTTTTCCGGCGCGTCGGCGGGAATGATGCTCAAACGCGAGCATCCGGACATGCGCATTCTCATCGTGGAGCGCACGCTGCAGTTTGACCGCAAGGTGGGGGAAAGCACTTCCGAAGTGGCAGGCTGCTTCCTCACACGCGTGCTGCATCAGGGGCACCATCTGAGTGCGCATCACTATCAAAAGCACGGCCTGCGCATGTGGTTTTGCAAGACGCCTGAGGATGATGTGGGCTGCCTCACCGAGGTCGGGCCGCGCTACCAGTCACGGCTGCCGACCTTCCAGCTGGACCGTGCCATCCTCGACGAGCACCTGCTGAAGGAGGCCTGTGATTTCGGCTGCGAGCTGCTGCGCCCGGCAACGATCAAAACCATCACACTCTCCGAAGACGAGGCACCGCACACGCTGGAAATCATGCCGCAGGAAGGGCAGATGCGCACGGTGACTGCGCGCTGGCTGATCGATGCCTCCGGCAAGGCTGCTGTGCTTTCCAGGAAACTCGGGCTGCATCAATCCTTGGAGAGCGAGCACCCGACATCCTCCATCTGGTGCCGTTTTCGCAATGTGAACGGGCTCGACAGCTTCAAGAGCCGGAAGATGCATCCGTCGCTGATGAAGGGTGTCAGCCAGCTCCGCACCACGGCCACGAATCATCTCATGGGGCATGGTTGGTGGTGCTGGATCATCCCGCTGTCCGATGGCAGCTTCAGCGCCGGTGTGACGTGGGACCGGAGGTTTTTCACGCTGCCAGAGGGGCCTTCGCTGCTGGCACGCCTGCAGGCGCATCTGATGACGCACCCGATTGGCCGGCTCATGTTTGAAAACGCGGTGCCGGATGCCGATGACACCTTTTACTACAAGAACCTCGCGTACCGTTCCGAACGCATCGCGGGAAATCGCTGGGTGATGGTGGGTGATGCGGCCGGGTTCATGGACCCGCTGTACAGTCATGGGCTCGACTTCTGCGGCCACACGGTGTCTGCGGCGGTGGATCTGGTGCAAAAGAATCTGGCGGGTGAAAACACGCAGGCGATCACCGACTACCTGAACACGGCCTACCCGCGCAGCTACCGCATGTGGTTCAACTCGCTCTACAAGGACAAGTACTCCTACATGGGCGACGCGGAGCTGATCAATGCGACGTTTCTGCTGGACCTCTCCGCGTATTTCCTCGGCCCGGTGAGGGGGGTGTATGACAATCCGGATGATGAATGGATTCACATGCCGTACGAAGGGAAGGCGGGTGCATTTTTTGCCGGCTTCATGGCATTCTACAACCGCCGCTTCGTGCACCTCGGGCAGGAGCGGCGCCGCAAGGGCATCTATGGCAGCACCAACAACGGGCACGTCTGGATGCCGTTCATGAGCCTGTCGCCAGACCACACCGCAGCGCGATTGCTGTGGGCGGGGATCAAGGTGTGGATCAAGGCGGAGATCACCACCTGGCTGGCACCCACTGCGGCCAGAGAGCCGGTGGTGGTGATGGAGAAGAAGCCGGTGGAGGCGTGACCCTCACTCCGCCACGAAAAACATTCCCGCGAAGGTGTTGGGGGTGAGCTTGGCGTCTGGTTTGGGATCCACGAGCATGTTGGAGATGTCGCCGTCGAGATAGAGGGCGTTTTCGCAGCCGAGGTGCTGGAAGAAGCGGGTGAACTGGTGAAACGTCACGCGGCCTTTCACGGCGTCTTCGCGATCACTTATCACGAAGAGGATCTGGCCATCTTTCTTGCGCACGCCCACGGCATTGCGCAGGCGTTTGTTGGGGGAGTTCACCTGGAAGGCGGGGTGGATCACGCCCTGGCGCAGCATGAGCGGGCCGGACTGCGTGGCGAGGCGCGGCTTGAGGCCGCTTTTGGCAAATTCCGCTGCTTCCATCACGCCGGGGCCGGCCTGGTCGTCGAGGTAGAATATGCCGTTGGGCTTGAAGAAGAAGTTGCCCTCGCCTGCGCTCAGATTCAGCGGCACCAGTTCCTTGCTGGCGCAAATGGTCAGGCCGCAGGGTTTTGGGCCGCGCTCGTAGATGCCGGCGTTGGTGGCGAAGATGATCTGTTTGCCGCGCGCGGCGAGCTGCCGGCGCAGGCCGTTGAAATCTCCCAGCGGCTGGCCGTTGTCACCCAGCCAGGCGAGCTGAAGGCGCGGCCAGTCGGCCTTGTCCACGCGGTAAAGGTGATAGCGCCCGCCTTCGTAATCCACCGTCTCCGCGCCGTGCAGGTGCGAGGTGATCGTGGCACAGCCGAAAAGCGTGAGGAGCCAGCGGGGAAAGGTCATGCGACAGGATGCTGAATTCACGTCATCCCACAACCCCAGAACCGGCTAAAGCCGGTACTACAAAACGAAGAGCCTTGAACCCGGAACGGATTGCCCCATGATGACCCTCACATGTCCAGCAGTCTAGGCACCCTTTTCCACATCAGCACCTGGGGCGAATCCCATGGCATCGGCGTCGGCGTCGTCATCGACGGCTGTCCGCCACGCATCCCCCTGACCGTGGAGGACATTCAGGCTGAACTCGACCGCCGCCGGCCCGGCCAGAGCAAGATCGTCACGCCGCGCAAAGAGGACGACAAGGCGGAGATCCTTTCCGGCGTGCTGGATGGCCTCACGCTCGGCACGCCCATCGGCATTCTGGTGCGCAACACGGATCAGCGCCCTTCGGCCTACACGGAGATGCAGCAGGCCTACCGCCCCAGCCACGCGGATTACACCTACGACGCCAAGTACGGCATCCGCGCCGTCTCCGGCGGCGGACGTTCCAGCGCACGCGAGACGATCGGCCGTGTGGCTGCCGGTGCCATCGCGCGCAAGGTGCTGCAGCATTCGCTCACGGGTTACGAATGCCTGGCTTACGTGAAAACGGTGCAGCACATCGAGGCGAAAGTGCCCGTGGGCGCGGAGCTCAATTCGTCGGTGATCGAATCCAACATCGTCCGCACCTGCGATCCCGTGGCGGCGGAGCAGATGATCGATCTCATTGAGAAGATCCGCAGCGAAGGCAACAGCGTGGGCGGCATCATTGAGTGCGTCGTGCGCGGCGTGCCGACGGGGCTTGGAGAGCCGGTGTTCGACAAGCTGGAGGCGGATCTCGCCAAGGCGATGATGAGTCTGCCTGCGACCAAGGGATTTGAAATCGGCAGCGGCTTTGGCGGCACGACGATGACGGGCCTGGAGCACAACGACGAATTCTACATGGACGGTGACAAGGTGCGCACCCGCACGAACCGCAGCGGCGGCATTCAGGGCGGCATCAGCAATGGCGAGGAGATCGTCTTCCGTGTGGCCTTCAAGCCTACGGCCACCGTGCTGCGCGAGCAAAAGACCGTGACCAACACTGGCGAGGACACCACCCTTTCCGCACGCGGCCGCCACGATGCCTGCGTGCTGCCACGCGCTGTGCCGATGGTGGAGGCCATGGTGCATCTGGTGCTGGCCGATCATTTCCTGCGCCAGCGCGCGATGAGGGGGTGATGGGATGCGGTGGCTTGCCTGGCTCCTCACTGGCACGACCTGCCTGGCTGGCTATGGCGGGCCGTTGCCAGAAATCGCGGTGGGAACCGGCGGGCGGGAGCTGGTGATCCAGAGTGCGCCGAGGCTCCCTGCGAATGGAGCTGCCCAGGCGTTTCTGCTCGGCACGGTCACGGAGGTGGCGGCTGAAGAAGACCGCCAGCCGCAGCAGACCCGGCTCTCAGAGTCATGCACGCTGCGCGTGGATTCCGCTTATGGGTATCTGGACCAAATCGCGGGCGTTCAAACGGCGGTGCTCCAGGCCAGCTATGAGCAATCACCTTACGTTCCAATTGATGAAGACTGGGGCAGGCTGTGGCACTTCAAGAAAGGGCAGAGGTTGATTGTGATTCTTCACCGGAGTGAAGGGGCGCCGTGCTTTGATGTGGAGGAACTGATGGTTCTCGATGACCGCACGGCTACGCTGCCGGAGATCCTGCGGCGGACTGCGCTGTTGCCGGAGGAGTTTACGGATGATGATCTGGAGGTGCTCAAGGTGGCTTCGCCCTCTTTGCATCGGCGGGTTTTTGCTGAGAGCGCCGGAGCGCGTGCGATTCGCGCCGAAGGGGCGAGGCGGTGGCGTGAGGGGATGATGGCAGCCGCAGGCATTTGTGCTCTGCTGGTGCTGGGCGTATGGGGCATTTGCAAGAGGCGGCATGTCATATGATCTGAGAGGCCGGAAGCCCAGAGGGCGGATACAACCCGTCCTGGCGATGTCGGTTTGCCTGCAAACCGTGAGCTGGCACCCACGGTGAACGTGCCGGTCCTCCGGTGTTGCGTGGGGTCTTGGCGTGGCTCAGATCCACGTCCCGGACGGGATGATGGCGTCTTTCGGAATGCAGATGATGCCGTCGCGAATGTAGAAGTTTTCGCCGTCCATGTTGTCCGGCTTGCCTTCGGGAGTGATGACCACGTTGTCGCCGATGTGGACGTTCTTGTCGATGATGGCGCGCTCGATGCGGCAGTTGCGGCCGATGCCGGGAGGCGGGCGGTTCGGATCGGTGCCGACGGCACCGGCGTAGTAATCTGCACCCATGATGATGCAGTCACGGATGGTGGTGCCGGGCTCGATCTTGGCGCGCAGGCCGATGACGGCGGTTTCGATGTGGGCGTCGGTGAGCACGCTGCCGTCGGCGATCAGCGCACCGCGGATGGTGGCACCATTGATCTTGGTGGCAGGCAGGAAGCGGGCATGGGTGAAGATGGGCGCGGAGCTTTCGAAGAAGTCGAACTGCGGCACCAGGCGGCAGAGGTCGAGGTTGGCGTCGAAGAAATTGCGGATGGTGCCGATGTCCTCCCAGTAGCCCTGGAAGTTGAAGTTGAAGACGCGCTTGTTCTTGATCGCGGTGGGGATGATGTGCTTGCCGAAGTCGTTGAGCGTGTTGTCGAGACACTCGATGAGCACATCGCGGTGGAAGAGGTAGATGCCCATGGAGGCCTGGAAGCGCGACTCCACAGGATCAATGCCCATGGTCTTCAAAGTGGAAGGCGGGATGCGCAGCTTTTCGAGGACTTCAGGATCCTTGGGCTTTTCCACAAACTCATAGATCCGGCCGTCTTCATCGGAATGCATGATGCCAAACGACGTTGCGGCCTCGGCATCGACAGGAATCGTGGCGATGGTGATGTCCGCATTGGTGGCGACGTGCTGGCGCATCAGCATGCGGTAGTCCATGCGGTAGAGCTGGTCCCCGCTGAGGATGAGGAAGTAGTCGTAGTCGCCTTCGAGGAAGTAGCGCAGGTTCTGCCGCACGGCGTCGGCGGTGCCCTGGTACCAGCGCTCACCATCGGGAGTCTGCTGCGCTGCGAGCACCTCCACAAAGCCGCGGGTGAACTGATCAAAGCGGTAGGTGCGGGCGAGATGGCGGTTGAGCGAGGCGCTGTTGTACTGGGTGAGCACGTACACCTGGCGCAGCCCGGAATTGATGCAGTTGCTGATCGGGATATCGACGATGCGATACTTGCCGGCGAGGGGCACGGCGGGTTTGGCGCGGTTTTCAGTCAGAGGGAAAAGACGCGTGCCTGCCCCACCACCCATGACGATGGCCAGAGTATTGCGGCGTAAGAGAGTGTCTGCTTCGATCTGGACTTTGGATGACGAGGGGGCCGTGGCGTTTGGAGGTGTGCTCATTGTCCTAAGTTGGTTGTCATTAATTCTCTGCAACAAGGAGAACAAGCAAGCGTTATCCCTGTCCAAATCTTGCGAGCTGACGCGCCTCGCGAGCGATTCAGCTCTATCACCTTCCTCCAACCTCATGTCCACCCCGACGTTTCGTTTCCCCTGCATGATCAGCGTTTGCCTGATTGCGTCCTCAGCCTATTCAGCGGTCAGCTTTGAAAAAGACCTGCTGCCCGTCATTACTAAGAAATGCGTTGATTGTCACAAGGCTCCGCATGTGGAAAACGGCCAGAAGAAGGAACCCAAGGCCGGACTGCGGCTGGATGCTTCCTGGGCCATCCTGAAAGGCAGTGAAAACGGGCCCGTGCTCACGCCCGGCGCCCCGGACAAGAGCGGCATCTATGAGTCCGTCACGCTGCCGAAGGATGACGACGGCCACATGCCCTCCAAGGGCGAAGATTTGACGAAGGAAGAAATCGCCCTGCTCAAGAAGTGGATCGAGGAAGGTGCGGACTTCGGCGGCTGGGTCGGCAGTGTGGAAGGCATGCCCGCAGGCGCGATGACGGAATCCGCGAAGCCTTACAAGCCGCGTCCGCACGATCTGTTTTATGCCGCTCTTGAAAAAGAGGTGAAGCCCCTCTCTGACGGCGTGCTGGCCAAGGCGAAGGCCGCCGGTGCCCAGGTCTCTCCGGTGAAGGTGGACAGCCCGCTGGTGCGGGTGGATTTCCTCACGGGAGTCTCGAAGTGCGATGACGCCAAGGTGGCCGAAATTCTGCCGCTCAAGGAAAACATCGTGCAGCTGGATCTGGGGCGCACTATCATCACCGACGGTGCCTTGAAGACGATCGGCCAGCTGCCGCGCTTGGTATCGCTCGATTTACGCCAGACCAAAATCACTGATGCCGGCCTCGAATCCCTCATCGGGCTGAAAAAACTCGAGACCCTGAATCTCTACGGCACCGAGATCACGGACGCCGGATTGAAGCACCTGTCTAAGATCAAAAGCCTCAAGAATGTCCATCTCTGGCAGTCCAAGGCCACCAAGCCCGGCGTAAAAGAACTCAGCGCCGCCATCCCCGGCATCAAAGTCAGCATCGAATAATCCATCCCAACCGTAGCCCCTCATGAAAACGCGTCTCTTCCTTCTTATCACCATGTCCATGCTCAGCGCACTCTTTGGAACCGCCAACGCTGGCGAAGGCGAAAAAGTCAGCTACCCCGCTCCGGTGGTCTCTGGCATCAACCAGGACGGTGCCACGGTGAACTTCGCCGATGTGTACAAGAAGGGGCCGACGGTGGTCTTCTTCTACCCGAAGGCCGACACCCCCGGCTGCACCAAGCAGGCCTGCTCTTTGCGGGACGCCTTTGCGGATCTCTCCAAAGAAGGCGTGCAGGTGCTGGGTGTCAGCTTTGACAAGGCGGAGTCGCAGAAGGCGTTCAAGGACAAGTTCACGCTTCCGTATGACCTCATCGCCGATCCAGAAGGCAAGATCGTCGAAGCCTTCAAGGTGAAGAAGATGCTCAAAGGCCTGCTCTCACTCGCCTCACGCAGCTGCTTCCTCATCAAGGATGGCAAAGTGGTCTGGCAGGACTACTCGGCCGCCACCGACCAGCAGGCCGCTGACATCAAGCGCGTGCTGGCCGAGGTGAAGTAACTCGCCCAGCTCTGAAAGTAGCAAAGTTGTTTCAATCAAAAGACCGCCGGTGTGCAACTGGCGGTCTTTTTTGCTTTTTAGATTAACGCCAGCGCCTCAGTGCTGTCTTTAACACACCGCGTGATCATTCCCCCAGTTCTCCAAACTTTCCCATTCTCACGCCTCTGCGTGGTTGCTGTGCTGCTGCTGGCGGCGCAGGTGGGAGTGCGTGCGGACTGGCGGGATGACATTGGCTACACTCAGCTGGCCGCCGAGCTGGGCGCTGCGGTGCCGACTGGCGCGGGCATCGTGTTGATGCAGTCCGAAGCCAATGATCAGACCTCGCCGCCCAACTACCTGCCGCAGGACGGCGGCCCCGGCTCGTTTGCCGGTGCCGGCTCATACACCGGCAAAACGTTTTTCGCCGAGTCCGGTGCAGGGGTGGTGCTGAGCCATGCGCAGTCCGTGGCCTCCTTTTATTATGCCAATGGCACCGGCATCGCTCAGGGAGCCACGGAAATCCACAACTACACCGCGCTCGACTTCATCAACCGGATTTACACCGGCTCCGGCCCGGAAGTCCTGCCGGGCAGGGTGCAGAATCACAGTTGGAAAGGCACTACGGACGCCACCACGGACCCGCAGTTGCTGCGGAGTCTGGACTTTCTCATCAATCGAGATGGTCGCATCGTCACCGTGCCATTGGACAACAACACCGGGGCGCTGCCAGCATTGCTGGGGAACAATTACCATGCCCTCACCGCCGGCCTCCGCTCCGGCGTCCACAGCCTGGGCGGCACCAACACGGATGGCTCCGGACGCATGAAGCCCGATCTCGTGGTCAATGTCGGGGAGACCAGCTATGCCGCACCGGCCATCGCAGGCACAGGAGCGGCGCTGCTGCAGTCTGCCGTGGCCATGGGCAACACCAACGCGGAAAAGCCCCAGGTCATCAAGGCGCAGATGCTGGCAGGAGCATCGAAACAAAATCTGCCGCAATGGGTGCGCCAGTCCGATGCCACACCGTATGACGCCGTCTTCGGCGCTGGCGAGCTGAACATCCGCAACGCTTACTACATCCAGCAGGCGGGCCAGCATGCTTTTTCGACCAGCACTGAATCCCCCTCACGCGGTTGGGATTTTTCCACCAGCACCACCAACTCTTCGGGCCGGCGTTATTTCTTCAGCATCCCCGCCGGGCGCTACGCCACCACGTTCTCCGCGGCCGTCACCTGGCACCGCACGGTCGATGGTTTTCCCGGCTCGTACACCAGCACTCTGTCAGACCTCAATCTGAAGCTCTACGCCTCCACCAGCTTCACGCCCGGCTCCACCGCGCTTTATTCCTCGACCAGCAGCGTGGACAATGTGGAGCACCTCTTTTGCTACAATCTCCCGCCCGGCCAGTACGTCCTCGTCGTCACCGCAAATTCGAGCAGCCGCTCATACGGACTGGCCTGGGATGCCCAGCTTGGCAGCGGGCCCGCGCTGACCGCCACCCTCACCGGCGCTCAGTTGCAGCTCAGCGCATCCAGTCTCGATCCCCGCGTCAGTTACACCATCGAAAGCTCCCCCAATCTGGTCGATCCCTGGACCACTGAGCAGACCTTCCGCACCGCGGACACCATCCCGTCCTTCACCCACACGTTCCAGCCCACCCAGACCGCCGGAAGTTATTTCTACCGCCTGCGCTGGACACCGGTAAGGTGAGGAAGGGGGGTGAATGCCATCTCCCCTCCGCTCATGACGTGCGTATCCTCTGCCATGAACACGCGCACCGAGACAGACAGCATGGGGGCGATGGCCGTGCCGGCGGAGGCGCTCTATGGCGCGAGCACGCAGCGGGCGGTGCTCAATTTCCCCGTCAGCGGGCGCTGTGTGCCGCTGCCGGTCATTCACGCCTATGGGCTTATCAAATGGGCGGTGGCGCGTGTGCATGAGGAGCTGGGACTGCTGCAGCAGCACAATGCGGCGCTCATTGAGCAGGCGGCCTTGGAGGTGGCGGAGGGCAGGCACGATGCGCATTTCGTCATCGACATCTATCAGACCGGCTCCGGCACGAGCACGAACATGAATGTGAACGAGGTGGTCGCAAACCGCGCCTGCCAGATCGTCGGCAGGCCCCTCGGAGCGAAGGACCCCGTGCATCCGAATGACCATGTGAACATGGGGCAGTCCAGCAACGACACCTTTCCCACGGCGGTGCACATCGCCGTGGCGCAGGAGTTGAACCGGAGGCTTCTTCTGGCGCTGGAAACGCTGCAGCATTCGCTGGCGGCGAAGGCGGAGGAGTTCTGGGAGGTGCTCAAAATCGGCCGCACGCATTTGATGGATGCCACGCCGGTGCGCCTGGGGCAGGAGTTCAGGGGTTACGCACGGCAGGCGGAGCTGGCGGTGAGTCGCGTGCACAAGGCGCTGAACGCCCTCATGGAGCTGCCGCTTGGGGGCACGGCGGTGGGGACAGGACTGAACAGCCACCCGGAGATGCCCGCGCGCGCCATCCCGCTGCTAGCTGAAAAGACCGGCCTGCCTTTCCGCGAGGCGCAGGATCACTTCGAGGCGCAGTCCGCGAAGGACGCCCTCGTGGAGGCAAGCGGCCAGCTCAAGACCGTGGCCACCAGCCTTTTCAAGATCGCCAATGACACTTGCGCTGGCTCAGCTCCGGCCCGCAGTGTGCGATCGGTGAGATCATGCTTCCTGCCACTCAGCCCGGGAGCTCCATCATGCCCGGCAAGGTGAACCCCGTGATGTGCGAAAGCCTCATGCAGGTCTGCGCCCGGGTCATGGGCAACGACACCACTGTCACCTGGTGCGCCGCCAACGGGAATCTGGAACTGAACGTCATGATGCCCGCACTCGCGGCGGCGCTGCTGGAAAGCATCGAGCTACTGACCAATGTCACCGCGCTCTTCGCCTCACGTTGTGTGAGAGGCATCGTGGCGAACGGGGAGCGCTGCACGAATTTCATCGAGCACAGCCTCGCGATGGTGACCGGCTTGAATTCCAAAATCGGCTACGACAAGGCCGCTGAAATCGCGAAGCAGAGCGCCAAAACGGGGACGCCCGTGCGAGAGCTCTGCCTACAACAGCTTGCACAGCTGGGCATCACAGAGGCGGAGCTGAACGAGGCGCTGGATCCTGCCCGGATGACCACGCCGGATGCAGGCATGGTGGGCGGCGGCGGGGGATAAGCAAAACTTCCTCTTCGTCCTGCAATCAAATCGGCGCGGGAACTCCGCCCAGCGGGCCCACTCGTGCGAGCTGGGCTTTCTTGGCGGCCATTTTCACCAGATGGGTTTCTGGGGCGGGCACGCTCGGGATGACCAGCACGGGGCGACTGGCCTGCTGGATGACGCCGGTGGTAACGCTGCCGGCGAACAGGTGGTATAGCGCGCCATGTCCATGAGAGCCCATGAGGATGATGTCGGGGGCGATGTTTGCGATCTGGTCCAGTACGGTCTCCAGCAGCAGGCCGCCAAACACTTGCGCCGTGGCCTGCACTCCGTGATCGATCAAGGTGTCGCGCATGAGGAACAACTGCTGCTGGCGTGATTTAAACACGTCCGGCGGGACAGCAGGCGGCTCAAAATCCACCACCAGCGGTTCCGGCGGCACGACGTGGACGAGAACCACATTCCCCCCGAACGCCCTCGCTTGCTCTTCCGCTTGCTCGAGGACTTGAGGGCTGACATCGGAAAAATCGATGAGTGCGAGAATGGTTTTCATGGCTTGAGGGGGGTGGTTGGTGCGCGTTGCGCGTCCCAGTATGGATACGAATCCCGCTCCGCATCCGGGCGGGGCGATCAGCAGCGGATGGAGGCTGCCGCAGGTGTCACGTCAGCCACCAGGCCAGCGCCGTCTGCTGCGGCTTGAGCGCAGCGAGGGTCTGGAAAGGCGGGCTGGCGCGGACAGATTTTTCAAACTCCGGTAGCTCCGTGGGCAGGCTGCACTGGCAGGTGCCGGGCTCCAGGGCCATCAGCTCAGGGTCAGGCGCGTAGGTCAGGGTCAGAGAGAGCTCGCTCATGCCGTCCTCATCTTCGTCTCCGGGTTCAATGAAGTGGCGGGAGAACTCGAGTTGGAAGGTTTTGTCCGCGCCCTGCCCGTTCACGCCCCACTGGCAGTGCAAGGAGTCGCCCTCTTCATCCAGGATGCAGTTCTCCGCCCGCATATCGCGGTAGAAGGCCTCCATCTGCGCCAGCGCGGTGGCTGCATTTAGGCCCTGCACCGTCATCCCGGCGTCGGTGACGGCGGCTTCAAACGTGGTGGCGGAATCGGCAGGTTGCATGGCTCACGAGTACATCGGCATGCGATCTTGTTTCGGTGGTACTGAAATCGGGCTGAAGCGGGAAGGGGAGGGACTATTTTTTTGATCGCCTTTCCCTGCGGCATCACTCAGCATGCCCGGCGCATGAGTTCCTCCACCCATCCCATCGTTATTCTGGCTGTGCTCGGTGCCGTGGCCACGGTGATCATGCTGATCACCGTGTTCCGGGTGCGCAGCTGGGGGCTGAAGGTACTTCTGGTGCTCATCGCCCTGGTGACGCTGGCCCCGGCCGGGCTGGTGGTGTACGCCATGCATCCGGAGTGGATGGACGCCCGCTACCGCAGCTACAAATCCTTTTACGAAGGCATCCGGCTGGGCATGACACGGGAGGAGGTCATGGCCTTGCAGACGCAGCTTTACCCGGAAGGCGGCCCCCGCCAAAAGCCGCAGATCATCATTGATGAAGAGAAAAGCCTGACGTTTTTCATGCATCCGGAACATTCAGCGGAACCGAATTGCGAAGGTATTTTCTTGGTTTTCGAGAACGGGAAGGTGAAGTCTAAAACCTATTCCCCGGACTGAATCCCCATGCCTCTCTGGAAACGCCTGCTGCGCCTCGTCGCCATACTCATCCTCACACCGGTGATCTTTCTGCTCAGCTGCCAGTCCAGCCTGATCTACCACCCGAATCCTTACCGGGCGGAGTATGAGAGCATGCTGCAGGCCGACAGGGGGGAGCGCGTGCTTTTTGAGACGTCTCAGGGCCACCAGACGGCCTTCTACATTCCCGCGCGCAGACCTGCCAGCGGCCTGCCGCAGACGCTCTGGCTGTGCTTTGCCGGAAATGGATCCCTGGCGCTCGACTGGCTTTATGAGACCGCCACGTGGGACGACCGCTTCGCCTATCTGCTGGTCGATTATCCCAGCTATGGCGAGTGCGAGGGCACCCCGAGCCCGGCGCGAATCCGGGAATCCGGGAAAGCGGCGGTGGAGGTGCTGGCCAGGCACCTGCACACCACCCAGGCCGAACTGCAGCCCCGTCTGGCGGTACTGGGCCATTCCCTGGGCTCTGCGGCGGCCCTGATGGCGGCGGATGATCTGGACATCCGGCGCGGGGTGCTGATGTCCCCTTTTACCACAATGACGGACATGGGCCGCATCGTGCTCGGCTGGCCGCTGTGCTACCTGAACCAGCACCGCTTCAACAACCGCGCAACGCTGCGCCACGTGGCCTCCCGTGCCGGGGCGCGGTTCGTGATTTTCCATGGCGCGGAGGATGAAGTGATCCCCGTGCGCATGGGGGCGGAGCTGGCGGCGGCCCACCCGCAGGCGGTGACTTTTTACGCCGTTCCTGGCGGGCATCACAACGACCTGCTGGACCTGATTTCACCCCAGATCGGGCGGGCGATGGCGGAGGTGACGGCGGGCGCGAAGCCGTAAGGCACACGGCGGTTGCTTTCAGGCGCTGCTGTGCTCTGATGGGGGCTCAATCCCCACCCACTAGCCCATGTCCGCGCCCTCCTCTACTTCGGAAAAATCCTCCTCCATCTGGTCTGTTCTCAATCTGATCATCGGATCAGTTCTCGGCGGGGCTGTTTTGCTTTGGGTGCTGGCCTTTATTTTTGACGGTCTGGGCTCCCTGCGTCCGAAAGCCAAAGCCGAGGCTGCTGCTC